>NZ_LGXZ01000003.1 GCF_001238295.1 Ruegeria sp. 6PALISEP08
TCGCACCGTCGGCGCCGGCGTTGTGTCGAAGATCGTAGAATAATCGGTAGGCCGGGCTTCAGCCCGGCACATCGGTGAGACAAAGAAGGCCGTCCCACAAGGGGCGGCCTTCTTTGTTGAATAAAACGTGCCGCTTAAGTTGTTCAGGGTTAGTGTCATAGTAGTGTGTCGAGGGTGAAGTGAGACAATACTAGTCGGCTAGAAATTTCTTGTGCTTGTGTGCGTCCAGAATACGTTCGCCAACCTATGGACCCAGCTTCATCGTCGATGACAACCTCAGCATGAACATTTTTCTGATTTCGGGTGCGCTCAGGTCGGAGTTTGGCCAAGGGTATTCTGAAAGCATTCAACCTATCTCGAACTGGCTTCAATGAGTTGCAGCGAAAACAGTTAGCTTGATTGCAATAAGTGGAGTTGTGCGTTCGTGAAGCACAGGGAACTTCACATGTCTCTCGAATGACTTCGTAAACTGAAAATAGCCACATTTTCGAAAGGCTAATTTGAAGAAAAAGAATTCCTCCATCGAACTTAGTTCCATATCGCTCAATTGCTAGCGCTTGCTCACGCTCCAGATCTCTTAATATCAGATCAAAATTCGCATCCAGATGTTCACGTGCGTGTCCAAAGTTGTCATTTCTTTCATAGGCCAGTTTTGTGCCGACTTCGCACCATTTATCGTAAATATTCCTGTGATTGGCGCGCGCATTCTCAATTAATCTTTGCAAGCTAAAGGCGGTGGAAAATTCTTGAAGCATAGCTGTCTTGTTCGGTTGAGTGATTGATCGTTTGGGAACCTCATAACGTTCCAAATCTTAAGTCAACAAAACCCCCTTACCAACACCGCCGATGCCCGCGAGTTCTCAAAAAGAACGTCTAGGCGGGGTGATACCCGCCTTTTGGGGTCGATGAGGGTTAGCGACGCGTATTCAGCCTCAGCAAGAATGTAAAAAACGAACCATAAGAAACGGCGCGGGAAGGCGTTTGTGCTGTTCGCGATGATGAAGGGGTGGATTTTCTCCTCAAACAGCGTGGCTGAGGCAAAGGTTCAAACTAGGGTTTTTGAATACCGTTCAGGCCGAGAATACCCGACGAAGGAGGTGAGAACGACTGTTGAAGCTAAACACCTGAGCTTTCTCAGTCAGAAACGTCTTTCGAGCCCAAGCTCAAAGTTTGTCTCGGTAAAATTATAAGCCGGGATGTCGGAATCGGTTTGGATGTATTCAATCAGATCAAAGGGGGAAAACCCGTTTCCAATGAACAGGTCGTTCTTCTCAATGCGCAAACGCGACCCCCAAGACGTTTCATTCGGGTTCCCGGTCAGCAGGGGGCTAGGTGTCTTGAAGGACTTGTTTTCCAGATAGACAGAGGGCTGGAAGGTAAACCCGCCGCGGGCGTCAAATTGACCGAACACGGTCAGTCTTTTGCGCGTGTAGTTCTCTAGCGCGTCTTCGACGGATTTGTCTTGATAGAACGCGCTGACACCGACCAGGCCGCGGCCACCGACAGAGCGTCGCACACCAAACTCTCCTTCAAAGGAATGCCCGTCAAGCGTGCTGGAACGAGGGCTGTGCAGCCTTGACCCGGTCAAAGCTCCAAATATGGAGCCCCCTAACAGGTTACGCCGTTCAAAGGCAGCCTCCAGCGAGATGCGGTTCTCATAGGTTTGTCCGCCAATCAGCCGGGTTCCTATTGCAGGTCCGAACGAGCTTGTGGTGTTTTCCGACAAGGTGCGCAAGCCAAACCGACCCACGAAGATGTAGTCATCGTAGCGTGAGGTTCGGGCCTCGGTCACGTCGAAGTTGAAGGACGCATAGGCGACAGTTTGAAGATCGGAAAACCCAAGGTTCACGGGTTGTCGAAAGTTTGCTGCGCCTGTGGCCCGAACCCCGATCTCGGACGATGTATCCCGATTCAAAGTGAAAGGCAGGTTGAGACCGGCGAAATTCAGCGTGATCTGATCCGTTTCGTATTTTCTGGGATTGCTGACGGTTGTGAACCTGAGGCTGAGGTCCCAGTCAAAGCCCCGGCGCGCATCAATTTCTCGGATGAAAGCCAAAACACGTATGCGCACCGAGTCGGGCAAATCGCCAGACAGGACAGTAAAGAATTCGTTTCGCGCGCGGTTCCACTGTCGGGCCATGAAGTATGCGCGTGCCAGTTCCAACCGCACCCGGGTCAAGTTTGGGTTGGCAGCCAGAATCGCCGAGAATTTTTCGATGGCGGCCTCGGGACGGCTATTCTGCATGTCAGCCAGGCCACTCAGAAAGACAGCTTCGATTTCAAATTGATCTGCTGTCTGCGAAACGGTTTGGGCCGAGTCAGCAGCTGCCTGGTGCGTGGTCATCGTGCCTGTCAGGACGAGAATACAGGCTGAAACCATCAGAGCCCTGGTGACGCGGAAGGTTTTCATCGCATGGTCTCGCAGCGGTTGAAGATCGAAACTTGGCATGATCCAAGAAACAGTGCGTTGCGGTTTGTTCGGCCCCCAAGACAGTTTCGGTCTTGCCGTTCAGATTGAAACTGTCGCATTTGAGGCAACACTGAAAAACACCTTTAGATTGAACTGATAACACGACTTGCGCCGTATGGTTGAATTACTACTGTTTCGCCAAAACGTTGACTACGGAGCAGTTATGAATACCAAGGTTAGTTGCAGGTTTGCAGCAATATTTCCGATTGTATTTTTGAGCGCTTGCGGCGGTATCGCCGGGTTGGATTTTGATCTGGATGATGATGACTCATCTTCGGGCGGGTCGGGTGTGCAGGGGCCAGTTTCGACGACACCTGCGCAAAAAATAAACCTGCCGCAGGACGGTACCGCGACATTGAACGGTCGTGCGGTTGTTCAGACTTTTACGACGAATCAAACTACACGTGCCGTGGCTGTCCAAAGCCAATCGATTCCTTCAAATTCCAGCGTAACCGTGTCTACAAGCGGGGGCGACATCATCGCATTCACTGGTTCTGCTACCGGGTCGAATGTGAATTTGGACAGCCGTACTGGTGACAACGTGCAACAGGGGACAGTTGCGGCGGTCTTCAATTCCCCGGATCTGGATAGAGGCGCTGTATTGCTTGACCCGTCACGCACGCGGTTCGAGTATCAAACCTTCGGGTCGTGGATCGAGGGGCGCAACCAAGCAAGCGGCACCGCGGCTGCGGGCTCTTACGGCTCGGTTACGCCGACGGCTGACATGCCAACAGGGCGCAACGCGTCTTACCAGGGCGCCAGCACGGGTGTTGCCCGCCTTAGTGACGGCAATCAATATCAAACCAGTTCGAACATAAATGTGACCACCGATTTTTCCAGCGCCACAATTTCAAGCACGAATACAGATGCCACCAGCTTGGTGGTCGGCGTGCCAGACCGGGCTGCGCCCGAGCTGGACTTTAGCGGCTCGGGCAGCATCTCGAATTCCGGGTTCACGGCGACGGTTGCAGGGCCTGGCACTAACGGCGAAGCATATGGTGTTTTTTATGGGCCAAACGCCGAAGAAGTAGGTGGAACCTTCCAGGCCACAGGAGCGAATGGGGTATCTCATATCGGTGCGTTTGGCGCCGATTGATCCGCATGACAGAGCCCTTGGAAATCGAGGGCTCTGTTGCCTTTGCTGGGGCTGAACGGCGTGTTTGGCTCAGCCCCAGATCTCAGAATTACGACAGGGCCGACTCGGCCGCCGCCCGCACGGCCCGAATGTTTTCGCCGTACACTTCTGGTTTCGACACTGAGCCACCTTTGAACACGGCTGATCCGGCGACCAGAACATCTGCGCCTGCAGCCGCGACAAGCGGGGCGGTCGTTGGATCAACACCACCGTCGATTTCAATATGCACAGGGCGGTCGCCGATCATCTGACGCAGCTTGCGGACCTTGCTGGTCATGTCGATGAATTTCTGCCCCCCAAAGCCCGGGTTTACGGTCATCACGCAGATCAGATCAGTGAGGTCCAGCAAGTGCTCGACGGCTTCAGCCGGAGTGCCTGGGTTCAGCGCAACACCGGCTTTCATTCCAGCGGCGCGAATTGCCTGCAGGGTGCGATGTGTATGCGGTCCGGCTTCGACATGCGCGGTCAGAATGTCAGCCCCGGCATCCGCATAGGCTTGGATGTACGGGTCAACCGGCGTGATCATCAGATGCACGTCCATCACAGTTTTCACATGCGGGCGAAAGGCTTTGACGGCAGGTGGGCCAAAGGTCAGGTTCGGAACGAAATGGCCATCCATGACATCCACGTGGACCCAATCCGCGCCTTGTGCCTCGATGGCCTGAATTTCTTGCCCGAAATTGGCGAAATCGGCGGACAGGATCGACGGTGCGATCTTGATGGTGCGGTCAAAGCTCATGGTGGCCTCGTATCAGCTAAAGAGTCGCCGATGCATATACCTGCGGGGCAACGGGTTGGATAGCCCCAGCACACCGGGGTGCGTTACAAAACTTTCACGACGATGACACATATTCTTTGAACGGTATCTGTAGCTGACCGCCAATACGAATTGGGGGTGGCCTGTGCTGCATATCAAGAAACTGACCAAACGCTTCGGTGACAACGTCGCGGTGGATGCCGCGACGCTGGATGTAGATAAGCCCTGCATGATAGGGATCATCGGACGATCTGGTGCAGGCAAGTCGACGCTGCTGCGGATGATCAACCGACTGTCGGATGCTAGCGACGGTGAAATCCTGTTCGAAGGCCGCGATGTGACGCAACTGAAGGGCCGAGACAAGCGCGCTTGGCAGGCTGATTGCGCCATGATCTTTCAGCAGTTCAACTTGGTGCCGCGCATGGATGTGGTGTCGAACGTTTTGCACGGAACGCTGAACCGCCAGTCGACACTGGCCACCATGTTCAACCTGTTTCCGATGGATGAAATCCATCGCGCAATCGACATCTTGGACCGTCTGGGTATTGCCGAGCACGCACCGAAGCGCGCCGAGGCCCTGTCGGGCGGCCAACAACAACGTGTCGCCATCGCACGCGCCCTGATGCAGGACCCAAAGATCATTCTGGCAGACGAGCCCATCGCTTCGCTGGACCCGATGAACGCTCAGGTTGTGATGCAGGCGCTGCGACGCATTTACGAAGAAGATGGCCGTACTGTCATCGCCAACCTGCACACGCTGGATACCGCTCGCCGCTATTGTGACCGCGTGGTTGGCATGCGCGACGGGCGCATCGTCTTTGACGGCTTGCCCGAGCAGCTGACAACCGGTGTTGCACGAGAGATTTACGGTGCCGACGCCAGCTTCTCGGAAGAGGCGACATCGACCGAGATCGAAACTCTGGATGCCACCCAGAAGGCCCTGATGGAAGCAGAAGCGACCATCTGAGACACCAACCCCCTTTCATCGCCCGGCCGGATGAAAGGCCGGGGCAATCAAACTGGAGAGAGACAGATGAAAAAACTGATTGCCGCCATTGCGGCTACCACTGCGCTTGCCGCCCCGGCCATGGCTCAGGACATCAGCGAATTCCGCATCGGGATTCTGGGCGGTGAGAACGCTCAGGACCGTCTGAACAACAACGAATGCCTGCGTGAATACACCGAAGAGGCGCTGGGTGTTGAGACCAAACTGTTTGCTCCCGCCGACTATAACGGTGTGATCCAGGGTCTGCTGGGCGGCACCATCGACATGGCATGGTTGGGCGCGTCGGGTTACGCCAAAACCTATCTGAGCGATCCTGAAGCGGTTGAGCCGGTTCTGGTTAAGGTGAACGTCGATGGCGGCTACGGCTATTACTCGATCGGGTTTGCCCGCAAGGACAGCGGCATCGCCTCGCTGGACGACATGAAAGGCAAGACCTTTGGCTTTGGCGATCCGAATTCGACCTCGGGCTACCTGATCCCGTCCATCGAAATCCCGCAGGCTACTGGTGCCACCATGGATTCGGGTGACTACTTTGGTGAAGTGAAGTTCACCGGCGGTCACGAACAGACCATCGTCGCAGTCAACAATGGTGATGTTGACGGTGGTGTCACATGGGCTGACGGTCTGGGCAACTGGGAAGACGGATACAACTCAGGCGCGCTGCGTCGTGCCGTTGATGCCGG
Source organism: Ruegeria sp. 6PALISEP08 (assembly GCF_001238295.1). Taxonomy (GTDB): domain Bacteria; phylum Pseudomonadota; class Alphaproteobacteria; order Rhodobacterales; family Rhodobacteraceae; genus Ruegeria. The sequence goes on from NZ_LGXZ01000003.1 coordinate 6,052, forward strand.
TCTGGTCGACATGAACGACATGGTTGAAATCTGGAAATCCAAGCCGATCCCGGAAGGTCCGGTTGTTCTGCGCACCGCGCTGCCTGCGGATGTCAAAGAAAAGATGACAGCCCTGATGGCTGGCCTGCACGAGAAAGATCGTGACTGCTTCTACGGCGTTGCCGCAGGTGAGGCGAAAGCGTTCGAGCCGATCACGCATGATGCCTACGAAATCATCATCGAAGCACGCAAGCTGAAGTCCAACTAAGCCTGCATACCCAATGTTCGGGGTTCGGTGGAAATCCGGGCCCCGTTTTTCCACTCAGGAGCATTCCATGACAGACCTGACTGCTGGGTCCCCGCCCGTTGATCAGATCCGCGACGAATACACCGCGATGGCGCGACGCAAGAGGGTCTATGGTGGTATCCTTCTGATCTTGTTCGTGGCCATGATGGCCGCAGGATTCCGCACAGCCGACGGCCGCAATGCGGGCAGCTTCATCGACGGCTGGAGACGGATTTTTGACTATCCGACCGAGGTTCTGTCCGAGGCGTGGGAAAAGATCGCCGAGATGCCGGCGAACCTTGTTGAGTTCTTACCGGCGCTTGTTGAAACCCTGAATATTGCCGCAGCGGCTACTTTGGTTGGTGCAATATTGGGAACGTTCCTGTCGCTGATGTCCACGCGCGGCATGGCCTACTGGCCGTCGCTGATCCCACTGTTCCGCCGTGTCTCGGATGTCTTCCGGGCAATCCCCGAGATCGTCATCGCCTTGGTTCTGATCTTTGTTCTGGGTGGTGGCCCGGTGCCTGCAATGATTGCGATTGCCATCCACACCGCGGGCGCGCTGGGTAAGCTGTTTTCCGAGGTCAACGAAAACGCCTCGCTGAAGCCGGTCGAGGGGTTGCAGTCCGTCGGCGCCAACTGGTCCCAGCGCATGTATCTGGGTGTGATCCCGCAAGTCGGACCGAATTATGTCAGCTATGCGCTGTTGCGGTTTGAAATCAATATCCGCGCTTCGGCTATCCTTGGGTTTGTGGGCGCCGGTGGTCTGGGCTATGAGCTGCGCAACGCCATGTCCTGGGGGCAGGGGCGTTATGATGAGGCTGCGGCTATTTTCCTTTTGCTTTTCGTGACAATCGTCGTCGTAGACCAGCTGTCTGGTGTCCTGCGCGACCGTCTGACTCATGGGTCGGAAAAAGGAGCCTCGGCATGAGCACCTTCGCAACCAATCTGACTGTCGATGAGCTCAAGGCCGAAGCGGACCGCCTGTTCAGCCGCAAGAGGCTGATGAATTTCGGGTTGCCCGCTCTGGTGCTGGCTTATCTGGTCTACGTATTTTTCGCCTTTGACGTGCCGGGAATTGCGGCGCGTGCGAATTGGGACAACGGCAAGACGCTGGTGTCTGACAGCTACAGTTACAAAACCCATATCGAGCGTGACAACCGCACCGGCGAAGTCTCTGCCGCGATCGAGGGCGAGCGCAAAGGCGCATATCCCGAAGGTCAGGCCCCGGATTGGGTAGTATTGGGCGAGACAACGGTGATTGATCTCGAAGATGGTCACGTTGTGCGCTTTGGTCCTGAGACGGTGGAATATGACATTCCCGGCTATGGCACCATCCGCGCGACGCCTTCGCGGGCAGCCGGTGTGCAGGCGGAATTTCCCAGCAGAGAAGTCCCGGACTGGATCAACGTATCCAAGAACCGGCTGGCTGTGACCACTGACGCGGGTCGTTTGACAGTCACGCGCAACCGGTCGGAGGTGTTCCGCTATTTCACAGGGTGGGAGCTGTTCTGGTTCACGCTCGACAGTCCTTATTATGGAAAGTCGTTCCCGGAACTAGCCGGGCGCGCAGCGTCGGGCGAAATGGGTGCGATCTTCAATGATTTCTGGACCAACAAGATGTGGCGGCATCAGGACGTGGCTTGGGCCATTTTTGAAACGATCCTGATGGCGTTTTTGGGCACGCTGGGCGCGGCCATGGTCGCCCTGCCGCTGGCCTTCCTTGCGACACGCAATTTCAACCCGATGAAATCCGTCCGCTTTGCAACGCGCCGTGTGTTTGACTTCGTTCGCGGCGTGGACGCGTTGATCTGGACCGTGGTGCTCGCCCGCGCCTTTGGTCCCGGACCGCTGACTGGTGCTCTGGCCATTCTTGTTACGGATACGGGGACCTTCGGCAAAATCTTCTCGGAAGCGCTGGAGAATGTGGATCAGAAGCAGATCGAAGGCGTGCAGTCCACGGGCGCAAATGCCCCCCAACGGTATCGGTTTGGAGTTATCCCTCAGGTCACGCCTGTACTGCTCAGCCAATTGTTGTACTTCCTTGAATCCAACACCCGCAGTGCGACGGTGATTGGAGCGATCACAGGCGGTGGTATTGGTCTTTTGCTGACACAGGCGATTATCACGCAGAAAGATTGGGAAGAGGTCGCCTATTACATCGTGCTGATCATTTTGATGGTGATGCTGATGGATTGGTTCTCGGGTTGGCTGCGCAAACGTCTCATTCAAGGTGAAACGGGCAAAAAGCGTAAACCGCGCGATCCCAATCGCAAGCGGTTCCTGCTGCCCTGAACTGAGTTAAGAAAGTCAAGAAAATGGTAAGGCTTAGTGCGGATCAACCGTTCATCCATCCCGACTGCCAAATCACAAACAGCAGCTTTGGCGCATATGTGGAAATTGGCGCAGGCAGCCGGATCGCGAACTCAAACTGGGGGGATTACTCCTATTGTGACAGGACGTGTGACATCGCAAATGCAGAGATCGGCAAATTTGCGAATATTGCAAGCTTCACGCGGATAGGGGCCACGGATCACCCGCTGGAAAAAGCATCTCTGCATCATTTCCACTACCGTTCGGCGGATTACTGGGACGACGCGCAGGATGATGCGGACTGGTTCGCGCGTCGCGCCGGTCGGACGGCCCGGATTGGGCACGATACCTGGATCGGACACGCCGCGATCATCAAGCCGGAAGTCACGATTGGCAACGGAGCAGTCATTGCATCTGGGGCGATTGTCACCAAAGACGTGCCACCTTATACGATCGTTGCTGGCGTAACCGCCCAACCTATACGTCGCAGGTTCCCTGAGGATGTGGCGGACCGGATGGAGCAACTGTCCTGGTGGGACTGGGACAACGCGCGTCTGAGGACAGCTTTGCCCGATTTTCGAAACATGCGCGCTGAAGCGTTCCTGGAGAAATACGAATAGGTTTCGCAATCGTCTGGCCAGAGCTCCCGCGCCCAACGGGATAAGATCTCCGTAAGGAGGTCGAGGACGAGCGGGAGAACTTGCTGGTCTATTCATCGTTCAGTGTCAGCGTGACACGCTCTCCCGCGAAAACGGTTCTGCCATATTCTACCGGTTGGTCATCGGGGTCCGCGTTTACGCCGATCGAGAACAAAACCGGAGCCCCTTCGGACAGTTGAAGCTGTAAGGCCTGTGTTGCGGTTGCACCGCGTGCGGTCAAACGGGTCGAGATGCGCGTGTAATCTGCGATGCCGCAAGCCTGCAGAGCTTTTGTGACAGACTGCGTTTCGGTCAATGTCTGCAACAGATCGGGAAAACGCGCTGCTGGAAAAACGCTTTGAAACACGGCCACAGGCTGCCCGTCCGCCAACGAAAGGCCGTCATAGACATGCACAGGATCACCCTTGTCCAAACCCAGGGCGTCCGCTTCGGCTTCATCTGCCGCGCGTGTGGTGAGGGTCAGAATTTTCTTGCCCGGTATTTTGCCGCTGGCCGAGATGTTCTTGTGATATCGCACCCTTTTGCCGATCGGGTAATCCGTTGGTCGCGCCGCCACAAACACGCCTGCGCCGCGCCGGGCGTGGACCAGACCTTGTTCTGACATGTCGGCCAGTGCGCGCCGCACCGTGTGGCGATTGACGCCATACGTGGCAGCCAATTGTGCCTCGGTCGGCAAGCGATCTCCGGTTTGATAGCGCTCCTCGGCGATGTCCGAAGTCAGGCGCAGGGCTATGCTTTTCCAGATCGGTGTTTTGTTCATGTCATCAAATCTTCACACAGTTGCAGATTGCGCCTCGGAAGCCAAAAGGCTAATATTTGTCTAGTTGTATAGTTCATGTAGACAACCCGGCCAAGAGGCTTTGATGACAGAAAACACAAATATCGCGACCGAGGCGCGGGAGGATTGGATGGGCCTGCTGGCCCGTGCACCGGACGACGCCCTGATGTCGCTATGGGACGGCATTCAGAACCGCCCGAGTTTTGAATGGCTGCGCAGTCCCGAAGTGGGCGGCGTCATGGTGCGTGGACGCACCGGTGGCACCGGTGCACCGTTCAACCTGGGCGAAATGACCGTCACGCGCTGCTCGGTCGTGCTGCAGGATGGCACGGTCGGTCACGGATATGTTCAGGGCAGGTCGAAGCCCAAGGCAGAAGCTGCGGCATTGGTTGATGCCATGATGCAGACGTCGGCTGCGGGTGAATTGCAGGCGCAACTGCTCGACCCCTTGCACCAGCAGATGCAGGCGGCCAAAACCGCGCGTGCTGCCAAGGCGGCGGCCACGAAGGTCGAGTTTTTCACGCTGGTTCGGGGGGAAGACTGATGGCGGCACAAACACAGTTTTCCGGCGGCTTTGAAAACGCACCTGTCCAGGCCGCCCATGCGTTCCGCGCGGCCATGACTGTCATGGCGCGTCCGGGTGAAATCCGCGCCCTGACGGGTATTGAGCCACCTGCGCCCCTGTCCCTGGCGGCTGGCACGCTGTTGCTGACGCTGTGCGATCCTGAAACAAAGGTTCATCTGGCAGGTGATACTGACACTGATGCGGGGCGCAAATGGCTGACCTTCCACACAGGTGCGCCAATTGTGTCTGCGGACCAGGCAGATTTCGCCGTTGGAACGTGGCGCGCGCTGGGTCCGCTCAACGCCTATCGCATCGGAACGCCGGAGTACCCGGATCGGTCTGCGACCTTGATTGTGGAATGCGACCAGCTTGAGCAACGCGCCGCCGTTCTGAGCGGCCCGGGAATCAAGGACACTGCAAGGTTGTCTCTGCCGGATGTTCCGGCACTTCAGAGCAATGCGACGCTCTTTCCTCTGGGGTGCGATTTCTTCTTTACCAGTGGTGACAAGATCGCGGCCCTGCCGCGCAGCACGCAGATCAGGACAGAGGGCTAAGCGATGTATGTTGCTGTTAAAGGGGGCGAAAAAGCCATCGAGAACGCCCATACGTGGCTGGCCGAAGAGCGCCGTGGTGCGACAGATGTGGCGGAGCTGACCCTTGCGCAGATCCGTGAACAGCTGAGCCTTGCGGTGAACCGCGTCATGGCTGAAGGGTCCTTGTTCGACCCCGATCTTGCTGCGCTGGCCATCAAACAGGCGCGAGGCGATCTGATCGAGGCGATTTTCCTCATCCGCGCCTATCGCACGACACTGCCGCGATTTGGCTATTCCAATCCGGTTGAAACTGGTGAGATGGCCTGCGACCGCCGAATCTCGGCCACGTTCAAGGATGCGCCCGGGGGGCAGGTTCTGGGGCCGACATTTGATTACACGCACCGTTTGCTGGACTTCAAACTAGCAGCTGATGGTGAAATCCCCGAGGCTCCTCAGGGCCCTGCACGTCAGGAACCGACGCCCCATATTACTGAATTTCTGAAGGGTGAGGACATCATTCAGGATGAACCGGCGAGTGATGAGACCCCGGGTGATCTGACGCGTGAACCGATGGAATTTCCGTCCAACCGTCCCCTGCGCCTGCAATCGCTGACACGCGGGGATGAGGGATTTGTACTGGGCATGGCCTATTCCACCCAGCGTGGCTACGCCCGCAACCACGCTTTTGTGGGTGAGTTGCGGATTGGCAAAGTCGTGGTCGAAATGGACATTCCCGAGCTGGGTTTTGCCATTGATATCGGTGAGGTCGAACTGACCGAGTGTGAGACGGTGAACCAGTTCACGGGCTCCAAGACCGAACCACCGCAGTTTACACGTGGCTATGGTCTTGTCTTTGGTCAGTCTGAACGAAAGTCCATCGCGATGGCTCTGGTCGATCGTGCGCTTCGTTGGGAAGAATTGGGCGAAGACAATCTGGGTGCCCCTGCGCAGGATGAAGAATTCGTCCTTAGCCACGCAGATAACATTCAGGCCACCGGTTTCCTCGAACATATCAAACTGCCGCATTACGTCGACTTCCAGTCTGAACTTGAGCTGGTTCGTAAACTGCGTCGCGAGGCTGAAGAGCGTATTACGCAAAAGGAGGCCGCAGAATGAAGGCTGTCGTTTTTGACATCGGAAACGTTCTGATCCAGTGGGATCCACATCTGGCCTGGTTGGACGAGATGGGTAGCCGCGAGGCGGTAGCAGAGTTTCTGACCCGCATCGATTTCCAGGATCGGAACCTGAGGGCAGATGGCGGCGAGAACTTCACCGATCTGGCGTCTGAACTGGATGACGCCGAAGACCGGCGACGCCTGGGCGTTTACGTCGAACGCTATGCCATAACCGTTCCGCACAAGATCGAAGGGACCTGGCAGGTGCTCTATCGATTGAAAGAGCAAGGCACCCCGGTTCACGCGATCACCAATTGGTCAGCGGAAACTTGGCCTGTTGGCGTCGGCGCGCATCCGGAATTGGGCGACGTCTTTGGCGTGACCGTCGTGTCCGGGCAGGAAAGGCTGTTGAAACCGCAGCCCAAGATTTTTCATCGGTTATGTGAGCGGGCCGGGCTTGCTCCTGAGAACTGCATATTCATCGACGACGGGTTGCACAATGTCGAAGGCGCGCGCGCCGTTGGCATGGATGGCATCCACTTTACCACGCCTCAGGCGCTGGAAGGCGCGCTGATCGAAAGAGGTCTCCTATGAGCGAGTACAATTTCGCCTATCTGGACGAACAAACCAAACGAATGATCCGCCGGGCGATCCTGAAAGGTCTGGCCGTGCCGGGCTATCAGGTGCCCTTTGCCAGCCGCGAGATGCCTATGCCTTATGGATGGGGTACGGGGGGCGTACAGGTCTCGGCCGCGACACTGACGCCGGATGACACATTCAAGGTGATTGATCAGGGAGCAGATGACACGACGAATGCGGTGTCGATCCGCAAGTTCTTTGAGAACACCGCAGGGGTTGCCACCACGGAAGAGACGGAAAAGGCCACTGTTATCCAGACCCGCCACCGCATCCCCGAGGCGAAGCTGCGTGAAGACCAGATCATTGTCTATCAGGTTCCGATCCCTGAGCCGTTGCGCTTCTTGGAACCGCGCGAAACCGAGACGCGCAAGATGCACAGCCTTGAGGAATATGGGCTGATGCATGTGAAACTGTATGAGGACATCAGCCAGCACGGAGCAATCTCGACCGCTTATGCCTATCCGGTGAAAGTGTCTGGCCGGTATGTGATGGACCCGTCTCCGATCCCGAAATTTGACAACCCAAAGCTCGAGATGGACGCGATCCAACTGTTCGGCGCCGGGCGTGAGCAGCGCATCTATGCGGTGCCGCCGCACACCAAGGTCGTGAGCCTCGATTTTGAGGATTACCCGTTCGAGGCGACCAAGGCCGATCATCCCTGTGACCTGTGCGGGGCCGAGGACAGCTATCTGGACGAGGTCATCATGGATGACGCAGGCAACCGGATGTTTGTCTGTTCCGATACCGATTACTGCCGGTCGCGCCGTGAGGCAGGCCATGTGGGCCGACTGGCCGAGGAGAATGCGGCATGACCCCCCTGTTGCAAGTCAAAGGCATCGAAAAGCGCTACGGTGCGCGGGTCGGATGCACGGATGTGAATTTTGATCTCTACCCCGGGGAAGTGATGGGGATCGTCGGTGAAAGTGGCTCGGGCAAGTCGACCTTGCTGAATTGCATGGCTGGTCACCTAGAGCCGGACGCCGGGCAGGTGATCTTTGATACTCGCGTGGACGGACCTGTGGACACGGTTACCATGTCCGAACCCGAACGCCGGATGCTCAGCCGCACCGACTGGGCTTTTGTGCACCAGCACGCGCGCGACGGGCTGCGGATGTCTGTCAGCGCGGGCGGCAATATTGGTGAGCGGCTGATGGCAGTCGGCGACCGGCACTATGGCGACATTCGGGACAAGGCCGTCGACTGGCTGGGCCGGGTCGAGATTGATGCTTCTCGCGTCGATGACCGCCCCAGCGCGTTTTCCGGAGGGATGCAGCAGCGTTTGCAAATTGCGCGCAACCTGGTGACAGGTCCTCGGCTGGTGTTCATGGACGAACCGACCGGAGGGCTGGACGTTTCCGTTCAGGCGCGCCTGCTGGATCTGCTGCGCGGGCTGGTGCGCGAGATGGGGCTGAGCGCCATCATCGTGACGCACGATCTGGCCGTGGTGCGTCTGCTGGCGGACCGGTTGATGGTGATGAAAAGCGGTCATGTGGTCGAGGCCGGACTGACCGATCAGGTGCTGGACGACCCGCAACATGCCTATACGCAGTTGCTGGTGTCCAGCGTTCTGCAGGTTTGAGTATTTGGGAAAAGATGAAGCGATGATTGAACTGATCGATGTAAGCAAAAGCTTCACCCTGCATAATCAGGGCAGCGCCGTAATCCCGGTGATGGAAGGCGCGTCGCTGAAGGTTGAGCCGGGGGAGTGTGTTGCTTTGACCGGCTCGTCCGGTGCAGGCAAATCCACGCTGATGCGTGTAATCTATGGCAACTATCTGGCGGCCTCTGGTCAGGTATTGGTCGGGGGGGTGGACGTTGCCAAAGCTGCGCCGCGCCAGATCCTGTCGCTGCGTCGCGACACCCTGGGTTATGTCAGCCAGTTTCTGCGGGTTGTCCCCCGAGTTCCGACGCTGGAAGTTGTGGCAGAGCCACTGCTGTCTGTGGGCTGTGACAAACAAGTGGCGCTGGACAAGGCGGTCGGGTTGTTGAAACGGCTGAATATCCCCGAGCGTTTGTGGACCCTCAGCCCCACGACATTCTCTGGCGGTGAACAGCAGCGGGTGAACATCGCGCGCGGCTTTGCACATGAGTATCCGGCGATGTTGCTGGATGAGCCAACGGCGAGCCTGGATGCGCAGAACCGGGAAACCGTTCTGTCCCTGATCGAGGAAGCAAAGCACCGCGGTGCTGCGATTGTTGGGATTTTCCACGACCTCGAAGCACGTGAGCGGGTTTGCGACCGCGAGGTCAATGTTTCGGACTTTACACCTGGGCTGGCCGCATGACGCTTGCTCCTGTCATAGCCGTTGTCGGCCCCTCGGGCGTCGGCAAAGACAGCGTCATGCAAGCGTTGGAGGCCCGTTCGCCAGGCGTCCAGCGCTTGCGGCGTGTGATTACCCGCCCCGAAGGGGAAGAGGGCGAGGATTTCGACCGGGTGTCGGTCGAAAGATTTCAGCAGATGGAACGCGACGGTGCCTTTGCGTTGAGTTGGCCTGCGCATGGGCTGTTTTACGGCGTGCCGAACGCGATTGCGCAGCAACGGCAGGAGGCCGACGCTGTTCTGGTCAACCTGTCTCGTGCGGTTTTGGTGCGGGCGCAGGAGGTCTTTGGCGATCTGATCGTGATCTCCCTAACTGCCAAAGCCGAGGTTCTGGCACAACGACTGTCCTTAAGAGGGCGGGAAAGCGCGGGTGAGCAAGCGCAGCGGCTGGGTCGTGCCAAAGCGCCTTTACCCGTCGGTTTGAACCGGGTCATCGAAGTCGACAACTCTGGTGCGTTGGAAGACACCGTCGCCGAGATTCTGTTGCGACTTCAACCGGAGAGCGCATAGCGATGGATCAGGTGAAACCGCCCCTCTTCAGCCTCGCCCATCAGGGCCAAATCGGTGATCTGAAAGGGTTGCGGCAGCAACGGGGCGAGATGGGTCTGCAGAGCGTCTTGGGTGGCCCTAAGGGTCGGTTTGTCCAGCTTGCCGCTGAGCGTGATGTGAAAGCGAAACGCGTCCAGCACGTAAGGATATCCCCACTGAACCAGATTGGCGTCCTGTTCCGGGGTCAGCCCGGCGGCGCGGCGACGGGCCAGTTCAGCCTCAGATGCGGCTCCGCGAAAACCGTCCAACTCCTGAACGCAGGCGTTGGCCAAGGTATTCAGCGCTTGCGTTTCGCCCACCGGGCGCAGAGCGAGAAAGCGGCCAAGCCGTGCGATCTCGAGACCATCCAGTGTGACAGGCGGCTGGTTGGAAGCGAGCGAACCGCAAGCCATGTGCAAGGCATCCAAGGTTTGGCCCTCGCGCAGCCGAAAGGGCGGTTTGAGCGTTGCGTGCAGCCCGTATTTTCGCGGTACCGCCGTAACGGCCGCAACGTCGATGCCCCTAATGACCGGATGAGCGACCGGCGTACCAGTTTCCATGTCCCAACCCAGCCAGCTGGTTGCAAATTTCGTCCACTCGGCCCCTGCGGGTGGCGCAAAATAGATCGCGTATCGCGTGAATGTCACATTGGCCTCCTATTGCGTGGCCTTCCACTACCTCAAACTGTGTGAAGCTCAGATGACAGAAGACTTGATCCTTGCCAATGCCACGCTTGTGTTGCCGAATGAAACCGTAACCGGCAACGTCCGGATTGTGGGTGAAACAATCGCCCAGATTGATACCGGAAACGCGGTTCCGGCTGGCGCGATTGATTGCGAGGGTGACTATGTCAGCCCCGGCCTCGTCGAGCTGCATACGGATAACCTTGAGCGACACATTCAACCCCGCCCCAAGGTGGACTGGCCACATGCCGCTGCGATCCTTGCGCATGATGCGGAACTGGCCTGCACCGGGATCACAACAGTGTTCGACGCCATGCGGGTGGGTTCGATTCCATCAGGGGCGGGTCGGTATGGAAAATACGCCCGTGGCCTGTCGCAGGAGTTGTGGGATCTGCGTGAACAGGATGCGCTTAAGATCAGTCACTTCCTGCACCTGCGGGCTGAGGTGTGTTCAGAAACTCTGCTCGAAGAGCTGGATGAATTTGGTCCCAAGGACAGGGTTGGTCTTGTCTCCATAATGGATCACACACCCGGCCAGCGTCAGTTCCGCGATATGAACAAGCTGGAATCTTATCTTAAGGGTAAATATGCCATGGACGATGATACGTTCTTTCAGCATGTGGCCCAGTTAAAAGGTCTTCGGGATCGCAATGGTGATGTGCATGAGGTCGAGACCGTCAAGGCGGCCCGCCGATTTGGAGCTGTTTTGGCCAGTCATGACGACACGACTGAAGATCAGGTGAAAGTGTCCGCAGGCCATGGCATCCGTCTGGCTGAATTCCCGACCACCGTCGAGGCAGCGCGGGCCTGCCACGAGAACGGCATTCGGGTGATGATGGGCGCGCCGAACATTATTCGCGGTGGGTCGCATTCGGGCAATGTAGCAGCCCGCGAGCTGGCCGAGCTTGGGCACCTGGACATCATGTCTTCGGACTATGTGCCGTCGGCCCTGTTGCTGTCGGCGGCCATGTTGGGCGAAATATGGGGCGACATGGCGCGCGGGATGAAAACGGTGACGCTGGCCCCGGCGCAAGCGGCCGGGTTGGAAGACCGGGGCGAATTGCGCGCCGACGCCCGAGCCGATGTCATCCGTTTCCGGATGCGTGCAGGTGTACCGGCTCTGAGCTCGGTCTGGGCGCGTGGTCGACGGGTTGCGTGATCAGGCCGTGTAGAACAGATACCGGTCCGGGGCGATGGACTCGGGCCCTTTGATCTGGTTGAAGCCGACGAGGGGTTGACCGGAAATCAGTAATCCTCCGGGCTGCATGACCCGCGCGATTAGCGGACTGAGACGTGCCGCCTCAGCCACATCTTCGTGTTTGATCCCACGCCCGAAATCGTAATGCGCCAACGCTATCCTATGCCCATCTGCCGCCAGTTTCTGCAGCATTGGCTTGGCCTCGCCTTGTAGGAAATCCTCAGCCGGAGGGGTGCTGTCCGGATGGCATTGCAGCACCCGATCCATCACCCAGATCCGGCGTTCCGGAAGGATTTCGCGCAGGTGATCATAGGTGCGGCCGTTGCCCAGCCCCATATCCAGTACATCGCCCGGCTGACCGGTGATCCGCTGGGCTGCCCAGTTCAAACCGTCGCGTTGAGCCGTCAGTCGGCGCAGCATGGAATCCAGTCGACTCATGGTGATGTCCTTATTTGTTCTTCGGTGCGATCCAGGCCGTGGCAGGGCCACTCAATAATTTGCGCAGCAGGGCCTCGGTAAAAGTCCAGATGCCCTGATCATGAACCAGATGATGGGTCAATACGCCAAATGGTTCCGCGTTGTCTGTGCGTCCTTCGCGCCGGTCCCGTAACAGATCAACTGTTTGCGCGATAAGGATATTGGGATTGATCAGCCCGCGTGTGCCGCGCCAGTCAATCGGGTCAAGATGCGTGTTGACCTGTTCGAGACCTGGTGCGGCAAAGTGTGTTTTGCGGGGCGTTGATGTGGACAGGATACGAAAGCCCACAGAGGGAAGCTGCGCAGCCATCTCTGGCGCAATGCGGTTCCATGGGGGAACGAACATGGGCCGTACATTGTCATCGAACAGCATACCCAGACGTGCCATCCCTGCCTTTGCATCTTCAACCATAAGATCCAATGGTCGATTAAGCCGGAACTCGGCCTTTTTCTCTCCCTTTGGTGCGTGGTTCGCGTGTGCCCAGCCGTGAATCACAGGAACCAAAGAGGGTCGGTCCGCGACATACTCTGCCAACGTCGGGGCCGCGTCGCGGGGAATGATTGCCAGATGCACCGGCACATCCAATTGCTTTGACAGTTCAGCCAACCGGTCCAGTTGTCGCGTCGGAGCGATGGCGTCATCATCACGCCACCAGAGCGGCAATGACATACCCGACGCACGCCAGTGATCCAGTTCCGTGTTCAAAGGCTGCCAATCAGGGGTCATGCACTCTGCCCCAGCAGTCGTTTGGCGATGCGCACGCTTTGGGCGGCTCCGTCAAAGCCAAAATCCTGCTTTGTGCGGGGACTATCGGCAAGGATGCGGTCAATTGCTTGGGCCAGTGTGGTTCCGCTCAGGTGCCGACTTTCAAGCACTTCGATTGCGGACAGACCCGACAGGCTTTGCCCACGCAAGCCTTGTTCAACCTCTTTGCCGTCATCGAATGGTACAAAAACCGCAGGCGTGCTGCATTGCAGAATATCCATTGCGGTGTTGTAGCCACACATGCTGACCGAGGCCGCGGCGTGCGGCAGCATCTGACGAAAGTCCGGGCGCACCGGTTCAAGGACGACCGAAGTTCCTTTGGCCTGTTCCGAGAGGTCCGCAATCCGCGCCTTCGCATCTGTCCCGCCCACCAACAGGCGCCAGCGCCTGTTGGAAATCTGGCGGGCGGCCTCGATGGCCGCGCGAAAGATCGGTTGCCCCACGGACCCGCCGCCAGCGCTGACTAGAATTTCACCATCACCCACCGCATCCGGGTGAGGTTGAGGCAATTCAGGCGCGACAAAGCCAGTATAGTGCAACCGGTCTGCTAGTTGATCTGACACCGGCCAGCTGACCGACAGAGGCGTCACGCTTTCGGTCGAGTGAACCAGGACGCCGTCATAATAACGAGTTACGATGTCGTCCGCGCGCTCCACTTTGGCGGGTTTCGAAGGCGGGGCCAGAATGTCCCGGATCGATCCCAGAATAACCGGGGGTACCGGCAGCTCTGTTGCTGTGCTCAATGCTGCGTCGAACTCGGCAGTCAGAGATCGGCGGCCAAAGGGATAAAGCTCGGTGATCAGCACCTGCGGATGGAACGTCTTTACGGCCTGCACCAGAGCCGTCATCCGCGCCGCATGATAGATGGCATCGGCCTCTTCGCCGGTTTGGGTCAGCAAGCGGGTGAAGTTGGTGCCATCCGACCTTAAGGGGGGCAGGCCAAACAGGGTCATTCCACTGCTGTCCAACTGAGACGCAGGCATACCACCTGAGACCACTATGACCTCGTGACCATCATCCCGAAAGGCGCGCCCAAGGGTCAACGCACGGCTGAGATGCCCTGTTCCCAACAGGTGTGTGACGATGATCATCACCCTCATTGCAGGGGCTCGCGTTTTTCAAGACGAACAGGGTCGGGGTCGGCGGTCATGGTGTTCATATCGACGATATACAGCCTATTGCGTTTGATCTTGAAGGGGGCAGAACCCTCAAAGTTCCAACCCCACGCTTGGGCCAGAATGACCCGCATGATGCCGATGTGGCAGACTGCCACCGAGTCGTGTTGCAGCGCGGACAACCATGGGCGCAACCGGTCGCGCACATTCGCTGGGCTTTCCCCGTTTGGCGGGCGGAAATCCCAACTCCAATCCTCGATATGCTTATAGCCGCTTGTGGTATCAGCGATCAGATCGACGCCGCGCTGACCTTCCCAATCGCCCCAGTTCATCTCGGTGAGCGCGTCTGATGTCTGCGGGCTGCGGCCCGAGACGATTTGGGCCGTCTCATAGGCACGCTGCAACGGGCTGGACCAGATGTCGGCCTTTGTCCAGTCGTCCGGCAGGCGATAGCCCGACAGTTCGGATCGTGCGCCATCGTCCAGGGGTATGTCGCTGCGGCCCTGTATCTGACCGGCGCGGTTCCAATGTGTGTGCCCATGGCGAAGCAGCGCAAGCTTAGTCATGACGTCTCCTTCAGCAATGGGCGGAGGGTTGCCCAAAGACGGGCAGTGGCTAGTGGCAAAAGGTGGCGGTCAGCCACATGGCTGCGTGCAACCGCGCCGAGGGAGCGGCGCAGCGGTGCGTCCTCCATCAGAGTTTGCAGGTGCTTTGCAAAGCCCTGCGCCCCTGCGTCAACCGAAGGGTAGGTTGCAGGGGCCAGCACATCCCGCACGCCCGGCCGATCTTGTGCAAGCACGGGCAGGCCCGCAGCCTGCGCCTCGAGGTAGATCATACCGTAAGCCTCGTTCACACCGGGCCAAACCAGCAGAGAGGCGTGTTCATAGGCCGTTTGCAGCGCATTCCGATCGAGCTGACCCAGAAAGCTGACCCTTTCTCCGAATGGGGCCATCAGGGCCTCGATTTCAGGTCGTGCGGGCCCATCCCCGGCAATGTTCAGGTGCCAATCACCTGCCAGATGCGAAAGCGCTTCGGCTAAGATCTGGTAAGAGGCCAGCTTGTCCCCGTGGCGCATCATGCCAACGGTCAGCATTGGGCCTTTCCCGCCTGCTGCTGGGGGCAGCCCGGACACCGGCAGAAAGGGTGGCAACTCGGTCAAAACCTGATCGCCAAAGCGATCCCGTTCCAATGTGATCAGGTCGTTGGCGGTGTGGTAAAAAATGACGTCGGCGGCGTCGCAGGCCCGATGCGCGGCTGCGGCAAAATCCGCCCAAGGCCCGGTCAACCTGCTGGATGCGCGGGTGCTTTCCAACTGCACATAGGGAATGCCGCGAGCCTTGCAGACCTGCGGACCCAACAAATCGGGGGCTTTGTAATAGTTGTGATACGTCACCCAAAGGGCTGTATCGGATGGCAGGTCAGAAGTTAACTTCCTGGCTTCCTTTTCTGCCGCATGCTGCAAGGCGCGTTGCAGCTTCGGATCACCGCTCTTGTCGTAGATCCTAAGGTCTGAGACCAGATCAATCGTGTCGCCTTCGGCAGCGAGGGCCTTGATGAGGTTCCGCGCCATTTCGCGGTCGCCCGAGGGGGTCGGGCTGTTGGGGGATTTCATCGGTGCATAAAATGCGACCCGTGCCATCATGGGTTTTCCATGCACATCGCGTTCAGACGTTTCGAGAGATGGGCGATTCCCGGGTCCATCTGAAACTCGGCAATCAGTCGATCATAAGCCGCACCCGCCATTCGGGCTGCCTGTTGCGGATCGTTGGCCAGTGCTTCAATGGCTGCCGTCAGCGCAGCCGGATCGTCGTCAGACAGGATGCCATGCGTTCCGGTTTCGATGAATTCCGGGATTGCCGAGACCGGGGTCGAAAGGATCGGCAATAGCTGAGATGCCGCCTCCATCAACACGTTCGGCAACCCGTCACGATCTCCATCTGCCGCAATACGGCTGGGCAGTACAAACAGATCGGCCCTTCGCATCGCTTCGATCACCTCGGGCTGATCACAGGCCCCTTTCCAGGTGATGCGATCTGCGATGCCAACTGCGCGCGCCTGTGCGCGTAGGGTATCGCCCAAACCCCCGCCGCCGATATGGGTCCAATGCCAGTCCAAAGTGTCAGGCAGCAAGGCAAAAGCTGCGATCAACCGATCGAACCCTTTTTTCTCAACCAGCCGCCCGACCGAGATCATGTGGAAAGGACCGTTTGCGGCGCGCAACGTGCGCGTCGGCGGGGCAGGAAACCGTGACAGGTCAAGACCGTGATAGACCAGGTCCATACGATTGGAGTCATCCGCCAGACCCCGCAGATGCTCGGCCCCGATGGCCGTGCAGGTGGCGCCGAACGTGGCCCCGTATGTTGCAGCCTGCAGCTTTTCACGCTTTTCCCATTCGGGTGATGTCCAGATGTCTTTGGCGTGGGCAGAGAAACTCCACGGCAATCCGCGCATGATCGCGGCGTATCGGGCAACCGATGAAGGCGTATGCATGAAGTGCGCATAAAGTCCCAGAACTTCGCGGGGAAGTTCAGCGGCCAGAACACAGGCTTGCCCGAAGCGTCGGATGCGATTTGGTGTCAAGTCGCGGCGCAAGTCCTGCCGCCAAATCCGGTAAGCCTCGGCATAGCCGGGCATGGCTTGCGCAATCGCACGCGCCGCCCACACACGCTGTGGCTCCTGATAGAGGTATTCCGGCAGGTAACGAACCTGCCCGGTGAAGCGGTCGTGCAGGGGGTGGCGCTTAGTATCGGTTGGGTGACGCAGTGACCAGATGTCGAACCGATGGCCCGCGTCCTGCAGAGCGACAAGTTCCTGGGCAATAAATGTTTCAGACAGTCGTGGCCAACCTTTGACCACAACCGCCAACGTAGGGACGTCTGAATTCATCCGGTGGCTCGTTCCTGTTCCCAGGTCAGCAGGTCGTCGATGCGGTCGGTGACGTAATCCAGCCCGTCCAGCAAACCGGTCTGGATGGCCTGTGATGGCAGGGATTGCTCTGACAGGCTGCGGATCGCGCGGATCATCGCCTCGGGGGTCAGGCCGTCACGATGTTCGTCCAGCATTTTGACCAAGCCCAACTCTTCTGCGCGCGAGGCGCGAATCCACTGCTCCAACCGAGGCGTGGTGCGGGGGACGATGACGGCGCGTTTGTCGAAGGACAGAACCTCACAAAAGGTGTTGTAGCCGCCCATGCACACAACGCCTTCGGCCCCTGCAAACAGCGTTTCGATCTGGGATTCAAACCCGACCGCGGTCACACGCCCGTTTAGCGCGGCGACCCGGGTTTCGAAGTCTTCGCGTAATTCGCCCGACAGAAAGGGGCCATAAACCAGCATCGCGCGCGGAGACAGGTTTGGATCCTTCTCGTAAGCAGACAGAACGAGGTTCACCATCGCCTTACCGTCGCCGCCACCACCGGGGGTGATTAGGATATAGGGCTGTTCGGGTGGTTCACCCACGGGGCCAAGATCCCGGCGCAGGTATCCCGTCCAATGAATGCGGGATTGCGCGTTTGAACTGAGCGGCAAGCCTTGGGTCGGGTCATAGATCGACTTCAACCCATAGACCCAGATTTCGTGATAGAACCGCTCGGTCGCCTCAACAGATTCTTTGCGGGCCCACTCGGTGGCCAAAACTTCGGGTTCGTCCAGAACGTCACGCAACCCAAGCACCATTTTCGTGCCGCCGTTCCGTTCCAGATAATTCAGCGTTGGCAACAGCTCACCCCGGAACCCGGTCGGTTCTTTATCGACGATCAGAACATCGGGTTCGAACTGCTGAACGGCCGTCTGAATCAGGCCCGAGCGCAGTTCGGTCACTTCTTCGATGCCCATTCCGATCGTGCGCGCTGCGTAAGAGCCATCGGCGCGCTTGGTCACGCCGGGCAGTCGCACGTGATCGACGCGGCGGGGAAATGTGAAACGGCCTGCCACCGGAGATCCGGTCAGGATAAGCGCCGACGCACTTGGGTCGGCCTGCGTGATCGCAGCAGCCAAAGCCCGCGACCGGCGCAAGTGGCCGAGCCCAAACGTGTCATGGCTGTAAAACAGGATACGCGGCGCGCGGTCCGTTTTGGAGGTGGTGGTGCCTAGGCTCATAGAGTTGCCCGTCTTCTTAATCTCGGTGCGAAACCCGCGCGTTTGCAAGCGTTATCGTATATTCTTTGGCTCTGCTTGCCAAAGGCGGAAATGCGTCCCTGCAAATGTTCTAAGCATTGCGATTTGGCAACAGCATATTGACGAATTAGCGACATATTGCACCAAAGCTTCGGAAAGATCACAAGAGGATCACTATAATCACCGACATACAGACACGCGCGAACTATGCTATGTCATATTCAATTTTCGCCAGATTGAAAATAGCTGCCAAAAGACTGTGCGCCAAGAACACGCCTAAACACGATCTTGAGACAGTAATGTGCGAGTGTTTGAACTGCCTTCAACGCTTCACTATTCTGACCCGCATCGGAAAAAGTGGATGTAAGACCATATGAAAAATACCTTTCTGGCCGCAATACTATTGGCTCTATGGGCTTTCGTCCTGGCGTTTCCAGCTGGTGTTTCAGCACAAACGTCCCTGATCCCCGGATATGGTTCGGGCTCGAGCAGCACGTCCGATACCGCACCGGAAAGCGACCTCGCCACCGCAATCCGCGCGGCCAGCGAGGCAGGCGCAAGCGTCATTGTCATAGACAGTACTGGTCAGGTCGTGACAACGGCAGGCGGAGCTGAAGCCAGTTCGGCCGAGGGCGGCGACGCGTCGAACAACCCCATGGGTGACGGATCGCAGCTGATGAAGGCGCAGGAGCGGTTCTCGAAATTCCGTGAGTCGATGCAATCTCGGCTTGAGGCGCTTCCTTATTCGGTGTTCGAAGTGAAGTATGTCCTGCGTCAGACCAGCCCGGACGGTCGCATTCAGACCTATGTAGAAGTTCTGGGCTGGAACGTTCTGTTTCTGTTGTTGGGGCGCTGGCTGTCTATAGAGATCTACGGAAAACGCTTCGCGCGCCGCTGGGTCGTGGCGCGGATCAAGGACGAACCACAGGGCTACCGTGAAAAGATGCCCTTCCTTTTGTTCCGGTTCCTGATGGGGATCGGAGCCACGGTTTTTGCCATGATCATGGCTCTGATCGTCGGGTATCTGTTTTTTGGCGAAGCAGGCGATATCTCGACCCAATTCACGGTCACGGCGATCTTCACGGCGTTTTTCCTGTCGCGCACCGTATCCGATTTGTGGCGGATGGTTCTGTCGCCTTATCTGAGCCAATACCGCCTGCCGCCCTTCTCGGATAAAAACGCGCGCAGGCTGTACATCTGGGCGTCCGCGCTGGCGACCTATGACATCACGGTTGTTCTCTTTTCGACCTGGGTCGCGGATTTTGGCCTGAACTACAACGTCTATGCCATGGTTTACGGTGGGCTGACGATGTTTGGTGCGTTGGGCAATGTTCTGATGATCCTGTTCAATGCCCGCGCCATCTCGAATGCTATTCGGGGCGGGCGAACTGCAGATCAGGTGTCTTGGCTGTTGCGCTTCGTATCCTTTGGCTGGGCGCCTGCTCTTATCGTTTATGTCGTATTCAGCTGGTTCCGCCTGGCCGTTGATCTGGCGTTGGAAAACCCGACACCGCTGCCCCTGATTGCAAGCAGCTATCTGATTTTCATGTCTGTTGTAATCGCTTATGGCGCGATGAATTATATGCTGGAGCGGTACTTCGACCGCTCGCGCATGATCGACGAGATAAATGTAGAAACCGCCGCTGAGGATGAAGATGCCGAGCTGGCGGAAACGCCGGAATCCGAACAGCGCAAGCAGTACCTTCTGACGTATGAAGATTTGGCCCGTCGCGTGGCTGGGATCTTGGCCTTTGTCATCGGTGCCTATGCGCTTGTGGTGATTTGGTATCCCGATGCGGACTGGAGCCAGGACCTGCTGGTCGAACGTGCATTGGATGTGATGGTCATCATCTTCATCGGGTACATTCTCTTCCACTTTTTCCGCATTTGGATCGACAGCAAGATTGCCGAAGAGGTCGATGACGGAACCGAGGCTGAACTGGGCGATGAAGGCGGTGAAGGCGGTCAAAGCCGTCTTGCAACCCTGTTGCCCTTGTTCCGTGGCGCGATTTTGGCCGTTGTCGTTGTGACGATTGTATTGATCGTTCTGCTGGAGCTGGGCATCAATGTCAGCCCATTGTTTGCGGGTGCCGGTGTGGTAGGTCTGGCCGTAGGCTTTGGGTCGCAAACACTTGTGCGCGACATCTTTTCGGGTGCGTTCTTCCTGTTGGATGATGCGTTCCGCAAAGGCGAATATATCGACATCGGGGATGTAAAAGGCACGGTCGAGAAGATCTCGGTCCGGTCCATGCAACTGCGGCACCATCTGGGTGCGCTGAACACTATTCCCTTTGGTGAGATCAAGGTGCTGACCAACTATTCCCGCGATTGGGTGATCATGAAGCTGCCGTTGCGCGTGACCTATGACACGGATGTCGAGAAGGTGCGCAAGTTGATCAAGAAACTGGGTCAGGAATTGCTGAGCGATCCAGTGATTGGAGACAACTTCATCCAGCCGCTGAAATCCCAGGGCGTTATTGAAATGCAGGATTCCGCGATGATTATCCGGGTCAAGTTCATGACCAAGCCGGGCGATCAGTGGTTGGTGCGCAAGAAGGTCTATCAGGATATCCGCGAGCTGTTTGCCCGGGAAGGCATCAAGTTTGCCCATCGCGAAGTCACCGTCAGGCTGGCGGACGGAAAAGAGGCCGAGGATCTGACGCCGAAACAGCGTGAAGCCGTGACCGGTGCGGTACAGGCGGCAATTGACGAGGATTATCTGGACGATATCGGCCCGGGAGGTGACGACCGCTAGGCCGTTCTCCCGCCATTTTGAGGAACGTCTCTGACGAGACGCCTCATGAAATGTTGGGCCCAGTCGCGCGTTCCGCGCCGCGGTTGGGTCAACTGGCGGTAAAGGGCCAGACGGGCTTTGATGTGCCCAGTTTCGACGCAGGCAGATCCCAGCGCATTGACGCCTCACCGACTTGCAGGGCAGGGTTGAGGCGATGACCGGGACCCCAGCCGGAGGCTTCTGGTTCCGCGTTGTAATCTTTAGACGTCGGATTGATTGGTGCTGCTTCGGCATCGTCCTTACCGAGCACGGCCAAAAGTTCAGCAGTGCGGGCAAGGGACAGGTGGGCGTGCATGATGGAGTTGCCCGATGCGGCCTCTGACAAGGCTGACAGAACGGCGGCAGCCATCAAGTAACCTGTTGCGTGATCCAGGGCCTGAACCGGCAGGGGGGTCGGTTTGTCTGCCTGCGCCCAGCCCATACCGGTATGGGCAATGCCCGCGCTCATCTGCACAAGGCTGTCAAAACCCCGCCGGGTGGACCACGGGCCCTGCCAGCCATAAGCATCCAGTGTGACTTCGATCCGGTTCGGAGCCAACTCGTCGCGTTTGGCCCGGGTCAGGCCCAATGCGTCCAGCGCGCCGGGCCGATACCCATGTACAAATACATCCGCCTGAGACATCAGCTCTTGCAGCCGCTTCAGACCATCCTCTGCCTTCAGGTTCAGATAGGTACAGTGTTTCCCCAGCGAGATATCGGGGATCACCCCCGGTTCGTCCCAGTCTGGCGGGTCGATACGCAGGACCTCGGCCCCAAAACCGGCAAGTGTACGGGTCGAGACCGGACCGGCCAGAACCCGGGTCAGGTCAAGCACGCGTAGTCCCGCAAGCGGACGTTCGGCGGTTGCCTGCGGCCTATCGCGCAGTTTGACGTAGCGCGGCCCCTGCCAGCCAATCAGCGGATCGCGTGACACGGCACGGCCTTGAGGGTGTTCAAGCCACTCGGCGCGACTGCGCATGGCCGCTGCCACACCGCCTTCTGCGACGACAGTGGTTTCAAGATCCGCAATCGCCCAGGATTTAACGGCGTTTGTGACGGCTGCCCGCTCGGGCGGAGTGCCGAGGACTTTCAGTGCGGCCTCTCGGTGACGCGGCAAGTTGGTGTGCAGTCGGATCCACCCGTCTGAAGCCTTATAGTCGCCCGCGACCGCATCCCACAGGCTTGGCATGTCCCAACCGTCTGGTTTGAAGGAATAGCCGAACCAAAGAGAGGCCAGCCGGTGATCGACGATGACCTCTGGTTCCTTTGTGGACAGGTTGAGCGCTTGCATCAGTCGGGTCATTTGCTGACCTACAGTCGCAAAGCTGGCGGTGGCCAGCTCGGACACGGCGAAAGCGCTTGGAAGAGCGCCCGCGCCGACCTTGCGGTAACTGTCCGTCGAGGGAAGAGTAGCTAGAAGGCTCATTGCTGATAGGGGTCCAGACTGTCGCGCAGCCCGTCACCCAGGAAGTTGAACGCCAGTACGATCACGATGATCGGCAGCATTGGAATGGCCGTCCACGGGTAGATCTCGATCGAGGCAAGGTTCTGTGCGTCATTCAGCATCACACCCCAGCTGACGGCAGGCGCACGCAATCCCAGCCCAAGGAAACTAAGCGCCGTTTCCCCCAGGATCATGGCCGGGATCGACAATGTGGCCGACGCGATCAGGTGTGACATGAAATTCGGTAGAAGGTGCTTTCGGATCACCCGGCCCGAACTTGCGCCCATCATCTCGGCCGCGCGCACATACTCCTCCTCGCGCAGAGACAGGAACTTGGCCCGAACTGAACGTGCCAGGCCTGGCCAGTCAAGGATGCCAAGGATGATAGAGATGATGAAGAAGACCGCGACGGGGCTCCAGTTCGACGGCACGGCGGCTGACAGAGCAAGCCACAGAGGCAGTTCCGGCAATGAGCGCAGGATCTCGATAACCCGGTTGATGATCCAGTCTATACGCCCGCCGAAATACCCCGCTATCGACCCGAACAGGATGCCCAGAAAGAACGACACAGAAATACCAATCAAACCAACTGTCAGCGACAGTTGCGCGCCATAGAGGATACGGCTGAAGATATCACGCCCCAGCCTGTCAGACCCCCACAGGAACAGAGTGGCACCTTCGGGAGGGCAGAACAGATGGGTGTCGGAGGCGATAAGACCGGCCAGCCAGTATTCGGATCCTTCGCAGAAGAACTTGATCGGGCGTGGATCATCCGGGTCGGGGACAAACTTCCACTGGAATGTTTCCATGTCGGCTTCGGCAACGATGGGGTAGACATGGGGGCCGATGAATTCGCCTTCGTGGAACCAGTGAACCGATTGTGGCGGGGCATAGAGGTGTTCGCCATTGCGATCATTGGGCCCGTACGGCGCAATGAACCCGGCAAAGGGCAGCATAAGATAACACAACAGCAGGAAAACGCCTGAGACCAGGCCAAGCTTGTGGGTTCGAAACTTGCGCCATACCAGTACCCAGTTTGGTGCATCCAGATCGGCGCGCTCCAACTGCTGAATGGAGGCTTGCGGATCGAACGGAGCGTCATCGACATAGCGATTGTCAGGGCGGTCGGTCATGCTTCGCGCCCCTCATATCGAATGCGTGGATCCAGCATCACCAGCAGGATATCGGAGATCATCGTACCGATCAGCGTCAGCAACGCGACGAACATCAGGATGAAAGCTGAAAGGAACTGATCCTGCGTTTTCAAAGCCGTCAGCAGCGTTGGGCCGATGGTTTGCAAGCCCAGCACCACTGAAACCAGAACTGATCCTGACACCATCGACGGCAGCAGGTTGCCGATATCAGCCACGAAAGGGTTGAACGCCACACGAAGGGGGTATTTGGTCAGCATCCGCGATGGGGCCATGCCTTTGGCAATCGCTGTTTCCACGTAGGGCTTGCCAAGCTCGTCCAGCATATTCGCCCGCAGACGCTGCATCATCGCCGAGGCTCCCGAGGTGCCGATGACAAAGGTCGGCACGATCAAATGAATGAGGATGGACTTCAGTTTATCCCAACTCATCGGCTCGCCTTCGAACCTAGGATCCATCAGACCCCCGATGGGAAGATTGAAATATTGGTGTCCGTAGTAGAACAGGATCAGTGCCAGCAGGAAGTTCGGCGTCGCCAGACCCAGATACCCCACAAATGCCGATGTGTAGTCAATCCATGTCCGCGACCGAGCAGCGGCGATCACGCCAAGGGGCAGAGCCACAGCATAGACAAACAGGATCGCGGCCAAATTGACCACCACTGTAAGCCAGAGGGTGTCCCCGACGATTTCGGAAACCGGGCGGTCAAATTCGAAAGACCAGCCATAGTTGCCCTGAATCAACCCAGAAAACCCGTGCGGCCCGGGCCAGAACCCGATCCAGATCAGGTATTGCTCCCAAATGGGGCGGTCCAGGGCGTATTCCGCGCGCAGAAACTCTGCCTTGGCTACGCCCGCAGACTGACCGGATGCCTGAAGCTCGGCAATCTGGTTGCTCAGGTAGTCACCGGGCGGCAGGTTGATAATTGTGAAAACCATAACCGAAACCACCAACAGTGTCAGCAGCATCGTGAAAAAGCGATACACCGCATAGCGCAGCATGACCATGTTGCTGCTCCTGCTCAGTCGGCGAAAAAGAACTCGTCCGGGCGATGGACACCAAAATGCGCGCCGGGTTCCCATGCCCACATGGCCTGTTCCGGCACGTTGCGCAGACGGTTCGAGACAACGACTGGCTGTGGTGCACCGTTCAGGATGCCAATCGCATACAGTTGATCCGCATGGATTTTCAGCATTTCCGTCCAGGCAGCTGTGCGTTCTTCAGCGCTTGAAGCGACTTCCCAGTCATGAGCCAGTTCCATCAGGCGTGCGGCTTCGGGCAAATCGGGGGCTTCGCCAACTTCACCACCTGTCTGGTAATACTGACCCCATTTCGGCCAGGCCAGGAACACCTGATCTGTGGGTGCCAGATAGGAGGGTGACGTGTGTGCTTGCGGAATGCCGTCATCCCATCCAAACCAAACCGACGCCATCGAATTACCGGCAAACACCCGGTTGCGCAGAATGTCACGGTCCAGAGGACGCATCACCAGTTTGACCCCAATGTCGCGCCAGTTGTCGGTGACAATCTGCAAGGCATTCTCGACTTCTTGCCGTTCACCGGCGGTTTCGATGATTAACTCCATCGGACGGCCATCGGGCAGAAGACGGATGCCATGCTTGTTGCGCTGATCCAAGCCAGCCTCGTCTAGCAGGGCATTGGCCTGATCGATGTCGAACTGCGCCCAAGCTTTGGCATTGTCATCATTGTAGAAAGGTGAGGCGGGCAGGACCGACATTGCGGCAGGATGTGCCAGTTTGAAATACAAAGCCTGATTGATCGTATTCCGGTCGATCGCCAACGACAAGGCACGCCGCACACGAACATCACGAAGCACTTCACGCCAGACGTCGTCGGAAAAGTTAAGATTGGGATAGATCGCGATTTGCGATGCCACCCCGGTTTTCCAAAGCAGCGTCTTGTAGCCGCCTTGTGCCTCACCTTTTTTCAGGATCGATGCATCGCGAAAAGCCAGACCACGGCCTTGCAAATCGCTCTCACCGGCATTGGTTTTCGCGGCCACCAGACCGGGGGCCACAATCTCCATCTCGACTACGTCGATATAGGGCAGCTGCACCCCATTACTGTCTATACGGTGGTAATAGGGGTTACGCACAAAGTTATGCCGGATCTTTTTGCCCGAACTTGCGTTTAGCCAAGGCTGCAGTGTCGGCAATTCGTGGTTGTCGAATTTGTAGAGGTTGTCCAGCTTGTTGTGCAGCGCGGCCCAGCTTTTGACCCTTGCATCTTCAACTAGAAAGGCAAGTTCCTCGGGATCGGCGTATTTCTCATGGTACTGTTTGAGGAAGGCGGACGGCCGGTAGATAAAGGGTGGCCGTGCTTGGGCCAGCGTTTGCAGGAAATCCGGATTGGGATCCTCCCATTCGAAGATCACTGTGCTCTCGTCCGGGAAAGCAACCGTGGGTGACTTGCCGTCGACGATCAGGAATTCTAGCGGGCCCGAAGGGCTGAGCAATTCGTTATTGGCGACGTCTTCCCACCAATAGCGGAAATCTTCCGAGGTGAAGGGCGATCCGTCTGACCATTTGTGACCTTCCCGCAGTTTCAAAGTGAACTTGCGATTGTCTTCATTTTCAAACGAGGCTAGCAGGTCAGGAACAATTTCATAGTCCTGATTGTAACCGACGAGGCGAGCATACCCGTAGACAACCATGTGGCGGATATCTTTCGACCGCGTCACCATCGTACGCAGTGTGCCGCCTTGGGTTCCGAATTCGCGGCCTTTAGCGGCCAGATCAACAACCAGCGGTTCTTTGGGAATGCGCTCTTCAATGGGCGGAAGATTGCCGGCATCCACCTCGGTGCTCCAGAAGGCGCTTTCCTGAGGCGTAGGAAGGGTTTCTGCCGTAGCGGGCAGCATCCCCGACAGGGCCAGTGCTGCGGCCAGGATCAGGGGGCGAGTGGTCTTAAACATGGCAACGTACCTTATGGCCCGGTTCCAATTCCACCAGTGAGGGTATCACGGTGTCCGAGAAACGAAAGGCTTCATCCCAACTGTCCGGCGCGCCGGCCCCCAGAGAAACCAGTTTCAGGTCGATCGGGCGATTGATGTCGGGTTCGGGTTGAGCGGCAATCAGCGCCTTGGTGTAAGGATGGCGTGGATTGTAGAAAAGCGTTTCGGGCGGGGCCTGTTCGACAATCAGACCGCGCCGCATAACGGCAACTTCGTCAGCGATCCGGGCGACAACGGCCAGATCGTGGGAAATGAACAGGTAAGACAGGTTCAGACTGTCCTGTAGGTGTTCCAGCAAGGACAGGATCTGTTCCTGAACCGAGACATCCAGAGCCGATGTGGGTTCGTCACACACAATCAGCTGCGGGTCCAGCATCATGGCGCGGGCCACGGACAGGCGCTGCCGTTGTCCGCCGGAAAAGGCATGAGGATAGCGTTTAAGCATGTCTTCGGTCAGGCCAACGCGCTGCAACATTTCGGCGGCCTTGTCACGCTGTTCGGCTGTTGTGCCGATCCTGTGGATCTCAAGCGGTTCGGTCATCGCGTCCTGAACGCGCATTCGGGGGCTGAGCGAGCTGTAGGGGTCTTGAAACACCATCTGCGCCTTGCGCTGAAACGCCGTGCGCTGGGCGCGGGTCATGCTGTGCACGGTGATAGGATCGACGTCGGGCGCGGTTCGAAACAGAACTTCGCCGCCGGGATCGGGCAATTCGGCACCAAGGGCAATCCGGGCCGCAGTCGTTTTTCCCGATCCGCTCTCACCGACAATGGCCAGCGTCTTGCCGCGTGCCAGGTTCAAGTCAACGCCGCGACAGGCATAGATCGCCTTTTCGGACTGCCATCCCTTGCTGGATCGCATGGTATAAGTCTTGGACACGCCCGTCATCTGAAGAATCAGATCTTCGTTCGGCATCGGAATACCCACGGCATCCTGATCCGGAATTTCAGGGGCGGCATCGAACAATTGCTTTGTATAGGGGTGCGCCGGGGCGGTGAGGATCGGCGCGGCTGGGCCTGCCTCCATGATGCGGCCCTTGTGCATGACGACAACCTGTTCGGCCATGTTGGCAACGACTCCAAGATCGTGCGTCACAAGGATCAGCGCCATGCCGGTCTCGCGCTGTAATTCTTTGATAAGGCCCAGAACCTGCGCCTGTGTAGTTACGTCCAGCGCGGTGGTTGGTTCGTCCGCAATCAGCAGTTCAGGCTTGGATACCATTGCCATGGCGATCATGGCGCGCTGACGCATACCGCCCGACAGCTCGAATGGGTAGGAGTCATACGCACGCTGTGGGTCCGGGAAACCCACGCGGTCAAACTGGGTCAGAACTTCTTTGCGGGCCTCGGCTTCGGACAAGCCGCGATGCAGCCACAGGACCTCGCTGACCTGGTTGCCGATCTTGTGAAGGGGAGACAGCGAACGCATGGGTTCCTGAAAAATCATCGAAACCCGATTGCCGCGAACGTTGCGCATCTCGCGTTCAGAGACTGACGTCAATTCACACATCCCTTTGGAATCGTTCAGGGTAATAGTGCCGCTGCGGATCTGTGCCGACCGGGGTAGAATACGCAATGCAGCCCGGCATGTGATTGTTTTGCCCGATCCGGATTCACCAACCAGTGCAAGTGTCTGACCGGCCTCAACGTCGAAGTTCACATCCGTGACCACGGAATTGCCCGTACCAAAGCCAATGCTAAGGTTTCTGACGGACAACAACGCGTTCATGCGGGTTTTCTACCCGTTTGGCCAATAGGTGACATCGATTAATTCAACTCCCCGTGATTTTTTCGTCAGTGTCGCGCGGTTCCGCCCATCTAGTCAAACCCGTTCTTATGCTGAAATGTCGCGGAATTGTGAAACTTTGGGCTTCATCGCTACACAAAGTCTTGAGAATTTGTCATCTAGGGCCGCATCGGGCGCATCTATGCTTCCGAATAGTATCAAGGAGATATTTGCCGGTGTCCGAGAATCAAAGCCGACTGGATCTGTTCATCGACCGCATGGTGTCGCAACGTGCCTGTCTGGACTACGCGATCGCGCGCACTGCGGATATGGCCGGCCCGGTGTTCGAACTTGGCCTGGGCAATGGCCGCACGTATCACCATCTTGTGCAGCACATCGATGAGCGTCCGGTATATGTATTCGAACGCGCGGTCGCCTCGCATCCCGACTCGACCCCGCCCGAGGATCGGGTGATTCTGGGCGATGTGCGCGAAACGCTGCCAGCGTCCGTTGACCGGTTTGGCGCAACGGCCAGTCTGATCCACGCAGATCTGGGCGGCCATAACAGTGAAAAGAACGACAAGTTTGCGCGGTTCGTGTCGCCGTTGATCGAACCATTGCTGGCACCGGGTGGCCTGATGGTTTCAAGTGATCGGATGTATTTCGACGGGTTGACAGAAATGCCGTTGCCTGCAGGCGCCGTTGACGGGCGATGCTTCATCTACCGCCGTTGATCGGAAAGGGCCGCAGGAATGATTTTCTATGATTGCTCAACGGCCCCCAACCCTCGTCGCGCACGCATGTTCATTGCGGAAAAAGGGCTTGAAGTAGAGACCCGAGAGATCTCGATCGCTGAAGGCGCACAACTGAGCGGGGCGTTCCGCTCTGTCAATCCACACGCAACAGTTCCGGTTCTGGTCACGGATGACGGCACGGTTCTGACTGAGAATCTGGGTATCGCCACATATCTTGAGGCGCGTTGTCCAGAACCACCTTTGATGGGCCGAACCCCGGATGAAAAAGGTCTGGTCCTGATGTGGAATGCGATTGTCGAACAGCAGGGCGGTGCGCCTGTTGCCGAAACCTTGCGCAACAGCCACCCGGCCTTCAAGGATCGCGCCATTCCTGGCCCGTCAAACTATGTACAAATCCCGGAATTGGCGCAGCGTGGAAAAGACCGTGTGGCGCGGTTTTTCGATCTGTTGGAGGCCCGGTTGACGGAAAGTCGATTTATCGCAGCGGATGGGTTCACTCTGGCCGATATCTCGACCTTTGTTTTTGTCGATTTTGCGCGGGTGATCAAAATGCGAATCCCTGAGGGCAACGCAGCCACAATCGCGTGGTTTGAAAACATCCAGTCCCGCCCCAGCGCCAAGCTTTAGCTACCAGGATTCCAGGACCTTATTTCCCGCCGACTTAGACTGTACAGAAATGTCTAGACAGAGATGAACAGTGCTACTAGCGTCTACTCAGATTCTGTTTTGGGGAGGTTCGGATGAAATCGCAGTATCGCGTTGTGGTCATTGGGGGCGGGGTCGTCGGAGCCTCGGTTCTGTATCACCTGGCCAAGTTTGGCTGGTCCGATGTTGTGATGCTCGAGCGGCGGCGACTTGCATCGGGCTCCTCGTGGCACGCGGCTGGCGGCATCCATGCGCTGAATGCAGACCCGAACATGGCGACATTGCAGGCCTACACAATCGACCTGCTCAGCGAGATCGAAAAGGAATCGGGCCAGAATATCGGTTTGCATATGACCGGTGGACTGACCCTTGCCGGAACGCCCGAACGGTGGGAATGGTTGCAAGCCAATTACCGCATTTTCCAGTCTATCGGCATTGACGATTGTGAGTTGCTGACACCGCAAGAGGCGCAGAAACGTTGCCCGATCATGTCCACCGATGGCGTTCTGGGGGCCATGTGGGCGGACCGCGAGGGATATATCGACACAACCGGAACAGTGCAGGCTTATGCGACAGCGGCCCGGAAGCGCGGTGCTGAGTATTATGAGGAAACCAAAGTCGAGGAACTGATCCAGACAGATGACGGCTGGCAGGTTGTAACCGACAAGGGCACCATCACTTGCGAACATGTGGTCAATGCTGCGGGCTTGTGGGCCAAGCAAGTGGGTCGCATGGCTGGGGTCGAGCTGCCGGTCTCGCCTTTGAAACACCACTATCTGATTACCGATACAGTTCCAGAGATTGCGCAGGCAGATTTCGAGATGCCGATGACCGTGGACCTCGAAGGGTTCACCTATATGCGGCAGGACCAAAAGGGTGTTCTGGTTGGCATCTACGAGGTCGATCACGAACACTGGGCCATGGACGGCGCGCCCTGGACCTATGGGGAAGAGTTGTTTCAGGAACAACTGGACCGGATCGAGAACGAATTGACGCTGGGCTTTGAACGCTATCCGTCAATTCAGAACGTTGGCATCAAGACATGGGTGAACGGGGCTTTTACGTTCTCACCGGATGGTAATCCGCTTGTCGGGCCAGTCCCGGGCAAGCGCGGCTATTGGTCGGCCTGTGCGGTGATGGCGGGCTTCCTGCAGGGCGGCGGTGTTGGCAAAACACTGGCCGAATGGATGATTCACGGTGAACCCGAAGCAGACGCCTGGTCAATGGATGTGGCGCGCTATGGCGACTTTGCGCAGAACAAACGATACATCAGGGAAACCACTGGGCAGTTCTATTCCCGCCGTTTCGTGATGACCTATCCGAACGAACAACTGCCCGCAGGGCGCCCGCTCAAGATGACCCCGGCGCATGACGCGATGACTGAGGCGGGCTGCAAATGGGGCGTCAGCTGGGATCTGGAGGTGCCACTGTATTTTGCGCCAAAAGGGTTTGAGGAAACGCCGACGCTCAAGCGATCCAATGCGCATGACATCGTGGCCGAGGAATGTAAGGCCATCCGCGAAGGGGTGGGCCTTATGGATATCTCAGGCTTTTCTCGGTTCGAAGTGACCGGCCCGAATGCCCAAGCTTGGCTAGACAAGGTGATGGCCTCGAAACTGCCTGCGCCGGGGCGTGCAAAACTGGCCCCGATGCTGGGTGAAGACGGGCGGCTCAAGGGTGATTTGACCGTGCTGAACTGGGGCGACGGCACCTGGTGGATCATGGGCAGCTATTATCTGCGCACCTGGCACATGCGCTGGTTCGATGATCACATGATCGACGGCGTTGATCTGCGCGATCTGGGCGAGGAATACTGCGGCTTCGCGGTGGTTGGGCCTAATTCGCAGGCTGTGGTCGAGAAGTTGGCGGAACAGGACATCTCTGGCCTGAAATTCATGGGGTGTGGTGATTTCGACATCGGCCTGGTCCGGGCACGCGTGGCTCGTATGTCGGTGACGGGTGAAAAAGGGTATGAACTTAACTGCCGCTATGGTGACCATATCAAACTGCGCCGTATCTTGTTGGATGCAGGAGCCGAAGAGGGCATTCGAGAAGTTGGTTTCAACGCCATGGGGTCGACCCGGTTGGAAAAAAGCTTTGGCATTTGGTCTGCGGAGTTCACGCAAGCCTATACACCCGGCATGACCGGCATGGATCGTTGGATCGATTGGGAAAAAGAGTTTGTCGGCAAAGAGGCCGCGCTTGCTGAACGTGACGGCAATGGTCCGGCACAGGTGCAGGCGACGTTGGAAATCGATGCGGTTGACGCGGATGCCAGCGGGTACGAGCCGATCTGGGCCAATTGTGAACGTGTAGGCTTTGTGACTTCGGGCGGCTACGGGCACTATACTGGCAAATCGTTGGCGATGGCCTTGATCGATCGCGACAAGGCTGAGCCAGGCACGGAATTGTCCGTCCATGTGGTTGGCGTGGAACGGTCCGCGCGCGTGATTGCGCCGTCGCCGTACGACCCACAGGGCAAAGCGATGCGAGGCTGACCATGACCGCACCGAACCGAGGACGCAGGCGGCGAGGGCGGGGGGCTGAGCCTGCCCCGCAGCCCAGCCGCGACGTGAACTATCGCCAGCTCAGGAACCCTTTCCCGCAAATGGAAGTCTTCCCGGCGGATCAGATCGCCGACATGCATGAGACTGCTTTGCGCACGTTGGAAGAGCTGGGTGTAAAAACCTTGCTGCCCGAAGCACGCAAGCTTTTCAAACAAGGTGGCGCGCGCGTGGATGAAGACAGCGAAATGGTCTTCATCGGGCGCGAGATGGTCGAGGCCGCCGTGGCCTCAGCCCCAAAGTCCATCGCCTGTAGGGCGGGCGCGCGGCGGCGGGATTTCACGCTTGAACTAGGTTCTCTGGTCTTCCAGCCCGGTGCCGGGGCTCCGAACGCAACCGATCTGGAACGGGGGCGACGGCCCGCGACAGGTCAGGATTATCTGGAGTTTCTGAAGCTTACGCATCATTTCGACGTATTCCAGATGATCTCGCCTCAGGTCGAGCCGCAGGATGTACCAACCCATCTGCGCCACTATTTTACCACGCAAGCGCAGATGGAGTTGACGGACAAGTTCCCGTTCTTTTTCTCGCGCGGCACACCCCAGGTGACGGATTGCTTTGAGATGCTGTCCACAGCCCGCGGCCTTTCGGATGATGAGTTTCAAGGCGACGCGCATTGTTACACGATCATCAACACCAACAGTCCGCGCACGTTGGATATTCCCATGGCGCAAGGTCTGATCGACTTTGCGCGGCATGGTCAGATGTCGATCATCACGCCATTCACCCTGATGGGTGCTATGGCGCCGATTACTGTGGCCGGTGCGATCACGTTGTCCCATGCCGAGGCACTTGCCGCTTTGACCCTGACGCAGCTAGCCAAACCCGGTGCTCCGGTCTGTTATGGAACGTTCACAAGCAATGTGGACATGAAATCTGGTGCCCCAGCATTCGGGACGCCTTCGCATTTCCAGGCCTCTCTGGCGGCGGGCCAATTGGCGCGGCACCTTGGCTTGCCATGGCGGTCTGCCGCCGGATCCGCGTCAAACATCAACGATGTACAGGCGGCGAATGAGAACCAGTTCGGCCTTTGGGGCTGCCTTATGTCTGGTGCAACCGTGATCATTCACTCCGCTGGCTGGCTCGAGGGCGGATTGACCGTGTCCTTCGAAAAGCTGGTCTGCGATGCAGAAGTGCTCAACATGGTGGCCGAGCTCTGTGCGGGCGCACAGGCGGGCAACGCCGAGATCGGTTTTGACACAGCCTTGCGTGAGGTCGAGCCCAGTGGTCACTTCTTTGCCTCAAGTCAGACAATGGAGCGCTACAATACTGAGTTCTATCAACCACATCTCCATGACTATGCTAACTTTGGTACGTGGACTGAACGTGGCGCAGTGGATGCCAACATTCGGGCGACTGGTGTTTGGAAGGGCATCCTGAATGACTTCAAGGCACCCGCCGGTGACAATGATCGGTTGGGGGCTTTGCGCGACTTTATTGACCGCCGTACCGCCGAAGGCGGCGCACCGCCGGAGAGTTGAATGAAAACTAAACCTGTCCTTCATCGCGATGATCCCGAGGCCGAACCCTTGACCGGCAACGTCAAGGTTACGCGTGACGACTGGCTGAATGTGGCGATGGATGTGCTGATTTCGGACGGCGTGGACCAGATCAAAGTTCTGAACCTAGCCGAACGGATGGCCGTATCGCGCTCATCTTTCTATTGGTACTTCAAGTCGCGGCAGGAGCTGATGGATGCCCTTCTGGCCCGCTGGCAGGCGATCAACACTGCAGCGTTGGTTGCACAGGCCGAAACCCCGGCAGAGACGATCACAGCGGCCGTTTGTAACGTGCATCGCTGTGTGGTGAACACCGATCTGTTTGATACCGCACTGGACTTTGCCGTGCGCGATTGGGCGCGCAAGTCTGGCAAAGTGCGGCGCGCGCTGGACCAATCGGACGCGCGACGGCTTGAGGCACTGCACGCCATGTTTGCCCGTTTTGGCTATTCCGAGATCGAAGCTGAAACCCGCGCGCGCGTATTGTATTACATGCAGATTGGTTACGATCTGGCGCAATTGAACGAACCCATAGAGACGCGGATTTCTATGGTTCCGCATTACCTCTACGCTTTCACCGGCGTTGAGGCTAAACCCGAAGAAATTGAAGAATTCAGCGCATATTCAATGCGTTTTTGGAAAGGAGACCCGACATGAGCCAACCAGACGCAATCATCATCGGCACGGGCGTGATCGGCGCGGCCATTGCGTTCGAGATGTCCAAGGCGGGGTGGAAAACTCTGTCTCTGGACCGGAACACTCAGGTTGGGCACGGCTCAACCGCCGGGTCCTGTGCAATAATCCGAATGCATTATTCGACCTTCGACGGAACGGCCTTTGCGTGGGAAGGCTATCATTACTGGCGCGATTGGGCCGACTATCTGGGTCTGCCAGAGGACGCCAATCTGGCCCAGTTCCGCGAAACCGGCTGCCTGGTCATGAAGACCGAGGCGAACGGGATGCTGGAAAAACACATGCGCAATTCTTCCGATTTGGATTGTCCGTTCGAGGAATGGTCGGGTGAGAAAGTGGTGGAACGTCTACCGGTTTACTCACTGGACAGTTTTGCCCCGGCGCGCCCTATGGATGATCCCGAGTTCGGACAGCCCAATGGGAGTAAGATGACGGGTGGTGTATACTGGCCTCAGGCGGGATATGTCACCGACCCGGCGTTGTCGGCGCAAAACCTGATGGACGCTGCGAAACAGCATGGGGCCGAGGTGCGAACAGGTGCTGAAGTCACGGAAATCCTGACCGAGGGCGGGCGCGTTTCCGGCGTTAAGCTGGCGTCGGGCGAGGAATTCCACGCCAAGGTTGTTGTCAATGTTGCGGGGCCGGGCTCGGCGA
This sequence comes from Ruegeria sp. 6PALISEP08, assembly GCF_001238295.1. Classification (GTDB taxonomy): domain Bacteria; phylum Pseudomonadota; class Alphaproteobacteria; order Rhodobacterales; family Rhodobacteraceae; genus Ruegeria. The sequence continues at coordinate 40,996 of NZ_LGXZ01000003.1, forward strand.
TCATCAACGAGATGGCCGGTGTTCTGGACGACATGACCATCAAAACCCGGCCCTTGCGGCAAGAGGTTGTCCACGTCCCCGCGCCTGAAGGGTTCGATTTCGAAAATGACGGAACCATCGTGTCGGACAGCGACATTGCATGTTACTGTCGGCCAGAGCATGGCAACCATATCCTTGTCGGATCGGAAGACCCGGAATGTGATCCGCATCAGTGGTGCGAGGACGATGTGAACTATAACCGAGAGTTCACTGACCAATGGACCACGCAGGCTATGCGTTATGCGCAACGAGTCCCCAGCCTTGGTATTCCGTCGAAAACGCGGGGCGTTGTTGACCTCTATGATGCGTCTACCGACTGGATTCCGATCTATGACAAATCCTGCCTGCCGGGGTTCTACATGGCCTGCGGTTCCAGCGGGAACCAGTATAAGAATGCGCCGATTGCGGGTAAGATGATGACGGCCCTGATCGCCTATTGCGAGGGTGGCGCTGATCACGACGCAGAGCCGCTGCAATTCGAGTTGCCTTATATCAAGCGGAACATTGATGTGGGCTTCTATTCGCGCAAACGTCCGATCAACGAAGAAAGCAGTTTCTCGGTGCTGGGCTAGCCCATAGCCGTAAACGATCTATGTCATGCGGGGCTGGCAAAGAAGGTGGCCCTGCTATGACCGACAAACAGACCAAAGTTCTGATCCTGGGCAGTGCCCCGTTGGCCATGGAAGCGCGGACATGGTCGCGTAAACCCTTCACACATATCGTCGCTATCAACAACGCGTGGCGAATCCGCAAGGATTGGGATTTTCTGATCCACCCCGAAGATTTCCCGGACGACAGGCGCCCGTCGGACACAACGGACGCTCAGTGCATCGTTACGGCGCAAGACTATGTTCCCAGGCAGAACGCCTTTGGCGGGTTTGTCTATGCTGGTGGCACGATGGCGTTCACGGCGGGGTATTGGGCGCTGTCGGCTTTGAAACCGGATGTATTGGCGTTTTTTGGATGCGATATGATGTATTCGGGTTCGGCGCGGACCCATTTTTATGGGACCGGAGCTGCAGATCCGTTGCGGGACGATGTAACCCTGCGATCGCTTGAAGCCAAGTCTGCGCGTCTTGGGCTTTTTGCTGCCGCACAAGGATGTAGAGCCGTGCGGTTGTCCAATGGGCCCAGTCGATTGGTGTTTCCCTCGGTCAGCCTGTCTAATCTATCTGCGCTACCTATTGTTGACACAACTGGAATGCGTGCAGCGCGGCAGGTAGAGCATGAACTGGGATATTATGTCGGATCAGGCAGGTACTGGGAAGTTGAACACAGGTTCGACCCAACAGAAATCGATGCGTTGGATCGGATGTGGCTTAGGGCCTTCAGGGCTGGAGCTGTGGATGACGCGGCTTAACCTGCATCAGCTTGCGGCAAAAGTGACCCAGGCCCAGACCATCGCCACATAAGTCAGGTTGTGCATCAACTGATCCAACCCGGCGGCGCGCCAAAAAGCGGCTTGTGTCGGCTTAAGCTGGTTTTTGTCAGAATAGCTGGCTTTGACGAAATCGATATTGAAATGGATGATCCACTCCAGCGCTGCAACGATCAGGATGAAGGACAGCGGTGCGCCGAATATAGCAAACACAAGGATTGAGCCCAAAACATGCACCGCTGCGTGTTGAGCCCGTCCCAAATGAAAATACTCACCTCGTCCAGCAAGCATTTTCGGAGTCTGGAGGTAATAGTCAGCGAACATATGCTTTACAAGCAACAGGCAAAGCATAAGGAACACTGCGCCAAAACTGGCAGTCAAAAGAACCCTCCCGATATCGTCCTGATGCCCACTCTAGGCAAATAAAAGGTCATACGTAAATGAACTAGTTCACATAAGTTTAAGAATTCGCATTTTGGGGAAAAAAATTGCTTATTATGTCTGGATGGCAGTAGAGTCATGCTGTTGAATTTGCGTGGATAACATCTGAACCGCGTCGTCGGTCAACAGCAGGGGCAGGTTCCATAGAACGCACGATTTTCCGCTTTATCTGGAATTATTCCAAGCGCGACCAGTTGATCTTGCTGGCCGTGACAGCGACGTTGTTCCCGCTGCTTTATCTGACACTGGAACTGCCAAAACGCATCATCAACGACGCAATTGGCGCGCCGAACCCGGACGTGATCGTCTTGGGTTATACGATGACACAGACGAACTTTTTGCTGATCCTGTGCTTTGCCTTTTTGGCGGCCGTGCTGGGGCATGGCCTGATGAAAATGCGCATCAACACAATGAAAGGTGTGTTGAGCGAACGGATGCTGCGGCGCTTTCGCTATCAATTGATCAGCCGTGCCCTGCGCTTTCCCCAACCTTATTTTGAGCGGGTTAGTCAGGGTGAGATGGTGTCGATGATCACCGCTGAAAGCGAACCGATGGGCGGGTTGATGGGCGATGCGATCAGCCAGCCGGTATTGCAGGCGGGTCAGATGATCACGATCCTGACTTTTCTCTTTTTGCAAAGTATATGGTTCGGCTTGGCCGCGGTGGCGCTGATCCCGTTGCAGGCTTGGTTGATTCCCAAACTGCAACGCCAAATCAACCTGTTGAATAAAAAGCGTATTCAGGAAGTGCGGATTCTTGCCGCCCAAATCGGTGAGAACGCTGCGGGTGCGGCAACCCTGCGTACAAATGGTGGCTGGCGTTATCGCCGCGCGATGATCTCGGATCAGTTGGGGCGGTTGTTCGGCATCCGGTTTGAAATCTACCAGAAGAAGTTCTTTATGAAATTCATAAACAACTTCATCTCTCAGCTGACCCCGTTCATGTTCTATCTGGTGGGTGGACTGCTGGTGCTGCAAGGTTCAGTGTCGCTGGGGGCGTTGGTCGCGGCGCTTGCCGCCTACAAGGATCTAAGCTCGCCATGGAAAGAGCTTCTGACCTATTACAACCAGACGCAGGACATGTCCTTGCGCTGGGACGTGGTGATCGACCGTTTTGGGCCCTCAGGGATGCAGGACGAAGCATTGTTTGAGGGCGAGCCTGAAGCACGTCCACATCTGCACGGTGATATTGTTCTGGATCATGTGTCGGTCCGGGACATGGACGGCAATCAAGTGCTGGACGATCTGAACCTCAGCTTTCCGGGAGGCAAGACGATTGGCATTTCCGCCCCTAGCGAAGAAGATCGCCGTGCAATCGCCGAACTTCTAACGCGTGAAATCTTGCCCAGTGGCGGCAAGGTTCGGATCGGGGATGTGAACCTGGCCGAGCTGCATCAGGGTGTCGTGGCAGCACGCATCGGCTATGCCACGTCCCGACCCGTAATGTTTCAAGGCACGTTGGGTGACAATGTGATGATGCCGATGCGGTTCCGGCCACTGGAAGACAGTACGGATGACCCCGGATTTCCTGAAACCTTGCGGGCAGGAAACAGTTCCGATCCGTTTAATGTGGAATGGCTTGATCCATCTCTGGCCGGATTTCAGGATGCAGTGGCGCTACGGGATTGGTGGTTGCAACTGGTTGACGGGATGGGCTCGGGTGTGGCCCTGTTCCAGCGCGGAGCCGAACAAAGATTTAACGCGGCCGAGCATTGTGAGCTGGCACAAAAACTGGTCGAACTGCGACCGCTTGCACGCAAGGCCGTTCAGGACGCGGGTCTTGAACAACAGGCGTTGATTTTCGACCGCAATCTGTACAACCCGGCCCTGCCTGTGGCTGAGAACCTGCTGTTTGCCACGCCCCGTGTGCCAGTGACACACGCTTTGCTGGTAGAACAGAAAGTCTTTCTGGGCCAATTGCGAGAATTGGGGCTGGATGAAACGCTGATCGCTTTGACCCGCGACGTGATCGAAATGTTGCGTCAGATCTTTGGTCTCGATGGGACGGATCATCCGTTGTTCCGTAAGCTCGGGTTGGATGCGAAGACCTATGAAGCTGCCGTTGATTTGGTGGAACAGACCCGCAAAGAAGGTTCGGCGGGGCTTGATGATGAACAGTTGGCCAACATGCTGGCGGTGCCCTTTGTGATCTCGGCTGAACAGATCGGGCCAGCGTTCACCGATGAGCTGAAGAACCGCATTCTCGAACTGCGGCACAGCCATTCCGAGAAGCTGATGCAGCGTCTGAAGGATGTTTTTGTTCCGTTGGACCCAGAAGTTTACGCCCCCGGTCTGACTGTCATGGAAAACGCGCTGTTCGGCAAAGTCAGCCAGATTGGCGGCGCCCGTTCCGATGAAGCTCGTAAGCTGATTGTCGATTTGCTGGCCGAAAACGGAGCGCGGCCATTGGTTGTTGAATTGATCTATGATGTACCGTTGGCCTTGGGCGGTCAGAATCTGCCAGCGGTGTTTGCAGAGCCGTTGGCCTTTACGCGAGCAGCGATCAAGAAGCCGGACATCCTGGTCCTGGAAAACGCCTTGGCCAGTTACGACATGAAAACTCAGGTGGCCGTCTATAAGAAGCTGCGTGAGTTGCTGCCGGATACAACTGTCATCTACCTGAACGATCAGTTTGAAAACCCCGATGTGTTCGACATGTTCGTTGAAATCCGGCAAGGTCGTGTGGTCTCGGACGGAGGACCGGTAGACGTGGAGGAAGACAGCGCAGCATCGGCAGACCTGGCGCGGAAATTGCGTGCTCTGGAACAGACCCCCCTGTTTTCCGGTCTGGACCGACGGCAGCTGCGCCTGTTGGCGTTCGGTGCGCGTTGGTTCGAGGCCGAGCCTGGGCAGGTGGTGTTCCTGAAAGACGACCAACCAACCGATGGTGCCTATGTTGTGCTTGAGGGTGAGGCCGGTCTGTACCTGCCACAGGATCAAGGGCCGGATCAATTGATCACCACAGTTGGGCCGGGCGCTTTGGTCGGAGAGCTGGGCCTGATCCGCAAGGAACCGCGCGCGTTGAGCATGGTGGCAGAAACTCAGTTGTCCTGCCTGCGGATTGGTGAAGAGGAATTCCTGGCCGTCGTCGAAAACGACGCTGCAACCGCATTCAAGCTGCTTCAGGTGATCGCGGGTTATGTTTCTAGTTAGGGGTCAACTGTCCTCTGCGCAAAACAGATCGTACAACAAGCTGATCAGTTGTTCAGTGTTCCCATCACGCAGGGAATAGTAGATCGTCTTGCCGTCTCTACGGGTCGAGACCAGCCCCTCTTCGCGCAGGCGGGCCAGCATCTGGCTGACAGCGGCTTGCCGCAACGCAAGCAGGTCCTCAAGCTGACCCACGGATTTCTCACCGTCCCCAAGGTGGCACAAGATCATCAGCCGCCCTTCATGGGCCAACGTCTTGAGGAACGCAGCCGCGCGGGCGGCATTGTCTCTCATGTCCGGCAGAGTGTTTGTACTGCGCGCCTGAGGATCGGTTTCTTTAAGTGCCACGTTTCGATCATTGTTCCGAATATTATTGGATCAATATGCCTCAAACACGCAGGTGTTGTCACCCCTCGGTTGCCGGGGCACCACCTTGAAAAGCGTTGCCGTTGACGTAATCACAGGGGTTTTCCTGCATTTGCAAGTGTAAGTCGCGGCCATCATAGGGATGCGCGCGGGCCAGGGCTTCGTCGACATCAATACCAAGGCCCGGCGCTGTTGGTGCGGTCACGAACCCGTCCTCAACCCGAATGGTCCCTTTGATCAATTGGTCGTGGAACGGTGTTTCGATGGATTCCAGCAACAGCAGATTAGGGATCGATGCGGCCAGATGGATATTGGCGGCCCATTCCACCGGCCCTGCATACAGATGCGGAGCCATCTGAGCGTTGAAGACTTCGGCCATGGCTGCGACTTTCTTCATCTCCCATATCCCGCCCGCGCGCCCTAACGCCGGCTGCAGGATTTCCGCAGCTCCGGCTCGTAGAACAGCACCGAATTCGGCCTTGGTCGTCATCCGCTCTCCGGTGGCGACGGGGATGCGGACATTGCGGGCAACGCGGGCCATATCTTCGATCATGTCTGGCGGCGTGGGTTCTTCGAACCAGAGCGGCTGAAACGGTTCCAAAGCTTGCCCCAGCCTGATGGCCCCGGCGGTGTTGAATTGACCATGCGTGCCGAACAGCAGATCGGCCTTGTCGCCAACGGCTTCGCGGATCGCCTTGCAGAAGGCAACGGACATAGAAATGTCGCTCATCGCGGGCATGTGGCCGCCCCGGAGCGTGTACGGGCCTGCCGGGTCGAATTTCACGGCGGTATAGCCGCGGCGGACCATTTCAGCAGCCGTTTCGCCCGCCTGTTCGGGAGAAGTCCAGAAATCGGTCAGGTTATGCTGGGGCAGGGGGTAAAGATAAGTATAGGCCCGGATCCGATCGTTCATCTTTCCACCCAGCAAAGCATAGACCGGGCGGTCACGATCCTTGCCCAGAATATCCCAACAGGCGATCTCCAACCCTGAAAACGCGCCCATCACTGTCAGGTCCGGTCGCTGGGTGAACCCGCTGGAATAGGCGCGACGGAACATGAGCTCGATGTTTTCTGGGTTTTCGCCCTGCATATGCCGTTCGAACACGTCTTGAATGACATGGCGCATCGCCTCTGGCCCAACGGACGAAGCATAGCATTCGCCCCAACCGGTGATGCCAGTATCTGTCGTCAGTTTGACCAGTATCCAGTACCGCCCACCCCAGCCCGGTGCAGGCGGGGCGGTGACGATAATGTCGAGATCTTTCAGTTTCATACTAACTTCTCCCGTTTGATCAGCTTAGGTCCTGTCGAACAGGATTACATTTCGCTTGGCCGATCCGGTTTTTGTGTCGGCGATGGCCTCGTTGATCTGATCAAGGGACCAGCGCCCCGAGATCAGCTCATCCAGCTTCAGGCGCCCCTGTTCATACAGGTCCACCATCCAAGGAATATCGCGCTGGATCACCACGTCGCCCATCTTCGACCCAACAACGCCCTGACCAAGGGCCGCCAGAACAACGGGTTCATAACTGGCCATGTCACCGGAATGCGGCATCCCGATCATGATCGCCTTGCCGCCACGTCCGAGATAGCGCGGCGCCTGATCATAGGCAGGAATCGCGCCGACAGTGATCAGAACCACATCTGCGCCGCGTCCACCCAACGCCTTGTAAGCGGCCTTCCACGGTTGGTCCAAACTGGCCAATACGCCGTGGGTCGCGCCGAACTCTTTGGCGATCTCAAGCTTTTCCTCGGTCATGTCCACGGCCACGATCCGCCGCGCGCCAGCGATACGCGCGCCCTGAATGGCGTTCAGGCCAACGCCGCCGGCACCAATGACCACGACATCCTGGCCGGGGCGCAAGCCTGCCGCGTTCACAGCAGCCCCAACCCCGGTGATCACACCGCAGGACAACAAGCTGGCAAGGTCCTTGGGTAGGGTTTCCGGGATTTTGACAATCTGGCGGTGGCTCACCACAACTTTTTCAGCAAATGCGCCGCATGCCATGGCCTGTTCGAGCGGGTCGCCATCACCGGTTTTCAACGGGCCTTCGACGGTATCGTATGGTGTTTCGCAGATTGTTGGTTTTCCGCCCGCGCAACTGGGGCATGTTCCACAAGCACGGATCAAAGTGACAACCACGGGATCGCCGACTTTGAAATCTCCTGCGGCCTCTCCGACCGCGCTGATCACACCTGCGGCTTCGTGGCCGTAGACGGCGGGCAGGAACCCACCCCAGGCCCCTTCGGCAAATGATATATCCGAATGGCAGATGGCCACGGCGTCCAGCGTTACCTCGATCTCGCCCGCGCTGGGGGCAGCGAGCTGAATTTCTTCGATCACCAAAGGTTCGCCAAAGGCCCGACAGACTGCGGCTTTGATTATTTGCATGTTTTCCCTCATTCTCGTTGGGTTCACGGTGGCGCGGGAAACAGCAGCTCGCAAGGCAGAAATCGCCATTTTTATGTCGTTGTTACGCCACGACAGGCCGGGACCTGCGAAACAACAAGAACCCTGCCAGCATCAGTACAAGTGCCAGCAGGAAGGGTGCGCCGGGTAGATAGAGCGGGGTGTCGGGCCGGATAAACTGCGCGAAAACCGAGGTCATCAGCAATGGTGAGATCACCATCGACAGCGCGTGCAATGCGGTTAGAACGCCCTGCAATTCACCTTGCTGCGAATCTGGTGTGGCCTTGGACATCATGGCCTGAAGGGCGGGTGTGATGACCGCTCCGATGGCCGTTATTGGAATGAGAAGCAGCGCGATGAGGCCGTTGGTGAGAAAGGCCAGAAAGGCGAAGCTTATGATCTCAAAACCCATCCCGAAGATGATCGTGCCCCGCTCGCCCAGAAACCGGATGGCGGGCCGGATCAATCCGCCTTGCACAATTGCCATGCCGATACCGTAGACACCCAGGGAAAGGCCAATCATCTGCGGGGACCATCCGAACCGCTCGGTCGTGAAATAGGACCAGATCGCAGGGTAGACGTAGATGGACACCGAATACAGGAAATAGACCCAGAGCAGTGGTCGGATACCGGGCAAAGCGGCAATGGCGCGCAGCGAATTGAGAGGGTTTGCGCGTTGCAGGCTGAAGGCGCGTCGGGTCTTGTCGGTTACGGTCTCGGGCATCACGAAGCAGCCGATGCAGAAGGTCAGCGCCGCCAAACCGGCAGCGGCCCAAAACGGTGCACGCGTGCCATATTCACTGAGCAATCCACCGATGACAGGCCCAAGGACGAAGCCTATACCAAAGGCAGCACCCAGGAGGCCAAAGTTCGCGGCCTTGTCCTTGGGGTCGGACACATCTGCCATAAACGCCGCAGCGGTGGCATGGGTGGCAGCGGTTATACCACCTACGATCCGACCAATCAGCAACAGCCAAATGCTGCCTGCAACAGCCATGACGACATAATCCAGTGCCATGACAAACAGGGACACCAGCAGAACGGTCCTTCGTCCGTACGCGTCTGACAGGTTTCCAAGAATGGGTCCGAAGATAAACTGCATCGCGGCGAAGGCTGTGCTCAGCACGCCCCCCCAGATCGCTGCATTGGCAAGCGTGCTGCCCTGAACCTCGACAATCAGTTCCGGCATGATCGGCATCACCAGACCGATGCCCATGGCGTCGATCATGACGATGCTGAGAATGAAGAAAAACGGCAGACGCATGGGACCCGACAAGTGAACTGTTCAGCGCACCCTAGGCAGACTTGCCGTTTGAGGAAAGAGAGAGTTCAGCGCCGATCAAAATGCCGTCGCGATAGGTTAGGGCAGTCTGTCCGCCAGTTCGGACAGCATTTTCGCAAGCTCGCGTGGGTGCGAGAAGAACGGGGAATGCGAACTGTTGATCGTGCGGCGCAGATCTTCGGGGATGGGGTCGCTCATCTCGGCCTGGTATTCCGTTGGGATTGTGCGGTCGTCGATGGTGCGAAGGTAGGCTTTGGGCACACTGTCGAAATTTGCACCCGTTGGAAGGGGCGTTTCCTGTGGGCGAATGGCCTGAGGGCACAGGCGCGCATAGGCATAAGGCAGGATGCCGTCAGGGCAATCATGGTAGAATAGCTGGGGGATAGCCTCGGCGGAAACGGTGTATGACATCCCATCCGGGGATTTTTCAACGGCGTGGGCGATGGTCTGTCTCGGGCCAAGCCTGCGCATCTCGGCCATGGCCAGGCCGTTTTTGGGCACATAGGCGCACAGATAGATCAGCGCGCGCATCGCGTTGGGTTGCGCCTCGGCGGCGGCGCTGATCGGATAGCCGCCCCAGGAATGGCCAACAATGATTGTATCCGCCGTGCTGGCGTGCAGCACAGCGTCGCGGCAGCTGTCCAGCGTGACCTCGGCCACTGGTGTTGGGTCTGCCCCATGGCTGGGCATGTCGATGGCTTTGACGGAATGACCAAAAGCCTCAAGCGCGGGGGTCAGGTCGCGCCAGCACCATGCACCGTGGCATGAGCCGTGGACCAACAGGAAAGACGCCATTGCCGTTCTCCTTCAGATATGTCCGATTTCGGTCAGAAAACCAGTCAGGATTTCTGCGTATTCCTCTGGTTTTTCAACGCAGGGCAAATGTCCGGCCCGGCGGATCAACTTGTACCTGGACCCAGGGATCAGATCGACGGTTTCCCGCACCAGATCGGGGGGTGTCGATCCGTCTTCGCTGCCCGCAATACCCAAGGTCGGCAGGCGCAACCCGCTTGTTGGGGTATAGAAATCTGTGCCTGCAATGGCCGAGCAGCAGCCCAGATATCCCTCAGCCGGCTGGCCCACCATCATGTCGCGCCAAGGCAGGTGGTATTGCGCGGTGCGAAAATCACGTGAAAACCAACGTTCCATCGTTGCATCGGCCAGTGCTTCGATCCCGCCTTTGCGCACGGCCTCGATCCGATCCTGCCAGGCCGAAGGAGTGGCGATTTTGGCGGCTGTGTTCGAAAGGACCAATCCACGGATCTGGTCCATGCGCTTGATGGCAAGCCCTTGTGCAATCATCCCACCAATGGACAGACCCACAAAAACACAGTCGCGGACCTGTAGGTGATCCAGCAATGCCTCAGTATCGCGTATCAATGCGCCCATCGAGTAAGGCGCGGGCGGCACCGAGGATTTCCCGTGACCGCGTTTGTCGTACCGGATCACACGCAGCCCTGCTGGCAGATGTGGCAGTACCGCGTCCCACAAATGCAGGTTGGTTCCCAGGGAATTGGCGAACACCAAAGGTGCCCCGTCTGTCGGGCCGTCGATGCGGTAGTTTAATTGCACGTCGCCAAGATCAGCGATTTTCATGACTGGCTTCCTTGTCGCCATGGCCTTAGGGGTGCAACATGCACATGTTATGCATCCCTGTCAGGTCAGGAATTCCAACGCCCTTGCAAATACTGCGGGATCGACGTTGCCGCCAGACGCAACCACAATCACGTCGTCACCTTCGATCTGATCGCCTCGGAACAGGGCCGAGGCCAGAGCCACCGCGCCGCCGGGTTCCAGTACGATCTTGAGGCGCAGAAAGGCCAAAGCCATAGCGCGCAAAGCCTCTTCTTCCGTGACAGACATGCCCGGACCGCACAGACGGTTGAGAATCGGAAACGTTATATCACCTGGTTGCGGCGTTAGAATAGCATCGCAAATGTTACCCGAAGCCGCTTTGTTGTTTTGAATCTGGCCGGACGCCAGTGATCGTTTGACGTCATCGAAGCCTTCCGGTTCACAAGGGCGCGCGCGCAGGTTTGGCGCGTGTTTCTCCAAGGCCAGAGCGATTCCCGAGGTCAGGCCGCCCCCGCCACAACAGACCAGCACATCCGCCTGAGTTACCCCCAGATCCGCTGCTTGCTGGGCGATTTCAAGCCCGGTGGTGCCTTGACCTGCAATAACCTGAGGTTCGTCATAAGGTCGGATCAGGGTCAGGCCGCGCTCGGCTGCAATGCCCTCGCCAATTTCTTCCCGTTTTTCGATTGCGCGGTCATACAAGGCAACCTCGGCCCCGAGTGCACGGGTATTTTCGATCTTCAGACGTGGCGCATCCGACGGCATGGCGATGACCGATGCAATGCTGTGTTTCGAGGCCGCCATGGCGACGCCTTGTGCGTGGTTGCCCGAGGAATACGCGATCACACCGTTCTTGCGTTCTGCCTCATCCAGCGCAGAAATTGCAGACCATGCCCCCCGAAACTTGAAACTACCGGTATGTTGCAGGCATTCCGGTTTGATCAAAATCCGACGTCCGGCGAGCTTGTCGAGAAAAGGGGAAGACAGGATCGGTGTCTTGCGGATGTGTCCGTTCAGCCGTTCTGCTGCGGCTTCGATCATCTCAATTGTGCTCATACGTCGTTCTTCAATACCTTTTGTATTAAGTCCAAAGATTGAGGTTCGTTTAGAAACGGAACATGCCCGCGATCGGGAACTTCGGTTGAGATCAAGCCCGGATGGCGGTCGTGCATTTTGGCAATGGTATCAGCGCTCAGTACGTCTGAATTTGCCCCTCGGATTACACCTGTTGAAATGTTGCTCAGGGCGTCAAAGAACATCCACAGATCAGGCGTGGCCCCACTTGCGGCTTGCTCGATCAGCGCCTTGCGCAGTGCTGGGTCGTAACGCAGAGCCAAACCATTATCCTGTTTTTCGTACTGAATTTCGGCCTGCATGCGCCAGGTTTCCAGCGGAACGCCAGGGAATTGAGGCTCCATTACCTGTTTCAGCGCCACTGCGGCCTCATCATAGGTTTTTGCAGTTGGCTGCGCGCCCACATAAGCCATGATTTTGGCAATGCCGGATAGCTCAATGACAGGTCCAACATCATTCAGGATCACCCCGGCCAACCGTTCAGGATGACTCGCGGCCAAAGCCATCGCAATCAGACCACCCCGCGAGGTACCCAGAACAAAGGTTTTCTCGATTCCCAGAAAATCCAGCAACTCAATCGCGTCATGCGATTCGCGAAAGATGTTGTAGTTCATGAAATCGGCATCATAGCCCGACCGACCGCGCCCCCTGTAGTCCATTGCAATCATGCGTAGATCGGCGGCATGAGGGGCAAAAAACGAAAAGTCGCGGCTGTTTCGGGTCAGGCCAGCCAGACACAAAAGCGGCGTACCGGTGCCGGTGTCCTCGAAATAGATGCGTTGGCCATCTGTGGTTGTGAAGTCTGACATCAAAGCCCTGACAATTTCGGGATCGAGGTTAAATCGGACAGCACGTGCGCAGGTGTCCACGGCAGGCGGTCCATCGGCTCGGCAGCCCTGTTGACCCAGGCGGTGACAAAGCCGTACCCGCTGGCGCCGGCAGCGTCCCAACCGTTTGAACTGACAAACAAAACCTCATCGCGCGCGCAGCGAAACCTGTCTTGTACCAGATCGTAGACTTTGGCGTGGGGCTTGAAGATACCGACACTTTCTACCGACAGCACGTCATCCAGAACCTCGCCGATGCCGGCAGATCGAACCGCACCATCCAACATGGGCGGCGATCCGTTGGACAGAATCGCCGTTTGCATCCCGCCATCTTTAAGCGCTTTCAACATGTCGGGAACTTCGGGGTAAGCCTGCAATTCCCAATACAAATCAAGCAGGCGCTGGCGCAGTTTCGGGTCGCCTTGGAGGCCGGTGGCTTCCAGCGCCCAATCCAGCCCGTCCTGAGTGACATCCCAGAAATCGGCATGTGCGTCGGCAACGGCACGCAGCCATGTGTACTGCAATTGCTTCAGACGCCAATGCCCCGCGACCGCGGGCCATTTGTCTTTGAGGGCTTCAAATCCCGGTTCGTCCGCAGCCTGGCGGGCTGCTGCTGCAACGTCGAAAAGTGTTCCGTAAGCGTCGAAGACACAGGTGGTGATCGGCATGTGATCCTCCTCTGATCGCGCGCAGGTTGGCACAACAACGAGGGGGGTGAAAGAGCCAGGGGTTTACAAGATTGTGTCAGGCCCTAGGTTTGGCCGCTCAATTCTACAAAACGGCCGGAGGCCACGATGACCGAGATCAAACAAGGCGACACGGTTCGCATCCACTACACCGGTACGCTGCTGGACGGCAAAGTCTTTGACAGTTCGGACGAGCGCGATCCGTTGGAGTTTGTGGTTGGATCTGGCCAGATCATTCCCGGGCTGGATAGCGCGATGCCTGGCTTGTCTGCAGGGGACAAAAAACGGGTCGAAATTGCCTGTGTGGAAGCATACGGTCCCATCAATCCGGCGATGCGTCAGGAAATTCCCCGCGAAGGCATTCCCGACGACATCCCGCTTGAGCCCGGAACGCAGTTGCAAATGCAGACACCAGATGGCCAGGCCGTGCCGGTGACAGTGGTTGACGCGGACGAGGTGACCGTAACGCTGGACGCCAACCACCCTTTGGCGGGTCAGGATTTGGTTTTTGAGATTGAGGTCGTCTCGATCAACTGATCTTCGGCTCGGGTCGGTTCCCCGGCCCGGGATTCACCCGATCAGTGTTTCGATCGCCGAACGGACTTGCGGTTGAGTGAAAAAGACAAACGCCAACAACATACATGTCAACGTCAGCAAAAGAACTCTGGCCCGTTGACTGAGCAAACCGGACTTTCTCCGGCTTTGCGTTGCACGTGCGTTGTTTGCAATGATTTGATCTAGCTTGCTCATATCAATTTCCTGCCGCCCAAAGATGGTGAAAACTTGGCGGCGGCAGGGAAAGATATGGTCACATAAAGTCAGGCTGCGGCATACCCAGAACGTGGAAGCCACCATCAACGCGGATAATCTCGCCAGATGTACAGGACCCTGCATCCGAAGTCAGGTAGACAGCAGTTCCGCCGACAGCTTCAAGCGTTGCATTTGCCCGCATCGGAGCGTTCTGGTCGCAGAACTTGTAGGTCTTGCGCGCGCCGCCGATGGCCGCACCGGCGAGGGTTTTCATCGGTCCGGGTGAAATAGCGTTCACGCGGATGCCGTCAGGACCAAGGTCATTGGCCAGATAGCGTGTCGCCGATTCCAGAGCCGCCTTGGCCACACCCATGACGTTGTAATTCGGTACAACGCGGTTCGATCCCTGATAAGTCAGGGTCAGAAGTGAGCCGCCATTGTCCTTCATCATCGGGTAGGCGCGACGCGCCACTTCGATGAAGGAATAGGCCGAGACATCCATCGAGTGTTTGAAGTTCGCCCGCGTGGTGTTCAGGAAACGGCCCGTCAATTCGGACTTGTCCGAATAGGCGATGGCATGGACGACAAAATCGATGGTCGGCCAGCGTTGGGCCAGTTCATCAAATGCACGGTCCAGCGATTCGTCATCAGTGACATCCGCATCGACCATGAAATCGCTGCCAAGGCTTTGGGCCAAGGGTTCCAGCCGTTTGCCGAATGCCTCGCCCTGATAGGTGAATGCCAGTTCGGCACCGGCCTCGTGCATGGCCTTGGCAATGCCCCACGCGATTGAGCGGTCATTGGCCACGCCCATGATCAGGCCGCGTTTACCTTTAAGAAGATCCGACATCACTTTCACCCGTTATACTTTGACAGAATCATGGACCCGTTGGTGCCACCAAAGCCGAAGCTGTTGGTCATGACACTGTCCAGTCCTGCGTTTTCAACCACTTCGGTTGCAATTTCACCGGGCAGGATGCCTTCGGCAAGCGTGTCGACGTTGATCGACGGTGTAATGAAATCATGGTCCAGCATCAGCAGGCAGAAGATTGCCTCAAGCGCTCCTGCGGCCCCCTGCGCGTGGCCGGTCATCGATTTGGTCGACGAAATCGGCGGTACGCTGCCTTGGCCAAAGATACGGCGCACGGCCTCAACCTCACCCACATCGCCAACCGGAGTCGAGGTGCCATGGGCGTTGATGTAATCCACTTTGCGGCCTTCGGGCAGAGTGTCCAGAGCCAGACGCATCGCACGCTCACCGCCTTCGCCGGACGGGGCCACCATGTCATGGCCGTCCGAAGTTGCCGCGTATCCGGTGACTTCGGCATAGATCTTTGCGCCACGAGCCAGAGCGTGTTCCAGTTCTTCCAGCACAACGATCCCGCCGCCACCGGAAATCACGAAACCGTCACGGTTTTCGTCGAACGCACGCGATGCTTTCTCGGGCGTGTCATTGTATTTCGAGGACATCGCGCCCATGGCGTCGAACAGACAGGACAATGTCCAGTCCAGTTCCTCACCGCCGCCGGCAAACATCACGTCCTGCTTACCGAGCATAATTTGTTCCGCCGCGTTGCCAATGCAGTGCAGTGATGTCGAGCAGGCCGAGGTGATCGAATAGTTGATGCCTTTGATCTTGAACGCTGTCGCCAGATTTGCCGAAATCGTCGAACACATGCATTTTGGCACTGCAAACGGCCCGATCCGCTTTGTTGCGCCAGTTTTCAAAACAGTTTGATGTGCCGAAAGCATGGCGCTGGTCGACGGACCACCCGAGCCAGCGACCAAACCAGTGCGCGGGTTAACAACCTGATCCTCGGTCAGACCGGCGTCGGAAATCGCCTGGCTCATGGCGACATGAGCATAAGCAGCACCGGGACCCATAAAGCGTAGGGTGCGCTTGTCCACATGTTCAGAGACGTCGATCTTGAGCGAACCGGCGATCTGGCTGCGAAAACCGTGTTCGACCATCTGCTCGTTGGCCTCGATCCCGGATTTGCCTGCTTTGAGCGAGGCCAAGACCTCTTCGGCATTGTTCCCGATGGAGGAAACAACCCCCAGACCGGTGACGACGACGCGACGCATAAGCGTACTCCTGTAGTTCGTTTTCAGTGACGTGTCAGAAAGCCGGGGTTAGCTTTCGGACAGTGCAACCTTCATATCCTTGACCTGATAAATCACTTCGCCATCGGCTTCGACCCGGCCATCCGCCACACCCATGGTCAGGCGACGGGTTTGAAGGGCTTTCGTGAAGTCGATGTAGTATGTTAGCATTTTGCGGTCCGGGCGGACCATTCCGGTCAGTTTGACCTCGCCCACACCCAGCGCATAGCCGCGTCCCTGCCAGCCGCGCCAGCCCAGATTGAAGCCGGTCAACTGCCACAGGCCATCCAGACCCAGACAGCCCGGCATGATCGGGTTGCCGGGGAAATGGCAGTCAAAGAACCAAAGGTCAGGTGTAATATCAAACTCGGCCACCACATGGCCTTTGCCATGCGCACCACCATCGCCCGAGATGTCGGTGATCCGGTCCATCATCAGCATCGGCGGGGCGGGCAATTGGGCGTTGCCGGGGCCGAATAATTCGCCGCGGGCGCATTTCAGCAGATCATCTTTGTCAAAACTGCTAGGGAACTGGGCCATTCTGCCGCCTTTCCTGCCGGGGGTCTGTCTATATATCTGGCCTCGTCTATCACCCGTTTGCAAGGTCCTGCAAGAGCGGTGCGCCACATCATCTTGTGTACGTACCCATCTTGCGAATGAAATTCATTTGAAATTGTCGACTATGCGCCCCTATATATAAAAGAAGCAACTATGAGTATCGGATTGATGACACCTCAGAGCCGCGAAATAGCAACGGGTTGGCTGGTGAATGCTGGCTTGCGACCCACGCGCCAGCGTGTGGCGCTGGCCGAGCTTTTGGTGGGCGATGGCCGTCATCGCCATGTTACCGCAGAAAGCCTGTTCGATTCTGCCAAGGCAAACGGGGATGCGGTTTCTCTGGCCACGGTCTATAACACTCTTCGCGCGTTTTGCGAGGCAGGCGTTCTACAAGAAATCACCGTGGATGGCTCGAAAAGCTATTTCGATACCAATACACACGATCACCCCCATTTTTATTGGGAAGACGAAGCCCGTCTGAGTGATGCGCCCTCGGATCAACTGGTCATTCAGCGCCTTCCCGAAGCGCCCGAAGGGGTTGAGATCGCGTCGGTCGATGTTGTCATCCGGTTGCGCAAGAAATAGGTCTTCAATCCTGCTGCAAACCATCCTGTAGAACGCGTTCAGCCAGATCAATTGTTGGGTCGGCCGGGCCTGTACCGTGGCGTGCCAGAACCACAGACTCAGCAGCGTCCGGGTCGGTGATCGGAATACCGACCAAAAGTCGACCGTCATAACTGATCGAACTGGGCGGGCTGGCATAGCTGATACCGATTCCCTCGCCATGGGCTGCAAGACTGCGCTGAATCTCCAGCGATGCTGCCCGGTGCGCGACTGTTGGGCGCAGACCCATGCGCCGAAACAGGCCAAGAATGTGCTGCGCAGAAAGCCCTTCAGTTGACAGGATCAAAGGGTGGATTGCGATATCGGTCAGGGTAACGCCATCCGTTGATGCCAGCGGATGATCCGGCGACATCAACGCTTTTGGTTTGCTGTCGAACAGCTTTGCTCGGGTGAACCCGGCATCCATGGTCAGATCATAAGTGATCGCTATGTCGATCTGGCCGTCGATCATGCTGTTTAGAAGCCCTTCGAAAGACGCGGCGACATAGGAAATTGCAAGATTTGGGAAGGCAATGCGCAAATGATGCAGGGCAGGGGCCAGCAAGAAGGGGGCGAGGTCCGTAAAACACCCCAACCTCAATTGTGTCATCCCCGGTGCGGGAGTCTCAGAGGCTTCGATTCGGGCGGCATCGTTCAGCAAAGCCTCAGCCTGTTCGATAAACCTGCGCCCCTGAGGGGTCAGGGCCATGGCTGCACCCCGGCGACGGGTGAACAACGGATGGCCAAGATGCTCTTCAACACGTGTCAGCGCAGTGGACAGGGCTGGCTGCGACACATTCAGGTGCTGTGCCGCGACCGACAGGCTGCCGTGGCACCCGATCGCGCAGACATACTCATATTGGCGAAGTGAAATATATAACATCAAGTTATTTATTACTTAGAAAGATATGATTTGAACAGAATGCACGCTCAGAGCAAAACCGGGATAAAGCCAAAGGAGATCCGGATGCCTCACCCACTAGTTTCTCAAGCGATGATCGACACCTATCAGCAAGATGGCGTTGTCCTGATCAAAGGGCTGTTCGCGGGGTATGTGGATCAACTGCGCGATGGGGTGGCCGCAAATATGGCTGAACCTGGCCCTTATGCGTCTGAAAACAAAAAGTCTGGCGAAACAGGGCTTTTCTTTGATGACTACTGCAACTGGATCCGCATCCCTCAGTTTCGCGAAGTCATCGAAAAATCGCCCGCGGCCGAGGTTGCGGCCGATCTGATGCAATCGCAAAGCGTTCAGATGTTCCACGATCACGTGCTGGTCAAAGAGCCCGGTACGTCGATGGCCACGCCCTGGCATCAGGACGGGCCGTATTACTTCGTCGAAGGCCAGCAGAACATCAGCTTCTGGTCTCCACTGGACCCGGTGCAGCAGGCGACGCTGCGCTGTGTCGCCGGATCGCATCGGTGGGAGAAAGAGGTTCTGCCGACCCGTTGGGTGTCAGAGGAAGGGTTCTTTCCGGACGAAGGTCAGTACATCCCCGTCCCGGACCCCGATGCCGAGGGCATGAGAGTTGTTGAGTTCGAAATGGAGCCCGGCGACGCTGTGGCGTTCAACTATCGTACGTTGCATGGCGCGCGGGGCAACCAGTCGGACAGCCGCCGCCGCGCATTCTCGCTGCGCCTGGTGGGGGATGACGCGCGTTACGTTGAGCGCCCGGGCCGGACCTCGCCCCCGTTTCCCGGTCACGACATGACACCGGGCCAACGCTTGCGCGAGGACTGGTTCCCGATGCTGTTGCAACGCTGAGGCGTCTCAGAACCACTGACCTGATTCGATCAGACCCAGATCCAGAAGTTGGCGAGACTGCCATTCAAACGGAACTGAGTTCCGCCAGCGAAAGCTGGGGATGTCAAAGGTGGACCCTGCATTTGTCTTTAGGGCTTTTGCTGCCCGAAAAGAGCAAATGGCCGCAGTCATGTTGTGATGCCAGGGGCAGGAATAGGTGTTGTATTCCGGTTCATTGAACGTGTGGTCGGGCCTCAGCACCAACCCTTTTTGCGATTTGAACAGGGCAATCCGGTCGATACGGCGGCGTTCGTAAGGAACGTGTTCTTCGTATCGCCAGCGCAACCCGCCCGAGATATTCACCTGCCGGTCCAAAGGCTGGCCGCTTGGGTCGTGGCGGGTATGGGCATAGTAGTCCGTGCTGTCGAAGAGCGCCTGATCAGGCGCGACTCCGTTGGGATAGGTGCAAAGATCATCGGCATAGAGGTCAATGACATAGCTGAGCATCGCATTGCGCCGCTCTTCGCTGTGAAAGGCCAGCATTTCGCCAACGCTGCGCGTTTCGCTAAATGGGTAAAAAAGGTACTCGGCGTTATAACAATAATACATCCAAAGGCCGGGTGCGGCCTGAATAAACCGGTTTATGGTTTCAAACACCACAGTTCGGGGCGAGCATTTCATTGTGATCCGATGCACGTGATCGGCCAGCTCAGGGTCGAGAGCCAAGTCTTGCGGCATGAACACAAGCACGGATTTGAACCCCAGCTTCAGGTGGTGCCGCACAGTGCTGTCCAGCTCGATTCCGTCTTCGGCAAAAATCAATGCGATGGGACCTTTGGCCAATGCGGTCTGACCCGATTTCAGAAAATGGTTCGGGGATTCGTAATTCATCGTGTGTTTTCGGTTTTGCCTTGCTGGAAAGTCCTGCCAAATTCGGGTAATTGCGCTCGCATTGCAAGCGGCGTTCGAAGCATATAGATGACGCCGGTCCCGCGAATGCAAAGGCCCGATCCATGTCCGAACCGAAGAAGCTGTTTATCAAGACCTATGGCTGTCAGATGAATGTCTATGACAGTGAGCGCATGTCTGAGGCACTGGGCGGGCAGGGCTATGTCGAAACCAAGACGCCCGATGATGCGGATATGATCCTGCTGAACACCTGCCACATTCGTGAAAAGGCTGCGGAAAAGGTCTATTCCGAACTGGGCCGGTTCAAGGGTCTGAAGGCCGAGAATCCTGATCTGAAAATCGGCGTCGCGGGATGTGTCGCGCAGGCTGAAGGTGAAGAGATCATGCGCCGCCAACCGCTGGTCGATCTGGTCGTTGGTCCGCAAAGCTATCATCGTTTGCCCGAGATGGAGGCCAAGACCCGCGCAGGCGAAAAGGCACTGGATACGGATTTTCCCGAAGAGGACAAGTTTGAGAAGTTGAAGAACCGCCCCAAGGCCAAGCGTGGCCCGACGGCGTTTCTGACTGTTCAGGAAGGCTGCGATAAGTTCTGTGCCTTCTGTGTCGTGCCTTACACGCGTGGTGCCGAAGTCAGCCGCCCAGCCGATCGCATTATTCGCGAGGCGCACGATCTGGTCGAGCGCGGGGTGCGCGAGATCACTCTGCTGGGGCAGAATGTGAATGCCTATCACGGTGCAGGCCCGAACGGGGACATGACTTTGGCAGGTCTGATCTGGGAACTGAACAAGGTCGACGGGCTGGAGCGGATTCGCTTTACTACGTCGCACCCCAATGACATGGCTGATGACCTGATCGAGGCACATGGCACTTGCGACAAGCTGATGCCTTATCTGCACTTGCCGGTGCAGTCGGGCTCGGACCGCATTCTCAAGCGAATGAACCGCAGCCACACGGCCGAAAGTTATTTACGCCTGATCGAGCGTATTAGAGCGGCGCGCCCGGATATTGTGATGTCAGGGGATTTCATCGTCGGTTTCCCTGAAGAGACCGATGAGGATTTTCAGGCCACCATGGATCTGGTCGAAGAGGTCAAGTACGGCTACGCCTATTCCTTCAAATATTCTACGCGCCCCGGAACGCCGGCAGCCGAACGGGCTCAGGTCGATCCGGCGGCAGCGGATGAACGTTTGCAGCGGCTTCAGGCCCTGATCACCCGTCACCAAAGGGAAATCCAGGACGGCATGGTGGGCCGCACCGTCCGCGTTCTGTTCGAAAAACCGGGCCGCCAACCCGGGCAGATGGTCGGAAAGTCCGAGTATTTGCATTCGGTTCACGTGAGGGGGGCCGAGATCGCCACTGGAGACCTGAAGAAGATTCGGATTACCGAGTCGGGTGCCAATTCGCTGGCGGGAGAGTTGCTGTAGATCGGCGAATATCCACTGATTTTCCACCATAATTGGTGGATGTTTCTAAAATTTACCCTTGATTTATTGCTTGTAACTATGCTCGGAGAAGAGCCAAGTTTTTCCGGGCGTGATGTTTTGCGTGCAAAAACGGTTTTGGGCCGGTGTTGTGGCCGGAGTTATGGAGGCACGAGTGACGACCCTTACGAACTTCAGACATCCAAGTGTTGTCAAAACACTGCCTGCTGCGTCGCTTGTTATCCTTCTAGCCAGCGCATCGAACGCGGGCGATCTGGAAGGCCCGGTGACCGAGCCTGAGGTGATCAGCCCATCCAGGATCGGTAGTGATGTCCATGCCTTCTATTTGGGATTGGCCGGTGGCTATGGCGCGGGCGGGGATGACCGGTTCGGTCTGACAACGCCCACCGGTTTGTTCGACATTGGGGATCAGGATCTGTCTGGCTCTTATGGCGAGCTGCGCGGTGGCTGGCGTGGCGTCTTGCCCGCCAGAGGCGGGCGCGACTTCGTCTATGGCGTTGAAGTCGGCTATCAATTTGGGTCACTTGAGGACAGCGTTAGCGCTCGGATTTCGGGGGTCGACGTGCAAGGTGGCACAGAAGTGTCTGACGTACTGGCGATCCGATTGCGAAACGGTGTGACAAACCGTAGCGGCAGCATTCTGTATTTTGTCAGTGTCGGATATATTTGGGGCGATATCGAGACGACCAATAGCATCGCGGTGGGCAGTTCGGTGCAGAATTTCTCGGTTACAGACCGGCGCGGCGGGTATTCTGCAAGCATCGGGGCTGAGCATAAACTGACGGATGATTGGTCAATCACTGGTGAATATGAGTACGTTCAGTTCAAATCGCAGACGGTTGAGTTCAGTTCGGGTTTTTCGACGAAGTCGACGCCCAAATACGGTGGCTTGAGATTCGGTCTGAACTACACGTTCTGACGCCGGTACGATCTGCACTTGTGGGCCGTTTTGTCATCCAAGCACTAAATTTTGAAACTGTGGCTTGCGCCCACCGAGTTTTGTTGTCTACGCTCGGGGTGAACAGCCAAGACAGGAGAACGGATTGGCCATCGGTGCCCTGAACCCACCGCAAAATGAAATGCCCCAGCGTGAGGCGTTTGTAGAGTTTCCTGACAACCGATTGTTGATTGACCTGTGTGGTGAATACGACCGCAACTTGGCTGATATCGAAAGCAAGCTTTCGGTCCAGATCGTGCGTCGCGGCAACCAGTTGGTTGTCATGGGGGACGAAGATGCCCAGAACCAGGCCGTAGAGGTGCTGCAGTCGCTCTATACCCGCCTGGAAGGTGGGCGCGAGGTTGAGGCTGCGGATGTGGATCGCGAGCTTCGCATGGGTGTCTCGGAACAAGGAACGGGCAGCCGCGACGGCGATCAGCTTGAGATGTTCAAAGGCGGAACGGTCGAGATCAAAACCCGCAAGAAACTGGTCGAACCGCGCACAGATGCCCAAAAAGCCTATGTGCAGTCGCTCTTCCAGAACGAGCTGGCCTTTGGCATTGGTCCTGCGGGAACGGGGAAAACTTACCTGGCGGTTGCTGTGGGTGTTTCGATGTTCATCGGCGGACATGTGGATCGAATCATCCTGAGCCGTCCTGCGGTCGAAGCGGGTGAAAAGCTGGGCTACTTACCCGGCGACATGAAGGATAAGGTCGATCCGTATATGCAGCCGCTTTATGACGCGCTGAACGATTTCCTGCCGGGCAAGCAACTGGCCAAGCTGATTGAGGAGAAGCGAATCGAAATCGCTCCGCTGGCGTTCATGCGCGGTCGGACGCTGGCCAATGCCTTTGTGGTTCTGGACGAAGCCCAGAATGCGACGACCATGCAGATGAAGATGTTTCTGACCCGTCTGGGGGAGGGTAGTCGTATGGTCATCACCGGCGACAGATCGCAGGTGGACCTGCCGCGCGGGGTGCAGTCCGGGCTGACGGATGCTGAAAGGTTGCTGAAAACGATACCCAATATCAGCTTCAACTATTTCACTTCGAAAGATGTGGTGCGTCACCCGCTTGTCGCAGCCATCATCGAGGCGTATGAAGCCGACTCAGGCCGTGAAACCAGTTGAGAGCATGGCCCATACAGGGGCTGGTCTGCAGTAAGATGAATTTGGAACTCACTGTCGAAGACGACCGTTGGCAGGGTCTTGAGACCCTGTCGCGCAAGGCGATTTCTGCCGTTCTGGCTTTTGCCGAGATCGACCCGGAGTTTTGCGAAGTAAGTGTTTTGGGCTGTGATGATGCACGGATTGCCGAGTTAAACTCAGAATTTCGCGGCAAACCAAGCGCCACCAACGTACTGAGCTGGCCCGCCGAGGATCTGGCCCCCGATTTGCCGGGGCAGGTGCCGAATGCACCGCAACCGGATTTCACTGGTGAAATCCCCTTGGGCGATATCGCGATTTCCTTTGAGACGAGCGCACGTGAGGCCGCCGAGGCAGGTAAAGCCATGGACGATCATGTGATCCATTTGCTTGTTCATGGAACGTTGCATTTGCTGGGGTATGATCACATTCGTGATCCCGATGCCACCTTGATGGAAGGGATTGAGGTCAAGATACTTGGCAAATTGGGTATTGATGACCCATATAGAGTGTGAAGGGGTCTAAGGACCCGATTAATTGGAACAAGGTAATGGGCGACACAGACGGCAGTTCTAGGGCGGCGCAAAGCGCGCAGCCACAGGACAGCAGCAATGAGACAGAAGAGAAAAGCGGGTTCTTTTCTCGAATACTCGATGCGTTTTCGGGTGACGAGACCCAACCGCTACCAACGGCGAACGGGCAGAATGCAGCAATGCCTCAGTCCCGTGGGATGATCAACCTGCGCCGGATGCGCGTTGAAGACGTTGCCATTCCAACTGCTGAAATCATATCGGTCGCTTCGACGATCACCAAAGATGAGCTCGCGGATGTGTTCCGCGAGAGTGGCCTGTCCAGAATCCCGGTTTACGAAGGAACGCTGGATACGCCATTGGGATTCGTCCACCTCAAGGATTTCGCTCTGACCCACGGGTTCAACGGAGGGGGCAGTAGCTTTGATCTGGTCTCGATGCTGCGTACGCTGTTGTTTGTTCCACCGTCGATGCCAATTGGGGTGCTGCTGACCAAAATGCAGACGGAACGGCGCCATATGGCACTGGTGATCGATGAATATGGTGGCGTTGATGGTCTGCTGACTATCGAGGACCTCATCGAACAGGTGGTGGGTGAAATCGCAGACGAACATGATGCAGACGAAGATCAGCTGTGGGTGCAAGAGAAGCCCGGTTGTTACGTCGTGCAAGCCCGGGTCCCGCTTGAGGATTTCGAAGCCGAGATTGGCCGCTCGCTGACCAGCCACAAAGACGTGGATGAAGAGGAAATCGATACTCTGGGTGGGCTGGTGTTCATGTTGTCGGGCCGGGTGCCCGCAAGGGGAGAGGTTGTGATCCACCCCGAAGGGCCTGAGTTCGAAGTGATCGATGCCGATCCGCGACGCATAAAAAGACTGCGCGTTATGTTGCCGGACATCGCTGCATGATCCCAGTCCGGGATTGGCCTCTTGCGCTAAGACTACTGGCGGCTGCCACACTGGGCGGTGCGGGTGCCTTTGGTTTGGCACCTTATGGGTATTGGGCGTTAACGGTCCTGTCTCTGATTCTGATCGTGCCAATTTTTCTGGCCAGCGAAACCCGGGCGCGGGCGGGTTGGATCGGATGGATCTTTGCCACCAGTTACTTTGTCCATGCGCTCAGCTGGCTTATCGAACCGTTTCAGGTGGATGCAGAGCGCCACGCCTGGATGGCGCCGTTTGCGCTGGTGTTTATGGCAGGGGGGCTGGCGCTGTTCTGGGCTGCGGGATTTCGGTTGTCGCGGCATCCTGGTGCTTCGCAAACCCTCCAGGGTATGTGGCTGGTTGTCACTTTGTCGCTGCTCGAGATGGCACGGGGATACATACTGACCGGGTTCCCCTGGGCCGGGGTTTCGCAAGTCTGGGTGAATACGCCAGTGGTACAGTTGTTGTCTTTGGTCGGGCCGTATGGGTTGAACGCACTGACCTTCGCGGCGGCGTTTTCGATCGGGACAGCAATATGTCATGACAGGCCCTTGCGAGGGCTGGTGGTGCCCATGAGCGTTACCGTTGCCCTGGTCTGCCTAGCATTGGTCTATGCAGCTATGCGTCCGCCTGTGCAGGACGGCCCACATACGATTCGCGTGGTTCAGCCAAACGCGCCCCAGCATCAAAAATGGGATCCTGCTTATGCGCCTTTGTTTTTCGCGCGTCAGACCGAATACACTGCGGTATCGCCTCGACCTGACTTGATCGTCTGGCCCGAAACTGCTGTTCCAGCGTGGTTGGGAAGTGCGCAGCCGTTCCTGGCTGCCATTGCAGAAGCGGCTCAGGGGACGCCGGTCATCTTTGGAATTCAACGCGGCGATGGTCCGCAGATATACAACTCAATGGTCTATCTGGACGAAACGGGACAACAGGCGGGGCTGTATGACAAACACCACCTTGCCCCGTTTGGCGAATACATTCCTTTTGGCGACCTGTTGGGGCGCTTCGGCATCCGCGGGCTGGCCGCGACAACCGGGAACGGTTTCAGCGCCGGGCCCGGGCCCGAACTGCTGGATGTAGGAACGCTGGGCCGTGCCTTGCCGCTGATCTGTTACGAAGCGGTGTTTTCGCAGGACCTAAGGGTGGGATCGGGACGCGCTGATTTCCTGTTGCAGATTACAAATGACGCTTGGTTTGGAACCTGGTCCGGACCATACCAACACCTCGTACAAGCCCGGATGCGGGCGATCGAGCAAGGCTTGCCAATGATCCGATCCGCCAATACCGGGGTGTCAGCCATGATCGATCCGCTGGGTCGTGTTACCGCGTCGCTGCCTTTGGATGAGGCTGGTTATGTGGATGCGATCCTACCGCAACCTCAAAAACCGACCTATTATTCACGATCAGGCGACAGTCTTGCGTTGATGGCGCTGTCTGTTCTCGCGCTTCTGTTGGTTTTATATACCCACCGTACCCAACGAGATTAGCGATTGACCACATCTGTTCGCGGGCGTATGCGTCACTGACCTGTCACAACGGCTTCCTGGCGTGACAGAGAAACCCCAATGGAGCACATTTATGTCCCGACAGAACTACACATTTACTTCGGAGTCCGTTTCCGAAGGGCACCCCGACAAGGTCTGTGACCGCATTTCGGACGCCGTCCTTGACGCATTTCTGAATGAAGAACCCGAAGCACGCGTGGCCTGCGAAACCTTTGCCACAACTGACCGCGTCGTTATTGGCGGTGAAGTCGGCCTGTCGGATAAAGACAAGCTGCACGACTATATGGGCCGGATCGAAAAGATTGCCCGTGATTGTATTAAAGACATCGGCTACGAGCAGGACAAGTTTCATCACGAAACGGTTGAGGTGACAAACCTGCTGCACGAACAATCCGCTCACATCGCGCAGGGCGTCGATGCTGCGGACAACAAGGATGAAGGGGCAGGCGACCAGGGCATCATGTTCGGCTACGCCACAACCGAAACCCCTGCGCTTATGCCTGCACCGATCCAGTATTCGCACGCCATCTTGCGGCGTCTGGCCGAAGTGCGCAAAAGCGGTGCCGAACCCGCGCTGGGTCCGGATGCCAAGTCGCAATTGTCCGTCGTGTATCGTGATGGCAAGCCGGTTGGCGTCAGCTCGGTCGTTTTGTCGACGCAGCACCTGGATGAGGCGCTGACATCTGATGACATCCGCGAAATCGTCGAGCCGTATATCCGCGAAACTCTGCCCGAAGGCTGGTTGTCTGCTGATACCGAATGGCACGTGAACCCAACGGGTAAATTTGTGATTGGCGGCCCGGACGGCGACGCAGGTCTTACCGGTCGCAAGATCATCGTGGACACCTATGGTGGCGCGGCCCCGCACGGCGGCGGCGCGTTCTCGGGCAAAGACCCGACCAAGGTTGACCGTTCGGCAGCTTATGCAGCGCGTTATCTGGCCAAGAACGTTGTGGCTGCCGGTATGGCAGAGCGCTGCACGATCCAGCTAAGCTATGCGATTGGCGTTTCCAAACCGCTGTCCATCTATGCAGACACGCATGGAACAGGTCAGATTGCAGATGCAATTATCGAAAAAGCCGTTGGACAGGTCATGGATCTGACCCCGCGCGGCATTCGTGAGCAGCTGCAAATGAACAAGCCCATTTATCAGCGCACCGCAGCTTACGGCCATTTCGGGCGTGAACCCGATGCAGATGGCGGCTTTAGCTGGGAACGTACTGATCTTGTTGACGCGCTGAAAGCCGCAGTCTGATCTGAACAGCAATAAAGCGCGCCCTCTGGGGCGCGCTTTTTCTTTGCACGTGCGGCTCGCACTTGCAACGCTAAGGCGCGCGCAGTATGGCCACCGCCATGAGCACCGAGACCCCACAACGCCCGCGCAGGAATTTTTATGGCCGCTTCAAGGGCAAGACCCTGAAGCCCAGCCAAAAGACCTATCTGAACGAAGATCTGGCAGCGCTGTCGCCTGGCGCAGTGGATTGGGAATCCAACCCCGAACGCAAGTCATTGGACTTGGATGGTCTGTTTGGTGGCAAGCCTGTCTGGCTTGAAGTGGGCTTTGGCGGCGGCGAGCATCTGGTGCATCAGGCGCAAAGCAACCCGGATATCGGCGTCATCGGGGCAGAGCCTTACATCAATGGCGTTGCCATGTTGTTGGGCAAAATCCGGCAGGCGGGCGTCGAAAACCTCGCCGTGCATCCCGGCGATGCGCGCGATTTGTTCGATGTCCTGCCCGAAGCCAGTATCTCACGTGCCTTTCTGCTGTATCCGGACCCATGGCCCAAGACCCGACACCATCGTCGCCGTTTTGTGACACCCGAACACCTGGAGCCATTGGCGAAGGTGTTGAAACCCGGGTCGATCTTTCGGGTTGCCACAGATATTTCCGACTATGTGCGCCAGACGCTAGAAGAAGTTCCGCGCGCGGGCTTTGAATGGTTGGCGGAACGCCCAGCTGACTGGCGTGAACCTTGGGACGATTGGATTTCTACCCGCTATGAACAAAAGGCCCTGCGTGAGGGGCGGGTGCCGCATTATCTGACCTTCCGTAGGACTGAGTCCTGATCTGTTTCAAATTTCTGTAATCCTGGACGCTATGCTAGGCTGTGCTTGATGTAGATAATTTTAGCAAAGCTTTTTGCCTAGGATTGCCATGTCTGATATTCGGATCACGAACTGCCACACGCACCTGTTTCATGCGCGCCATGTGCCAGAGGATTACCCCTATCCGGCGCTCAAGCCATTCAAGAAGATGCCCTGGTTGATCAAGGGCCTTGCATTTGGTGCCCGCCTGATTGGTCAGCATACAGTTGCCGAGAAACTGGACAGGCTCTATCGCTTTCAGCGGGAAACGGATGCGGGCAGCCAGCGTGATATTCTGGACAACCTGAGGCGACACTATCCGAGCGGCACCCGCTTTGTCGTCCTGCCAATGGAGATGTCAGCCTTTGGGTTCGGCGCACCAGCGGTTCCGCTGAGCGCGCAACATGACGAATTGGCGAAGCTGTCCGGCGACCCCGAGGTCGGCCGCTCTGTGATACCCTTTGCAACGATTGACCCGCGGGCTGACCCTCAGGCGAAAGAACTCTGGCGTGCCATTGATGGCCTGAAGTTTCGCGGTCTGAAGCTCTATCCGCGGTTGGGGTTTGCGCCGGACGATCCGGTTCTGATGCAGCATGTTTATCCGCGGCTAGAGGAACTGAACTTGCCGGTGATGTCCCACTGTTCACGCGGTGGCGTTCAAGGGCGCTATCTTTCGGACTATTGGGCTGACCGCTATACCGAGCCAGAGGCGTTTGTTCCCGTAATGCGCGCGCATCCCAAGCTTCGCATTTGCCTGGCGCATTTCGGCGGTCAGCGGGACTGGGATGCCTATGTAAATCCGGATCGCAAGAACCCGCTGGACGACGCATTCAACCGGAATTGGCAGGTGGCAATCCGGCACATGATTGGCAGCAGAAACTATCCGGGTCTTTGGACTGACATCTCTTACACACTGTTCCAGTTCGAGGACTACGCCCCCTTCCTGCGCATTTTTCTGACCGGTGAGGATGAAGAAAGTGAGCGTCTCAGGTCCCGCGTCCTATTTGGATCGGATTACTACATGACCCGGCAGGAAACGCTGTCAGAGAGAGCGGTCTGTTTCCGGTTGCGGAACATCTTGGGCGAGGAAATTTTCCGGCAGATCGCCGAAGAAAATCCGGCGAAATGGCTGGGAGAGGTCTGAGAGACAGCTTCGCACTCATTGTCGCTGGACCAACCCGCTCCAATTCGCTAATTCGCCTTGAGCTGATAGCGCAAAAGGAGCCCCCATGTCTGGACACGGCACGCCCATCCCCATGACCTCGCATCCCTGCAGCCCGCTGACCGGCACGGCCGAAGTGCCCGGTGACAAGTCAATCTCGCACCGGTCGCTGATACTTGGCGCCATGGCTGTGGGTGAGACCAAGATCTCGGGCCTGCTGGAGGGCGAAGACGTTTTGGATACCGCCAAGGCGATGCGGGCCTTTGGGGCAGAGGTCACGGACCACGGTGGCGGGGAATGGACCGTGCATGGCGTGGGCGTTGGTGGATTTGCCGAACCGGATCAGGTGATCGACTGTGGTAACTCAGGTACTGGCGTGCGCCTGATCATGGGCGCGATGGCAACCTCTCCGATCTCGGCGACCTTCACCGGCGACGCCAGCCTGAACAAACGTCCGATGGCGCGGGTGACTGACCCTCTGGCCCTGTTCGGCACGCAATCGGTTGGTCGGTCCGGTGGACGTCTGCCGATGACCATCGTTGGTGCAGCGGACCCAGTACCGGTGCGATACGCAGTGCCGGTACCCTCGGCGCAGGTAAAGTCCGCCGTGTTGCTGGCGGGATTGAATGCCCCCGGCAAAACAGTTGTGATCGAGAAGGAAGCAACCCGCGACCACTCTGAGCGGATGCTGGTCGGGTTCGGCGCTGAGATCACGGTGGAAGACACCGATGAAGGCCGTGTCATCACTCTGACAGGTCGCCCCGAGTTGAAGCCACAGGTCATCGCCGTACCGCGCGACCCGTCAAGCGCTGCTTTCCCGGTTTGTGCTGCGCTGATCACTCCGGGGTCAGATGTGCTGGTGCCTGGCATCGGGCTGAACCCGACCCGTGCTGGCCTTTTCACCACATTGCGCGAGATGGGTGCAGACCTGACCTATGAGAATGAGCGCGAAGAAGGCGGCGAACCTGTTGCCGATCTGCGCGCAAAGTACTCGCCGAACATGAAGGGGATCACCGTACCGCCAGAGCGTGCGGCCTCGATGATCGATGAATACCCTGTTCTGTCCGTGGTTGCGGCAAACGCCACTGGCACCATGATGATGGGCGGTGTAAAAGAGCTGCGGGTGAAGGAAAGCGACCGGATCGACGCCATGGCACGCGGTCTACGCGCAAACGGAGTGACGGTAAACGAGGGTGAGGATTGGTGGTCGGTCGAAGGTCTGGGCATTGGCAACATTCCAGGTGGCGGCACCTGCGAAAGCTTTCTGGACCACCGCATTGCCATGTCGTTCATGGTGATGGGCATGGGCGCGCAGAAGCCGGTAAGCGTAGATGATGGTGGCCCGATTGCCACGTCTTTCCCGATTTTTGAACCGTTAATGGCGTCGCTGGGTGCAAAGGTTGAGCGCACGTGAGCTTCACGGTCGCGATTGACGGGCCTGCGGCTGCGGGTAAAGGCACGATTTCGAAAGCCGTTGCGGCGCATTTTGGGTTTGCACATCTGGACACTGGGCTGCTCTACCGTGCGGTAGGTCGGCGTGTCTTGACGGGGGTCGATCCGGTGGAAGCGGCAAAGGCTTTGACCGCCGAGGAATTGGAGCAAGGCGATCTGCGCACCGCCGATATCGCTCAGGCGGCGTCTAAAGTGGCAGTCATTCCCGAGGTCCGCGCCGCGTTGGTGGATTTTCAACGCGCCTTTGCACGCAGGGCAGGCGGGGCGGTACTGGACGGGCGCGACATCGGGACGGTGATCTGTCCAAATGCCGAGATAAAGCTTTTTGTAACGGCCAGTGCCGAAGTGCGTGCTGAACGGCGGTATCTTGAGCTTAGCGCCAAAGGTGCTGATGTGACGCGCGATCAGGTTCTGGCAGATGTCAAAGAACGCGACGCGCGCGATGCTGAGCGTAGCACCGCTCCGATGAAAGCTGCCGATGATGCGGTTCAGTTGGACACGACCGACCTGAGCATCGAGGCCGCATTGGCAAAAGCGCTAGGCGCCATCAATGCAAAATTGCCCGCGACGCGCTAACGCTGCGGGCAAAGGGTTGGCTCTTACAGCTCGCCCACGGCGACGCTTTTGATGTTTGCCCACTGGTCGTCGGCCGTTTTTGCGGTGCTGACGACGTCCTTCAGAAAGGCCGCGCGGGTTTCAGCGTTCAGGAACAGGTACAGCTTGCCGTCTGCAACCAGATACTGATCGGGATCACCGTCAAACTTTTTGCCGACTGACACGCCGAACGAGCAGAACCCGCCATGCTGCGGCAAGTAAGCCACCGGGTTTGCTTCGAACGCTTCCAGGTTGGCGGCCGTGGTGAAATAGTAGGATGCACCGTTATAGGTCGCAGAGTGAGTGGCAAAACCCTCGACCGGGTTCCCATCGTTGACCAGTGCAACCAGATCGACACCGTGTGCGGCCAGCGGCGCGCCTGCGGCCGAGATGCCGTTGGATACGTTTATTTCGTCAGCGGCAAAGGCCGGGGTGGACAAGGCGATTGCGGTTGCCAAGGCGGTGAAGAGGATATGTTTCATTACACGTTTCCTTTTTTTGATTCTGCGTTCAAATCGGCTGGGTCAGTGGCCGATGAAACATAGTTAGTCGGTCAATTGCGGACGTGTAATCGCAGATAGGCCGCCAGATATTGCAGATCGTACAAGTCTTTGAATGACGGGAGGAGTGCGTTCACTAAGCTTTGTTTGGTTTGTGTGAATTCCAGTGCGTATGGTGAAGATGTGCCTGCAGGAGTGACCTCATGATCCGACTAGCTTTTATCCTGATCTTCGCCGCCGGGCGTCTTGTCGCGCAGGAGGGCGAAGCTGAAACCCCGAACATTGAGCCACCGATGACCTATGAGCGGTTGGGCAACATCCTGTTTGCTCTGGACCCCGAAGCGCAACCATTCGGCCCCGGATTCCAGATGACTGTGGCGGATGTTCAGGTTTTGGTGATTACCGACATCAATGCCGACCGCATGCGCGCGATGGTCTCGATCCGTAGTGCCGAGACACTGTCGCAAGAAGAATTGGTCCGGATGATGCAGGCCAATTTCGACAGCACACTGGACGCACGTTACGCGATCGCAAATGGCACATTGTGGGCTGCCTTCATTCACCCCTTGTCGTTGTTGGAAAAGGAACAGTTGATATCGGGGCTGGCCCAGACCGTGAACATCGCAAAGACGTTTGGAACGCTGTACTCGGGTGGCGCCGCCGAATTCGGAGGGGGCGACAGCACGGATCTGCAACGCGCTCTGATCGAAGAGCTTCTGAAGAAGGGCGAAGAAATCTGACCCGCGCTTTGAACCTGTGCAGTTCCTGAGACCCGAGTTTCTCTCATAAGCCGCCGCGGTAAAGGTGAAACATCGACATCGAGCATTTCGCCGGGTTTTGTGTCTCGGGAGAAAAGCGTGCTTTTTTGACCTGCGAAAGTGGACGGGCTGAAATGCGTACGCAAGTGGCATCATAAGCCCTAGATGGACGCGGGAAAGCTGTTATAGTTTCCTTCAAGCAAAAAGGGAATGCTGCAAAGAAACCCCCAATAAAGGGGGAGGCAGCTATGAAATCCCCCAAGCCAACAGGGACAAAACCACATGAATAATCGTTTGAATGAGATCACCATCGTCGGCGGCGGTACGGCAGGTTGGATGACCGCGCTGATCCTGGACATGGTGTTTGCCCGCACGTCCTCGCAGAAGGATCGCCCGCGCATCTGTCTTATCGAAAGCCCCAATATCTCGACCGTCGGGGTGGGCGAGGCCACGGTGCCACGCATGCCGGTCACGCTGCGCCAAGCAGGCATTACAGAGCGGGATTTTTTCCGCGAGACCAACGCATCGTTCAAACTGGGCGTTAAGTTCTGCAATTGGAACAAGGACCAAAAGGGCAATCTTATCGACTATGTGAATCCCTTTGCCCACGGTCAGATGTTGGAGGGTTTGGATGCCGCCGAGTATTTCCTGCGTTTCGGCAACGGGGATCGGGACTTTACCCAATCAATCTCGCCGCATGATGATCTGGGGCGGCTGTGCAAAGGCGCGCGTCAATTAGGTCAGCCCGAATTTGAACAGCGGTTTGGCTACGCTTACCATCTGGATGCAGTGAAATTTGCAGGGATGCTTACCAAGGTCTGCACAGAGCGGGGTGTTGAACATATCCGGGATGAAGTGCAATCGGTTGAACTGGACGAACAGGGCAACGTCAGTCACCTAATGCTGGAGCGCAGGGGCCGCCACGACATCGAGATGGTTGTCGACTGCACTGGGTTCCGCGGGTTGATCATCAACAAGGCGCTTGGCGAGCCGTTTCTGGATTATTCGGATTACCTGCCCAACGATCGCGCCATGGCGTTGCAGATCGAGCATCCCAACCCGAAGAAGATTGAGAGCCTGACACGGTCCACCGCACTTGGCGCAGGCTGGACATGGCGGGTGCCGCTCTACAACCGTGTGGGGACGGGGTATGTGTTCTCATCGGCGCATCGAACCGATGATCAGGCCGCGGATGAGTACCTCGAATGGCTGGGGGACAGCGGTAAGGGTTTGACGCCGCGCATCATTCCGATGCGCGTTGGACGTGTGCGCAATGCCTGGGTCAAGAACTGTGTCGCCATCGGTCTGTCCGGCGGATTCATTGAGCCGCTTGAGAGTACCGCGATCCATATGATTGATCATGCGGTGCGCTGGTTCGCCGAGCATTTGCCAACCCGCGAAATCGAACCTTCGCTGCGGACAAGATACAACCGGCAGATGGACAAGCTTTATAACGAAGTGCTGGAATTCATCTGCCTGCATTATCGCTTGGGCAATCGTACGGATGATCAATATTGGATCGACGCGCGGACACAGATGAAGGTGCCGGACCGGTTGGCCGAGAATCTGGAGCTATGGCAGCACCGCCTGCCGATGGATCACGATGTCGAGTTTGCCACACTGTTTGACCATCGCGTGTATCAGACGGTTCTTTTGGGCAAGCAAGTCTATAATACTGGCTATGGGCCAGGCATCCGGGATCGTGTGCGACCGTTGAAGAAGGTGATCTGGTATCAGGGTATGCAGCGCGCGAAAGAGGATCTTGCACAAATCGTCAGATCAATGCCGGATCACAAAACACTGTTGCGCGATATCCGCGGAGAGCTGGAGCGTCCGTCCTTTGGTAAGGGGAAGGTTGCGCAGCCAACTGTTGCGATGCCGGGCACCGCACCAGCGCCTGTTAGGATCCAGAACATGCCAAACTTTGCCGAAATTCAAAGCGGTGCGAAGGATTTGCAGTTGTTTTAAGGAGTCTTTGCGCTCGGCGCGTGGAGTATTTTCAAAAAAAATGAAGGGCGGGGCGAAAACCCCGCCTTTTGTTTGTTTCCCGTGGGCTTTACGAGTATTGGAACAGGTTCTTGTGCGCCCTTAAATTGTAATGTAATCACATTTTGAACTTAGGGAGTGTGCGCGGTGCAAAGACAGGCAGACCAAGGCCGTAGGTACGGCAAAAACCTTCGAACGGGCCTTAAACGTCGGAGGCGGCAGTTGCCGCCAATGAAAATGTACGACTCTTTACCGCCGCGGTTGCGGCAGTGGCTTGCCTCGGCGAGGTTACCGTGGTGCCCTGCTTCGGCTCGGAAAATCTGGAACAGGGCCGGCGGCGCGCGCAACCCAACCGCAGCCGTGATGCGTTTGAATGAAATCGAGCGGGCGATGCTACGGCGCGATGCCGGTGTTTGGAGCGCCAAAAGCTGGACTGAGCACTCGCAAAGACCTGCCGAACCTTGAAAACATGGGCTTTGCCCTTGCACATACCGGGGAATCCGCCTATACGCGCGCTGTCGATACAAGGGCGGTCAACGTCCGGATGACGTTTCTGAGCAGGGCCGGGTTACCTCGGCCCTTTGTGTTTGTTTGCTCAGGGGCGCACCGGATCACGCTTGAAGACATCATGAAACAAGACCGGCGGAGACAACCGCTCGGCCAGTAAAAACGTATGTAAAGGAAAACACTGCCAGATGGCTGATACAACCATGGAGGAATTCGAAGCCCTCCTGAACGAAAGCTTCGAAATGGACACGCCCGAAGAGGGTTCTGTTGTCAAAGGCAAGGTTCTGGCGATCGAAGCCGGCCAAGCCATCATCGACGTCGGCTACAAAATGGAAGGCCGCGTTGATCTGAAAGAATTCGCAAATCCCGGCGAAGCCCCTGAAATCGCTGTAGGTGACGAGGTCGAAGTTTACCTGCGTGCTGCAGAAAACGCCCGTGGCGAAGCCGTCATCTCACGCGAGATGGCCCGCCGTGAAGAGGCATGGGACCGTCTGGAAAAAGCATATGCCGACGACCAGCGCGTCGAAGGTGCAATCTTTGGTCGCGTCAAAGGTGGCTTCACCGTCGATCTGGGTGGCGCAGTTGCGTTCCTGCCCGGCTCGCAGGTTGACGTTCGCCCCGTGCGCGACGCTGGCCCGCTGATGGGTCTGAAGCAGCCGTTCCAGATTCTGAAAATGGACCGCCGCCGTGGCAACATCGTTGTGTCGCGTCGCGCTATCCTAGAAGAATCGCGTGCCGAACAGCGCGCCGAAGTTATCGGCAACCTGTCCGAAGGTCAGACCGTCGAGGGTGTCGTCAAGAACATCACCGAATACGGCGCATTTGTTGACCTGGGCGGTGTTGATGGCCTGCTGCACGTCACCGACATGGCATGGCGTCGGGTCAACCACCCGTCCGAGATCCTGACGATCGGCGAAACCATCAAGGTTCAGGTCATCAAGATCAACAAGGAAACCCACCGCATCAGCCTGGGCATGAAGCAGTTGCAGGAAGATCCGTGGGATCTGGTTGCTGCCAAGTACCCGCTGGGCTCGGTTCATCAGGGTCGCGTTACCAACATCACCGACTACGGCGCGTTCGTCGAGCTGGAAGCCGGTGTCGAAGGTCTGGTGCACGTATCCGAGATGTCCTGGACCAAGAAAAACGTCCACCCCGGCAAGATCGTTTCGACCAGCCAAGAAGTCGACGTCATGGTTCTTGAAATCGACGGCGCCAAGCGTCGCGTGTCTCTGGGCCTGAAGCAGACTCAGCGCAACCCGTGGGAAGTGTTTGCAGAAACACACCCCGAGGGCACCGAGGTCGAAGGCGAAGTCAAGAACATCACCGAATTCGGTCTGTTCATCGGCCTCGAAGGCGACATCGACGGCATGGTTCACCTGTCCGACCTGTCCTGGGACGAGCGTGGCGAAGATGCGATCCAGAACTACCGCAAAGGCGACGTCGTTCAGGCGGTTGTCTCGGAAGTGGATGTCGAGAAAGAGCGTATCTCGCTTTCGATCAAAGCCCTGGGCGGTGACAAGTTCGCCGAAGCCGTGGGCGGCGTGAAACGTGGCTCGGTTATCACCGTCGAGGTGACCGCGATCGAAGATGGCGGCATCGAGGTCGAGTACGAAGGCATGAAGTCGTTCATCCGTCGTTCCGACCTGTCGCGTGACCGTGCCGAACAGCGCCCCGAGCGTTTCTCGACCGGTGACAAGGTCGACGTCCGCGTCACCAACGTCGACAGCAAGACCCGCCGTCTGGGCCTGTCGATCAAGGCCCGCGAGATCGCCGAAGAGAAAGAGGCCGTGGAACAGTACGGTTCTTCCGACTCGGGCGCGTCGCTGGGCGACATTCTGGGTGCAGCGCTGAAGTCTGGCGACTAAGCCCGAGGCGCATCTCAGACAAGCTTTTCGGCCTCGCGCATCAGCGCGGGGCCGTTTTTGTTGCGAATCAATATGTTCCAAACCGCTGGCTTATTTGGGATATTGTTCGCGCTTTAATTGCGATAATTCCTCTGTCCGACAAAAATTCTTGTGAGAATGTGGCAAAATAGGGCCTCAGCGCGCAGAGTATCCGTTCCCCCGTTCCGGATTTTTTCCTATACTGTCAAATCAGTAGACCTGACACACCGGCTGCCTGGGAGGGTATCACGCATGATCCGTTCAGAACTGATTCAGAAAATCGCTGACGAAAACCCGCATCTCTATCAGCGTGATGTCGAGCGGATTGTGAATACCGTCTTCGAGGAAGTCACCGATGCAATGGCCCGCGGCGACCGTGTTGAACTGCGTGGCTTCGGTGCATTTTCCGTGAAGAAACGGGATGCGCGCGTTGGGCGCAATCCAAGGACGGGTGAAACTGTTCAGGTCGAGGAAAAATGTGTACCGTTTTTCAAAACTGGTAAGTTGCTAAGGGACCGATTGAACGGTAAAGCCTGACCTTATGATGCGCTATATTCGATACGCTTTTCTCGGGGCTCTTGGGGTTATCCTGATTTCGATATCTCTGGCCAATGTTGAATCGGTTGAACTCAAGTTGATGCCAGATCCACTGGCTGAGCTGCTGGGCTTTAACCTAAGCACGTCCTTTCCGTTGTTTCTGGTGGTTTTAGGCGGTGTTGTGGCTGGTCTGGTCATCGGGTTCCTGTGGGAATGGATGCGTGAACATAAACATCGCCGTGACGCAACCGCGAAGAAAAGCGAAGTGCGCAAGCTTGAGCGAGAGGTCAAGAAGCTCAAGAAAAAGCAAAACGAGGGCAAAGATGACGTTCTGGCCCTTCTGGATGAGGCAAGCTGAGCCCTAGTCCCATGTCTGATGTTAGGTTCAAAATTTGCGGCTTGACCGCCCCTGATCACGTGCGTGCTGCTGTTGAGGCTGGTGCGGGCTATGTTGGCTTTGTTTTCTTTCCGAAGTCGCCCCGCCATCTGG
The DNA here is from genome assembly GCF_001238295.1 of Ruegeria sp. 6PALISEP08. Taxonomy (GTDB): domain Bacteria; phylum Pseudomonadota; class Alphaproteobacteria; order Rhodobacterales; family Rhodobacteraceae; genus Ruegeria. Next base: position 79,328 of record NZ_LGXZ01000003.1, read on the forward strand.
ACGTTGCGCAGGCTGTGGAGCTGACCCAAATGGTTCCAGCGGGCGTCGCCAAGGTGGCATTGGTGGTGAACGCCACTGACGAAGAACTCGACAGCATCGTGTCTGTAGTTCCGCTTGATATGTTGCAGTTGCACGGCAAGGAGACCCCTCAGCGGGTAACTGAGGTTCGTGACCGGTTTGGATTGCCCGTGATGAAGGCAATTGGCGTGGCCGAGGCTGAGGATCTGGACGCAATAGATCTGTATTCCGAAGCGGCCGATCAATTGCTTATCGACGCAAAACCGCCGCGGGGCTCGGAACTGCCCGGAGGTAATGGGCTGTCGTTTGACTGGCGCTTGCTGGCCGGTCGGAAATACTGGCGGCGTCCGTGGATGCTGGCCGGTGGTCTTACACCGCAGAACGTTGCTGAAGCTGCCAGGATGACCGGCGCGCGGCAGGTCGATGTCTCTTCGGGCGTTGAAAGCGCACCGGGTGTAAAGGACGCGGCCCTGATCCGCGAATTTGGGGCCGCTTTGCGGTGATCTGATTCTGAGATTGCTGCGTATCCCTCAATGCGGAGGGATAGAGTATGTTGGCGGCAATAGGTGGTGTTTCCCTGAAACATTGGTACAACGCGCCCGAGTTTTTCTGGCGCGCGGGGCATGCGTATTGGCAGGCAAAAGGCGACCCCTTGTGTCTGCACGCAGCTGTGTTCCGGCAGGATGGTCTCTATTTTTCACTCAGCGTGTGGCACGATATCGAGGCGATGCTGACCTACGCCCAATGCGGCCCCCATCGTCGCGTCATGCTGGCAGCAGATCGGCTGGCGGATGTGAACAGGTTTCACCATTTTCCGTGTATCGGTGTGCCCACCTCAGAGCAGGCGATTCAGATTTGGCGTCAAAACGTGCTGGTTGCGGAATGATGCGTTTTGCCCATGGCAAATCCCGCGGCCACCTCCTATGAACAACGGATACGACGAGGGAGACACCCATGGCCAACGATCTTTTCAATTCCTTCATGTCCGGCCCTGACGAACAGGGGCGCTTTGGCATCTTCGGCGGGCGTTTTGTCAGCGAAACACTGATGCCGCTGATCCTGTCGCTAGAAGAGGAATATGACAAAGCCAAGGATGATCCCACCTTCTGGGCCGAGATGGATGATCTTTGGGCGAACTACGTGGGCCGTCCTTCGCCGCTGTATTTTGCGCAACGCCTGACCGAGCATCTGGGCGGCGCGAAAATCTATCTTAAGCGCGATGAGCTGAACCATACCGGCGCGCACAAAATCAACAACGTGTTGGGTCAGATCATTCTGGCGCGGCGCATGGGCAAGACCCGGATCATCGCGGAAACCGGGGCAGGGCAGCACGGCGTGGCCACGGCCACTGTCTGCGCCAAGTTTGGTCTGAAATGCATCGTATACATGGGCGCGCATGACGTGCAGCGTCAGGCCCCGAACGTGTTCCGGATGCGTCTGCTAGGGGCCGAGGTGATCCCGGTAACCTCGGGTCGTGGCACGCTCAAGGACGCGATGAACGACGCGCTGCGCGATTGGGTGACCAATGTGCGCGACACGTTCTACTGCATCGGCACAGTGGCTGGTCCGCACCCGTATCCGGCGATGGTTCGCGATTTCCAGTCGATCATCGGTAAGGAAGCGAAAGAGCAGATGATGAAGGCCGAGGGCCGTCTGCCCGACACGATCATTGCTGCTATTGGCGGTGGGTCGAACGCGATGGGCTTGTTTTATCCGTTCCTTGACGACAAGGAGGTGAACATCATCGGTGTTGAGGCCGGTGGCAAAGGTGTGAACGAAAAGATGGAGCATTGCGCCTCTCTCACCGGCGGACGTCCGGGTGTACTGCATGGCAACCGCACCTACCTGTTGCAGGATGACGATGGTCAGATTCTTGAGGGCTATTCGATTTCGGCTGGTCTGGACTATCCAGGAATCGGTCCTGAGCATTCCTGGTTGAATGACATTGGTCGCGCAAACTATGTCTCGATCACCGACAAAGAGGCGCTTGAGGCGTTCCAGCTGTGTTGTACGACCGAAGGCATCATTCCGGCATTGGAGCCCAGCCACGCGCTGGCTCATGTGATGAAGATTGCGCCTGATCTGCCCAAGGATCACCTGATCTGCATGAACATGTGTGGGCGAGGCGACAAGGATGTTCAGACCGTAGCGAAGTATCTGAACTTCGACATGTCTGACACCGAAGGTCGCACAGTCGGTTAACATGAAACCGGGGTCCTGCACCCCGGTTTTTCTTTGCCGATCTGCTGTCCAATATAATCGCCTTTTAGTTGATTGCGCGAATTATTTGAGTCGCACGCCCATAAGCTTTCGTATTGGTTTCGTAGGCTCATGTTTCCTGATGCGGGATAGTGTGCGGAGGTGGCGAAAACTGTTGCAATTTTGTTGACTCTTAGCGAAATCGAGTGCCTAGGCGCGATCGGACCATTATTAGATGTTGCCCGCCGTATCATCGCCTAAAATTTGCGAAAGCAACGGGTTCGACAATTTTTCGAACGCACGTCTCATTATCTGCCGACCAAATCCGTAGCCATTACTGACCGGTTGAGGCGCTTCACATTCTATACAACTTCACACAATTGATTTAACGTTTTGTAAAGCGGTTCTTGAGGGCCGGTTCCGGGGAAGTCTCTATGGTGTTGGGATAAGAGACGACACGCTTGGGTTGCTGAATTGGCCCAGTGTGCCCCGATGTTTGGCACTAGCGCGGTGCTTTAGGAGGTAACATGGTTCGGTTCGCGATTTCGAGGCTGGCAGGTCTCATACTTCTGGTTTCAGTGCTTGTGATCGGAGGTGCCAAACAAGGTGCAGCACTCGGTGGGGGGTTCATCATAACCTCGATTCCGACACCAAACGGCGGCGGTATCTTTATCAACAACTTTCCGCCGTCGGGCACCGCGTTTATTTCTCTGGGCGGATCAGGGCAGGTTCCCGGTGGCAGTTTCTATTTCAACAATGGTGTGCAGTCGCAGGCAGCCATTACTCCAGCGGGGTTAGCCAACTTAGGATATCTCAACGCAACCATCATTAGTCAGGATGGCGCGGATTCCACATATGCAGCGGATGGGTATCTTGGCGTGGTATTTACGGCTCAGGAAACCGTTGGCGGACCGCTGTACCGCTATGAAATCGCGCTGTCCGGCGTAACGGCTACTCAGATCATCAACACACGAACGCTGGTGGACACAACCCAACCGACGGCCACAATCGGTGCACTGACGGCCACCGGAAACGGTACGTTTCAAGCATCGATCACACTCAGTGAGACCAGCACAGATTTCACGGTGGGCGATCTGTCTGTCACGAACGCAACAGCCACCCTGACAGGGTCAGGGACCAACTATGTTGCAACGCTGACACCGCAAAACAACGGCACCATCGAACTGTTCATTCCGGCTGGCGTGTTCACCGATGCGGCAGGCAACCTGAACCTGGCCTCCAACACTGTGACGACGGCACAGGCGGTGACAAATACGCAACGTCTGATTCAGGCGTTTCAGAATGCACGGGCCACCAGCCTTGCAACCAACCAGCCGGGATTGACCCGGTTCTTGCAGCGTTCGGGTTCGGGCGTGTTGGACTCGTCCGTAACGCAGGGCTCGGGGTATCTGAATTTTGCAACAGATCCATCCAACCCGGTCTGGTTCAATCTGACCGGCAACTGGAGTTCACAAGACGACTTCGACAGCTCTTATGCGTTGGCTGTCCTGGGCGCACACCGTCGGATCAGTTCGAACCTTTTGATCGGGGCCATGTTGCAGTTCGACTATGCCGAAACAGAAAACGGACCGGCCAGCGTGGACGGCACGGGGTGGTTGATTGGCCCTTACGTGGTGGCCAAGTTGCCCAGTCAGCCGGTGTTTTTCGAAGGGCGCGTTCTGTATGGACAGGCTGACAACGATATATCTCCGTTAGGCACCTATACTGACAGTTTCGACAGTGAACGCTGGTTGGTGCAATCACGTGTGACCGGCGAAATCAAACGCGGTGCACTGACACTGATGCCATTGCTGGATGTCAGCTATGCCAGCGATGATCAGGAAACCTACACCGACAGCCTTGGCAACCTTATCCCGCAGCAGGATTTCAGCCTGACCACGGCGCGGCTGGGTATGGATTTCAGTCACCCGATCCAGGTGTCGCGCGGAGCCATGGAACTGACCGGTGGTCTGTCTGGGATTTGGAGCACAACGTCGGGCACTGGCACGGTCCCTGGTGTGACGCCGATTGGCGACACGGCGCGCGCGCGCGCGGACCTAGGATTTGATTACCGCTTGGAAAACGACAGCTTGCTTGCGGCCAATGTGTTTTATGACGGCATCGGCGAAAGCGGGTTCGAGAACTACAGCTTTAGTCTGATCTGGCAAATGTCCTTCTGAACCGGCACGAGTGAATCAGACACACCGCCGGTAGTCCGTCACTTCTCGGTTTTATGCTGTAGCAAAATCTCGAGTGGCACGACCTCTAACGCGCGTTGATGCGTGGCCTCAAGATGGACCTGTGGCGCACATCCCTCGTCCTGGGCTTGCATAAAACGGCTGGCGCACAGGCACCAGCTGTCACCGGGCTTGAGGCCCGGGAAGTCGAATTCGGGCCGTGCCGTGCTCAGATCGTTGCCGACATATTTTGAGAACGCCAGAAACTCGGCTGTCATCACCGCACAGACGGTGTGGCTGCCTTGATCTTCGGGGCAGGTATTGCACGAGCCGTCGCGGAAAAAGCCGGTTATGGGGTTTCTTGAACAGGGGGCGAGGACACCTCCCATAACATTGATACTGTCTTGCTTTTGCATGAAGTTACCTTACAGGCTTTCTGCGATCTTTCGGAACATTTCGATGTTCTGATCATTCACGCCGGGTTCAAGAAACAGACGGTCTGCGCCGGTTGAGACAATCAAAACACCTCGGGGCTGATTGAAATAGATATATTGACCGTAAATGCCACGGGCCAGAAACTCCCCTTCGTGCGCACCACGGGGTATCCACCATTGATAGCCATAGCCGATCTTGCCTTGCGCCGTCGGGGCGCTAGGTTGCGTGGCCTCGAATATCCATTCGGCAGGAACCAGTTGTTGCCCATCCACTTTGCCGTCCTGCAGGATCATTTGTCCGAACCGTGCAAAGTCACGCGTGGTGAAGTTCAGGCCAGCCAACACAAAAGCAACACCGGCACCGTCTGTGACATAGTATCCGTCATGCTCCAGTCCCAAGGGCTGTATGATCTTATCGGTCAACAGCTCGGCCACGCTGCGCCCAGTTGCGCCGCGTATGACCATGCCTAAGACGTGCGTATCGATTGAGACGTATTGCCAGGTTTCGCCCGGCGTCGCAAAGCTGTCTTGCAAGGACGCTGCAAAATCGTCCAACTCGCCACCTAAGGCGATGACGCGACCCATGCGGTTGATGTCAGAGTTCGGGTCCAGATAATCTTCGTCAAACGTGACACCGCTGGCCATGTTCAACACATTGCGGATTGTCGCGGCCTCATAAGCGCTGCCCTTTAGCTTCGGGGCGTATTTGATTACCGGGTCGTCCAGTGAATCGATCGCGCCCTCATTCAGCAAAATCCCAAAAAGCGCTGAAAGATAGCTTTTGGCCACCGACCAAGAAATTCGACGGTCATTTGGGCTGGTACCCAGATAATACTCCTCGAACCGGATATCGCCGTCCTGCATGACCAACAACGAGGTGACAGAGCGTTCATCGATCCATTTGTCGGTGCCATCGGGCAGGTCGAACCCTTCGCCGTAAGGCAGCTCCCACGTCGGGCCGTTGCCACGGGGCAGATCAACGGTCAGAAAAGCTTCGTTCATGTGCGAAAAATTGTGAACGATCTTTTCTTCGGAAAACAGCGAGTTCACAGCCATCAGGCGCTGCAACTCTTCGCGTTTCCACAGCCCAACGGCAACGGCAGCCAGAGCCAGCGCCACAACGATGCGCAGCACCCACTTCAAAATGGATCTCATCGCATAGCCTCCCTTGTTCCTCGGTATTGGATCGCGGACGCTTTCATTCTGCAATGACTACGTAACGGAATGTGCCGGATCTGCTATTTGAATTTGTCCAAAAGCTTCTGCATGGCAGAGCGGTTATCCACTTCGGGTTCTGTCGATGCTTTGGGTTTCGCCTCGGTTTTCGGGGCAGGTGTCTTCGAGGAGCGCGGTGGAGCGGTGCGCAGCGCGACTGCATTCATGAATTTCCCGCCTTCGTCTTGGGCCAAGTAAGCTGCCCCGTCCGAAATGCCACGCAGCACATCATCTAACCAGTCAGCTTCGGATTTGGCAAAGTCGTTCAAAACGTAGGCTGACACCATTTCCTTGCGACCGGGATGCCCAATTCCAAGGCGCACGCGGTCATAGGCGGCTCCGATATGGTCATGGATCGAACGCAAGCCATTGTGTCCGGCATGTCCACCGCCCGCCTTGACGCGCACTTTGCAGGGGGCAAGGTCCAGCTCGTCATGGAAGACAACGACATCAGTTGAATCAAGCTTGTAGAACCGCATCGCTTCACCGACGGATTGGCCGGACCGGTTCATGAAGGTCTGTGGTTTCAGCAGCATAACCTTTTCGCTGCCCAATCGACCTTCCGAAAGCTCGCCCTGAAACTTGGACTTCCACGGACCAAACCCGTGGTCTTCCGAAATCCGGTCCACGGCCATGAACCCGATATTGTGCCGGTTGCGGGCGTATTTCTGCCCCGGGTTCCCCAATCCGACAAAGAGTTTCATGATGTTGCTCCGCCCCTGTAGCCGTTAGGCGTTTTCATGCACGGAAATGCTTGGAAAATCCAGTCAGCCCGGATGAGTCTACACGCAAAAAAAACGGGACCCTGAAGAGCCCCGTTCCAAAATCCAGAAATCTGGTCCAGATTTATTCTTCTTCTTTGCCGACGACTTCAACTTCATCGACTGCAACTTCGCCCTCTTCACCTTCTTCGTCGTCGCTTGTGGACAGACCTGTTGGTGCCGAGACGTTTGCAATCACGAAATCACGGTCGATGGTCGGCTTGGTGCCTTCGGGCAGGTCAACCGACGAAATGGTGACAACGTCGTTGATGTTCATTCCGGTCACGTCAACAGTGATCTTCTCAGGAATGTCACCTGCGGTGCACAGCAATTCGACTTCCGGACGGACAACGGTCAGAACGCCGCCCTTTTTGATGCCGGGCGCTTCTTCCTCGTTGATGAATTCAACCGGGATGAACAGCGCGATCTTGGTGGTGCGACGCAGGCGCATCAGGTCCAGGTGGGTCGGCAAGTCTTTGACGATATCACGCTGAACGTCGCGGCAGATGACGCGAACGTCTTCGTGACCTTCGACCTTCAGGTTCCACAGGGTCGACTTGAAGCGACCGGCTTTCAGGCGCTTGAACAGTTCGTTGAACGGGATCTGAATCGCCAGCGGATCTTTGTCGCCGCCAAATACAACACCCGGAACCATGCCTTCGCGGCGTGTTTTACGAGCGGCGCCCTTGCCTGTCCCCGTCCGTTCCAGAGCTACGAGATCAGGAATCTCTCCAGCCATGATAATTCTCCAATGTTAGGGCGGGCATCCTCCAAGGCTGTATGCCCGCGTGAAGCCGCGTCCTTATCTCGATTCACCGTGTTTGGAAAGTGGTAATTCGCGCCTTGTCATTCTCCGAGGCTCTGCCACACGCTCCGAGGTATTTTCGGCCATTTGAATAAAGGATCCTGGCTTCATCTGGCCATAAACATCTCGGGGGAGGCGCCCGGAACGGGCGGTGGGGGCAGAACCCCCTGTTCCAAGGCAACTAGTCTTGCCAGCGACCGCCGAAATCTTCTGGCACCAGAAGGTTCTGCCGTCCCAGCGCATCAACGGATTTTTCACCGCAAAGCGCCATTGTCGTATCCAATTCCCTCTGGATCACCTCCAATGCTGTCGTGACACCTTTCTGGCCCATCGCGCCCAAGCCATAGACAAATGCGCGGCCGACATAGGTGCCCTTGGCCCCAAGCGCCAAAGCTTTGAGAACGTCCTGACCTGACCGGATGCCGCTGTCGAGATGAACCTCAATATCACCGCCGACGGCGTCCATGATTTCGGGCAGCACGCGGATCGAGCTGAGCGCGCCATCAAGCTGACGTCCGCCGTGGTTTGACACGACGATGGCATCTGCGCCCAGCTTCGCGGCCATTTTTGCATCTTCGGCGTCAAGAATGCCTTTCAGGATGACCTTGCCGCCCCATTGCTCCATCAGTTTTTCCACCTTGGTCCAATCCAGGCTGGGATCGAACTGTTCGGCGGTCCAAGCCCCCAGGGAAGACGCGTCTGAAATGCCTTCGACATGGCCGACGATATTGCCAAACTCACGCCTTTGGGCACCCAGCATTTCCATTCCCCAAGCCCATTTGGTCATCAGGTTGGCGATGGTCTTGGCCGTCAGCTTCGGCGGGGCGGAAAGGCCATTTTTGAGATCTTTATGGCGTTGACCCAGAATCTGCAGATCCAGTGTGATCACCAGTGCTGAACACTTGGCGTCCTTGGCCCGTTGGATCAGGCGGTTAACGTAGTCGGTGTCCTTCATCGTATAGAGCTGAAACCAAAACGGCGTGTCGGTATGTTCTGCCACGTCTTCGATCGAGTTGATCGACATGGTGGAAAGCGTAAAAGGTACGCCGAACTCCTCGGCAGCTTTCGCGGCCTTCATCTCTCCATCCGCGTGTTGCATCCCGGTCAACCCGACCGGAGCCAGCGCCACCGGCATCGAGACATCCTCGCCAATCATCTGTGAAGCCGTCGAGCGACCGGACATATCAACCGCAACCCGCTGGCGAAGCCGGATTTTTTCAAAGTCGCTGCTGTTTTCGCGAAAGGTTTGTTCCGTCCAACTGCCACTTTCAGCATAATCGTAGAACATCCGAGGAACGCGGCGTTCGTATATGCGCCTGAGGTCTTCAATATTGGTAATCACGGGCATGGCTGCTGACCTCCGGGCTTACTGGTTATTTTTTCTTACCAATCCAATGCGCAGCCTGCAATGGACTGACATTGGGCCCGGCCGACAAAAAAACCGCCGCAGGGCATTCCGCGGCGGGTTTTTGACTTTTTGTGATCCGCTATTGAGGTCAGACGCTGTGCGCCCCATCCGACAGAGATTTTACAAAATCCAACACTTCGGCCACCGGTTTGCCCGCCCCGATCTGGCTGACAATCGCGGATCCAACCACAGCACCGTCGGACACCGTTGCAATATTGCGGGACTTCTCGGGCGTGTTGATGCCAAAGCCCACGATTACCGGCAAATCTGTCGCGGCTTTGATACGAGCGACCTCGGGGCCGACATCCGTGGCCTGCGCTTCCGCCGCGCCGGTGATCCCGGTGATCGAGACATAATATACGAAACCGGATGTGTTCTGCAGAACGCGCGGCAGGCGTTTGTCATCCGTGGTGGGGGTCGCCAGGCGGATGAAGTTCAGGCCCGCTGCCTGCGCGGGCAGGCAGAGTTCCTCATCTTCCTCGGGGGGAAGGTCGACAACGATCAGCCCGTCAATGCCGACCTCTTTGGCATCAGCCAGAAAGGCGTCTACACCCCGGCTGTAAATCGGGTTGTAGTACCCCATCAGCACAATCGGTGTTGTATCGTCGGTTTCCCGAAACGCGCGCGCCAGATCCAAGGTGCGTTGCAAGGTCATGCCACCATCCAGCGCGCGTTGTCCAGCCGCTTGAATGGTGGGCCCATCGGCCATCGGGTCGGTGAACGGCAGACCCAGTTCGATGACGTCTACACCAGCACCCGGCAGGCCTTTGACCACTTCAAGCGAGGTGTCATAGTCGGGGTCTCCTGCCATGACATAGGCGACAAAGGCTTTCTTACCATCGGCTTTCAGGGCGGCGAACTTGGCGTCGATACGGGTCATCGGATGTCCTTGCACTCGGGTTTCGACCCGTGTGCAGAAACTTTGACCAAAAATCAATCCCGCCAGGGCAGGATTAGATCAGAAGCCCAGATGATACCGCAGCAGCACTGCGTTCACTCCGGGGTTTTCGTCGTTTGTGCTGGCGTTAGACTTATGTGTGATCGCGACCGACACGCTGTTTCCGTTGTCCAGGGTATAACCAAGGCCCAGAAGACTGCGGATCTGAAAGTCACCCCCCAAATCGTTCAGATCAATACTTGTATTGAAATATCCCGGCATGACGCTGCCTTCGACGAACCAGCGTTCGTTCAACGAATACAGTCCGACCAACCCTAAGCCGATGTGAAAGTCGCCATTGTCATGAACAGACAATGCTGTTCCCCAGCTCGCGCTGAACCGGGTCGCCTGATGAAACGGCTTATGGTGGTATTCTAGGGAAAAAAGCGCTTGATCCTCTGATGCGCTGTCGGAAAAGTCCGCATATCCAGCACCAAATATAACAGTCTGGGCCTGGGCTGTTGCGTATGTGGAGGCCGCCAACGCGGTCGCAAGTAAAAGCTGTTTCATAGTGTTCTACCGGTAAAATCTCGTCGTACGCTGCTAAGTGGTTATCGTAAGGCCATTTTTTCAATTCCACCAAGAACACGTTTTTGGAACGTTTTTGTGATGTGTCGAAATAGACTCAGCTGTAACCAGCCCAGCAATGGCTTGCGCATTGAGGCTGACCTGCATAGAACCTGCGTTCGTATTCTATGCAGGAGGCCGTGATGGGCTTTAAAATGGGAATCGTGGGTCTGCCGAATGTGGGCAAATCGACCCTGTTCAACGCGTTGACCAAAACCGCAGCTGCACAAGCGGCGAACTTCCCGTTTTGCACCATCGAGCCCAATGTGGGCGATGTGGCTGTGCCGGATGATCGGCTGGACAAATTGGCCGCGATTGCGTCGTCCAAGCAGATCATTCCAACGCGCATGACATTTGTAGACATCGCTGGTCTGGTAAAGGGGGCCTCCAAGGGTGAAGGGCTGGGAAATCAATTCCTGGCCAATATTCGCGAGACCGACGCCATTGCCCATGTGCTGCGCTGTTTCGAAGATGGCGACGTGACCCATGTGGATGGCCGGGTCGATCCCGTAGCCGATGCCGACACCATCGAGACCGAGCTGATGCTGGCTGATCTGGAAAGCATAGAAAAGCGCCGCGCCAATCTGGTGCGCAAGCTAAAGGGCAATGACAAAGAGGCACAGCAGCAAGACCGTCTGTTGACCGAGGCGCAAGCGATGCTGGAAAACGGCAAACCCGCGCGTCTGGTCGAAGTCAGCGACGAAGACGCCAAGGCTTGGAAGATGCTGCAACTGCTGACCACCAAGCCGGTGCTTTACGTCTGCAACGTGTCCGAGGAAGAAGCTTCCGAAGGTAATGAATACTCAGCCAAGGTCGCCGAGATGGCTGCGGCGCAGGGCAATTCCCACGTCATTATCAGCGCCAAGATCGAAGAAGAGATCAGCCTGCTGGAAGAGGACGAAGCGCAGATGTTCCTGGAAGAGATGGGATTGGAAGAGCCCGGCCTCGACCGTCTGATCCGTGCCGGTTACGACCTTCTCAAGCTGGAAACCTATTTCACCGTTGGGCCGAAAGAAGCACGTGCTTGGACCATTCGAACCGGCACAGCTGCACCGCAGGCCGCTGGGGTGATCCATGGTGACTTCGAAAAAGGTTTCATCCGCGCCGAGACCATCGCGTATGATGACTACATATCTGCCGATGGCGAGCAGGGTGCCAAAGAGGCGGGCAAGATGCGGGCTGAGGGTAAGGGCTACATCGTCAAGGACGGCGATGTGATGCATTTCTTGTTCAATACGTAACAGCAGCAGAGTGCTTCGGCTCGGCTGAGTACCTTATGGGTTGTGCTTTGGTGAGGCCATGGGCCGCTTCGAGCCCATAGTGACCGATGCTACGGTTGCCATCAACGTCGGCGATGCGCAGGAAGCCGACCTTGCAAAGTCTGAATCTAAAGGCCTTTAGGATCAGCCTTGTCGGCCCCTAAGCAAATTTCGGATCCGAATGGGTGTGTTGCGGAATGCTCTGACAAAATTTGGCCCGATTTATCCAGTACCCACGCGGCTCAATTTACTCAGTTTTTCGGGGTTTTGTGTGGAAAGAAGGCAACAAATGGCCGCCGAACCGTTTTGGCGCGCAGTTGATGTGTTTGGTGACAAGATCGCGCTTACTGGTGATGATGGCGATTTAACCTACTCTGCGTTGGCTGAAAGGGCTGACCGTTTTGTCGCCAGCACATTGGAAAGCTTGCCCGATGGGGTTCTCAGGCCACTGCTTCTGATTGAGGCAAGCAATCACATTGCGCCCATCACTGCTTACCTTGGGGCTTTACGTGCACATTGGCCGGTTATTTTGACCGAACACGGTGCGCCGGAAAAGACTGATCGTCTGCAGTCTGCGTTTCGCCCAAATCTCATGGCCCGGTTTTCTGGCAGCGATTGGACTGTCAAATTGGTAAACACCGAAGCTCTTGAGATGGCGCCTGAACTCGCAGTCATGCTCTCGACGTCTGGCAGCACCGGGTCGGAAAAACTGGTTCGGTTGTCACACCGGAATTTGGCAAGTAACGCCGCCGCCATTATCGAATATCTTGGTCTGACAAGCGAAGATGGCGCGATTACTTCACTGCCATGGCACTATTCCTATGGGCTGTCTGTACTTCATATGCAGTTAGCCGTAGGCGGAAGGCTGGCGCTAACAGACAGACCTCTGACGGACCGGGATTTCTGGACGACCGCACATCGTGCAGGAACAACAGTCCTGCCTCTGGTGCCAATGCAGTTCGATGTTTTGTCCCGGAAAGAACGGACAAAAGCCGACCTGCCGAGCCTGAAGTACCTGCTGCAGGCTGGCGGGAAGCTTGACCAGAATATTGCAGAAGCGTTTTTCGACAGGGGAGACGCCGAAGATTTCAAACTCTTCCTGATGTACGGACAAACCGAGGCTGCCCCTCGCATATCCTATCTGCCGCCATCCGCCCCGCGTAAAGCGGTTGATACGATTGGACGGGCGATCCCGGGCGGCCATCTGCGAATAGTTGATCAGAACGGCACCGAGATTACCGAATTTGGTACGCCGGGCGAGCTTGCCTATACCGGTCCAAACGTCATGATGGGCTACGCAGAAACGCCAGAAGAACTGGCCGAAACTGGGCATCTTCCAGAACTGCTGACAGGTGACTTCGCCGAAAAGACCGAAGATGGTTTTTTCAGAATTGTCGGCAGGTCCAAGAGGTTTATCAAACTTAACGGGCTGCGGATAAGCCTGGATCAGGTTGAGGCCAACTTGCGCGACGCAGGTATCGCGGCGCGCGTGACGGGGTCAGATCAACGCCTTGATGTCTTCTTAACCGACAAATCAATGCAGACGGGATTGAAAGATCGGCTGTGTCGAGATTTGAAGCTGAGTTTTTCCCAGGTCTCGACCCAGTGTATTTCTGAATTTCCGCAGCTGTCGTCCGGCAAGGTTGATTATCGCGCGCTGAAAAAAAGGTCGGATGAACTTGCGTGTGAAAAACCTCCCGCAATGGACGGGCTGTATTCCGTACTGTGCGCAGCGCTTCGCACCAGGGAACCCGATCTGAGCGCGTCGTTTCGCGATCACGGGGGCGATAGCCTAGCCTATCTTGAAGTTGAACTCACGCTCAACGAACTGGGGCTTGAGGTTCCGGAAAACTGGGAAGACCTTCCGCTCTCATTTCTTCTGGATCTCAAGCCGACCCCAAAACAAAGAAATGACATCCGGCAGCTTGTGTCGGTAGATTTGGTTTTGCGCATCGTGGCAATTGCGGCTGTAGTGGCAGGGCATGCGACCACCTGGAAAACGATGGGGGGAGCCTATTTCCTTCTTGTTTTATCCGGCTATTCGATTGCCAAATTCCAGGGACCAACACTGTTTGCCCGACACGTGGCACGTGCGGTAGCGAACACGCTCGTCCGAATTTTGATTTGGTACTATCTGGTCTTGTTGTTTGTGCACATTATGTCCGGCGCCGTACCGCTGTATTGGTGGGTTCTGATCGGCAATTACTCACAAGGAGAGGCCTTCACCAAAGTTGAGTGGTTTTGGTACGTGCCGGCAATGGTTCAGGTAACCTTGATGCTGTCCCTGCCATTCATGGTTCAACCGGTCGGAACCTGGATTTCAAGAAATCCATTTTGCTTTGGCTTGAGTCTTCTTGCCGCCTCGATCGGGTATGTCACATTCCTGCAGGTGCAAATGGGCCTGAGCGCGGGCGACTGGCGTCACACCGCCGGCGCGCTGCAACTGGCTTTTTTTGGATGGTGCGCTTACTACGCGCAAAAGCGGGCAGAAAAACTCGCACTGGTTTCCGCTGCCCTGATAATAATCTGGCTTCAGTGGTATGAAAACTATCCGACAATTCAGGCATTCATAACTTTTGGAACGATAAGCCTTGTGTATGGATTTCAGTTCAAGCTCCGGCCGCGGTTTGCACGGATGTTGGCTTATGCCGGTACGCTGACCCTACCGATCTACATGTTGCATGTTTTTGCAGTCGCGGCAGTGCAACGCGTTGGAATCGCGAACGCAGATCCTAACTGGCCGAACTGGCTTTTGTTCCTAAGCACTTTGCTGTTAAGCATCTTTGCGGCGATGGTCGCGTTGCCCATAGAAAAACGTGTTGTTGGCGCTGTCGCTTTCTCAAGAAAACACGCACTGGCGGTTTGGAAGAAAGCAGCCAGGTAGAAGCTCTTTTGGACTGCTTGCCTGGGACGTGGCCGCAGTTTCTCACGCATATCGAGATGGTCACTCTATAGTATGCAGCATTTCAAGGCGCGCATTGAACGATCGCAGGCTCCCTGTTGCTCGCTCTAAGCAGTACCAAGTGTGCTTTTCTGCGCACAAGTGCATAGAGCCCATGGTGTCGAATGCCGCGATTCTTAAGAATAGAAAATATGCGCAGGAAATGGTGGGGATCGCCCAAAGCGGTCATTTGCGGACTTGTGATGAAAGCTCAATTTGTCTGCATAGTCGACTGTCGGTATGGTCCCGGAACTGCGCGTATTGGAATTCGGTATCTGAGGTTACCGCTGTTTTCCGACATGTCGGTTAGCCATTCTTTCCTCTCCGGTTAAAACCCCGTTAATGTGGGTTTCGACCTGCCTATCGAGATTGTGCCAAATGATTGAAATCCGCGACCTGCAACTGCTCAGCGCCCTCGCGCGGCATCGGCATTTTGCGAAGGCGGCCGAGGAATGCGGGATTTCGCAACCCGCATTCTCTATGCGGATCCGCAATCTCGAGGATCGGCTGGGCGTCTCGATCGTGCGGCGTGCCAACCGGTTTCAGGGGCTGACGGAAGAGGGTGAGATGATCGTTCAGCGGGCGCGGCGTATCCTCGACGACACCAAGGCGCTGGAGCAGCAAGTGCTGGCCGCCAAAGGCGAGATCACGGGCACGCTGATCTTGGGCGTGATCCCCACCGCAATAGCTTTCACGGGGCGTCTGATCAAACGATTGCGTGATGCCCATCCACGCATCATCACGCGGATCGAAACCATGTCTGCATCCGCCATTCAGCACCGGCTGGACGAGGGCAGCTTGGATGCGGGCATCACCTATGGCGACAGCATCGGCACCGACCTGCGGCAGGTGCAGCCATTGTATGAAGAAACTTATGTTCTGCTGGTTCCGTCACATATGACCGATGAGACCGGCCCGATCCCCTGGGCGCGTGTGGCGGATTTTCCGCTCAGCCTGCTTGAGCCACAGATGCAAAACCGTCGTATTCTGGACCATGTGTTTGAAAAGCAGGGTTTGCACCCTGACGTTGTGGCCGAAACCAGCGGCTTCACAGCCTCGATGGTGATGGCCCGAGAGGGGCTGGCCGCGACCGTTGTGCCTCGGGTTTTGGTGCGGGCGCTGGGCGAGTTGAAGGGGACAAAGGTGCTGCCACTGATTGATCCCGTTGTCAGCAAGCCGATTTGTCTGGCCACCCTCAGCCGCGACCCGGAATTACCAACGGTACGGGCGTTGCGCGTCGTGGTGACGTCTTTGCGGTGATAAGGTGTCGTTATCGTGCGATTGCCAAAAGCGATTTGACGATATGGTAGTCTGATGAGACACGGGGCCTCAATCGGAGGGCATCATGGCACCATTAGATACCAAGCCATCAGGCGCACCCAAGGGCGTCTGGAAGTCAGGTAAAGGCAAGGGGCGGCACACGCCCAAAGGCCGTCAGTTCACGGATGAAGCACAGGCAGAGATCACACGCTTGTTGGGCAATCGCCCTCGGCGCCGCGACCTGTTGATCGAATTTTTGCATTTTGTTCAGGACGAACACGGCCATATCAGTGCCGACCACATCGCGGCCTTGGCCGTTGAGATGCGGATCGGTCAGGCGGAAATCTATGAGACCGCCACCTTCTATGCCCATTTCGACGTGGTGAAAGAAGGCGAGACGCCTCCGCCCGCACTGACCATCCGGGTTTGCGATTCCCTGTCCTGCGAGATGGCTGGTGCCCAGCAGCTGCAGAAGGCGCTGGAAGACGGGCTGGACGCCTCCGAGGTTCGCGTTGTGCGCGCGCCCTGCATGGGCCGTTGCGATACCGCTCCGGTGCTGGAAATCGGTCACAACCATATCGACCATGCGACACCCGAAAAGGTGCAGGCCGCTATCGCGGCTGGCGATACCCACGCCCATCTGCCCGACTACGAAACCTTCACCACCTATGAGGCAAACGGCGGCTACGCCAAGCTGAAAGAGCTGCGCGACAGCGGCGATTGGGAGAAGGTGCAGGAAGACGTCCTTTCCTCGGGCCTGCGCGGTCTGGGCGGCGCTGGCTTCCCATCCGGCAAGAAGTGGGGCTTCGTTCGCATGAATGAAGGCCCAAGTTATCTGGCTGTGAATGGGGACGAAGGCGAGCCGGGCACGTTCAAGGACCGTTACTATCTGGAACGCACGCCGCATGTCTTCCTTGAGGGCATGTTGATCGCCGCCTGGGCGGTCGAGGCCGAGACCTGCTTTATCTATATGCGCGACGAATATCCGGCGGTTCTGGAAATTCTCGCCCGTGAGATTGCCGCGCTGGAGAACGCCGGGATCGTCGAAAAAGGCTATATCGACCTGCGCCGGGGTGCCGGTGCCTATATCTGCGGTGAAGAATCCGCAATGATCGAGTCGATCGAAGGTAAAAAGGGACTGCCGCGTCATCGTCCTCCGTTTGTGGCGCAGGTCGGGGTCTTTAACCGTCCGACCTTGGTGCACAATGTCGAGACACTTTATTGGGTCTCCAAGATCTGCCGCGAGGGGCCCCAGGTTCTGAACTCAGTTGAAAAGAATAGCCGCACCGGCCTGCGCAGTTATTCGGTCTCGGGCCGTGTGGCAAAGCCTGGTGTGTACCTGCTGCCCGCAGGTTCGACCATTCTTGACGTGATTGATGCCGCCGGCGGCATGGCCGAAGGCCATGTGTTCAAGGCGTATCAACCGGGCGGGCCGTCGTCAGGTCTTCTCCCCTCGAACATCGACGACGTCCCGCTCGACTTTGACACTTTGCAACCGCTGGGCACCTTTATCGGGTCCGCTGCGGTTGTGGTTCTGTCCGATCAGGACACAGCCCGCGATGCGGCGCTGAACATGTTGCGGTTCTTCGAGGATGAAAGCTGCGGCCAGTGTACGCCCTGCCGGGCGGGCTGCGAAAAGGCGGTGAAGCTGATGCAGGCCGACAAATGGGATCAGGACCTGCTGGAAGACCTGTGTCAGGTCATGGGCGACGCCTCGATCTGCGGTCTAGGGCAGGCGGCCCCGAACCCGATCCGTTTGGTCATGAAACACTTCGCTGACGAAATCTGAGGGAGACAAAGCCATGCTTGATGCAAGCCCAACCAAGACCGTCACCTTCAATCTGAACGGCGATGACGTCACCGTGCCCGAGGGCACCACGATCTGGGACGCGGCCAATGGCCAGGGCCTGATCATACCGCACCTGTGCCACAAGCCGGCACCGGGCTATGCACCTGACGGCAATTGCCGCGCCTGTATGGTCGAGGTGGAAGGCGAGCGCACTCTGGTCGCCTCATGCATCCGTCCTGCCGCCGAGGGCATGGTCGTCAAGACTGACACCGACCGGGCCGAGAAATCGCGCGCTATGGTGATGGAGTTGCTGGTCGCCGACCAGCCCGAGCAGCCGCATGATGCCTCGAGCCACTTCTGGGACATGGCCAAGCTGAACGATATTAGCGACAGCCGCTTCCCGGCGAAAGAAGCCGAGAAAATCCCGTTGCTGGACGACAGCCACGTTGCCATGCGAGTCAATCTGGGCGCCTGCATCAACTGCAATCTCTGCGTTCGCGCTTGCCGTGACGTGCAGGTGAATGACGTAATCGGGATGGCCGGTCGCGGCCACACCGCGCAAGTGGTGTTCGACCAGAACGACCCGATGGGGGCATCGACCTGTGTCGCCTGCGGCGAATGCGTTCAGGCCTGCCCGACCGGTGCCCTGATGCCCGCCACGGTGCTGAACGATCAGCAACTGGGCGACAGCAAGGATTACGATAGCGAAACCGAAAGCGTCTGCCCGTTCTGCGGCGTGGGCTGTAAGGTCTCGCTGAAGGTCAAGGATGGCAAGGTCAAGTATGTCGAAGGCATCAACGGCCCTGCAAACGAAGGCCGCTTGTGTGTCAAAGGCCGCTTTGGCTTTGACTATATCCACCACCCGCACCGCCTGACCAAGCCGCTGATCCGGCGCGAAGATGCACCTGAAAAGGGCCTGAACGTCGATCCATCAGATCTGTCGACCCATTTCCGGGAAGCGACATGGGAAGAGGCGATGGATCTGGCTGCCACCAAGCTGAAAGCGCTGCGCGACGAAGATCCGCGCAATGTTGCTGGCTTTGGTTCGGCCAAGTGTACCAACGAAGAGGCCTATCTGTTCCAGAAGTTCATCCGTCAGGGGTTCAAGCACAACAACGTCGACCACTGCACCCGTCTGTGCCACGCCTCATCCGTAGCGGCTCTGATCGAGAATGTAGGATCGGGCGCTGTGACCGCGACCTTTAATGAGATCGAAAACGCAGACGTGGCGATCATCATCGGCTCGAACCCGATCGAGAACCACCCGGTAGCTGCGACCTACTTCAAGCAGTTCACCAAGCGCGGTGGCAAACTGATCGTGATGGACCCGCGCGGCGTCGGTATGCGCAAGTTTGCCGACGAAATGCTGCAGTTCCGTCCCGGTGCGGATGTCTCGATGCTCAACGCGATCATGAATGTGATCGTCGAGGAAGAGCTGTATGACAGCCAGTACATCCACCGCTGGACCGAGAACTGGGAAGCCGAGAAAGAGCACCTGCGCCAGTTCACGCCCGAGGCGATGGCGCCTATCTGCGGCATCGAGCCGGATCAGCTGCGCCGCGTGGCCCGCACCTTTGCGCAGGCCAAGGCTGGTCTGATCTTCTGGGGCATGGGCGTCAGTCAGCATATCCACGGCACGGACAACTCCCGCTGCCTGATCAGCCTTGCTCTGATGACGGGTAACGTAGGCAAGCCTGGCGCGGGTCTGCACCCGTTGCGCGGCCAGAACAACGTGCAGGGCGCATCTGATGCGGGCCTCATCCCGATGTTCCTGCCGGATTACAAGACCGTCACCGATGACAACATTCGGGCGCAGTTCACCGAAGTCTGGGGCTCGGACGATTTCTCGAATGAAAAGGGCCTGACCGTCACCGAGATCATCGACCAGATCTATGCGCGCAACATCAAGGGGATGTATATTCTGGGTGAGAACCCGGCCATGTCCGACCCGGATGTGAATCACGCGCGTGATGCGCTGGCCAAGCTGGATCTGATGATCGTGCAGGACATTTTCCTGACCGAGACGGCGAACTACGCCGACATCATCCTGCCTGCCTCGGCGCTGTATGAAAAGAACGGCACGGTGTCGAACACCAACCGTCAGGTACAGCGTGTGCGTCCTGCCGTGGCACCTCCGGGCGAGGCGCGTGAAGATTGGGCAATCACGGTCGATTTAGCGCAACGTATCGGTCTGAACTGGGACTACACTGATGTGTCTCAGGTTTTCAACGAGATGAAGCTGACCATGGAATCGCTGAACAACATCACGTGGGAACGGCTGGAAACCGAGACGATTACCTATCCGTCGCTCAGCGAAACCGACCCGGGCCAATCCATCGTGTTTGGCGATGGCTTCCCGCGGGCTGATGGCAAGGCGAAATTCACACCGGCCAGCATCATCCCGCCGGATGAGGCCCCGGATGAAGAGTACCCGATGATCGCCACAACAGGTCGCCAGCTGGAGCATTGGCATACGGGTTCAATGACCCGCCGTGCCGCTGTTCTGGATGCGGTGGAGCCCGAGGCGAACTGCTCGATGAACCCGCGTACGCTCAAGCTGATGGGGATCGAACCGGGTGAAATGATCCGCCTGACGACCCGTCGCGGTTCCATCGAAATCATGGTGCGCGCCGACCGGGCGATTGCCGAGGATATGGTCTTTATCCCGTTTGCCTATGTTGAAGCAGCCGCGAACATGCTGACCAATTCGGCCATCGACCCTTATGGCAAGATCCCCGAGTTCAAGTTCTCTGCAATCAAGGTCGAAAAGATCGAAGATGCCATCGCAGCGGAATAACTCCGGAACAACACGATCCTTCGAAAAGGCGGTCTTTGCGGGCCGCCTTTTTCGCGTCTTGACAGTTGGTTGCGCGCGCCCAACGCTAAACCATAGATCAGTTATGGAGGAATAAATGGCGCGGCGTTTTGTGGACCTGTCCGTTCCGCTGGAAACCGGCATTGTATCGGACCCGCCGATCATGCTGCCCGAGATCGAGTACATGGCCCATGACCAGACCGCAGAGCAGGTCATGGGTTTTTTCCCCGGTCTTGCGAAAAAAGACCTGCCGGGGGGCGAGGGCTGGGCGGTCGAGCGATTGCATATTGCAACCCATAACGGCACCCATCTGGACGCGCCCTACCATCACCATTCCACGATGAACAAGGGCGAGCGGGCGATCACCATTGATGAGGTTCCCCTGGAGTGGTGCATGAACCCCGGTGTCAAACTGGATTTCCGCCATTTCGAGGATGGCTATGTGGTTACCGCAGCGGACGTTGAAGCCGAGCTGAAGCGGATCGGTCATACGCTGAACCCGTTGGATATCGTAGTGGTCAACACGTCGGCAGGGAGGCAGTACGGCCAACCCGACTATCTGATGAAAGGGTGCGGTATGGGCCGTGAGGCGACCTTGTACCTGACCGAGCGCGGGGTTCGGGTGACCGGAACAGATGCTTGGAGTTGGGATGCGCCATTCCCTCTGACAGCGCAGGTATATGCGGAAACCAAGGACCCCTCGATCATCTGGGAAGGGCACCGCGCCTCGATGGAGATTGGGTACTGCCACATGGAGAAGCTGGCCAATCTGGAAACGCTTCCGCCGACAGGGTTTGAGATTTCCTGTTTCCCTTTCAAGATCAAAGGTGCCTCGGCCGGGTTCATCCGCGCCGTTGCGATCTTCGAAGATCCGGACGAGTGAGGACTGTTCAGCTATGTCGCAGGATACACAGCCGTTAGGCGGCCATGAGGGCCCGTTCGATGCGCCCGTAGAAATTCACGAGTTTGCACTGCAACCAGACTGGATCGACTATAACGGGCATATGAACGTCGGCTATTATGGCGTCGCGTTCGACATGGCCTTTGAACGGCTACTTGTCGATCAACTGGGCCTTGGTGAACCTCAAGTTCACGCGCTTGGGCAGGGGCCTTATTTCTTGCAATCACACATGCAGTTCCTGAGCGAGGTAACCGAGGACATGACGATCTGCTTCCGGTTTCGATTGCTGGATGCGGATCACAAACGAGGGCACTATTTTGCCCAGATGATATCGGCCCCCGATCAGACTGTTTGCGCTACGCAAGAGGCGCTGTTCATGAATGTCAGTCACCGAACCGGAAGGTCCGAGCCCTATCCGGATTGGGCTGTCACGCGACTGGCCCGCATGTTGACGGATCACGCGTCTTTGCCACCTGAGCTCCAGATCGGTCAGCCGATTGGGATTCGCCGCAAATGACGCTTTAGTAATCGCGTTCGAAGAACACCCCGATACCTGTATCGCCACGACCGTCGACCGTGCCCTTTACCGTGAAGTTGTCGGTCACGTCCAGGTTCAGGTTTACCTCGGTGTCGCCTTCGGTGTTGACGGTAAAGTCGGTGTACAAGTTCTCGCCCAGATAGGCGCCAGCCCCCAACCGGCCCGCGCCGCTTTCTGAAGCGCCGACGTCAATTGTATCCACGCCCGTGGACTCGCGCAGACCCTTGGTTGCGTCGCCGCCCGCGCCGCTGAGCTGGGCCAGAGACGCCGCCATCTGCGCGATAAGGAATGGCGAAATTTCTGAGAAACGGTTTCCGAACAGCAGCATCGCCAGCGCTTCTTCGGCGGGACGTTCGGGGTCAGAGAACACATTGACTTCGGGCGAATCCAAGGGCCCTGCAATTTCAATCGTGGCAGTGCCGTCCGAGGTGCTGGCGGAAGATTCGAACTCGATGTAAGGCGTCAGATCGCCTTGTAGCGTCACGATGCCTTTTGTCAGGGCCAACCTGCGGCCCAGAATGTCGAAATTCCCTCGGATCAGTTCGATCTGGCCCGACGGAACAACGGCAGCGGTGGTACCGCCGATGAAAATCCGGCCACCCAGTTCTGCGTTCACGCCCCGCCCACGGACAAACACGGCTTTGGGGGCCAGCAGACTTATGTCCAGCGCTATTCTGGAATTGCTTTGTCCTTCGTCTTCTTTTGCGACCAACCCTGCGCGTTCTCGGGTGACAAAGGCGGGGCGGCTTTCGTTGACATGCTCAATCTCGGGGATCGGGGCTGCGCCGACCGCGCCAGAAGCGGCTGCAAGATTGATGTTGGTTTCGTCGAAAGTGATTTGCCCGGCCAGCGAACTGTTTCCGACCAGTGCTCCGGTCATTGCGATCTGGCCGTTCAGGGTGGTTTCGTAAAGCAGTTGATCCGTCAGCACGAGGCCGTTCAATGCGGTTGTGATCTGGGCGTTGAAAGGCGGTGTGAGGTCAACAGGCCCGTTGACGGTAAAGCCGCCTCCGGCTCGCACTCCGCCGCTGAGGTTGATGGTTGCACGACTTTGCGCCAGATCGATCTGGCCGCTGATACCGGTAATGGTCTGGCCAGCACCGGGAATAGCAAGAGAAGTACCAGAGGTGGTGACAGATCCGCTCAGAGAGGCCAGACTAGGTGCCCCTTTAAGGGTCAGGTTGAAACGTGCCGACCCATCGATCTTGTTGGGCGTGATAAAGACGTTTGCAATCCCGAGGTTGACGCCTCCTTGCGCGGTCAGATCGGCCTCGGTGCTGGCTTCGTCGAAGGTGCCGGCAACGGTACTGGCGATGTCAGCAGGCCCTTCGGCTTTGGCGTCGATGGTCCAGACGCCATTGTCCCGCTTTGCATTGCCCGACGCTGCAATAGTGCCTGGGAATTCGGGTGCAAACCGCTCAATCCGGTTGAACTTTGCATCGAAATCCAGATCAGCTGCGCCGTTCGTGTCCACCGAGCCCGCAACCTTGGCATAGGAGCTGTCCGGCCCCTGCAAATTGGCTGTGCCTTCAAATCCCTTGCTTGTGGGCGCGACGTTTCCATCCAGTTTCAATGGGCCTGTAACGGTTTCAGACAGTCGGCCCAGATCGTCTAGCGCAGCTGTAAAGTCTAGTCCTCCGGCATCCCGGTCCAGTTTTCCGGATGCCTCTGCTGACAGGGCGGTTCCCTTCAATTGGAAGCTGCGGATATCCAGCCCGTCATCGCCATTCTGGGCATCCACGGTCAAGGTCGTGCGCCCTTGGATCAGTTTGTCTACGACGTCGATTCCGGTTTGGATGCCATTCGCATCCAGATTGCCTTTCACGTCAAAGCTCTTGCTGCCCATCGCACCGTTGCCAGAAAGGTCAGTTTTTACCGACCCGGCCAAATCGCGTTTGGCAAGGCCCGAGAACAGAGACAGGTTCGGGATGTTCAGGCTGGCTTGTCCGTCCACAGCCAGCGCATTTGTTGGATCGTCGATTGTGGCCGCGGCTTGCGCCGTAAGGGCAGTCCCGTTCACCTGGGCGTCGCGGATCACGATTTGATCCTGGCTGAGCGCGCCGTCAAAGGTGATTTCGGTCCGGCCAGCAAGCAGGGGGTCAATCTCGGGCATACCGGTTTTGATATCCTGGCTTGTCACACTGGCTGTGCCATCGAATTCCAGCGTCTTAACTGCGCCTTTACCGCTCAGCTGCGCCTGTAGTGCGCCGTCGAGCTCGCGATTTGCAAGGCCGGAAAAGATGGACAGGTCCTGGGCATTGACCGTGGCCTGCCCGTCGATGGTCAGGTTGCCGCCGGGGGTGGTCACTGCGCCGTCAGCTTGCGCGCGCAGAGTGTCCCCGATCAGGGTGAAATTCCGGATCGTTACCCCATCTGCGCCGCGCTTGGCATCCACGGTGATTGTGGTGTTTCCTCGGATAACGGGGTCGATGTCGCCGCGCCCGGTGGACAGGTCATTTCCCTCCACCTCAAGCTTGCCGTCGAAGCTACCCTCCAGCGGTGCGCCTTTCCCGACAAGCCGGGCAGAAGCCCGCCCGCCAAGCTCCATCTGCGCAAGGTCCGAAAACCGCGACAGGTCCCTGGCCTGCAATGTGGCGGTGCCATCCACGGCCAGACCGGTGGACAGGCCGCTAATCACAGCGTCCAGTCCCAGTTCATAATCTGAGCCAACCAGTTCCAAGCCCGACAGGTTCACCGTTTGATCACTGCCATAGGCGAACAGACCATCCAGCGTGACGCGGTCGCCAATGGCTGCGTTCAGCGCATCGTCGGCCAGATCGATCCCGTCCAGTGCAGCCTGAAGATCGCCATCCAGTTGCAGGGCTGTCCCCTGTTCCAGCGTCCCCTGTGCCGATACCTGCGCGCGTTGCAAATCGATCTGCGGTGTTTTCACACCGTTGGCCGTCAGGCTCAGATCCCACAGGTTGCCGTTTTGCTCATCAAACAGCGCCGAAATCTGTGCTGCTTCGATGGATGTATCACCGCCCGAAATTGGCAGAACCACACTTTGCCCGTCCGGCGGTGTGATCCGTCCCTGTAGTGCGGCCAATTGCAGCTGACCACCGGCGGCCAGTTGCAGTTCACCCTTCAGGTTCAGCGCTTGTGAGGTCAGCTCAAGGTCGCTGATGTTCAGCGCGCCATCGGGTTCGGTTCGACCGTCTACAAACAACAGTGTCTTGGTGCCGAAAAACGTATCCATGTTGTCAGCGACAAAGGGTGTCAGATCCCCACCGAGATCGGCGGTAAAGGCAATGCCTTCTTCGGCGCTTGCAGCGGCGGTTGGGGCCGCCCGCAATCGAACTTGCCCGGTCACACGCGGCTGGCCATCGCTGCTGAGGCCAATGTCTGCGGTAAAATCGCTTACCGGACCTGACCCTTTTGCCGTCAACCCAATGGGCGGGCTGTCAGGGATCTTGAGAGCCGTCGAAATCAGGCCACCTGCAGCTTCGGTCACCTGTAGGTCAAGATCGATTTGACTGTCGGCGTTCTGAAATCCAGCGCTCAGCTTGATTTCGTCCCCTGCGCGGTCCAGCCGGGTGATGTCGAGATTGGTATCCAATGTGCCATCGGCAAGTGACAGGTTTCCATTCACGGCCAGCTCTGCTGCCACGCCGATCAAGGGCTCGCCCAGGGCCAGCTCGCTGATGCGGATTTCGCCGATTTCGATGGCGACGGGAAGCTCGGGCAGTTGAAAGGCCTGCGTCTCGGCCGCAGGGGGCGGAGTATCCTTGGTGGTGGTACCCGGGGTGCGGGCGATATCAATTTCCTGTGCGGTCAGGGCGTTGACTGAAAACCGGCCACGGATCAGCGCCAGGCGGTTCCAATCCAGCACGGCATCCGTGATGGTCAGCCAGACCCCTTCGTCGTCGGCAACCGTGATCTCGGCGATTGTGGCCCGCGAACTCAGCGCGCCTTGCAGGCCCGAGACGGTAACGTTCTGATCGTCACCTGACAGGGTATCCTGCAGGAACCGTTCGATCATGCTGCCGCCTTCGTCCTCCTGCGCCAGACCGGCGACAGGTGCAAGTAACAGCGTTCCGATCAGCAGAGTATATGAAAGGTGGCGTCTCAAAATGCCTGTCCGATCCCGATGTAAAACTGCAGTCCGTCTCCAGTAGGGCCACTCACCGGATAGGCGAGATCAAATCGCAAAGGTCCAAATCCGCCCAGGTCGTATCTTACGCCAATACCAGCACCAGAATGATCTTCGGCACCGCTGCCAATGAACGAGGACGTGTCGACTACACCGTAATCGTAGAACCCGACCAATGACAGGCTGTCGGTGACCTTGCCGCGGACTTCACCGGACAAGCCAATAAACGACTTACCGCCCGCGATGCCGGTCCCGACTGGAATACCGAGGCTTTCAAAAGGTTGCCCGCGAACGGTTCCCGCACCGCCAGAGAAGAACAGAAAATCAGGCGTTACGCCATCAGCTGGCGGACCGATGACTGACCCCAGTTGCGCGCGCCCGGCCAGAACGATCCGGCCACCTGTTCCCAGACTGGTATAGGCCCGACCGTCAAAGAACAGGCGGATACCGGTGTCAGTCCCGGAAATCCCGACAAAGGGCATGACTTGGGAGTCCAGATAGAATCCGCGTGTGGCGCTGACTTTGCTGTCACGTTGGTCCCATTCAGACCGGAATGGCACAATTAAATACCTGAACTTGCGACCGCTGCCATACGCGTCGTCGGCGTCTGACAGCTGAAAGCCTGCAGATGCTTCGGCATACAAGTTGTCGGAAAAGGTGCGGCGTGCACCATATGCCAAAGACGCGACCGACACGTTGTAGTTTTCCGTGTTGCGCCGTTCCAGCAGAGCGCTCCAGAATGTGTTGTCGTCCGGGCCCAGGCGATCCGGTTGATCCAGACGCAACCCGATCCTGCCATCGATATCCTCGGCCCCGCCGATATTGCGTATCGCCGCTTCAAAGCGCAGCCGCTCGGCACGTTTGAACATGTTGCGATGGGTCCAGGTTGCGGTGACGTCAACACCATCGCGCGAGGCCACCTCGACCCCGAAGGTCAACCGTCGTTTGGGCAGGTCCTCGAACGTTGCATCAAAATCCAGCGTGCCATCAGGGTTTGGTGTCTCACGCTCTTGCAACGAGACCACGTTGAACGTGCCGGTCCGGCGCAGACGTGTTCCCACCCTTTGGATCTTTTCAGGGGAATAAACCTCTCCGCTTGGAAAGCCGGCGATCTTTTCGATCGACCTGTGGCGCACATCCGAGTCGCCCTTGATGAACATCTTGCCGAATGTCAGCCTGCGCCCCGGGTCCAGCTCGATCTGAGCATCCAGTTGCGCCTGCGCATGACGCGCGATAACCCTCTGACCCGCGACCCCGGCCTTTGCATGACCCGCATCCCGCCACCCTTGCACACCGGCCGAGGTGGCCTGTTGAATGGCACCGGTTGTCGCCAGTCTGCCGGTGGCAAATTCCTCGGGCAAAACAGTTTCGGGGGCCAACGGCTGCACCGTGGCGGTTCCGAACTTGAAGCTGGGCCCGGTCTCAACGGTAATTGCTGCCCGGTCGATTTTTGCAGGCACGGTCAGCGAACTCATTTCGGCGGCTTCCTGACCATCGAGCTTTATGCTGACAACAGGGCTGAAATACCCCTCATCATAGAGGATCTGCACAAGCGTTCGGTAATCCGAAAGCGCGGCGGACAGGATTTCCAGCGGGGTGTCCAGGCCGCGCTCTTCAGCCGTGGTGACGGATGACGTCTCTTTCAGGCGATCCACCAACTCCTTGGACGCACCCGGGGCGGTCAGGCTGGTTTCCAATGCCATCGCCAAGTTTGGGGCCAAAGCCACAACAGCGACACTCAGCCAGCGCCTCACACGGCCTTGCGGCTTGCTCCCTTGCATGAATTGCCCCAAATGTCCCAGTTCCAAACATCATGCACCGTGTTCGCCACGGTCCTTTGCATTCAGGTTAGAGCATCCGAATGCGATCTGGGAGAGAGATTATGAGCCAGGTGCGAAATTTTGGGGCAAATTGCGTTTGTGCTACAGTCCGGCGTTGCGCACCCAACGGATGATGGCCTGACGGTCTTCGGGTTCCATGTAGGTTACGTTTGCCGGAGGCATCGCGTGGGTGACGCCAGCCTGCAAATAGATTTGCTGCGCATTTCTGGCAATGTCGGCCTCGGTTTCCAAGAGCACACCTTTTGGGGCCCAAAGAATGCCTTCCCAAACCGGCTCGCGCGCGTGGCACATCGAGCAACGCCCAAGAACAATGTCATGAGCGTCTTCGAACCCGTCTGCATCAGCAAACTTCTGTTCGTATGACGTCAGGGGCTGTGCTTCGGCCTCTTCCAGCGGCTGGTGCATGGGGGCCGTCGACAGCCACATGATGGCAATGAACAACAGTGCAGTGGCCAACCACGTCCAGGTCGGATTACCTGCACGGGCATGGCGGGTGTTGAAATAGTGCCGGATGGTCACGCCCATCAGGAACACTAGCGCAGCGATGATCCAGTTGTATTGCGTTGCAAACGCCAGCGGGTAGTGGTTCGACAGCATCAGGAACAATACGGGCAGTGTCAGATAGTTGTTGTGCGTCGAGCGCAACTTGGCAATCTTGCCGTATTTCGGATCCGGCGTGCGCCCGTTTTTCAGATCATCCACCACAATGCGCTGGTTGGGCATGATAATGAAGAACACGTTTGCCGTCATGATCGTGGCCGTGAACGCTCCCAGATGCAGCATCATCGCGCGTCCGGTGAAGATCTGGTTGTACCCCCAACCCATTGCAACCAGCAGTACGAACAGCAAAACCATCAGCAAGGTCGGGCGTTCCCCAAGCCCTGATTTGCAAAGGAAATCATAAACCAGCCATCCAACGGTAAGCGAGGCCGCCGAGATCAAAATACCTTGCCAAAGTGCCAGATCGGCCTTTCCCGCGTCGATCAGATACAGCTCTCCACCGACCCAATAGACGATCATCAGCAGCGCCGCACCGCTGAGCCAGGTCGAATAGCTCTCCCATTTGAACCAGGTCAGGTGATCGGGCATCCGTTCTGGTGCGACCAAGTACTTCTGGATGTGATAAAAGCCGCCGCCATGGACCTGCCATTCCTCGCCATCTGCCGGACCAGGAACATTGCGGTTCAGACCTAGGTCGAGTGCGATGAAATAAAAAGAGGATCCGATCCAGGCCATGGCGGTGATCACGTGCAACCAGCGCACGGCAAAAGCCATCCAGTCCCAGAACACGGCAAAGTCGTACATTTCAGAGGTCTCCGATTAGTTGCCGACACACTAGGCAAACAGGCTTTTCTTCGGTATTCCCGTATATTGTCAAACTGTATCAAAAAAAACGAAAAGATGTCTTATCTCGATAATATCCGAACCTTTGTCAGGGTCTATGATCTGGGCGGTATGTCTGCTGCAGGGCGGGATCTTAGAATTTCTCCGGCCGTTACTTCGGCGCGGATTTCTCAGCTTGAGGACCACCTGGGCGTGCGCCTGTTCCAGCGCACGACCCGCAATCTGTCTCCGACAGAGCAAGGCAAGGCGTTTTATCCCGGAGCGGTCGCAGTATTGGATGCGGTAGACGACGCCGAGGCCAAGGTTTCCCATCTGACCGAGGCCCCGCGCGGATCATTGTTTGTTGCGGCGCCTTTGGGGGTGGGGCGCCGTCTTCTGGCACCGCACGTGCCTGATTTTCTGGCTGCTTACCCAGAAGTTGACGTGCGTTTGCGCCTGACAGACCGATCTGTTGACCTGACGACCGAAGGGCTGGACCTTGCGTTTTTCATTGGCCAGCCCGAGGACAGCACCTTGCGCATCCGCAAGATCGCGGATTGCCAGCGCGTGTTATGTGCCGCCCCGGCCTACGTGTCACGTTGCGGCATGCCATCAACCGGGGTTGATCTGGTCGCCGACAAACATGAATGCCTTAACCTGCGCTTTCCAGGAGCAGCCGAGTATCAGTGGATGCTGGAAACCCCTGAGGGACCGAAACGCTTTGCGGTGTCGGGGCGGTTTGAATGTGATGATGGAGATGTTTTAACGGATTGGGCTTTGTCAGGGCAGGGGATTGCAATGAAGCCCGTTTTTGAGATCGCCGAGCACCTCAAATCGGGACGTCTGGTCCCGGTTGCAACGGAAACGCCGCCGGTTTCCGTGCAGATGGCCTGTCTATACACGCACCGGCGGCATCAAGACCCGAAAGCACGCTTGTTCATGGATTTCATGATCGAACGAATCGGAAAAATCGTCCGAAACACGGAGTTTCCAGCCTAAGACGGCTCCCACCTCTGCAAAACGGGCAGCAACCGGCGGGGACACTCTTTTTTCGATCAGCTGCCGCGATAGGTTGAATAGCCGTAGGGCGATAGCAGAAGCGGAACGTGGTAATGTGCCTCTGGGTCGGACATGCCGAACCGGATGGGGACCTGGTCCAGAAACAAGGGGTCGTCTCCGTCCTGACCTGTTGCGCGCAAGTAATCCCCTGCAAAGAAGATCAGTTCATAATTACCGGGTTTGAACGCGTCCTGCGGCAAGATCGGGCTGTCCGTACGGCCATCCGTGTTGGTCTCCATCTCAACCAGCTTGCGATGAGAGTTTCCGGACACGCTGTAGAGCGCAATTTTCAGCCCCCCGGCAGGGCAGCCACGCGCGGTATCCAGAACATGGGTTGTCAAATAGCCTGCCACCGGTCTCTCCTTTTATGTGTCTTTTGATTTGTTGCAGTCTGGCGCAAGGTTCAAAACAGTTGAAATGCCGAAAGAACCGGAAACAGCGTTCGGATTGATTTGATAATCAAAGTGCGCGTTCTGGGATAAGCCTGATGGAAACAGATATAGGAACGGACGATACCATGCAGCCGCCGCGTTACCCTCGGGACATGATCGGATACGGAGCAACCCCGCCCGAGGCGAAATGGCCGGGCGAGGCCAAGCTGGCCGTACAGATCGTGCTGAATTATGAGGAGGGCGGCGAAAACTGCGTGCTTCATGGCGATGACGCGTCCGAGGCGTTTCTATCCGAGATCGTGGGGGCCGCGCAATGGCCAGGCCAGCGGCACTGGAACATGGAATCGATCTATGAGTATGGCGCGCGTGCCGGGTTCTGGCGTTTGCATCGGCTGATGAAGGATCTGCCGATCACGGTATATGGCGTGGCAACATCTCTGGCGCGCTCGCCAGATCAGGTGGCGGCGATGAACTCCGCTGGATGGGAGATTGCCAGCCACGGTCTCAAATGGGTTGAACACAAAGACATGGCCCCGGAAGAAGAACGCGCGCACATCGCCGAGGCTATACGTTTGCACACCGAAGTCGTCGGTGACCGTCCGCGCGGGTGGTACACAGGGCGCTGTTCTGAAAACACGGTGCGTTTGGTCGCGGAAGAGGGCGGGTTTGCCTATGTTGCGGACACCTATGCGGACGATCTTCCCTACTGGATGCAGACCGGAGGGCGGGATCAGTTAATCGTGCCTTACACGCTGGATTGCAACGACATGCGTTTTGCCACGCCTCAAGGATTCAACTCGGGCGATCAGTTTTTCTCGTACCTGAAAGACAGTTTCGACGCGCTGTATGCCGAGGGTGAGGCGGGGGTGCCCAAGATGCTCTCGATCGGTTTGCATTGCCGCTTGATTGGCCGCCCGGGTCGGGTGATGGCGCTGAAACGGTTCTTGGATTATGCGCAGGGTTTTTCTGATGTTTGGTTCGCAACCCGTCTGCAAATCGCGCAGCATTGGGCGACCACTCATCCACCGGTGCATCGCGCACGACCATCTCAGATGGACCGCGCCGCGTTTGTTGAGGCGTTCGGCGGAATTTTTGAACACTCAGCCTGGATTGCCGAACGCGCCTATGATCTGGAACTGGGCCCGGCACATGACACCGCAGGGGGGGTGCATAACGCGTTGACGCGGATGTTCCGTTCGGCGTCTGAAGATGAGCGTCTGGGCGTCCTGACCGCGCATCCGGATCTGGCGGGTAAGCTGGCGCAGGCCAAGCGGTTGACGCAGGAAAGCACGTCCGAGCAAGCGTCAGCGGGTTTGGACGCACTGACCGATGCCGAACGCGAGACGTTCACCGATCTGAATCAGCGCTACACTCAGACATTCGGTTTCCCTTTCATCATCGCGGTACGAGACCACAACAAGGCGTCAATCCTCGAAGCTTTTCAGCGGCGCATCGAACAGGATCGCACAACGGAACTTGCCGAAGCCTGCCGTCAGGTTGAGCGGATTGCAGAGTTCCGCTTGCGGGACGTTTTGCCATCATGACCCGGCGGATCGTGGCAGAGGTGATCTCGGAAGAAGCATTTGCCCCCTTCGGCGATCTGGTCGAGGCGTCTGGGTCTCCGGACAAGATCATAAACCAGGGGCAATGTGGCCGGTTTCACGATCGGGCGAAGCTGGACTTTGCCGACGGTCAGGCCGGGATAAGCCTGTTCAACGCCAATCCGCGTGCGCTGCCTTGCACGCTTGAGATGGTCGAGCGCCACCCTGATGGAAGCCAGGCGTTCATTCCCATGACGCATCAACCCTTTCTGGTGATTGTCGCACCAGACGACGCCGGGTTGCCCGGTGTGCCGCGCGCTTTCATTACCAAGCCGGGTCAGATGGTGAACTATCACCGCGGCACGTGGCATGGTGTTTTGACGCCTCTGCATAGCCCCGGTCTGTTCGCGGTGGTGGACCGGATCGGCAGTGGCTCAAATCTGGAAGAACACTGGTTCGACACGCCTTATGAAGTCGTGCCGTAACCCAATGAAGCCGCAGGATAAGCGGCAATACCCCCGTGAACTCTGACTGGGAGGACAGCACTCATGGCCGAAACTTCGATTGGAACACCCGAACAGCTTCGGGATCCGAACTATACGCCTGCTCTACACAAGGCGACTCCACTGGGTATTCAGCACGTTCTGGCGATGTTCGTCTCGAACGTGACGCCTGCTATCATTGTGGCGGGCGCTGCAGGGTTTGGGTTCGGGTCGAATTCGCCTGACTTCCCCGAGCTTTTGTATCTGATCCAGATTTCGATGCTGTTTGCTGGCGTGGCAACGCTGTTGCAGACGGTTACTCTGGGTCCGGTTGGGGCTGCATTACCGATTGTTCAAGGCACCAGCTTCGCCTTTCTGCCCATCATGATTCCGCTTGTGGCGGGCAAGGGTGTCGATGGGCTGGCGGCCTTGTTCGGGGGTGTGATCATCGGTGGCGTGTTCCATGCCTGTCTGGGGGCTGTCATCGGTAAGATCCGCTTCGCTTTACCCCCACTTGTAACTGGCCTTGTGGTTACGATGATCGGTCTTGCGTTGGTCAAGGTCGGGATCCAGTACGCCGCTGGCGGGGTCCCAGCTATCGGTACGCCGGAATACGGCTCGATGCTGAACTGGTCGGCGGCGATGGTTGTTATTGTCGTGACACTCGCATTGAAATTCTTCGCCCGGGGGATGCTTTCGGTTTCGGCAGTCCTGATCGGTCTGGCGGTAGGGTACGGTTATGCGTTGATGGTCGGGATGGTTACTTTCGAGGCGATTGGTACAAGCTGGGGCCGTGCCTCGGCCTTCGCACTGCCTGTTCCGTTCAAATACGGCTTTGAGTTTTCGTTCGCAGCAGTCATCGGCTTCTGCCTGATGGCCTTTGTCTCGGCCATCGAAACCGTTGGTGACGTTTCAGGTGTGACTAAAGGTGGTGCGGGTCGTGAAGCGACGGATGAAGAAATTGCCGGTGCGACTTATGCTGATGGTATTGGCTCGGCGCTTGCTGGTGTATTTGGCGGGTTGCCCAACACGTCGTTCAGCCAGAATGTCGGCCTGATTGCGATGACCGGGGTGATGAGTCGCCATGTTGTGACCATTGGCGCTTTGTTCCTGATCGTGTGCGGATTGGTTCCGAAGGTCGGTGCTATAATCCGGACAATTCCCATCGAGGTGTTGGGCGGAGGCGTGATTGTCATGTTCGGGATGGTCGTGGCAGCGGGCATCTCCATGTTGTCTGATGTCGATTGGAACCGGCGCAACATGGTGATCTTTGCGATCTCGCTTTCCATCGGATTCGGGTTGCAGCTTGAGCCCGACGCAGTTCAGCACCTGCCGGATACTCTGGGCATCCTCATGAAAAGCGGTTTGCTGCCTGCTGCGGTCATTGCCATCGTACTTAACCTCGTTCTGCCGGAAGAGCTGACAGACGAAGCCACGGAAGAAGTATCGGGTGGAATGTCCGGGCATGGCGCCGGAAGTTTACCGGGTCACAAATAACCAAACCAACGCCGGATCGCGCCCCCACTTGCGGGCCGCGGTCCGGTTACTCGGTGGCCATAAGGCGTGCGACGTCCAGCATCCTGGCGGAAAAGCCCCATTCATTGTCATACCAGCCGAAGACCCGAACCTGGTTTTTGCCTACCATACGGGTTTCTGGCCCGGCAATAACCAGCGATTCCGGGCGGGCGCGCAGGTCGGACGAGACCAGTGGCAAGTCCGTCCAGCCAAGGACAGGGGATGCAGCAACAGCCTGTTTCAGGCAATGATCGAAGGTTTCGGCATTCATGCCGCGCTGCAAAGTGACCACGAGGTCCACGGCTGACACGCTTGCTGTGGGTACACGGACAGCCGCGCCAGAAATGCGCCCGGCCAGATGCGGCAGGACGACATTGATCAGGTGCATGGCGCTCGATGTTGTAGGTACCATCGAAAGTGCGCCTGCCCGAGAGCGTGCGAGGTCACCGCGCGGGGCGTCGACCATGGGCTGACTATTGGTGTAGCAGTGGATGGTCGTCATGTGCCCCGCCGCAACGCCGCCGATATCGTCGATGACCTTGACCAAAGGCACCAGCCCATTGGTGGTGCATGACGCGTTTGACACAATCCGGGCATTACCCAAATGATCCTCATTTGCTCCAAGTACAATGGTCACATCCGCAGCGGGTGAGGGGCCCGAAATCAGGACTTTGCCCGCACCTGCGGTCAGACCGCGGCGTGCGTCGTCGGAGCTGCGGGCAATACCCGTGCAGTCCAGCATCACGTCTACGCCAGACAGATCCACACGGGTCAGGTCGGCGCTATGCGTCATCGGAACTGTCCGGCCATCCACGATCAGTGCGGCGTCTCCTTCGGACACGTCACCTAGGTAAGGACCGAATGTGCTGTCATATTTGAAAAGGTAAGCGCAGGTTTCGAGCGGTGCGATGTCGTTGATCAGCACCAGCTCGATATCTGACCCTTCCGGCAGGGCCAGAACCTGCCGCAGGATCGTGCGGCCGATGCGGCCGAATCCGTTAATCGCGAGTTTCATGCGCAAGCTATGGCAGGCCGGTCGGGCGACCTCAATGCCTTAACTGACGCATTGTCAGTTGCAGCTGACCTGCGAGAAGAACTGCCCCGAGATGTTCTGATACATGCTCGCCACAATCGGTTTACACCCGGTTGCCTGCTGAATCGCGGCGATGGCTTGAATCGTGCGCAAACGCGGCGGGGGGCCAAACGGGTTGAGGTTGTTGTTGTCGCGCGTGGCGCGGTAAATGACTGGCGTGTCAGAGATCTGTGTCACCGCCCAGGTGCGGCTCATGACGAAGACGGACTTAGTCTCTTCCTTGGCCGAAATGGGTGACGTGTACAAAGCCGCAGACGCGGCGAGTGCGGCAATGGCCAGCAGGGCAGGGCGCAGTTTCATGGAACAATCTCCAATGCTCAAAATCAGAATTTGCTTGGATTTCAGCAAATTCCGGCGCGCGTGTGAAGCCCTGAAACCATAAATTCACTGAGCGGCCCCGCGAGCAACCTGTTTACCGGAGGGGTGGAGACAAGGGCATGTGCCGGTTGACATCCTTGTAAAGCAGATACCGGAACCGCCCCGGACCGCCTGCATAACAGGCTTGTGGGCAGAAGGCGCGCAGCCACATGTAATCGCCTGCTTCAATCTCGACCCAATCCTGATTGAGACGATAGACAGCTTTACCTTCCAGCACATAGAGCCCGTGTTCCATCACATGGGTCTCGGCAAACGGGATGACCCCGCCGGGTTCGAAATTGACGATGTTCACATGCATGTCATGGCGCAGGTCCTGAGGGTCGGCAAACCGCGTGGTGGACCAGCGGCCCTCGGTTCCCGGCATTTCAACCGGTGTCACGTCGCGCTCGTTGGTAATGATCGGATCGGGTAAGGGCAGCCCAGGCACCGACTGATAGGCTTTGCGGACCCAGTGGAACCGGGCGACTGCGTCACCCGTGTTGTGCAATGTCCAGTCACTTCCCGGGGGAATATAGGCATAACCGCCTGTTTCTAAAACATGTTTTTCTGCGTTCAGGATCAGGGTAACGGTCCCCTCGACCACGAACAGAACGGCTTGTGCCTGCGCCTCGATCTCGGGCCGGTCACTGCCGCCGCCGGGCTGCACCTCCATGATGTATTGCGAGAATGTCTCGGCAAATCCGCTGAGCGGGCGCGACAGAACCCAAAGGCGTGTGCCTTCCCAGAAGGGCAGGGAGCTGGTGACGATGTCACGCATCGTGCCTTTGGGGATGACCGCATAAGCATCCGTGAACATGGCGCGGTCGGTCAACAGTTGGTCCTGACCGGGGTGGCCCCCGATTGGGGCGAAATAGGATGGTTTGGTCATTATGAGCCTCGGGGTCGTTTGTAAGGCAATATGGGCACAAAGGTTTGGAGCAGAAAGGTCCACCTGCGCGATAGGTTTGTTCGGGATATTTTGAAGGTCGGCGTCTAGGGCTTGGCCCTGCCGCGCCGGAGGTATATCGTTGGACACAAATGATTTCAGTTCTGTGAGGCCGCTATGAAAGCCCAGTTTTTGCCTGCAATCGCCGCTTGTGGCGTTCTTTTCATGGCCGGTTTGGCTGACGCCAAGCCGCTGTCGCGAATCATTGCTGAAATGGGCTTGTCGCCTGCGGATTTCGAAGTGGTCAACGCAACCGCGAACACATTGCTGACCAGTGGGACACCGTCTGTGGGTCAGGAACGGGCCTGGAATAACGACGATACCGGATCGAAAGGCACGATCCGGGTGCAGAATGTGCAGGGAAATTGCGTCAGCCTTCAGCACGTCATTCAGCCGGAAGGTGGGGATCAGAGCCGCGAGATCAGAACCCGCCGATGCAATGACGGCAATGGCAACTGGATTCTCACGCCCTGATCTTAGGTGCGGACCTCAATAGCCCTGTTCCCGATCCACTTCATGCAGCAAGGGTGCGCCAGAGCTGAGGCGTCGAAAGTTCTCGGCAACGTCAGAGAGCGCATCGCCCAGATGCCAACCCGAGATATGCGGTGTGATCGTTACAGCGGGATGGGCCCACAACGGGCTGTCCTGAGGCAGCGGTTCCTGTGATGTAACGTCCAGCACGGCATGACCCGGAGTGCCGTTATCAAGGGCGGCGATCAGGGCGTCTTCGTCAATCAGATCACCACGCCCGGCGTTCAACAGTTGGCTGCCGGGTTTCATCATCGCCAGTGTTTTTGCATCGAACAAACCAACGGTCTGTGGTGTCGAAGGCAGAATGGCACACACATGATCGCACTGACCCAAAAGCTGCGGCAGGGTGTCCTGCCCATGCAGACAGGTCACACCTTCAATGGTTTTGGGCGTGCGGCTCCAACCCATGACCTGAAATCCGATGGTCCGCAGCATCAGGGCGGTGCGAGCCCCGATGTGACCCAGACCCAGAACGCCAACGACCGTATCAGGTGTAAAGATCGGCTCACGCGGCGACCATTCCGCTCGGGTTTGGGCAGCCTCATGAAACGCCATGTGCCTTTGAGTGCGCAGGATGTAAGCCAAAAACCATTCGGCAATACCTTGCGCCGGTGCATCCGGTTTCAAACGCGCAACCCGGATACGGGTCGGAAGATCAGGATGGCTGACAATGGTTTCCACGCCCGCCCCCAACTTCTGAACCAGTTCCAGGTTCGGCAGACGCGCAGGATGGTCGCTTTGCATGTTGACCAGGGCCAGCATCGTGATGTCTTCGGGATTCCCAAGCGTTTCCGGAGTGCGGATATCGGCATCAGGCGCTGTGGCCCGCAATTTGGCGGCTATTTCACTGTCGCCTATCCAATCGGACAGCCCGGTATCGATCAACAACGCCATGCGCGGCTCCTGCTTAGCTTTTGAAGTGGTGACGTCCCGTCACTGTGGTGGACAGGCTTGGGGCAATTAAGCCATCCTTGCCGCGAAAGTACAGTCCGGTTTCGATGCCTCAGGAGGATGCGTCCGTGAATATGTCATTTACCCTGCGCGAGGAAAACCGCGTTCTTCTGCAACGTGTTGCCGATATGATCCGGGATGAGATCATGCCGCTGGAAGAAGAATACCACGCCGAAATCAACAAGGGTGACCGCTGGCAATATACCAAACGGCAGGCCGAAATTCTTGAGGGGCTTAAGGCCAAGGCCAAAGCGGCGGGGCTGTGGAATTTCTGGTTGACCGACAGTGACAAAGGATTTGGGCTGACCACCGTGGAATATGCTTATTTCGCTGAAGAAATGGGCAAGACCCCCCTTGGGGCCGAAGTGTTCAATTGCTCTGCCCCGGACACCGGCAATATGGAAGTTTTCGAACGCTACGGGTCCGAGATGATGAAAGAGCAATGGCTGAAGCGCCTGCTCGAAGGTGAAATCCGGTCTGCCTATCTAATGACCGAGCCTGATGTGGCCTCGTCTGATGCAACCAACGTGTCGATGTCCTGCGTTCGGGACGGGGATGACTATGTTCTGAACGGTGAGAAATGGTGGTCCTCTGGCGCAGGCGACCCGCGGTGCAAGGTCTATATCGTCATGGTCAAAACCGGCGGCGACGAACAACCCAAGCACAAGCGGCAATCGATGATCGTGGTGCCTGCCGACACAAAAGGCATTGAGGTCCTGCGACCCATGCAGGTTTATGGCCACGATGATGCACCGCACGGTCACATGCATATCCGGTTCACCAACGTGCGCGTGCCGGCCCAAAACATCCTGCTGGGCGAAGGGCGCGGATTTGAGATTGCGCAGGGTCGCCTTGGGCCGGGCCGAATCCACCATTGTATGCGCGCGATAGGGCAGGCCGAAATCGCGCTGGAGCAGATGTGCAAACGGTCGCTGCAACGCGAGGCGTTTGGCAAGAAGCTGGCGCAGCTTGGGGCCAACTACGACATTATTGCTGAATGCCGGATGGAGATCGAGATGGCCCGCCTGCTGTGCCTGAAGGCCGCTTGGTACATGGATCAGAGCGATGCGCGGGCCGCCGCGCCGTGGATCAGCCAGATCAAGGTCATCGCACCACGGGTTGCGCTAAAGGTTATTGACGAAGCGGTGCAGATGTTCGGGGCGCAAGGTATCAGTCAGGACACACCGCTTGCGACGGCCTGGACTCATGTGCGGACCCTGCGACTGGCCGATGGGCCGGATGCGGTGCATCGCCGTCAGGTGGCACGGACCGAGTTGAAGAAATACACGCAAGAAAAGATCTGAGGGGCCAATGGCAGCAGCGCTCGATTTCGCCGGCAAAGCCTATTTTCATCAACAGGAAGACGGGGCATTTGTCGGCAATGATCCCGCGCGCGGTCCGTGGTCTGCCGAGCACTGCCATGCGGGGCCAGTGAGTGGACTGATCGTGCGGGCGGCGGAAACCGAGGTTGGTCCGGAAAAGATGCTGACACGTTTGACTGTCGACCTGTTGCGCCCTCTGCCGCTGGCCGGTCTGCGGGTTGCAGCAGAAACCACGCGCCACACCAAGACGCTGGCCACCACACGTGTTACGGTCCACGACCTGAACGACACGCTTTGTGCGACGGCCTCGACTATGCATCTGGTGCGTCGTGATCTAGGGCCGGTTGCAAATGTCAAAACCATCGCGCCCCGGATCGAGGATGCAGCCGACGGCCCGTTTCCAATTGGAGAGATTCGTCATGACCTGCCCGGTTTTGCCCATTACAGCGACATTCGGTATCCGAAAGGCGGTAAGCAGGGGGCCGGGCCCAAAACGGTGTGGATGCGGACCCCGCAGCTTTTGCAGGGTGAGGTTCAATCGCCAATTCAAGCCCTGTGCCCGTTGGCCGATTGCGGCAATGGCATCTCGTGGAACGCGCCGACCTCGGAAATGGGTTTCATGAACACCGACCTGACCGTGAATATACACCGCGAGCCGGTTTCGGACTGGTTGGCCGCTGACTCGATCTCGCATTGGCAGCCGTCCGGCATCGGGATGTCACAATCGGTGCTTTACGATACGGAAGGCCCCGTAGGAACCGCGTTGCAGACGCTGGTGCTGTTTCCACCGGGCTGACACTCGGCCGGTTTTTGCGGTGTGACGGCAAAAGCCGTTGCCGCCGTGGACCGCGGGACCTATCTTGCGGTCATGCGCTGGTTACTCTCAGTCATTTCCTGCTGCCTGCCGATCCCGGCCATGGCCCACCCGCATGTGTTTATCGACACTGGGCTGGAGTTCATCGTGGATGAAAATGGCCAACTGACCCATGTCCGCGTGACATGGGCCTATGATGAGCTGTTTTCGCTGTTGCAACTGGAGGATATGCGGTTGGATCAGGACGGTGACGGTGTGCTGACCCAAAACGAGGAAGAGTTTCTGACCGGGTTCGACGCGCAATGGATTGAAGGATATAATGGCGATCTGATTGTGACTGCCGCAGGAGTGCCGGTTGCCCTGTCTGCCCCCCTCTCCCCAAGTGCCACAACCGAGGATGGCCGCATCGTCACTACGCATTTGCGCGCGGTCGAAGGTGGTTCAGTCCCCGCCAGCGCCTTGTCGGCAAAGGCGTTTGATGAGACCTATTACACGGCCTACGAAGTGACGCGCCCAGTTGTCGTGACAGGCCCTGCTGTCTGCCAAATAGAGCGTTTTGACCCGGATATCGATGGCCAATTGGCTCAGATGCA
Organism: Ruegeria sp. 6PALISEP08; assembly: GCF_001238295.1. Taxonomy (GTDB): domain Bacteria; phylum Pseudomonadota; class Alphaproteobacteria; order Rhodobacterales; family Rhodobacteraceae; genus Ruegeria. The sequence goes on from NZ_LGXZ01000003.1 coordinate 120,205, forward strand.
GGCGTTCCTGCTGACGTTGGACGCAGATTACGATCTTGAGGAAAACGACATTCCCATGGTCGGTGAAAACTTTGCCACCGAGATTCGCATTTCATGTCCCGCTACCTGATTGTTCCGGTCGCTCTTGCGTGTGGTCTGCTGCTCTGGTTCTGGGGAAGCGGCGGGTTTGACTCCCTTGCGGCTTGGGCCGCAGGCGAGCAACGCGAATTCCAGAACCAGATCGCTCGCGCGTTGCGTGCCGCACGCGCAGAGCAGCCCGAAGCAGTAGCCACGCTGTTGACGGTGTGTTTCGCCTATGGCTTCTTTCACGCCATCGGCCCCGGCCACGGCAAGGTGTTGATCGGCGGGTATGGGCTGGGTCGACGCGTGGCATTTTGGCGGCTGTCAGCGATCAGCGTATTGTCCAGCCTGGGACAGGCTGTGACGGCCGTCGTTTTGGTCTATGCCGGGGTGCTGGTGTTTCAGATGTCCCGTCAAAGCCTTGTTGGCGCGACCGAGCAGGTCATGGCCCCCATAAGCTATGGCGCGATTGCGTTGATCGGGCTTTGGTTGGTCTTCCGGGCCTTGCGCAGTTTTGCGCGGCGTAAAAAAAGCCAGTCTGCGCATGATCATCACCATCCTCACAGTCACCATCATGATCACCATGATCACACACATCACCATGATGACGGTGTCTGCTCGGATTGTGGCCATCGGCATGGACCAACAGCGGAAGAGGTCGCAAATGTGGGCACTCTGCGCGAAGCCCTGATCCTGATCGCAGGCATTGCAGCGCGGCCCTGTACAGGTGCTTTGTTTGTGTTGATCCTGACCTGGCAGATGGGCATTGCGATGGTAGGTATCGCCGGCGCATTTGCAATGGCGCTGGGCACGGCCACGGTAACAACGCTGGTCGGCTGGACATCCTTCGGTCTGCGCGGAGGGCTGTTGGCCTCTGCCTCGGCCACGCGCTTTGCCTCGGTTCTTGCCCCGACCATCGAACTGGTCGCTGGTCTTGTCATCGCGGTGATTGCCGGTGGTTTGCTGATGCGGGCGATTTAGTCGAACACCGGTTCCGGGTAGCCAACCCGCGCCAGATACAGCCCTTGTGGCGGGCACACCGGGCCACAGGCCGCACGGTCGGCAACTTTCAGCGCGCTACGGACGTCTTCAGGTGTCCAAGCTCCGGCACCGACACGCTCCAGAGTGCCGACGAAGCTGCGTACCTGATTGTGCAGGAAGGATCGGGCGCGCACGTGGAAATGAACCTCGGGGCCCGAAAAGCCCTGTACCTGCTCGACCCGCAGCTCATCCAAGGTTTTGACCGGGCTGGCCGCCTGACAGATCGAGGATCGGAAAGTGGTGAAATCATGCCGCCCCAGCAGCATGTTTGCCCCGTCCTGCATGGCGTCGACATCCAATTGGTGATTGATCTGCCAGACCTGCCCCCGGTCATGGGTGGCCGGTGCACGGCGCATCAGAATGCGGAACAGATATTGCCGTTCGACCGCTGAAAACCGGGCGTGCCAATCCTCATCGACCCGTGCGGCCTTCACAATCGCCACCGGCTGCGGTTTGAGGTGATAGTTCAGCGCCTCGGACAGGCGGAACGGATCCCAGTCCTTGGCCATATCGCAATGGGCAACTTGCCCTAATGCGTGGACCCCGGCGTCGGTGCGCCCTGCGGCGGCAATTGTATGCGCACCTGGTTGGATGCGAGACAGGGCCTGTTCAATGGCTCCCTGTACCGACGGCTGATCCTTTTGCCGCTGCCATCCGGCAAACGGCTCACCTTGGTATTCAACTTTCAACGCGTATCTGGGCATGTGCCGCTGGTACCGCGCGATGCGGAAACGGGCAAGGGGGCGAAAGCGCTGGTATGTGCTGCACCCTCTACCTATCTTGGGTGAAACGAAAATTGCGGGGCGGCAGATTGGTCATCTCATCACTGGCAGACAGTCTTGTGCGCGGTGTCGAAACTATCGGCGACAGCGTGTCCGAAACGTTTTTCGAGCCGGTCATCCGTCTGGGTGTCACCGGGCTGGCACGGTCGGGCAAGACGGTTTTCATCACCTCGCTGGTGGCAAACCTGCTGGACCGGGGGCGCATGACCGGGTTGGCCGCGCAGCAGGAAGGCCGGATCAATGCCGCCTATCTGCAACCGCAGCCGGACGATACTGTGCCGCGTTTCGACTATGAATCGCATTTGTCCGCCCTGACAGGTCCTGCGCCCCATTGGCCGGACAGCACCCGGGCCGTGTCGGAATTGCGCCTGTCCTTCAAAGCGCGACCCGCCGGGCTGCTTGCCGGGTTGCAGGGGCCGCGTACGATACATCTGGATATCGTAGACTATCCAGGTGAGTGGCTGCTGGATTTGGCTTTACTGGACAAATCCTTCGAAGACTGGTCGCAAGAAACCCTGACACGCATGGAGACACGTGCTGAAGCAGCTGAGTATCTGGCGCAGGTAAATGCAACTGACCCGTCCGGTGCGCATGACGAGCCAACGGCGCAGGCGCTGGCGTCGTCGTTTACCACCTATCTCAATCAGGCACGTGACGTCGGTTTTTATGACTGCACGCCGGGGCGTTTCCTGTTGCCGGGTGACCTGGCGGGCTCGCCGGTTCTGACTTTTGCGCCTTTGGCACTGTCCGGACAGTCGCGCCGCAAAACTCTTCACCGCGAGATGGAACGGCGGTTTGAGGCCTATAAATCCCAGGTGGTGAAACCCTTTTTTCGCGACCACTTTTCGCGGATCGACCGGCAAGTAGTTCTGGTTGATGCCCTGGGGGCAATCCACAAAGGTCCGCAGGCGGTCGAGGATATGCGCCGCGCGATGGCCGATATCCTGTCGGCCTTTCGTCCGGGCCGGAACGCGTGGCTCAGCCAGCTGTTATTAGGCAAACGGGTCGAACGCATCCTGTTTGCGGCGACAAAAGCCGACCATCTGCACCACACGCAACACCCCCGCATGACTGCAATCATCGAAGCCCTGACGCGCGAGGCACGAGACCGGGCAAATTTTGCAGGAGCCCAGACGGCGGCCCTGTCCTTGGCCTCGCTGCGCGCGACGACGGAAGAACTGCGCAGTCACAATGGGGTAGAGTTGCCATGTGTAAGGGGCACTTTGTTAGAGAGCGGGAAGCAGGCCGCTTTTTATCCGGGCGAATTGCCCGAGGATCCAGCGCATCTTTTGGGCCCGGCGCGAAACGGGGCGGACAGCTGGTTGGATGAGGATTATGGATTCATGGCATTTGCCCCGGCGCATCTGACCCTGAAACCCGGCGATGGCCCCCCGCATATCCGTCTGGATCGCGCGGTCCAATTCCTGATCGGAGACAGGCTGTGACTGTGGCCCTGCGCTCTGCACGGACAACAGATGCCGGTACCATCGGGACAATCCTGCATGGTTTTACCTTGGAAAACGACTGGATGCCCGCGCTGCACAGCTGCGCCGAAACCATCGCCTTTTGTGGTCGGATGATTGACCAGAATTGGGTCACTGTGGCCGAAACCGAATATGGTGTGGTCGGGTTTCTTGCGTTCAACGGCACGGAAATCCATTCGCTCTATCTGGATGCGCAGGCGAGGGGGCAAGGAATCGGGCAGCAACTGCTGGATCATGCGAAATCGCGACAATCCCAGCTTAGCTTGTATGCATTTCAGGCAAACACACGCGCCTGCAAGTTTTATGAACGCAATGGCTTTGCCGAAGTGGGGCGCAGGGATGGCGCGGAAAACGACGAAAACCTGCCGGACATAAGATTTGTCTGGCACAGCAAAGGTATGACTCATGGCTAAAGGTCCGGTTCTGATCGATCTTGAAACGGATGAACCCGCCGCCGATGTCGCGCAGGCCCCGCCGGTACCGGATATCGCGCAACCTCAGGGGCAAGCGATGCAGAGCGCGGTGCGGCTTGCGTCCCGCAAACCGTCGGCGCTTGCGCGTTGGTTCTGGGGCTTGGCCTTGGCTGTTATTGGCGCGGCCGTTTCTGTCGCCGCGTGGGATTTTGCGACCTCGCTGGTGGCGCGGACGCCCGTTCTGGGGTGGATCATCACCGGCTTGCTGGCCGCACTGGTTCTGGTGACGCTGATCATAGCCCTGCGCGAACTGGCGGCTTTGGGGCGCTTGTCGAGGGTCGATGGAATGCGCCGCGCGGCGGATACGGCCTTGGCAGACGGCGATCTGGCCCAGGCACGCGTTGTCACCAATCGTCTGATCACTTTTTACAAAGGGCGGGAAGAGACCCGCTGGGGTCGCGACCGACTGGCAGAGCGTATGGGCGATCAATTTGATGCCTCGGCGTTGCTGAGCCTTGCCGAACATGAACTGCTGGCCCCACTCGACGAAGCCGCCAGTCGTGAAGTCGAGGCCGCCGCGCGGCAGGTCGCCACCGTGACCGCATTAGTACCATTGGCTTTGGCAGATGTTGTGACAGCGCTGGCCGCATCGCTTAGGATGATCCGCCGCGTTGCGGAAATCTATGGCGGTCGCGCCGGCACGCTGGGCAGTTGGCGTCTGACCCGTGCCGTTTTTGTACATCTGGTCGCCACAGGGGCGGTGGCCGTTGGCGACGATCTGCTTGAACCCGTTTTGGGCGGATCCGTCCTCAGCAAGTTGTCACGGCGTTTTGGAGAGGGTCTGGTCAACGGCGCCCTCAGCGCCCGCGTGGGCGTGGCCGCGATGGAGGTTTGCCGCCCGCTGCCGTTCTCGGACAGGCACAAACCGTCAACGCGGGGCATCATCAAACGTGCCCTGCAGGGCCTGTTTTCCAAGGGTTGATCCAAAGCAAAGCGTCATTACCCACCCTTCGGCACACTGAGTATGTCGGAGGAGCCAGCCATGACGGATCACGGTCACAGCCCGCAGGAAATCGCCGAACGGATCAATGCACCGCCCGGCCGAGGTGTGTTGCGCGATGTTGTATATGGCGGCATCGACGGGTCCGTCACCACTTTTGCCATCGTGGCTGGCGTTGCTGGGGCGGGTCTTTCCCCGTTTGTCATCGTGGCGTTGGGACTGGCGAATGTGCTGGCTGACGGATTTTCCATGGCCGCCGGCAATTATTCAGGTACCAAGGCCGAACTGGACAACATTCGACGCATTCGGGCGATTGAGGAAAGCCACATAGCGTTGTACCCGGATGGCGAGCGGGAAGAAGTGCGAGAGATTCTTGCGCAAAAAGGGCTGTCGGGAATCGTTTTGAACGAAGCTACGGCAGAGATTACATCGAGCCGTGAAAACTGGATCAACCTGATGATTGAGGGCGAATATGGATTGGGCAGCGTTGATCCACATCCGATGAAGGCTGCGCTGGCTACGTTTTTTGCATTTCTCGTGGCCGGGATGATCCCCCTGCTGCCGTTTTTGGCATCGGTCCCGAGTGCATTTGCGATGTCTGCATGGATGACCATGGGGGTATTTTTTGCGATAGGCGCGCTCAAAAGCCGATGGTCGCTGGCCCCGTGGTGGCGGTCAGGGATGGAGACGCTGTTGATCGGCGGGCTGGCCGCGTTGATCGCTTATCTGGTAGGGTCACTGTTTCATCCTTAATTGTCGCAGTCTGCGGATCACAACTGGCCATTGCCACCCAGTCAGATAGATAGGTTTAAAACAGGTGAAAGGCCGATGGCAGGTCACGATATTTCTGAAAAAAACGTTTTAGTTTTGGGTTCTTATGGCTTCATTGGCGCTGAAGTCACGCGGGCTTTGCAGGCCGAAGGTGCCCGTGTTCAAGGCATGGTGCGCAATCTTGCGTTAGGGGCAAAGGTATTGCCGGGCGTGCCGCTAACAAAGGGTGATCTTCGCACGCTCGTTCACAAGAAAGATTGGCAGGGCTTGCTTGTCGGCGTGGATGTCGTGGTGAATTGCGCGGGCGCGTTGCAGGATAACGCAAGCGACGATCTTGAAGCAGTTCACCACACCGCAATTTCAGCCTTGGCAAAGGCCTGCGCAGAAAGAGGTATCGGCGTTGTCCAGGTTTCCGCCATCGGAGCAGAACCGGACGCAAGCACCCATTTCCTGCGCAGCAAGGCGGCCGGAGATGCCGCTTTGCGTGCGTCAGGCGTTCCGCTTTGGGTGCTGAAGCCGGGGCTAGTCATCGGGCAGACGGATTATGGTGGGACAGCGTTGTTGCGTATGTTGGCTGCTGTTCCATGGGTGCAGCCACTGGCTTATCCTGATACACCGGTTCAGAGCATTGGGATGCCTGATCTGTGCGACGTTGTGATCTCTGCTGTTGACGGGCGCTTGCCTCAAGGCCGTTATGATTTGGTCGAGGATACACCCCACAGATTGTCAGACGTGGTTCAGAATACGCGGCAGTGGCTTGGGTTTCCTGCTGCGCGGATCGGTTTTACCGTGCCGCCCGTCATGACGTATGCAGTTGCGAGGCTGGCAGATGGGCTGGCCTGGTTTGGGTGGCGGTCCCCGCTGCGCAGCACTGCGATGACCGTCATGGCAGATGGCGTGACCGGGGACTCCGCCCCTTATCGGGCAGCAACAGGGCGCGGGTTTGCTTCTTTGCCCGATATTTACGCCGCGATTCCCTGCGCGCGTGAACACCGGTTGAGCGCGCGGATGGCCTTATTGATGCCACTGGTGGTGGCGACGCTCAGCCTGTTCTGGCTGTTGTCGGGATTGTTTGGATTGACGGGCTTGTCCACTGCCTCGGAGGTTCTGACCGGAGCAGGGTGGTCAGCACCTATGGCCATGACAAGCGTTGTGTTCTGGTCTTTGGTAGACATTGCGCTGGGCTTGGCCGTCCTGTGGCGTCCCTGGGCTGCGCGGGCCTGTTTGGCGCAGTTTGGTGTGGCCTTGTTCTATCTGATGGCCGCCTCAATCACTGCACCCGACTTGTGGTCTGACCCGCTGGGTCCCTTGGTAAAAATCCTGCCTGCGATGATCTTGTCGCTTGTTGCGCTGCCCATGCTGGCCAGTCGATGATGGATCCCGACCTGATCCTGCGCTGGCTGCATGTCATTGGTGCCTGTGTCCTGCTGGGTACGGGGGCGGGGATCGCCTTTTTCATGCTGATGGCGCATCGCAGCAACGACCCGAAGATCGTCGCGCATACGGCAGGCATTGTTGCGCTGGCTGACCTTCTGTTCACGACAACGGCGGTGATACTGCAACCCATAACCGGCGCTCTGTTGGCCTGGCGCATTGGGTGGTTGTTGAGTGAAGGGTGGATTATACTGTCTCTGGTGCTTTACGTGCTGACCGGCCTGTTCTGGTTGCCGGTGGTGTGGGTGCAATTCAGGATGCGAGATTATGCCCGAACCGCCATGGAACAGGGGACACCGTTACCGCCAGACTACCACCGTCTGTTTCGATTTTGGTTCGCCTGCGGGGTGCCTGCCATTCTCGCAGTGCTGACCATCCTATGGTTGATGGTCGCGCGTCCGGCCATTTCAGTGATTTAAGCCGGGTGGAAGCTTTCCTGACTATTATTGGTGACCGCCTAAAGATAGCCTTGCCACAAGACAAAGATCGGAGACCGTGTTGGAATCGCTACTTGTTCTTGTTGGGCTGATTGTTCTGGCAATCCCGGTGACTCTGGTTGTGCTGATGATTGGGCAGACCCGGTTGCGTCGTCGCGTGGCAGAGTTGGAAGCGCAGATCTCAGCCCTGTCTTCAGGTGATACGGAAGTCACTGAGGGCCCGGTAGAAAAGGCATCCGATCCTCAGTCTGAAGCAGAGAAGGAAGCCCGCAGGCCCGCCCCATGGGCCGCGCCCAAACGGCAGGAAGATGAAGCTTCAGTTGAAACGACGGATGTGTCTTCACCTGCCTACGTATTCAATCATGACCGTTTTGTAGCACTAGGCGTTTGGTTGCGCGAGAACTGGTTTTATGTGGTCTCAGCCTTGTCGCTGGCCTTGGCCGGAATCTTTCTTGTGCAATACGGCGTTGAAAACGGATTACTGCCTCCGGTGGCTCGCGTATTCGCGGCGCTTGGGTTCGGGTCGCTTCTGATCGTGGCAGGTGAAATCTTGCGTCGAAAATTTGGCGATGACGAGGACGCGACAACTGCCTATTTGCCCTCTGTCTTTTCCGGGGCCGGGCTAGTCACCCTCTTCGGAGCCATTCTGGCCGCGCGCCAACTGTACGATCTGATCGGTGCTGAGGCGGCGATGGTTGGGATGGTTGCAGTCGCTTTGGTTGGACTTGTTCTGGGGTGGTTCCATGGCCCGCTATTGGCGGCGGTTGGTCTGATCGGAGCATTAGCTGCCCCCTTCATGGTCGGCGGTTCGTCCGAAGACCCCTCGTGGCTTTATGCCTATTTCCTTCTGGTTGCCGTCTTGGGGCTGGGCATCGATACGGTGCGGCGTTGGGCGTGGGTGTCGGTTCTGACTGTATTCGGGACCTATTCAGCGAATTTGTTGTTGGTAATGGGCGCTCCCAACACGGAACCGGGTTATCTGATCGCCGCCTTGATACTGGCGCTGTTGGTGACCGCCATTCCTACGCGGCGCACCTGGCCGGATCATTCGGGCCCTATGATCTCTCAGATGATCCGCCATCCAAAAGCGCGCCCATGGCCGGATTTTCCAACCAGACTGGCCGCCGGAGCCATCGCAGTAAGTTCGGCGATTTTAGCCTGGCATTGGGCGGATTCGGCAGCCGAGTTCTGGCTGGGCGTTACCTTGCTGACTGCACTTGTGCTGGCCCTGCTGCTTTGGGCCAGGGATGCACCCGCGCTTCAGGACTTGACCGTCCTGCCCGCGGTTGGGCTTGTGTTCTACGTCCTCGTGCATGGGCTTGATCACGGCGCAGCTTTTCGCAGTTTTGCCGCCACCTATGCGGAAACGGCTGAGGCTGATTATCCGATGGTCATCACGGTGCTGGTCGCGTTAGGGGCATTTATCTCAATGCTGATGGCGTGGCGGTCTGCGAAAGCAAGCCAGTTTCGCGCGATCTGGGCCGGAGGGGCCGCTCTGTATGCCCCCATAATGGCCATCGGGTTGGAGGTCGGCTGGCACCCGGCCTCTGTGATCGGAGCATACCCCTGGGCTTTGCACGCAGTCGCGCTGGCCATCTTGATGGTGGTTCTTGCGGAACGTTTTGCACGTGTCGACGGAGAGGACCGGATGCGTGCGGCGCTGGCCACTTTGTCTGCGTTGTCCTGTCTGGTCTTTGCCTGCGTTATCGTGCTCAGCGCGGCGGCGCTGACGGTGGCGTTGGTTGCCAGTGTTGTTGTGGCGGCGGCTTTGGACCGCAGGTTCACTTTACCCCCGATGAGCTGGTTCATCTGGGCCGGTGTCTTCACCGTTACCGTTCGACTGGTGCTTGATCCGGGACTGGATTGGGCAAATTCGGCCCCGGTGCCCGAGATGACACTTGTTTACGGCTCGGCCACGCTGGGATTTGTGGCGGGCTGGTGGGTGTTGCGCCCCTTGCAACGCCCGGTGGCGTCATTGCTGTTGGAAAGCGCAGCTTGGGCGACGGGCGGCATTCTGCTGTCCCTGTTGCTGCTGCGCTGGCTTGAAGGGTTTGGAGAAGGCGGTGCCGACAACAGCCATTGGGGTCTGGGTCTGCTGGCGGTCATCTGGCTGCTGCTGGCCTTTGCTCAAGTTCAGAGATTCGGGTTGGGTGGCAAGCTGAACTATGCGCGTTACGTGTTGGCGGCGTTTTTTGTGGCGCATGGCCTGTTCCATCTGACGCTTGCAGTGTCAGAGCAAAACCCGCTGTTGAATCCAAACGCCGATCCGGTGCTCGGCCTGCCGGTTCTCAACACGCTGGCTATTGCGTATCTGCTGCCTGCGCTGGTCATCGCTGGTTCCGTCTGGCGGATCAAGGACATGCCCAAGCAGATCTCGATGACAAGCTACGTTGTGGCGGGGGGCCTTGCGGCCATGTGGTTAGGTCTGACAATCCGCCATGTCTGGCAGGGCGCTGCGGGCATGTTTGAAGGCAACGGAGTCACGCAGCCCGAGCTTTACACCTATACGCTGGTTCTCCTGCTGATCGGAGCTGCGCTGTTCTATCAATCCCTGGCCCGTGGATCGGATTTGATGCGGAAGGCAGGGCTTGTCGTGATCGGGCTGGCCGTGGCCAAGGTCTTTCTGATCGACATTGCCGGTCTTGGCGGGTTGATCCGGGTGTTCTCGTTGCTGGCGCTGGGCTTTGCTCTGGCTGGTCTGGCGTGGTTGAACCGCTGGGCCAAACTGCGCCATTCGCCGCACGGGGCAGAACCTCTGGACCATTAGGCACGGGCGTCTTATAAGCCCCGCATGCATGACCGTCTGGCCATCATTATTCGAATTATATCCCCGGCGCTCTGATATCGCGAGACGCCGGGCAAAGGTGCTTGAGAATTCGCACTGACCGCTTCGATCCATACACGACAAGATCATCCTGAGGACGCCCCCAATGTGCGCCGACACGACCCAAACACCTGATTACAAAGACACGCTGAACCTGCCCAAAACGGAATTCCCCATGCGCGCCGGCCTGCCTAAGCGCGAACCCGCATGGCTGGAACGCTGGGAAGAGATCGGCGTCTATGACCGTCTGCGCGAGAAAGAGGGCCGCACGCCCTTTACCCTGCATGACGGCCCGCCCTATGCGAACGGTCACCTGCATATCGGCCACGCGCTGAACAAGACCATCAAGGACATGATCGTACGCGGCCATCAGATGATGGGTCATGACGCGCGCTATGTACCCGGCTGGGACTGCCACGGCCTGCCGATCGAATGGAAGATCGAGGAACAGTATCGCAAGAAGGGCAAGAACAAGGACGAGGTGAACATCGTCGACTTCCGTCAGGAATGCCGCAAGTTCGCCGAGGGCTGGATCGACATCCAGCGCGAAGAGTTCAAGCGACTGGGCATCACCGGCAACTGGCCTGATCCCTACATCACCATGGACTATCACGCCGAGGCTGTGATCGCTGACGAGTTCATGAAGTTCCTGATGAATGGCACGCTTTATCAGGGCTCGAAGCCCGTGATGTGGTCGCCGATCGAAAAGACTGCGCTGGCTGAGGCCGAGGTCGAGTATCACGACAAGGAAAGTTTCACCATCTGGGTGAAGTTCAAGGTCTTGGACGAACGGGCGTACGTTGGGAAATCGCTCGGAGAAGTCACGAGGAAAGCCGCGAAAGACCTATCTGGAGCCTTTGTAGTGATCTGGACCACGACTCCGTGGACCATGCCGTCAAACAAGGCGGTCGTGTACGGTAAGGATGTCTCTTACGGCCTCTACGAAGTCACCGGAGCACCAGAAGAATGCTGGGCTAGCGTCGGAGACAAGTTCCTGCTGGCCGACAATCTGGCCGCCGATGTGTTGGGCCGTGCGCGTCTGAACGACGACCAGTGGACCCGTGTTCGTGATGTGACTGCCGATGAGCTGGAAGGCGTCCAATTGACCCACCCGCTGGCCGGGGCCGAGGGCGGCAATGGCGAATGGGACGACATCCGCGATTTCCGCGCCGCCGAGTTTGTGACCGACACCGAAGGCACCGGCTTCGTCCACTGTGCGCCGTCGCACGGTATGGAGGAATTCGAGCTTTACCGCGATCTGGGCATGCTCGAGCAGGTCATCACCTACAATGTGATGGACGATGGCTCGTTCCGCGCCGATCTGCCGTTCTTTGGCGGCAAATACATCCTGTCCCGCAAGGGCGGCGAAGGTGATGCGAACAAAGCCGTCATCGACAAGCTGGTCGAGGTCGGCGGACTGCTGGCGCGCGGCAAGATCAAGCACAGCTATCCGCATTCGTGGCGCTCAAAGGCTCCGATCATCTACCGCAATACACCGCAGTGGTTTGCATCCGTTGACCGCAAGCTGGACGACGGCATGGGCGAAATGGGTGACACCATCCGCGAACGCGCTTTGCGGTCTATCGACGAGCTGGTCAAATGGACGCCGCAGACCGGTCGTAACCGTCTGTATTCGATGATCGAGGCGCGACCGGATTGGGTTCTGTCCCGCCAGCGCGCCTGGGGCGTGCCGCTGACCTGCTTTACCAAGAAGGGCGCTCTGCCCACCGACGCGGATTACCTTCTGCGCAATGAAGAGCTCAACGCCCGCATCAAGACTGCGTTCGAGCAGGATGGCGCAGACATCTGGTACACCGACGGCTTCAAGGAGAAGATCCTCGACGGTATCGCAGATCCGGTTGACTACGATCAGGTGTTCGACGTGTTGGACGTTTGGTTTGACTCTGGGTCGACCCACGCGTTCGTTCTGCGCGATCGAGTGGACGGCACCGAGGACGGTATTGCCGATGTCTACATGGAAGGCACCGACCAGCACCGCGGTTGGTTCCATTCGTCCATGCTGCAGGCTTGCGGCACTAAAGGTCGTGCCCCTTACCGTAACGTTGTAACCCACGGGTTCACGCTGGATGCCAAAGGTAACAAGATGTCCAAATCGTTGGGCAATACCATCGTGCCGGAAGAGGTCATCAAGCAATATGGCGCTGACATTCTGCGCCTGTGGGTGGCGCAGACCGACTATACCGCTGACCAACGGATCGGACCTGAGATCCTGAAGGGCACCGCCGACAGCTATCGCCGTCTGCGCAATACCATGCGGTTCATGCTGGGATCATTGGCCGATTTCACCGAGGCGGACCGGATTGCACCCGAGGATATGCCGCGTTTGGAACGCTGGGTGCTCAGCCGTCTGGCCGAACTGGATGAGCAAGTGCGCAAAGGCTATGCGTCCTTCGACTTCCAGGGCGTGTTCAGTGCCGTGTTTACGTTTGCCACGGTCGATCTGTCGTCTTTCTATTTCGATGTTCGCAAAGATGCGCTGTATTGCGATGGCGACAGTCTGCGCCGACGTGCGTCGCGCACCGTTCTGGACATCCTGTTCCACCGCCTGACCACCTGGCTGGCCCCGGTATTGGTGTTCACGATGGAAGAGGTCTGGCTGGAACGCTTCCCGGGAGATGACAGCTCGGTCCACCTGGTGGATTTCCCGGAAACACCCGCCGACTGGCGCGATGCTGAACTGGAAACCAACATGGCCAAGGTGCGCCGCGTGCGCCGTGCGGTAACTGCCGCGCTTGAAATCCAGCGTCAGGATAAGGTCATCGGTTCCAGCCTCGAGGCGGCACCGATTGTGCATGTCGAAGATGGTGATACCCGTGATCTGCTGGCCACGTTCGACGTGGACGACATGTGCATCACCTCAGGTCTGACTGTGACCGGCGATCCGGCCCCGGCCGAGGCGTTCCGCGTACCGGAAATCGAAGGCGTTGCGGTGGTCTTTGAAAAAGCCGAAGGCGAGAAATGTCAGCGCTGCTGGAAAATCCTGCCCGACGTTGGCCGCCACACCCATCCGGGTGTGTGTAGCCGCTGCAACGAAGCACTCGGCTAACTTTTACCCCCAGCCCATCGGCTGGGGGTTTTTCTTTCCTGACTTGCAACAGCTTTAGCGATCTGAAACGCTGCGCCTATGTCAATGATTGCCGTAGAAACCAAATTTGGACGTCTGGGTGTCGAAGAAACGGACGGAGCCCTCACACGTCTAGTCTGGGATGGCCAGGACGTGGGAGAGCCGACAGATCTGTTGCGCGAAGCTGTCGCGCAGTTGAAGGCTTATGACGACGGACGCCTCGACAGGTTCGACTTGCCGTATCGCGTCCACGGGTCGATGTTTCAGAAACAGGTTTGCGACCTGATGTATGCCATTCCGCTTGGCGAAACCCGGACATACGGCGATATCGCAAAAGAGTTGGGACAACCCGCGCAACCAGTCGGGCAGGCTTGCGGCGCAAACCCGATTCCGGTGATCATCCCGTGTCACAGAGTACTGTCCGCGACGGGCTTGGGTGGCTTTTCCGGCGCAGGTGGGGTCGAGACCAAAGTGGCCCTGTTGCGTCATGAAGGGGCTGCCGGCCTTTTGATCTGATCCGTGAAATTCGGTTGCAATCCGTCAGCGGTGGGCACACCATATATGTGTTGTTGAATTTGAAGGACCGCATTGAATGACCACTGATCAAGATCGCACCGCCCGAAAGAAGGCTGTCATTGACAGGCTGATGTCACTTGAAGCGCAAGAGCTTGCAACAGCGCAGGCGCATTACGATGCGTTTCTGAAAGATGCTCAACTGGACGACCGGGAAGGTCACGACAAGGATGACCTCGCCGCTTCGCGCGAGAACGCTGACCTTGCGGCTGCGTTTGACGCACCCGTGCACGCGCATCACGCCAAGATCGATGTGATTGAAAACACCGATTTCAGCCTGACTGACACGGTTCAGCCCGGCGCAGTGATCAAGTTCAACAATCGCAGATTTGTCGTGTGCGTTTCGACCACCCGGTTCGAGGCGGATGGAATGACCTATATGGGCATTTCAACCCAAAGCCCGATTTATCTGGCCATGGTGGGCTTGCAAGAGGGCGATGTCTTTACCCATAACGGCACCGAGTTCGAGGTGCAGGACGTCATGTAACTGGATTGCTGGCGGCGCTGCGTCAGACGCGGCGCTGTGGTATGATCTGCTGCGCGATGCCTGCAAAGGTCAGATACAGACTGGTAATCACCAGACCCCAGTGCGCCCAGCTTTCCGGGTGAAAATTCACCCAGGCCGCCCAGCCGGCAAAGAACGTCCACGCCAGTGCCATGGGCAGGGTCAGACTGCGCCAGCGTTCGGTGCGCACGGGATGGACAAACTTCAACGGCAAGAACATTGCGAGTGAAAGCAGTGTGACCAGCAGCAGAATTATCCAGAAATTCGGTTCGAGCGCGAAGATCACGATAACAAACATGTTCCAGCATCCCGGAAAACCGGAAAAGGAGTTGTCCTTAGTCTTCATCCGGGTGTCCGCGAAATACATCGCACTGGCAAAAGTTATGACGATGATCGCAAACCATCCGGTCCAACCGTCCATCAGCCCCGACTTGAAGAGGGCAAAGGCGGGTATGAACACATAAGTCAGGTAGTCGATAATCAGATCCAGCAGCACACCGTCAAATTCGGGCGCGTTGTGCTTTACGTGATAATGACGCGCCAGAGGGCCGTCGATGCCGTCCACAACGAATGAGACAACCAGCCAAAGATACATAAGGCTCCATTTCTCTTCGACGGCGGCCAGCATTGCGAGCATGGCAAACACGGCGCCTGTTGCAGTGAAGAGATGGACGGAAAGAGCTTTGAATCTGAGTGTCATACAAGCGTCATGACGGATGCACACCAGAGATGCAAACCAAAAGCCCCGCGTTTCTGACCGATGTTTGCATCAAGCTTTGGGATGCGCGCTATTGTAGACCTCCATCAACCGTGCAGTATCCACGGCGGTATAGGCTTGGGTGGTTGAAAGCGATGCGTGGCCCAGAAGTTCCTGAATGGCGCGCAGGTCTCCTCCGGCCGAAAGCAGATGCGTAGCAAAGCTGTGCCGCATGGCGTGGGGCGTTGCGGTTGCGGGCAGGCCCAATTGCATTCGGGCTTTGGCCATGACGCCCTGTATCGCACGTGGGTTCAACGCCCCGCCGCGGACACCGCGGAACAAGGGCGCGCACTGTTCCTGCGGGTGAGGGCAAAGTTGCACGTACCGGTCGACGGCTTCACGGGCGGCAGGAAGCACTGGTACGATCCGCTCTTTGTCGCCTTTGCCGATGATACGCAAGCTGGCGGGCAAAGGTGCGTCCGCGCCAGTCAGCGACAGCGCTTCGGATATGCGCAATCCGCACCCGTAAAGCAACGTGACCACCGCCACATCCCGCGCGGCAACCCAATCCGAGAGGGATTGCAGCTCGACCGTATCGATCATGGCGCGGGCGGCGTCTTCGGCCAAAGGGCGCGGCAGTTTCTTGGTGAATTTCGGCGCGCGCGTGGACAGGACCGCGGTGGGTTCAAAGCCTTCGCGTTCAGCCAGCCAGCGGTAGAAGCTTTTGACGGCTGAAAGCTTGCGTGCCAGTGATCGCGCACTGACATCCGCGCTGCGTTGATCTGCCATCCAGGCGCGCATGTCTGATACGGTGATCCGTTCCAGTGCTTTCAAACCCTGCCGTTCGGCATGGTGCAGTGTCATGAACGACAGGAACTCGGTCACATCGCCGCGATAAGCGGTCTGCGTATTCTCGGACCGTCCCGCCAGCGCACCCAGGCTGTCCAGCCAATGCTGCAGCGCGTCGCGGCAGGCGGGTGAGATCAAGCTCACGACAGCCAGTGGCGCATCGAGCGTTCGAACACGCCAGCGAAAAAGCTCAGAAGATCGGTGCCCAACTGCGGCGTGAAATGCCGCGGATTCCGAGCGCCCATGACGATCATTCCCGGTAAACGACCGGGGCCAAGGTCAAGCTTCAGACACGCTTCGGACCGCAACTGATCTGCAAGCGCGCCAAAAATACGCCGGTTCGGATGATGAACCTCGCGCAGGGTGACGTCGCGGGCCGGGCCGCCACGATCAATGGTCAGGTATTGGTCGATGAAGCCGGGTTCCGCAATTGTCAGAACGCCGCCCAGTTTGTCGACCGCAGGGTCGTCCTGAACCACGGTAGTTTCAAGAACCAAAGTGATGTGATCAACGCGCAAAATATCGGCTACGTCCGAGCCAAGCGCGCGCAGGAAATCTTCGAACTCAACCGGCTCCAGCAGGCGCAGAATGGCGCGATGCACCTGGTTTGTGCCTGCCAGGTTTTCGTAAGCCGCCGCAATCACAGACCGGTGGGTATCTTCCAACCGGTCCAACCGCGCCTCAAGCCGTTGCATGGCGATGCCACGCAGATCGATCACATTGTCGCCGCGTGCGCGCTCATTGGCACTTACCAGCGCCTGCATCAGATCCTTGTCGTCCAGCACGACGTCAGGCTCGGCCAGAATCGCCGCGCGGAGGTTATCCTCGAGTTTGGGGTTGCTGCTCATGTCCCGTCCGGTCTTTTTTTGTTGAGCGGCTTATAACATGCCGGACCGGTTTTGCCTTGGGAAAAATGCACGCAAAGGTGGATTTCCTTGAGTGCTGTGGCGAAGAGGCTCCCGCCCGCGATGCCTGATCACAAATCAGGCACAGGGCCGTTGGGCCGGGCGCGGTGCCTGACGGCACCGCGCGGTCTTGCACGGGATCAGAGGATCTTCTGACCGGTCTTGGCCCAATCGGCCAGGAAGGTTTCCAGACCTTTGTCTGTCAGGGGGTGATCGGCCAGCTTTTTGATGACGGCAGGCGGGGCGGTGATGACATCGGCACCGATGCGAGCGCTGTCGGTCACGTGGTTCACCGTGCGGATCGACGCGGCCAAGATTTCGGTCTCAAAACCATAGTTGTCGTAAACCTGACGGATGTCGGCGATCAGATCCATACCGTCGAGGTTGATGTCGTCCAGGCGGCCGATGAAGGGCGAGATGAATGTTGCGCCTGCCTTTGCGGCCAGCAATGCCTGATTGGTCGAAAAGCACAGGGTCACATTTACCATCTGACCTTCGTCGCTGAGCGTTTTGCAGGTTTTCAGGCCGGCCCAGGTCAGTGGGACTTTTACGGCGATATTCGGCGCGATCTTGGCCAGCTTGCGGCCTTCGGCGATCATGTCGTCAGCTTCGGTTGCAACAACCTCTGCCGATACCGGACCATCGACCAGATCACAGATCTCTTTGGTCACTTCCAGAATGTCGCGGCCCGATTTCAGGATCAGCGAAGGGTTGGTGGTTACGCCGTCCACCATGCCCAGATCGTTCAGTTCGGCGATGGCGTCGATCTCGGCGGTGTCTACGAAGAATTTCATGAGGGCAGTCCTTTGATGGGTTGGCCTTGGTCGCGGATGGCTTTACCCCAAAGAGAGACATGCTGAAACCCCCTGCAAAGGACATGTGGTGAGCACTCAGGAGTATTTCGACCAAGGTGAGCTGGTGGCAGTGCTCACCACCCAGCCATTGGACCGGACGCTGGACTATAAGGCGCCCGAAGGTGGGTGCTTTCTGGGTGCGTTTGTCGAAGTGCCGTTGGGGCCGCGCAAGGTGCTGGGCGTGGTTTGGGGGGCCGGGCAGGGTGGCTTTGATCTGAATAAGGCGCGGTCTGTGATCCGGGTGCTTGAGGTCGCGCCGATGCGTGAAGAAATGCGCGTGTTTCTAGGAAAGGTGGCCGACTACACGCTGACGCCGATGCCAGCGATGCTGCGTTTGGCAACCCGTGCGCCGGGGTTGGGCGACCCGCCGTCGATGCGTAAGGTTTATCGCCTTGGCAGCGGTGAGCCGGACCGGATGACCGATGCGCGATCCCGTGTGCTGGAGGTTTTGCGCGATTATGGTGGGCTCGCCTTTACATTGAAAGAGCTCGCCGAGCAGGCAGGCGTGACTTCGTCTGTTGTCAAAGGGTTGGTCAAACAAGGCGCAGTGCGGGAAGAGGACAGTCCGCGTGATCTGCCGTACCCGCAACTTGATCCGAACCTGCCGGGCAAAGATCTGACCGAAGATCAGGCGGAGGCTGTGGAACGGTTGCAGGTTGGACAGCAGACAGGTCGCTACGGCACAACACTTCTGAAAGGTGTGACGGGTTCGGGCAAGACCGAAGTGTATCTGGAAGCCGTCGCCGAGGCGCTGCGGATGGGACGTCAGGCATTGGTCTTGCTGCCTGAAATTGCGCTGACTGCTGAATTCCTGACCCGGGTCGAGGCGCGGTTCGGTGCGCGGCCAGCCGAGTGGCACTCGGGCGCGACCATGACGGAACGCCGCCGGGTTTGGCGGATGGTCGGGCAGGGGGATGCGCAACTGGTCGTGGGAGCGCGGTCCGCGCTGTTTCTGCCGTTCCGCGACTTGGGGCTGGTGGTGGTCGATGAAGAGCACGACACCTCTTACAAGCAGGAAGACGGCGTGCATTACAGTGCGCGCGATATGGCAGTTCTGCGCTCGGCCATTTGTGGCGCGCGGGTGATTCTGGCCAGTGCAACACCCTCGCTGGAGAGCTGGGCCAATGCCGAAGCGGGCAAGTATGAACGGGTAGACCTGAACTCGCGCTTCGGCGTGGCGGTGCTGCCCGAGATGAAACCCATCGATATGCGGGCCGAGCAGATGCAGCCCGGGACATGGATTTCTCCGTCCTTGCGACAGGCGGTGCTGCAGAGGGTCGAGAAGGGCGAACAGTCGCTGCTGTTCATAAATCGCCGCGGCTATGCGCCCGTCACCTTATGCCGGGCTTGTGGCGAACAGATCGCTTGCGATCATTGCGACGCGCGGATGGTTGAACATCGGTTTCTGAAACGGCTGATGTGCCACCAATGCGGCGAGACAAAGCCGATGCCCGACACCTGCCCGTCCTGCGGGGTTGAGGGTAAATTGGCTCCGGTTGGGCCAGGAATTGAGCGGCTAGCCGAAGAGGCCGAGACAATTTTCCCGGACGCTAACATCGCTATGCTCAGCTCTGATCTTTTTGGTTCAGCGCGGGCTTTAAAAGCAAAGATTGAAGAAATCGCTTCCGGGGATGCCGACATTGTTATCGGCACTCAGTTGGTCGCTAAAGGGCATAACTTTCCCAAACTCACATTGGTCGGCGTGATTGATGCTGACTTGTCATTGCATGGCGCTGATCTGCGCGCAGCAGAGCGGACGTTTCAACTGATGCGCCAAGTGGCAGGGCGCGCTGGCAGGGCAGATAAGCCGGGGCAGGCGTTGTTACAGACGTTCCAACCGGAACACCCGGTGATCCGGGCCATCCTGTCCGGCGATGAGGAAGGGTTCTGGAAAGCCGAAGCCGCCGGGCGGCAAGCGGCCGGGGTCCCCCCCTATGGTCGCATGGCCGGGATCGTACTGTCGGGTCCAGAGGTTGGCCCGGTCTTTGACATAGGCACCGCGATGGCGCGTAATGATGCACCCGTGCGAGATGTAGGGGGACAAGTCTTCGGACCTGCACCAGCGCCGATTGCACGTATTCGCGGGCGGCACCGGGTACGCCTTTTGGTCAAAGCCCCGAAAGGCGCGCCGATTCAGGACGCCATTGTCCGCTGGATCGCGCCTTTGCGTCTGAAAGGTGACATCCGTCTGACTGTCGATATCGACCCGCAGAGTTTTTATTGATCTCTGCATCAGCGCAGGGTGGCTGTGCGCTAACGGCTTCCCTCTCGCCAAAGCGCTGAAATGGGCGTAGAGGACCAATATGCTGAAACCCATGCCCCTTAACGAGGCGCAGAGCCTTCCGTTCTGGCGCCGTCCCATCACGCTCTTGTTCATGATGGCCATGATCATGCCGATCGCGTTCAACGCGTGGAGCGCTCTGTTGAACAATTTCGTCATCGAAGTGGCGAATTTTGACGGAGCAGATATCGGGCTTCTGCACACGGTGCGCGAGATCCCGGGTTTTCTGGCGGTTGGCGTGATTGCCGTCATTATGTTCATGCGCGAACAAGTGCTGGCGATGATCTCGCTGGTGATGCTTGGGGTCGCCACGGCTGTGACCGCGTGGTTTCCCAGCCTTGGCGGGTTGCTGTTCGTAACCCTGTTCAGCTCGATCGGGTTTCACTACTACGAGACCGTAAACCAGTCGCTTCAATTGCAGTGGCTGCCCAAGGACCGTGCGCCGCAGGTTTTGGGGTGGCTGGTCGCAATGGGATCGGCGGCGACAATGGTGGTCTACGGGCTGATCGTTCTGACCTGGGATCGGTTCGAGCTGTCCTACAACTTTGTCTTCATGGCTGCGGGTGGTGTAACCGCGTTGCTGGCCTTGTTCTGCTTGTTTGCCTATCCGCAATTCGATGCGCCCACACCGCAGACCAAGAAACTGATCCTGCGTCGCCGGTATTGGCTGTATTACGCGTTGCAATTCATGGCGGGCGCGCGGCGGCAGATCTTTGTCGTCTTTGCCGGGTTCATGATGGTCGAAAAGTTCGGCTTTGAAGTGCATGAGTTGACCAGCCTCTATCTGATCAACCTGATGATCAACATTATGGCCGCCCCTTTGCTGGGAAAAGCTGTGGCAAAGTTTGGTGAACGACGGACGCTGATTTTTGAATACACGGGTCTGGCAATCGTGTTCGCGGCTTATGGTGGGATCTACTGGTTCGGCTGGGGCGTTCTGCTGGCAGCGATTCTCTACGTGATCGACCATGTGCTGTTTGCTCTGGCGTTGGCCTTGAAGACTTACTTTCAGAAAATCGCCGACCCCGCAGACATCGCACCGACAGCTGCGGTTGCATTCACGATCAACCACATTGCAGCTGTCTTCCTGCCTGCACTGCTGGGCCTGCTTTGGGTCGTTTCGCCGGGCGCAGTGTTTGGTTTGGCTGCGGCGATGGCAATTGTTTCGCTGCTGTTATCGTTGTTGATCCCACGCCATCCCGAGCCGGGCAATGAGACCGTCCTGACCAAGTACGCTCCGGCCCCTGCGGAATAGGCCGGGCGGCTTGACCTTCGCGGCGCCGCGTCCTAGGCGCTGTGCCAACTGAGACAGGAGGCCCCGATGCCCACATTCACCGCGCTGACTACGTTGACAGGTAAAAAGGCCGCCGAAGGTCTGGGCGAAGCGATGGAGCGTTTGGAGCCGGAGCCCACAGGCGTTGGCGTATTCGAGGTCGAAGACGGCTCGGGCCTTTGGGAAGTGGGCGGCTATTTTACCGAAGCCCCGGACGAGACCGCACTGGCTGTTCTTGCCGCGGCGTTCGAGGCGAAGCCATTTGTCGTCTCAGAACTGCCTGAAACCGACTGGGTTGCGCATGTTCGGCGCGAGCTTGCGCCCGTCGAAGCAGGCCGGTTCTTTGTCTACGGCAGTCATGATGCCGACAAGCTGCCAGACGGCCGCATTCCATTGCTGATCGAGGCCGCAATGGCCTTTGGTACCGGACATCACGGCACGACGCTCGGCTGTCTCAAAGCACTGGACCGATTGCTGGACGACGGCTTCACCGCGTCGAAAGTGGCCGATATTGGTTGCGGTACCGCTGTTCTGGCCATGGCGGCGGCGCGCGTCTGGGACGGCGATGTCATTGCTAGTGATATCGACGAAGTGGCCGTCGATGTGGCCGAGGCCAACCTGAAAGCCAACGGTATGTCCGGTGCGGTTCAGTGTGTTGAAGCCGCAGGTTTCGACCATCCCGACCTAAAGGCGCACACCCCTTACGATCTGATCTTTGCCAATATCCTGAAAGGCCCCTTGGTGGCGTTGTCACCCGAAATCGCTGCGAATCTGCGTCCGGGAGGGTGTGCGATCCTGTCGGGAATCCTTAACGAACAAGCTGATGACGTGGTTTCAGTTTACTCTCAGAACGAGTTCAATCTTGCTCATAAGGGTGAGATTGGTGAATGGACGACCCTAATCTTAACCAAACAGGGCGTAAATTAGGCCATTTACAGGAGTTTTGTGGAATTTTGCCACGCTTTTGTCGCAATCTCTATTTACCGTTTTCTGATCAAAGTCGAGGGGGGCGGTTTTTGGAGGCTGCCATGACGGGAAAACAACTGGAGTTCGATCAGCGCGTAAATCGCCTGAACAAGAAGCATCAGAAGATGAGCCGGGGCTATCGCGCCACATTGCGTAAGGATGGTCTGGTGGTAATGCGGCCGCAGCGTGTCAGTTCGGCTGTGCCTGTAAAGGTGTTGCTGCTGACGCTTCTGGCCTTTTTTGCATTCAAAGCGTTTCTTTTGTCCCACCTGGGGCCAACAGGATACAAATATCGAATCGACAGTCTGAACGAGGGCACATCAGTTGAGAAAGCCGGTGCTTGGGTCATGCAGATCGACCCGGTATCGCAGGCGCTGTCCATTCAGATGAACAAGCTTCTCTACTGAACAAGCTTTTGAAGTAAAAAAACACCGCGTGCCTTGAGGCGCGCGGTGTTTCTGTTTTGCCCCTCAAGGGAGGAGGAAGGGGCAGATGTGAGTAGTGGTTGGTTTTAGAACCGACCCTGAGCGATGACATCAATGTCGCCACGGCACAGACCGATATCCTCAAGCTCGCGATCGGTCAGATCGGTCAGCGCGTTGCGGGTTACGCGGGCGTCATTCCATTCGATTGCGGCGTTTACCGCCGATACGAAAAAAGCGCCGATACGGCCAACGAGGCCAAACGAGCCGGTGGTAGCGATGCGGGTAGTGTCCAGTGCAGCCATATCCTGTTTCCTTCTGGTTTGTGTTCACTTTGCAATCTTGCGATCTGACCGCCATCTAGTGCCGCCATTTCGCTTGTACAAGTTCATTTTTTTGCAATTGTCCTATGCATTTTTTGCAATGCTTCACGAAGCTGAAATCCCCCTAAATAATTGGTAAAAATGCCTTAATGTAGGTGCCGCTTTCAGACATTTCTGAGGTCGCAAATGTGCTCCGGAGTCGCGCTAAGGACAGGTGTGTCGTTTTCAGACTTCGCGTCAATTCGCTTGGAAAATGTTCACGCTTCGTGCTAGGCGTTGAAAAAAGATCACAAAACCCGAGCAGGCCGAGGCAAAACATGCGAATTCTGGGCATCGATCCGGGGCTTAGGACCCTGGGATGGGGCGTCATCGAATCAAATGGCAGCCGCCTGAGCCATGTGGCCAATGGATTGTGCAAGTCGGATGGTGACGATCTGGGTGAGCGCCTGCTGTCTCTGCACAACCAGATTGTCGAGGTGATCGCCGATCACAAACCGGATCAGGCCGCCATTGAACAGACATTTGTGAACAAGGACGGGGCGGGTACGCTCAAGCTGGGCCAGGCGCGGGGGGTCGCGTTGTTGACACTGGCGCAGGCTGGATTGCCGGTGGGGGAATACGCGCCCAACCGAGTGAAGAAGACCGTAGTCGGCGTCGGCCACGCCGAGAAAGAGCAGGTCATCCATATGGTCAAACTGCAACTGCCGGGCTGTTCGCCAAAAGGGGCCGATGCCGCAGATGCGCTGGCGATTGCGATCTGCCATGCCTATTACGGAAAGGTGCAACAGGCGCGTGTGAAAGAGGTGCGGGCATGATCGGCAAATTGACAGGACGGCTCGATTACCGCGCGGCGGATCATGTTCTGATCGATGTCCGGGGCGTGGGTTATATCGTCTATTGTTCCAACAGGACGATGGCGGCGCTGCCGGGCGTGGGCGAGGCGGTCTCGATCTACACCGACATGGTTGTGCGGGAAGACCTGATGCAGCTTTATGGCTTTCTCTCCCTGGTCGAGAAAGAATGGCATCGCCTTTTGTGCTCGGTCCAGGGCGTCGGTGCAAAGGTATCTTTGGCAATCCTCAGTGCCTTGGGGCCGGATGGCGTTAGCCGCGCAATCGCTTTGGGGGATTGGGGAGCGGTCAAGGCGGCCAAAGGTGTGGGGCCTAAAACGGCGCAGCGGATCGTGTTGGACCTCAAGGACAAGGCGCCGGGGGTCATGGCCATGGGCGGCACTGTGACTGAGGCGATGGATGGCCCCGAGCTTGAGGTTGTGGAACTGGCCGAACCCTCGTCTGCGCCAAAACGGTCTGCGAAACCGCCATCCGGCGCGGCTGCCGCATCTGCCGGGGCTTTGTCGGCTTTGGCCAATCTTGGATATGGGCCGTCTGACGCAGCAGCAGCTGTGGCCGAGGCGGCTGCCAGCCAACCAGAGGCAGGCGAGACTGATCTGATCCGAGCCGCGCTCAGACTTCTGGCTCCGAAAGGGTAAGTGAATGGTAGATGCTGATCCCACGCTGCGCCCGGACCCTTTGCCCGAGGACAACGACCGCGCCTTGCGTCCGCAGGGGCTGGACGAGTTCATCGGTCAGGCCGAGGCCCGGGCCAACCTGCGCATATTCATCCAATCCGCCAGGCAACGTGGTGAAGCGATGGACCACGCCTTGTTCCATGGTCCTCCGGGATTGGGCAAGACGACCCTGGCGCAGATCATGGCGCGCGAGTTGGGGGTGAATTTCCGCATGACCTCTGGTCCGGTTCTGGCCAAGGCGGGCGATCTGGCGGCAATCCTGACCAATCTGGAAGAGCGCGATGTGCTTTTCATCGATGAAATCCACCGTTTGAACCCGGCGGTGGAAGAGGTGCTTTATCCCGCGATGGAGGATTTCGAGCTGGATCTGGTGATCGGCGAAGGACCTGCGGCCAGAACCGTGCGGATTGAATTGCAGCCGTTCACGCTGGTGGGGGCCACCACGCGGATGGGATTGCTGACAACGCCCCTGCGCGACCGGTTCGGTATTCCCACTCGATTGCTGTTCTACACCGTGGATGAATTGCACGAGATCGTCACCCGCAACGCGCGGAAGCTGGGCGCGCCTGCGGATACTGACGGCGCGCGCGAGATTGCGCGCCGGTCACGCGGAACACCCCGGATTGCAGGGCGGTTGCTGCGGCGTGTGGTGGATTTCGCTATCGTTGAAGGCGACGGTCGGATTACCCGGGAACTGGCTGACGGAGCCTTGACGCGGCTGGGTGTGGACCATCTGGGGCTGGATGGGGCGGACCGCCGGTATCTGAAGTTGATCGCCGAGAATTACGGTGGTGGTCCCGTCGGGATCGAAACGATGTCGGCCGCCTTGTCTGAAAGCCGCGACTCGCTGGAAGAAGTGATCGAACCCTATCTTTTGCAGCAGGGATTGATTCAGCGAACCCCGCGTGGACGGATGTTGGCGCAGAAGGCATGGACGCATTTGGGCATGGCCGCGCCCAAACGGCAGAGCGATCTGTTTGGTTGAAGCCTGCGTCCAGAGATTCTAAGCCTTCGGCGAGAGTATTTTTGAAAAGATGAAGGGCTGGGCGTGACACCGGATGAGATCGAGGCGCTGTTCACGCGCGAGAGCGGCGAGTTTCTGATTGCCCGTTGGGCGCGGCCCATCGTGCCGATCGTGTTTGGCGTCGAAGACAAGACGATGGCCACGGTGAAAGGCGCATTTGAGGCCGTTGTCACTCTGGCCGGACATAAGATGGCCGAGACCGATCCCGAGCTTGGCGCCAATTGCATGGTCTTCTTTTTCCGGGACTGGCAGGAACTGCTGGAAGTGCCGGATCTGGATCGGTTGGTCCCGGATCTTGAGCCTTTGGTCGAGCGTCTGGTGGCAGTAGATGCCAATCAGTACCGCATATTCCGGTTCGAAGAAGATGGCGCAATCCGCGCGGCCTTTGTGTTTCTGCGAATGGATCGGGAATTGTCCAAAGTTCCGGCGGAAACACTTGCGTTGAGCCAGGTGGTGCAGACTGTTCTGCTTTGGTCCGATACAGCCTTTCGGACGCAATCGCCGCTGGCTGTCGCGGGTGAGACGACGATCCTGCGCCCCGACATTGCCGCTCTGATCCGGGCTGCATATGATCCGGTCTTGCCGGGGGCGGCGCAGGATGCGTCTCATGCGCTCAGGTTGTTTGCCCGGCTGGAGCCTCCGCAATGAAACACATATACCCGGTTCGTGTTTATTACGAAGACACCGACATGGGCGGTGTTGTCTATCACGCGAATTACCTGCGGTATATCGAACGCGCGCGTTCGGACTGGGTGCGCAATCTGGGCAATGATCAGAACGCAATGCGGGAAGAGGGAGTTGTGTGGGTCGTCAGGAGGGTAGAAGCCGAATACCTTTCGCCTGCCAAGTTCGATGACGAGTTGATCGTCGAAACCGAAGTGACTGAAATCTCTGGTGTACGCCTGACGATGGCGCAACTGGTGCGACGTGGTGAGACCGAAATATTCCGCGCTTCGGTCACGGCTGTGTGCATCAACAAGGACGGCAAGCCGATCCGTCTTCCGGCAGAGATTCGCGCATTGATGTAACAATTTGCAGGCCAGAGGTGGTTCTGTTGGCATTTCAACCCCAACTGCGTTAGCGTTTGGCAAAACAAGGCCAAACGAACGGCCGTCAGGCAAAAACAAAGAGCAGGTTCATGGAAGCTGAAACGCTGGCGCTGGCGCAGGAGATCGATTTCTCCATGTGGGGGCTGTATGCCCGCGCGACCTTTGTGGTCAAATTGGTGATGCTGATGCTGATCGGCGCCTCCATCTGGTCCTGGGGGATCATCATCCAAAAGCTGATCAACTATCGGGCCGCACGGCGTGAGGCGCTGGTGTTTGATGAAAGTTTCTGGTCGGGCAACCCTTTGGATGAACTGTTCGATCAGACCGGAACACAACCGGACGGCAGCTCGGAAAAGATTTTTGCCGCAGGCATGATCGAGTGGCGCAGGTCACACCGAAATGATGGTGGACTGATCGCCGGAGCAACCGCGAGGATCGATCGCTCGATGGATGTAGCCATCGCGAAAGAGGCCGAAACCTTGCAGAAAGGGTTGCCCATTTTGGCCACGGTGGGCTCGACCGCACCATTCATTGGCCTGTTCGGGACCGTCTGGGGCATCATGAACGCCTTCATCGAGATTGCCGAGCAGCAGAATACCAATCTGGCCGTTGTCGCCCCCGGTATTGCCGAAGCGCTTCTGGCTACGGGGTTGGGTTTGTTGGCTGCTATTCCGGCCGTCATTTTCTATAACAAGCTCAGCGCCGATAGTGACCGGATTGTAGGCGGGTACGAGGCGTTTGCCGATGAGTTCGCCACCATCCTGTCACGCCAGTTGGACAGCTGACGATGGGGGCCGCGGTTCAGCAGTCGTCAGGTGGAAACGGGCGCAGACGCGGGCGGCGGCGTGGTCGCGCGCAGCCGATGGCCGAGATCAACGTGACGCCGTTTGTGGACGTCATGCTGGTGTTGCTGATCATCTTCATGGTCGCGGCACCTTTGCTGACGGTTGGTGTCCCAGTCGATTTGCCCAAGACCGCAGCCAGCGCATTGCCTGGTGACAACGAAGAACCTTTGACTGTGACCCTGACCGCAGAGGGCCGGGTACAAATCCAGACGACTGATGTGCTGCGCGAAGAGTTGATTGGCAAGCTGCGGGCGATTGCGGCAGAGCGAAGCAGTGACCGTGTGTTCCTGCGTGCTGATGGCGCGATTCCCTACGCGCAGGTTATGCAGGTCATGGGCGCGCTGAACGCGGGCGGGTTTTCCAACGTTGGCCTTGTGACCGATACCGGCGGGCCAACGCTGGACGAAGGTGGAGAGTGAGGTCGCGCGGTGGATACCGGCACCAAGATTTCGGCGATTGCGCATGTCAGTCTGATTGGCGTGGCACTTTTGGGTGGTACCTTTCGGTCCGAGCCGTTGCCGATGGCCGTACAGGATGTCTCCGTGATTACCGCTGAACAGTTTGCAGCCATGACTGCGCAGCGCGATGCGCCTGATGTTTCCGAGGTGCCGGCCGCTTTGCAACAACCGCCCGAGCCCGAGCAGGCCGAAACCAGACCGCCGGAGCCGGTGGTTGAGGAACAGCCGCGCTCCGAACCCGTGGTGCCTGCAGAACCCGACCCTGAACCCGCGCCCGTTATCGTCGAAGCCCCGCCAGAGCCCGAGCTTCCGGAAGAACCGCCCTCGTTGACCGAGCCGGAGGTGGAACCTGTTGCACAGCCCGTGCAGCCAGAACCCGAGGCGCAGCCACGTCCCGCTGACCGTGTCGCGCCCGAAGCGATTGCTCCTGCACCGCCCGAGGCAAAGCCGGATGAGTTTGAATCACCTCCTGTGTCCTTGGATGAGGGTGCTGAGGTGCAGCAGGAGCAGCAAGACCAGACTGCACCGGAAGAGGCCGCGCCTGAGATTGTAACCGAAGCGGAAGAGACTAAGGAGCCTCTGCTCAGTTCGCCTCGCCCGCGCACGCGCCCCAACCGGCCCAGTCCGCCACCCGAACCGGAAATTGCAGAAACGCCCGAGGCGGCTCCGGAACCTGAGGCGCAGGCTGATGAGACCGCGATCAACGACGCCTTGGCTGAGGCTTTGGGTGCTGGCACCGAGCCCTCGGGCCCTCCGCTCACCAGCGGTGAGAAGGATGCAATGCGACTGGCCGTGTCCAGGTGCTGGAACGTGGGTTCACTGTCTACGGATGCGCTGAGTACGGTGGTTGTTGTCGCGTTTTCGCTGAACCGAGATGGTACAGTTGTAGATGGCAGTATTCGGATGCTGGACAGTTCCGGCGGGTCCTCTGGTGCTGCCAATCAGGCTTATCAGGCCGCCCGGCGCGCAATTTTACGCTGCGGGGCCAAAGGATATGACCTGCCTGCTGACAAATACGCTCAGTGGCAGGATGTTGAGATTACATTCAATCCCGAGAGGATGCGGATCAAATGATGAAACTTCTGACCAGCCTCTTTGTCGGCCTGACGCTGATGTCCGCGCCGGTTTATGCCCAGAACAGCCCTCTGCGACTGGAGCTGGATCAGGGTATTATCGAACCTTTGCCCTTTGCGGTTCCCAATTTCGTGCCCGATGGCCCCTCTGCCGCGCAATATGCGCAGGATATTTCGCGCGTGGTGGCGGAGGACCTGACCGGGACGGGGTTGTTCCGTGAAATCTCATCGGATGCGTTCATCAGTCGGGTCAGCAGTTTTGAGGCGCCGGTTCAATTCGCCGATTGGAAAGCGATAAATGCCGATGCGCTGGTCACCGGAGCGGTCAATGTCTCGGGCAAGCGATTGACGGTCCGGTTCCGTGTTTGGGATGTGTTCTCGGGGCAAGAACTGGGCACTGGCCTGCAACTGGCAGGCACGACCGAAGGCTGGCGCCGTATGGCGCATAAGGTGGCTGATCAGGTCTATAGCCGGATCACGGGCGAAGGTGGCTATTTCGACAGCCGCGTAGCCTTTGTGTCGGAAAGCGGCCCCAAGAATCAGCGCCTCAAGCGGTTGGCAATCATGGACTATGATGGTGCGAATGTGCAGTACCTGACTGACAGTTCTGCCATCGTGCTTGCACCGCGCTTTTCGCCGACAGGCGACCGGCTGCTTTATACCAGCTACGAAAGCGGTAGCCCACGCATCTATGTTCTGGATGTAGGACGCGTCAAACGGCAGGAACTCAAAACCCAGGACGGCACTATGAGCTTTTCGCCCCGCTTCTCGCCGGATGGGCGATCGATCGTGTACTCGCTTATTCAGGGCGGTAACACGGATCTGTGGAAGATGGATCTGGCCTCGGGTCAAAGCACGCGCCTGACCAACACTCCCGCGATCGAGACAGCGCCCAGCTATTCCCCGGATGGTAGTCTGATTGTTTTTGAGAGCGACCGTTCCGGCACGCCGCAGCTTTATGTGATGCCCGCAAACGGGGGTGAGGCGACGCGGATCAGCTTTGGCGCGGGGCGCTATGGCACACCCGTCTGGTCACCGCGCGGCGACTTGATCGCCTTTACCAAGCAGAACAAAGGCCGGTTCCATATTGGCGTCATGCGAACAGACGGGTCGGAAGAGCGGTTATTGACGGCATCGTTCCTCGACGAAGGCCCCACCTGGTCGCCCAATGGCCGCGTCATCATGTTCACCCGCGAAACGCAGGGGGCGAGCGGCCGTGCCTCGCTGTATTCTGTGGATATATCGGGTCGAAACCTGCGCCCGGTGCGCACGCCGGATGGTGGCAGCGACCCGTCATGGGGGCCCTTGCAGAATTGATCGCAGCAAAGTTCACAACGAATCGCGCCTGTGGTAGACAGGCGGCAATAATCAAAACACGAGGCACTTGAAATGAACGTATTGAGCAAAGTCCTGGCGCTGGGCGCGCTGAGTGTGATCGCTGCCTGTGCAAACAATGACCCCTCCGCATTGGGGGGCGGTGGTGCAGGTGGAACCGGCGCAATCGTACCGGGTTCGCCGAGCGACCCGCGTTCGCCCGCGTATTTCCAGCAGACTGTTGGCGACCGTGTTCTGTTCGCTGTTGATCAGTCGACCCTGTCGCCGCAGGGGCAAACCATGCTGCAAGGGCAGGCGGAATGGCTGTTGGCCAATCCGGACTTTGTGGCCACCATCGAAGGGCACGCAGATGAGCAGGGCACGCGGGAATATAACCTGGCGCTGGGTGCGCGCCGGGCGAACGCCGCGCGCGAATACCTGATTTCGCGTGGAGTTGCGGGTAACCGCCTCAACACTGTCAGCTATGGCAAGGAACGTCCGATCGAGATTTGCAGCGTTGAGGAATGTTATTCCAAGAACCGCCGCGCGGTGACTGTGCTGACCGGTTCAACTCTGGGGTAAGACGATGCGTATTACAGGATGGGTTTTGGCGGCGGTCATGACGACTGCTGGTGTTGCACAGGCACAGGATCAGCAGACTCTGGCGGATATTCGTCAGGAGCTGACTGTGTTGCATGTGGAGATTCAGCGTCTGAAGCGCGAGTTTTCCACCACGGGATCGCCCGCACCGAACCTGTCCGGCAGTTCGATCCTGGAACGGGTCGATGCCATTGAAGCCGAATTGCAGCGCCTGACCCGTCAAACAGAACAGTTGAACCAGCGGGTGCAGAATATTGTTACCGACGGCACCAACCGCATTGGTGATCTGGAGTTCCGGCTAGTCGAATTGGAAGGCGGAGATTTGTCGACGCTGGAAGAGACCTCAACGCTGGGTGGTGATGCAGCGACCACGGAAACAGGTCCGGTAAACGTTGTAACACCCCCGTCATCGGATCAGGGTGAGTTGGCCGTTGGTGAGCGTGAGGATTTTGACGCAGCCTCAAAAGCTTTGGATGATGGCGATTTTCAGACTGCGGCTGACCTGCTTGCGCAATTCGAAACATCCTATCCCGGCAGTCCCCTTGCCCCAGAGGCTAATCTGAAACGTGGTCATGCGCTGGAAGGTCTTGGCGATACTCGCGAAGCGGCACGTGCGTTTTTGGCCAGCTTCACTGGCGATTCTGAGGGCGCATTTGCACCAGAGGCCTTGTATGAACTGGGCGCAGCGCTGGGGCGTCTGGGGCAGACCGATCAGGCCTGCATCACGCTCAACGAAGTTGGTGTGCGCTTTCCTTCTGCACCGGCGTTTGCCAATGCCACGCAAGAGATGTCCGCGTTGGGGTGTTCTTGAGCCGTCACTCCGACAAGTTGCTTGAAGAACTTCGCGCCCGGTTGCCCGAAAACTTGCCGCGCAAATTGGGTGTAGCGGTCTCGGGCGGCGGGGATTCCGTGGCCCTGATGCATCTGTTGCATGAGGTCGCACAGACCCAAATGACTACTCTTTTTATCGTTACCGTTGATCATGGGTTGCGGCCCGAGGCTGCACAGGAGGCTGAGAGTGTATCTCGGCAGGCCTCTGCCTTGGGTCTGTCGCACGAGACGTTGCGTTGGGCGGGCTGGGACGGGGCCGGCAACATGCAGGATCAAGCGCGACAGGCGCGGTATAGCTTAATGAGCAACTGGGCAAGAGACCGTGGAATTGGTGCCATCGCCTTGGGGCATACAGCAGATGATCAGGCGGAAACTCTGCTGATGCGCTTGGGGCGATCCTCTGGTGTCACGGGCCTGTCCGGCATGTCGGCAAGTCGTCAACTGGACGGCCTGACACTGCTGCGTCCGATGCTGGGGATGACCCGAGACGCCCTGCGTGCCTACTTGATTGAGAACAACGCGTCATGGGTTGAAGATCCTTCGAATCAGGACACACGTTTCGACCGGATCAAGGCGCGTGACGCCTTGTGCGGCCTCGAACCCTTGGGAATTGATGCGCTTTCATTGTCTCGAGTGGCGGACAATCTGGCGCAGGCACATGCGGCGTTAGGGGTTTTTGCGCAGGAATCCGCGCGGAACGTGGCGCAGGTTGTTCAAAGTGACGTGAAGGTGGACAGGGTCGGTTTCTCCGCGCTGCCCAAAGAAATCCGCCGCCGTGTTCTGGTTGGGATTCTCGCCTGGATCGCGGGACAGGGATATCCCCCACGTCAGGCCGCGGTCGGGCAAGCGATGGATGCTTTGGCGAAAGGACGGGCCGGGTCGGTTGCTGGGTGTCTATTGGTTCCAAAAGGTGAGAGTGTTTGGATTTGCAGGGAATTTAAGGCCGTGCAGGACCAGATGATCGCACCCGGCGACGTATGGGATGGAAAATGGAGCGTCAGCGGGCCCGCAACTGTCGGTGCTGAAATCCGAGCCTTGGGCGATGACGGGTTGCGACAGGTGCCGGAATGGCGCGAAACGGGACGCCCCCGACTTGCTCTGAGCGCAACGCCTGCTGTCTGGAAGGGCGAATCGGTGCTGGCTGCTCCGCTTGCGGGCCTGGCGAACGGATGGCAGGCCGACATTGCACCGGAATGGCCTGAGTTCTACGCATCTTTTTTATCGCATTGAACATACCACAATCCTCTCTATTTTAAGAAGTAACTTGGCAGCTTCTCACCTGCCGGAACTTTTGGGAGATTTTCCTTGGGCAACGCTCGCAATATCGCGTTTTGGGTCGTTCTGTTTCTGCTTATTCTGGCACTGTTCAATCTGTTCAGTGGATCAGGCGGAACGCTTCAGAGCAACGAAAGAACTTACTCCGACTTTGTCAGCGCCGTGCAAAGCGGTGAAGTCAAGAACGTGACATTGGATGGCGAGCAGATTCGCTACTCCACTGAAAGCGGTGCAACTTATGTCACGATCAAACCGACCGACGCCGAGGTAACAAAGCTGCTGATCGACGAGAACATCCCTGTTCAAGCGGTCAAGCAACAGCAGTCAGGCTTCCAATCCTTCCTGATCACGCTTCTGCCCTTCCTGCTGCTGATTGGCGTCTGGGTTTATTTCATGAACCGGATGCAGGGCGGCGGCAAAGGCGGCGCGATGGGCTTTGGCAAATCCAAGGCCAAGATGCTGACCGAAAAGCATGGCCGTGTGACGTTTGATGACGTGGCCGGCATTGATGAGGCCAAGGAAGAACTGGAAGAGATCGTTGAATTCCTGCGCAACCCGCAGAAGTTCAGCCGTCTTGGCGGCAAGATCCCAAAAGGCGCGTTGCTGGTTGGCCCTCCGGGTACCGGTAAGACGCTGCTGGCTCGCGCGATTGCGGGTGAAGCGGGTGTGCCGTTCTTCACCATTTCGGGTTCCGATTTTGTTGAAATGTTCGTGGGTGTCGGTGCGAGCCGAGTGCGCGACATGTTCGAGCAGGCCAAGAAGAATGCGCCCTGTATCGTCTTTATCGACGAGATCGACGCCGTGGGCCGCCATCGTGGTGCCGGTTATGGCGGGGGTAACGATGAACGCGAACAGACCCTCAACCAGTTGCTGGTAGAAATGGACGGGTTCGAAGCCAACGAAGGTGTGATCATTCTGGCCGCGACCAACCGTAAGGACGTTCTGGACCCCGCGCTGCTGCGTCCGGGCCGATTCGACCGCAACGTGACTGTTGGTAACCCGGACATCAAAGGTCGTGAGAAGATCCTGGGCGTGCATGCGCGCAAGACACCGCTTGGTCCCGATGTCGACCTTCGCATCATCGCGCGCGGGACGCCGGGCTTCTCGGGTGCTGATCTGGCCAACCTCGTGAACGAGGCCGCGCTGATGGCCGCCCGCGTTGGTCGTCGCTTTGTCACCATGGAAGATTTCGAGAACGCCAAAGACAAGGTGATGATGGGGGCCGAGCGGCGCTCGATGGTTCTGACACAGGACCAAAAAGAAAAGACTGCCTATCACGAAGCTGGCCATGCCGTTGTTGGTATGTCCCTGCCGCTGTGCGATCCGGTCTACAAGGCGACGATCATTCCGCGCGGCGGTGCGTTGGGCATGGTTGTCAGCCTGCCTGAGATGGATCAGTTGAACTACCACCGCGATGAGTGCGAGCAAAAGCTGGCAATGACGATGGCCGGTAAGGCCGCCGAAGTTATCAGATACGGTGAAGATCACGTTTCGAACGGTCCGGCTGGTGACATCATGCAGGCCAGCCAGCTGTCGCGCGCCATGGTGATGCGCTGGGGGATGTCCGACAAGGTCGGTAATATCGACTATGCCGAGGCGCATGAGGGCTATTCAGGCAATACCGCCGGATTCTCGGTTTCCGCCAACACGAAGGAAATGATCGAGGAAGAGGTTAAGCGCCTGATCCAGCAAGGATATGAGCGCGCGCATCAGATTCTCACCGAAAAGAATGAGGAATGGGAGCGTTTGGCACAGGGCCTGCTGGAGTATGAAACTCTGACCGGTGAGGAGATCAAGCGCGTCATGAATGGCGAATCGCCGACCGAAGGCGACGACGAAGGCGACAAACCGGATGAGGGCAGCGCGCCCAGTGTCACGGCCATTCCCAAGACAAAGGCCAAGAAATCACCGCCCGACGGCGGGATGGAGCCTGAACCGACCACATAGGTACCAAAGACCCGAGCCAAGGCTCGGGTCTTTTCTCTTTTCATCAGGCGTTTGCTGGGCATTATGCCCATTGAACTCCAGCGGAAAAGGGATGCGGGAATGCCATTTTTGCGTGAAACGGAATACGTAGGCGAAGTGGTCTGGCTGGGTTATGTCCTTGCCGGGCAGTCGCTACGGGCTGAATCGGTCCAGGCATTGGATTTAGATTTTGACGGAGCGTCAGGAGAACGGCACGCGGGGTTCAATCGAGCATCCTGCGTGCGGGTCAAGAACCTCTATCCCACAGGAACGGAAATCCGTAACGTACGTCAGTTGTCGGTTCTGTCAGCGGAAGAGCTTGACCAGATCGCGCAAGAGATAGGTCTGGACGTGTTGGCCCCTTCATATCTCGGCGCGTCAATCGTACTAAAGGGTATTCCTGATTTTTCACATATCCCCCCGTCGTCGCGTTTGCAGGTCAGCGGTGGTCTGACGATAACCGTGGACATGGAAAACGCGCCTTGCGTTTTGCCAGGGCGCGAAATCGAGGCGGATCAGCCCGGGCACGGCGTTGCGTTCAAACCTTCGGCGGTTGGGCGTCGGGGCATCACCGGCTGGGTCGAACGTCCCGGACGTGTTCAGGTGGGAGATCAGTTGAATTTATTTGTTCCCGATCAGCCCGACTGGGCTCCTTTGTCCGCTTTGGTTTCCGATTAGAAACCCCTGAAGCGGCCTTACGACGCTTCACGACACCAGAATGTCGGAATCCATGGCTATTGAGATTGTACACAAGGGTATGGATGCGCAGCGCCGGCGTTCTGCGTCGGCTATGCACGGTATTCAATCAAGGACCCCGGCCAATGAGCTACAAATCCGACATCGAAATCGCTCGTGAAGCGAACAAAAAGCCGATTCAGGAAATCGGTGCCAAGATCGGCATCGACTCTGCGGATCTGCTGCCTTATGGCCACGACAAAGCCAAAGTCAGCCAGGACTTCATCAACTCGGTTCAGGACCGTGAAGACGGCAAACTGATCCTCGTGACCGCGATCAACCCAACCCCGGCAGGTGAAGGTAAAACCACCACGACCGTTGGTCTGGGTGACGGCCTGAACCGCATCGGCAAGAACGCGATGATCTGTATCCGCGAAGCCTCGCTTGGCCCGAACTTCGGCATGAAGGGTGGCGCTGCAGGTGGCGGTTACGCACAGGTTGTTCCGATGGAAGAAATGAACCTGCACTTCACCGGCGACTTCCACGCCATCACCTCGGCTCACTCGCTTCTGTCGGCGATGATCGACAACCACATCTATTGGGGCAACGAAGCCGAGATCGACGTACGCCGCGTTGCATGGCGTCGGGT
Source organism: Ruegeria sp. 6PALISEP08 (assembly GCF_001238295.1). Classification (GTDB taxonomy): domain Bacteria; phylum Pseudomonadota; class Alphaproteobacteria; order Rhodobacterales; family Rhodobacteraceae; genus Ruegeria. The sequence continues at coordinate 156,470 of NZ_LGXZ01000003.1, forward strand.
GGTCGACATGAACGATCGCGCCCTGCGTCAGATCACGGCGTCTCTGGGTGGTGTTTCGAACGGCTTCCCGCGTGAGACTGGCTTTGACATCACCGTGGCGTCGGAAGTTATGGCGATCCTGTGCCTGGCCAATGACCTGAAAGACCTGGAAAAGCGTCTGGGCGACATCATCGTTGCTTATCGCCGGGACAAAACCCCGGTCTATTGCCGCGACATCAAGGCCGAAGGCGCGATGACTGTTCTGCTGAAAGATGCCATGCAGCCGAATCTGGTGCAGACGCTGGAAAACAACCCGGCGTTTGTCCACGGTGGGCCCTTCGCGAACATCGCGCATGGCTGTAACTCGGTTATCGCAACCAAGACCGCGCTGAAAGTCGCTGACTATGTTGTGACCGAAGCTGGCTTTGGTGCCGACCTTGGTGCCGAGAAGTTCATGAACATCAAATGCCGCAAGGCGGGCATCGCACCGTCGGCTGTTGTTCTGGTCGCCACCGTACGCGCGATGAAGATGAACGGCGGCGTTGCCAAGGCTGATCTGGGTGCGGAAAACGTCGACGCGGTCAAGTCGGGCTGTGCCAACCTGGGCCGTCACATCGAGAACGTGAAGTCCTTCGGTGTACCGGTTGTCGTCGCCATCAACCACTTCGTCACCGACACCGATTCCGAGGTGCAGGCAGTCAGCGAGTATTGTGCCGAGCATGGCGTCGAGGCGGTTCTGTCACGTCACTGGGAACTGGGCTCGGAAGGGTCCGCTCCGCTGGCCGAGAAAGTTGTGGAAATCGTTGAAGGTGGCAGCGCCAACTTCTCGCCGATCTACCCCGACGACATGCCGCTGTTCGAGAAGATCGAAACTGTCGCCAAGCGCATCTATCGCGCGGACGAGGTTCTGGCCGACAACAAGATCCGCAACCAGCTGCGCGAGTGGGAAGAAGCAGGTTATGGCAATCTGCCGGTCTGCATGGCGAAAACGCAGTACAGCTTCTCGACCGACCCGACCCTGCGCGGCGCACCGACCGGCCATTCGGTTCCGGTGCGTGAGGTTCGCCTGTCCGCAGGTGCCGGTTTCATCGTGGTTGTCTGCGGTGAGATCATGACCATGCCTGGTCTGCCTCGCAAACCGGCTGCTGAAACCATCTGCCTTAACGACGCAGGTGAGATCGAGGGCTTGTTCTAAGCCGCTTTTTGAACCATCTCGTGGTCCGGGGATTCATTCCCGGGCCATGAGGAGATGATAATGCCCACTCTGACACCGCCCCAGCACTGTAACACGATGCAGGACCTGCGGGTTGAGATCGACAAGCTGGATCGCCAACTGATCGAGATGCTGGTGACACGCGCCAGCTATATCGACCGCGCGTCCCAGCTTAAGCCGGGAGAGGGCCTTCCGGCCCGAATACCGGCCCGCGTCGAAGAGGTGGTGCAACGTGTGCGCGCAAGCTCGGACGCGCTGGGGATGGACCCGGATCTGGCTGAAAAGCTGTGGCGTATTTTGATTGACTGGTCGATTGCGCGCGAAGAGCGCGTGATTGGCATCGACTGACTGATCGGGCGCTTTGTGCGCCCGATCTGTTTTTTGAAAGAAGGGATCGAAGAATGGTAGCTCAGGTTATCGACGGTAAAGCCTTTGCCGCGAAAGTACGCGGGCAAGTGGCCGATCAGGTCGCAAAGCTGAAAGAAGAAAACGGCATCACCCCCGGCCTGGCCGTGGTTCTGGTCGGCGAAGACCCGGCCAGCCAAGTCTATGTCCGGTCAAAGGGCAAGATGACTGTCGAAGTCGGTATGAACTCATACGAGCACAAGCTGGATGTGGAGACCTCGGAAGAGGATCTGCTGGCGTTGATCGACAAACTGAACAACGCCCCTGCCGTTCATGGCATTCTGGTTCAGCTGCCGCTGCCCAAGCACCTGAACGAAGATCTGGTGATCAACTCAATCGACCCGGCCAAGGATGTCGATGGCTTCCACATCTCGAACGTGGGCCTGCTGGGCACCGGCCAGAAATCGATGGTGCCCTGCACACCGCTGGGCTGTCTGATGATGCTGCGCGACCACAATGGCTCGCTGTCGGGCATGGACGCAGTTGTAATCGGCCGCTCGAACATCGTGGGCAAGCCAATGGCGCAGCTTTTGCTGGGTGACAGCTGCACGGTGACCATCGCACACTCGCGCACCAAGGACTTGCCCGACGTCGTGCGCCGTGCTGACATCGTTGTAGCCGCTGTAGGCCGTCCTGAGATGGTGCCGGGTGACTGGATCAAGGAAGGTGCCACGGTGATCGACGTGGGTATTAACCGCATCGAGCGCGACGGCAAGAACAAGCTGGTCGGCGACGTGGATTACGCCAGCGCGGCTGAGCGCGCGGGTGCGATCACTCCGGTTCCAGGTGGCGTAGGTCCGATGACCATCGCATGTCTGCTGGCCAACACATTGACCGCCTGCTGCCGCTCAAACGGCCTGCCAGAGCCTGAAGGCTTGACGGCATAAACACCTCAGGTCGGGCCGTTCCAATCGGCCCGACACTGCGCGCGGGGTCACTATGACTGGCCCGGCTGGCCAGAGACGTTGTGGCCACGAACCCGGATAGGGTTTTACAGCTTGAAAAATCGTGATATTCCTGTTTTCTCGTTTGTTTACAGGTCACAATGCCTTAGTGCCGTTCGCGCTTGGGTTAAGCACATTCAAAAGCAGTATGACGTCAAAACTAAGTGCGATACGAAGTGCATGTACTCCGCATCGAGTGACAGCGGGCGTGGTATTCCTTCCCTTGCTGGCATATGCGTTTCCGCCCTTTCTTGCGTTTGAACTGAGCTTTGGGTTGCGGCTTCTGTTTTGGACCGGGGTCATGGTTCTTGCACTTACGGTGACGGGGCTGGCCCGAAAACTCATGCAAAACAATCCTGCTTTGTTAAGAATTCCCCTTCGCGATCTGGCTTACGCTGGGTTGATCCTCGCGTTGTTTACGCCCTCGCTGTGGTTGTTGGCCTGGATTCTGTTTACGTTTGGGGGGCAGATGGCTCCGGGTGCGCAAACGGTTGCCGTCTATGGGGCGCTGCTGGCCGCAGGCTTGGTTTTTGTGCAACGCAATGACCCAACCACTGCGAAAGCAGCCGTGCCTAAGGCAGAGCAGCCACGCCTTGTCAGACGCCTTCCACCCGGCTTTGACGGTCAGATCTATCGCCTTACCGTGCGGGATCATAACGTGGATGTAGTGACCTCGGATGGGATATTCACACTCCGGTCGCGGTTCACGGACGCCATTGCCGAGATGGAGCTGGTTCCGGGCCATTGTTCGCATCGCTCACATTGGGTGACAGACGCCGCGATCGTGGGTGTCGAGAAAACAGGCGGCAAGACCTTTCTTAAGCTGGTCAACGGCGATCTGGTTCCGGTCAGCCGCAAGTATAAACCGATGTTGGAACAGGACGGTTTGATCTGACGCTAGCGCGGCATCGGTATCATCTGCGGGTGCGGGCCGGTCAGAATAGCCATGGCGTTCTGGTCCATGAGATCCGCTAGAACTTGATCAGAACTGCGCAACCCACCCGTGAAAGCACCGTAGGCAGGCTGGATCAGCCGTTTTTTATCTAACAAAAAGGCGGGTCGTGAAATGTGCCGCCCTTTTACCCTGATCTGCGCTTTTGGATGATAATGGCCGGAAACCTCTCCTTGCGCTTGGTCCTCTGCGATATGGCGAAAGACCATTGGACCGCAGCGCCATTCGAATAGATGGGTGCCGCCCAGCTCAATCGGTCCGGGGTCGTGGTTACCTTCGATCCATATCCATTTGCGTCCGGCCTGCAAGGCCGCGATCCGAAGCTTTTCGGTTGTAGGCAACGCTTGCGCGGCTTCAAGGTCGTCAAAGCTGTCACCCAGACACAGTACAGTTTCGGCGTTGGTGCGCTCCAAGTCACTCGCCAACCGATTCAGCGTCTCTCGGGTGTCGTAGGGGGGCAATGCAGGCCCACCGCGCCGCGCCATACGTTCGGATTTACCCAAGTGCAGGTCTGAGATACAAAGCAACTGGCGCTCGGGCCACCACAGAGCACCGGAAGGTAAAGCGCCGAGGCGCTGACCTGCAAAGGAAAACTCGCACACGTTCATGATCCGTTCTTGGCGTGTTTTTATGCCCGACGCAAGAGGATCAAAGCTGATCGAGCCCGGCTGTCTGCAACAGGCGCGCGCTTTCTTCGGCCAGCAAGCGTTCCTCTGCCGCGCCTTTGACCGGCACTTTTCCGACCTCAAGGAACAGTGGGGCGGACAGGGGTGAGATGCGATCCAGCCGTAGCAGATCAATGCGGTCGCCGATCCGGTCCAGCATCGTTTCAATCCGACCAAAATCGACCAGTCCGCGCATGGCTTCTTCGCGGGTGATCTGCATAAGCAAGTGATCCGGGTCGTGTTTCAGCAGGGTATCGTACAGAATATCCGATGAAAAAGTAGCCTGCCGCCCGCTTTTGCGTTGCCCGGCCGTGTTGCGTTCGATCAGACCCGCTATGGTGGCAGAGGCGCGAAATGTGCGTTTCATGACGGCGTTGCCAGCCAACCAAGTGTCCAGCCCGTCGCGCAGCGCGTCGCGTTGAAACAATGGTGTAGGATCGGTGACCGCATCCAGCCCCCAGATAAGCGTTGCGTAATCTGTCGCAACAAAGCCCATCGGGGCCAGGCCGGTATCCTCCATCCGTTTGGTCAGTAGCAGACCCAGTGTTTGCTGCGCGTTGCGACCGGCAAAACCGTATACGCATAGATGTTCCCGACCGTCGCTTTGAAAGCTCTCAATCAGCAGACGGTCGCGCTGAGGCAGGCGCGAGATCTGGCGCTGCAAGGCCAACCATTCCGCGGTATGTGGTGGCAATTGCGGCCAATCCTTTTGGGCAAACATGCGCAGAATACGGTCGCTGAGCTGGGTGGAAGTCGCAAATTTCGTGCCCGAGAAGGTCGCGATCTTGGGCTTGCGATCGGCACGACGGCTGACCTCAACCACCATTTCACGCAGGCCTTCATACCGCACGATTTGCCCGCCGATCAAAAAAGTGTCGCCGGGCGTCAGCGAGGCTGCAAAAGCTTCTTCGACCTCTCCCAACGGCTTGCCACCCCGGCTGCGCTTCAGGCGTACCTTGAGGGCGTCCGTGTCCTGAATCGTTCCTAAATTCATACGAATGCGCGACGCTGCACGTGGATCGCGCAACTGCCACTTGCCATCCGCACGTCTTTGCAGCCGTTGCCAGCGGTCATATATCCTCAGGGCGTAACCGCCGGTGGCACAGAAATCGACGCATGCGTCAAACTCGGGCCGGGTCAGATGCGCATAAGGCCCCGCAGCTGTCATTTCGACGTACAGATCGTCGGCGTCAAACGGTCCGGCACAGGTGGCAATCAGGATGTGCTGACACAAGACGTCTCGGGGGCCGGGGCCGCGGGGTTCTCCGTCAAGATCATGGGCCTTTGCGGCCTCAAGCGCGGCGACGCATTCAACCACTTCAAATCGGTTGGCAGGCACCAGCAGCGCCTTGGAAGGCGCGTTATAGCGGTGGTTGGCCCGCCCGATCCGTTGCACCAGACGTTTGACATTCTTGGGTGCTCCGATCTGGATTACCAGATCCACATCGCCCCAGTCGATGCCCAGATCCAAAGAACCGGTGCAGACGATGGCGCGCAAATCCCCCCGGACCATCGCCGCCTCGACCCGTTCGCGTTGCTGGCGGTCGAGGCTGCCGTGATGGATGCCAATGGGCAGGCCGTCTTCATTGGCCAGCCACAGGTTGTGAAAAAAAATCTCAGCTTGCGCGCGCGTATTGTGAAAAATCAGCGTGGTTTTGTGTTGCCGGATTTGCTCCAGCACCGCCGGGATTGCATAAGCTGCGCCACCGCCGGACCAGGGCGGCATCTCGACCGTTTCCAACATACGGATATCCGGGTCTGGGCCGGGATCTGCCTGCACGATCTGGCAGGGATCCGGGTGGCGGGCCAGAAAGCGGGCAATTGCATCAGGGTCTTCTACAGTGGCCGACAAGCCAACGCGACGTAGATCGGGGTTGAGGTGTTGCAGTCGCGCCAAAGCCAGCATCAACTGATCGCCGCGTTTGCTTTCGGCCAGAGCATGGATTTCATCGACAATGATCCGCTGTACACCATCGAACATACGTGAAGCATCTTCGTACGAAGTCAGCAGTGCGAGGCTTTCAGGTGTGGTCAGCAGGATATGGGGCGGGTCGACCCTTTGACGTTTCTTTTGCGTGGCCGAAGTGTCACCGGTGCGATCCTCGATCCGGATTGGCAGGCCGATCTCGTCCACCGGAGAACGCAGGTTACGTTTGATATCGGCCGCCAGCGCCTTAAGCGGTGAAACATAGATCGTATGCAATCCGCTATGGGCACCGTCAGCCAGCTGCACCAGAGAGGGCAGAAACCCGGCCATAGTCTTGCCGCCGCCGGTCGGGGCGATCAGCAAGGTCGCTTGGTCATGCGCCCGGTCGAACATCTCTTGTTGATGCGGGTGGAAGGACCAGCCTTTAGAGGAAAACCAAGCGCCAATCGAAGCGGGAATCTGCGTCATGAACACAGATTACTCGCCCAAAGAAGGAATTGGCAGGGCGCTATTTGACGATTTTCTCGTCTTTTACGAACATGTTGGCCCAAGCGCGCTCGATCAGGTCGGGGCTCATCTGATAGGGGATGCCTTCGAACTCGCAGATCGAGATCATCTGATCGATCAGGAAGATCGGTTGATAGTTGGCGTAGATGTTGTTGATGGTCGGGTATTTGACCTTCAGCAGGTGCACCAGTGCTGCCTCATCCAGCGGCATTCCGCGTTTGCGGGCCACCATGGCAAAGATCTTCAGGAAGTTTTCCTGGTTTGGGCCGTCGATCTTGATCTTGAAGAAGATCCGGCGCAGGGCGGCTTGGTCGAAGATCTCGTTCGGGTGGAAGTTGGTCGAGAAGATAACAAGCGTGTCGAAGGGCACCTCGAACTTTTCACCCGATTGCAGACCGAGGATATCCTTGTTCTCTTCCAGCGGAACGATCCAACGGTTGACCAGAGCCTGCGGCGGTTCGGCCTGACGGCCAAGGTCGTCCACGATGAAGATGCCGCCGGTCGACTTCAACTGCAACGGGGCCTGATAAGTTCGGGCGGTCGGGTTGTAGACCAGATCCAGCATGCTCAGCGACAGTTCACCACCGGTCACAACCGTGGGTCGTTCACATTGCACATAACGCGAATCGAAACGTTTGCGGCGGCGCAGGCTATTGGGATCATCGGGCTCCTGTTCGATCGCGGTGTGCACGATCGGGTCATAGACCGTGATCACCTGACCCGCATATTCAATGGCGTAAGGCACATAGACATTGTCCCCCAGCGCGTCGCGGATACCGTTCGAGATCGAGGACTTACCGTTGCCCGGAGGGCCATACATCAGAATCGACCGGCCGGCGCTGACCGCAGGGCCCAGATGGTCCAGCAGGCTGTCGGGTAGAACCAGATGACCCATTGCACCAACCAGTTGTTCCCGTGTGACCTGAATATTCCGGATCGACTGGCGTTTGACTTGTTCGCGGTAAACATCGAGCGGCACGGGCATCGCGCCGAAGTACTCTGACTGGCTCAACGCGTCCAACGCGCGGGCTTTGCCTGCATCGGTCAACTGATAGCCCATCTCGTTGCCGCTGTTGGCATTCAGTGTCCCGGTCGCCTCAAGCAGCTTCTGGTCGCGTGCGATGTCGACCAGCTCTTGCGTGACCGAACCGGGCAGACAGATTGCCTCTGCGATTTCGGAAACGGTGCTGGCGTTTTTGCGGAAGACGGTCTTCAGCAGAATGTCCCGCATCATTACCAGCGGAAGTCTCATTTCACCCAATCCCTTGGGGGTAGGGGGGGCCATAACAGAGGAAGTCTGCATATTCATGCGCGTTGCTCGTTCATCAAAATGTCACGCCAAATGCCCGAAAGTGGGCGGTTTGGAGGAAAAATGACCCAGCTTTGTGGCGGGACAAAGGCAATGGCAAGGCGTGCTGATGATAGTTTACGATCCGAGAACAGTACCCAAAATCAAATACATGGCCAGTGTTCCAGCCAGAGCCAGCCCCATTGGAAACTGCTTGCCGCGATCCCAGCTTTCCCAATGTGGTGCGATGGCCCGGAGAGGGGTGTGTTTGGCCAGTCGGTGTGTGATAACAGCGGCCAGAATACAGGCGGTCAAGATCATTACCATCACCTTGAGATCACCCAGCCAGACAAAGGCTGATGCTGCGGCCATGAACTTTGCGTCGCCGGCACCCATGGCACCTGACGCGTTCAGGATGATGCCCAAAAGCAAGACAACAACGATATGAAGCAGCTGCCAGACATAAATAGGCAACGACACGGAATACGGACCAAGATGACCGCCCAGCCAGCCCGTGGACCAGGGCGGGATCGCAATCAGGCCGACCAAAATAAAGACCAATGCTAATGCATAGACGGCATGGTTCTTGATCCGCATTTCACGCATATCGGTGAAAGCAACGTAGAAGCAAATCGGCAGCACGAACGGCAGAAACCAGGCCGCAGCGGCTGCGGGGATGTGCATGTATCAGGCCCCTTCAAGCGCGCGAAGCGAACGCACCGCCTCGTCGAAATGCTGCGGGTGGGTGGAAATGGCTTCGCGGAACAGGTTCTTGGCGGTTGTGACATCGCCCTGCTTGACCGCAGAAATCGCCATCGTATTCAGCAAGCGGGCACGCTCGACCTGTGTCATTGGAACGACGGGCAGGTTATAGTTGCCCTGCGCTGAACGGGCCAGAACCAGATTGTTCTTGGCGGTGAACAGAGAATTGTCCTGACGAATAGCGTCGGAGAACAGGCGCTCGGCCTCGGCATATTGGCCCCGGGTCAGCTTCGAATAACCCCAATTGTTCATCACGCTGCCCGGACGGGTGGTCAAACCGATGGCTGTTTCATAGAAATGATCGGCCCGCTTCCAATCTTTGCGGGAGTCCGCGACCACTGCTTCAAGGCGATAGCGTTTGAAGGTCTCGAATGTCGGAGGAACTGAATCCAGAACGGTCTTTGCCTGCGTCCAATCACCACTGCGCACCAGCGCATCCGCATACTCGACCTTGTCCGCGGTATTCGTGCCCTTCATCGTTGTCACGCGTTTCCAGGCGGCTGCGGCCTCGGTCGTCCGTTTGGCTCGGCCCAGCGAAATGGCCAGCCCTCGCTGAAGATCGATCCGGTCCGGATTCTTGAGCGCGGCCCCATGAAAATAGGTCACGGCCTCATTCGGGTCGGCGGCGCTTAGCAGAACTTCGTTCAGATTGGTTTCGTCAATGACGTTCACCTCTTGAAAGGTGCGTTCAACCTTTTCCTCTTCGGTTTCCTTTGCACAGGCCGAAAGGACCAGACCGCTGACAATGACAGTCGGAATCAAGAATTGCTGGCGCATTTTTTGCGTCCTTTACTGCTCTTTCCTCAATTCTGGATCTTGCGGAGCGTAAATTGCCCGTCGCCCTGCTGTTCCAGTGTGTATTCTTGTTCTTGAGGAGCAGTATTAACAGGATTTTCCATTTTTGCGAGAGCTAAGCGCAGATTGTCCCGGATTGCGTCACTTTCGCCATTGTCCAGTGCAAATGCCCTTTGAAAAACCTGCGCGGCCTCGGGGTATTCCTGTTTTTCCATCAACAGGACGCCGAGATTGTTCCAGGCGACGGGCCAATCCGGCTCATCTTCGACCGCGCGTCGCAGGAGTTTTTCGGCCTGGCCTAAGCGCCGCAAGCCAAGATTGGCTGTTCCCAAAGAGGTCAGGACCTGCGTTGTCATACCCTGATCCAGTGCCGCGCGGGAAAAGGATTCCAATGCCAGTTCGTATTCCCCGGCGGCCATCAACCTGTTTCCGACCGTTATGCTGTCTTCAGCTTGCCCCTTGTTATCGACGCCTGGCGCATCCAGTGCATCGGGGGACACCCCTTCCGTGCAGGAAGCCACCACGGCGCAAACCATGGTGGCTTTGAGGATACGGCGAAACCCCACAGGGAAGCACCAGAATTCAGCTTTCATAGGGTTCTATCCGCCCTAGCGACCAAAACTCGAAATGACGTTTGCCGACGGGCCGACCAGAATGATCAGCAGTGGCGGAACTGTCAGCATCATTGTGACAAGAGTCATCTTGGTCGGCAACTTGTTCGCAGCCTCTTCGGCGCGCATGACCCGTTTATCGCGCATCTCGCCGGCGTAAACCCGCAGAGCTTCGGCAATCGATGTACCGAATGTGGCCGATTGGATCATAACGGTTACAAAAGAGGTCACATCCTGCACCCCGCACCGCGTGCCAAAGTCCCGCAGAACATTATCTTTGTCCTTACCAGCCTTCATTTCATGGGCGACGATTTCGAACTCCTGGGCAATTTCCGGGTAAGAGGAACTCATTTCGCTGGCGACACGCACGATGGCCTGATCCAGAGATTGTCCAGCTTCGACGCAGACCAACATCAGGTCAAGCGTGTCTGGAAAGCCTGCGGTGATCGCTTCCTGCCGCTCGGCCACGCGGCGTGTGATCCAGTACTTGGGCGCAAAATAGCCAATTGCGGCGGGAACAAAAACCCGGATCATCATCTGTTGACCGGTGAACTCCTGATCACCGGCCAAAACTGTGATCAAGAGAATGCCAACCATGATGCCAGCAATCCCAAGCGCAAACTGCGCAAAATGAAAGAAACGCACCGAGTCCTTTGATCGGTACCCGGCCTGACGCAGCTTCAGCTCGACCGCCGAATACTCCTCCTCGTTCTTGGGCTCAAGGAAGTTCGCGAATTTCTCAAGCTGTTCGTTGCGGCCGGAATTGCGCAGACGCTCTTTCTTGTCCTTGGGCTGCCTTTTAGGGGCAGCGTTCGACCGCTGCAGCTTCTTCAGCGGGTCTTCAGGCTGATTCACCATCAGCAACACGGCCACGATAATCAGAAGCAAGCCGAGGACGCCTACAGCTATGAGGGGTCCGAATTCACCCAGGTTCTGGGTCAAAAGGTCATTGATGCGCGTCAGAAATTCCATTGGCTTTCCTCAGACCTTGATGTTGGTGATGATCTTCATGACGATCAGGTTCAGCGTCAGAAGTATGCCGACGACGAAACACGCGGGGATAAACCAAGGGTGGTCCATAACGTCGTCGTAGTATCCAGGGTCTTTGACCAAGATGAAAATCAAACAGGCGACAGGAAAGCCGGACAGGAACTTGCCTGACCACTGCGCTTCGGCAGTGATGGCTTTCACGCGGCGGAACAGGCGGAAGCGCGCGCGGATCACCTGTGCCAAACCTGCCAGAATCTCAGCTAGGTTACCGCCTGATTGTTGTTGAATGCCCACAGCCACGGCCAAGAAACGCAAATCCTGATTGTCCAGGCGTTCAGCCATGTCTTTCAGCGCCTCGCCGACCTCGCGGCCATAGGCACATTCGTCGGCGATAACGCCGAACTCAGTGCCCAAAGGGTCTTGGACTTCGTTTGCAACCACTTGAATTGTCGAAACAAACGGGTTTCCGACGCGCAGAGAGCGTACCATCAGTTCAACCGCATCAGGCAGCTGTTCTTCAATCATGCCCATACGTTTCTTGGCTTTGTGGTTGACCCAGGCGTAGACGCCACCGATGCCGATAGCGATGGAAATTGCGATGCGCAGAGTCGTATCCGTCGCGGTGCCGATGCTTAGGCCGACAAAGGCCATCCCAGACACTAGGGCCATAATCATGATCAGTTGACGCGGAGAGAACGCAATTGCCGCCTTTTGCGCCTTGTCAGCAAGCAGCGAATACAGAGGGATGCTCTGCGATTTCATATGCTGCTGCATTTCCTTGCGCAGCTGCTCCAGCACCTGTTCGCGCCCGGCACCCTTCTCCAGCATGTCTAGACGTCGGTTAACCCGGCTGTTCAGGCTGATGGATTTGCCGAAGGCAACAAGATAGATGCCCTCAACCAGGGCAAGGACCCCCACAAAGATGGCGACATAGATGATCGCCTCCATAGGCAATTGCATACCCGGTTCTCCTACATTGCGGTTGGGTCGTAGATCGACGCTGGCAGGTCAAAGCCCCACAGACGGAAGCGTTCCGAATAGTGGCTGCGCACGCCGGTTGCTGTGAAATGTCCGATAATCTTGTTGTCCGGTGTCAGGCCGACACGTTGAAAACGAAAGATTTCCTGCATTGATATGACGTCGCCTTCCATGCCGGTGATCTCGGTGATTGAGGTCATGCGGCGCGAACCGTCCTGCAAGCGGCTGGCCTGCACGATCAGATTCACAGCGGACGAGATCTGACTGCGCACTGCTTTGATCGGCATTTCGATCCCGGCCATCGCGATCATGTTCTCGAGACGCGAAATCCCGTCACGCGCCGAGTTGGCGTGGATCGTGGTCATCGAACCGTCGTGGCCCGTGTTCATGGCCTGCAACATGTCGATCACCTCGGCGCCACGCGTCTCGCCCACGATAATGCGGTCGGGGCGCATACGCAGGGCGTTTTTCAAACAGTCGCGAGGGCTGACTTCACCTTTGCCTTCGACGTTGGGCGGGCGGCTTTCCATCCGACCCACGTGGGTCTGTTGCAGCTGAAGTTCCGCCGTGTCCTCGATGGTCAGGATACGTTCGGCATCGTCGATAAAGCTGGACAGGGCGTTAAGCGTGGTGGTTTTACCAGAACCGGTACCGCCAGATACGATCACGTTCAGACGGGTCGAGACCGCCGCTTGCAAATACGCGGCCATTTCTTCGGTGAACGCACCGAAATTGACCAGGTCGTCGATGCCCAGCTTGTCCTTTTTGAACTTACGAATCGAAACCAGAGAGCCGTCAACCGCAACCGGGGGCACCATGGCGTTGAAACGCGACCCATCAGCCAGACGGGCGTCAACATAAGGGTTTGATTCATCAACACGACGGCCCACGGCAGACACGATCTTGTCGATGATCCGCATCAGGTGCTTTTCATCTTTGAAGGTAATGTCGCTGAGTTCCAGCTTACCTTCACGTTCCACAAAGATCTGTTGCGGGCCGTTCACAAGAATATCGTTGACCGTATCGTCCTGGAGCAGAGCTTCAAGCGGGCCGAGGCCGGTCACTTCATCATACAGCTCTTTGTTCAGCTGCGACCGGTCTTCTCGGTTAAGGACAATGTTTCTTGTTTCCAGAACCTCGCTTGCGATTGCGCTAATTTCTGCACGCAATTCAGCTTCGCCAGCGTTTTCCAAAGCGGCAAGGTTCAGGTTTTCCAACAATTCCCGGTGGAGTTCGATTTTGATCTCGCCCAGCCGCTCTTTACGCTTGCGATCACGGTCAGATCCGGCGAACTCGCCAACTTTCTTCTTATGGGGTTTGCGTGCAACTGCCGTTGTTGTGGGCGCAGCCTCTGCGACGGGCGCTGCCGGTTCAGTGGCTTTTGCCGGAGCTTTAACCGGCTGTGCAGCGGGCTGTTTTTTATATCTTGAAAACACGGCAGGTACCCCTTTGCGAAGATGTTAAGCTGCTTCTTCGGCGCTGCTGCTACCAAGGCTGTGAAGCGATTTCGCTAACTTGGCGATTTCCCGGCGCAACGGGTTCTTGGCGGCAGAATTTGCCAATGGCAGACCGTGGTCGCCACTTTGCATGACTGGCTTGCCCCCGTCGGGCAATTGCAGGTCGATTGAGATCCCCAAGCTTTCGCCCATTCGCTTTACACGGCTTTTTCCATTCAAGTCGGTGAACTTTGGCGCCCGGTTCAGCGCGAAACGCAATTTGTTGAAGGGCAGTTCCTCGGCCTGTAGCGCGCGCTTTAGGCGCAGAGCGTTCTGTGCAGATCGCATATCCAACTCAATCATGGCGAAATACACGTGCGCCGCCTGCAAGACCGTCTCGGACCACAGGACCAGCGTTTTGGGCATGTCGACAATGACGTAATCGAAATGCGTGCGCGCCATGTCGATGACGCGCTGGATATCTTCAGGTGTGATAAGATCCAGCGGCACCATGTCGGAAGGCGATGTCAGGACTTGAAGCTTTTCTTCATATGTTTGAAGGGCTTGCGAGAACACCTCGCTGTCCATCGAATCGGTGTCCGACAACATTTCAAACACTGTTTCGCGACGTGGCAGATCCAGATACGTGGAAACAGTACCGTACTGCAGATCGAGGTCGATCAAACAGACAGTGGGGGCATCCTTGTCGGACACACAGGAAAGTTCCCAGGCCAAATTGACGGCCATGGTGGTAGAACCGACGCCGCCGGCCAGTCCTTGAACGACAAACAAAGCGCCTTCTTTCGAATCCCCTTTTGCAAGGGGGACCGCAGCGGCCTGGGCCATGGCAACCGGATCGGGTTGCTTCATACGCTCGATGGCTTCCTGCAACTCGCCTTCAGGCAAGGGGTAGGGGACAAACTCGTCAGCGCCTTTGCGCAGCAATTGATGCAGCGAGGCGGGAGTGACGTCTTCAGCGATTAGAACAACTTTGATTTTCTTCTCTTTGGCCTGAGTGATGATCTCACCCATCAAAGAGAGGTTGTCTTCATCTTCGCCATCGATCGCCAACGCGACAAACTCAAGTGTTTCGGCCTCGGGTTGGCTGAAAAAGGCCAATGCTTCTGCAAATCCCAGGTCACCCCATCGTTCGCCTAAAATGGCTTCCATATCTTCGATCAAAAGATCGAAATTCTGGACATCCCGGCTGATTGTGCAGGCCAAAATTGCAGTATTGTCATCTTGCGGCGTCGCGCTGGTCATAAACATTATCCTCGTCGTGAGGGCTCAGCATGTCATATGAACGAAATCCGCCAGTTTGATGTGCTGTCGCCCCGATACGGTCAAATTTGGCCGCAGGTCACCCTATTGTTCACAAAATCGCTTTGAAGTTGGGCGAGAATTGGGCGCAAAAGAACCAATTGTAGGGAAATGGGCGACGATGTCGCCCATTTCGTGCGTATTATTGACCCGCGTCAGCGCCCTCTGTCGCTGTAACCTGTTCAATCGTACTTTTCCAAGTCGCGCTTTCGACATATTCGCGGTAAATTACTTCGGCGTATTTACCGTCCAGCAATTGCGGGTTGCGGTCAACGAAACCTGAAACCTCAGTTACCGTTCTGCGATTGCGGCGGTCCCGGTTCGGTGTTGCGATCAACGGTTGTGTTTTGCCAAAGGACACGACTGCTTCAAGGCGTGAACGTGAGATACCCTGCCGTTCAAGGAAAGCCACGACTGCCTGCGCGCGGCGCATACCCAGGCTTTTGTTGTAGCTGGTCGATCCCACTGCATCCGTATGCCCGTAAACACGGAATCGCGCTTCGGGGAACTGTTTGATCCAGTCGGCTTGTTGCAACAGAACACGTTGGGCCGATGCGTCCAGTTGCGAACTATTGAACGCAAAGTTGACCTGACTTGGCACATCTGCGGCAAAGCGGCGGCCGAGAATCTGAGCATATGTCAGTTCACCGTTCTGTACCTGGATGTTGTTCAATGTTGCGTTGCCGAATGTTCCAGCATCGATCTCGTATCCGGCCTCGCGCGTACATGCGGCGACAGCGACCGTAAGACCCAGTGTGATGATCCACTTTTGCATTGGTCCGATCCTCCTGATCAATCTAGGACATAGCCGTAGGAACTGCCGAAGTCTTGCCGTGCAACTTCTGATGCCCCTCCGGCGCCAGCACGCTGCGTCCGCGCTACCCTGCCATTGACGAACAGGTCAAATTCGCTGGGCGGTTTGACTCGGTCGGTCGGAAGGGCAAGTGCCTCTCCACGTGTCGGCGTAACTAGGTGCGCAGTGATGATAATCACAAGTTCGCTCTGCTGCCGCTGATAGTTGGAACTGCGGAACAAAGCACCCAGAACCGGTACATCGCCTAGCCACGGCACCTGATTGCTCAGATCTGCAAAATCATCCTGAATGAGCCCTGCAATGGCAAAGCTTTCACCATCGCGCAACTCGATCGTGGTCGTGGTTCGACGGGTGATGAAGCTGGGAACGGAATCGCCGTTGATTGTAAAATCTGAGCTTTGATCAATACTTGAAACTGCTGTTCCCATTTCAAGGTTGATCAGGTCGCCATCTACAACGCGAGGGATGAAATCTATCTCGACACCGAACGCCTTGTACTCGATGGCTACGACACCGTCATCCTGCGGCACGGGAATCGGAACCTCGCCACCCGCCAAAAACGTTGCTTCCTGCCCAGATAGGGCCGACAGATTGGGTTCAGCCAAGCTGCGGGCCAGACCTTTGCTTTCAAGCGCTTCTAGCAACAAGCGAACCTGCGTCGAACCAGCGCCAAACCCGAACAGAATCGCTCCAGTGTTTGTTTGCACGGCCGGGATGTTGTTTGCGAGAGCGTTGTTAAGTGAAAACTGGTTGTTGAGCGAGTTGAAACCACCAGTTACGTCTCCACCGCTGAAACCAAGCGATGCTGTCAGGCTTTTGGCGACGGAGCGGTTCATTTCCGCAAAGCGTACTTTCAGCATGACCTGCTGAACGCCACCGACCGACATCAGATTCGAAACGCGCTCAGGAGCATAGCGTTCAGCCAATTCCAGCGCGCGTGCCAGCTTGGCCGCGCTTGAAATCGTTCCAGACAACACGATGCCATCATTGGCGGTTCGAACTTCGATTGGTTCATCGGGAAGAATCTGACGCAGACGTTCCTTGAATTCTGAAACATCGGGCGAGACTCGCACCCGGACGTTGGCCAACAGGTTGCCGGCCCCGTCAAACAGGGTCAGTGTCGTCAGGCCCGGGGCCTTACCCAGAACGTAAATGGTCCGGTCCGACAGGGATGAGATATCTGCAATGCCCGCGTTGGCAATGCTGAGCTCTGCAAAGGGTTGCTCGCTTTCAACGACGATCGCGCGATTCATCGGGACATCAAGTGTTTCCACCGTGCCCTTCTTCACCACACGCAAAGTTTCAGCCCAGGCGGAATCTCCGACAGGACTTGCTACAAGCGTCAACCCCAGCAGGGTTGCGCTGATCCAGGAACGTAATGTCATGTGACCTGCCTCTCCGATCACGCCTCGTTTTTTGGGTCTTATGCCCTATGGGAAAGGAGACTGCGCGAAATCCGAATTTATTGCAATAATCAATGGTTTCCGGAATTTTCCTTATGTGGAGAAATGGCAACATTCACAAAGAAAAGAGCCGCGCACACGGCGCGGCTCCGATCTTGTAAGGTTCTGAATTGGCGTTAGTTTGTGCAGGGAATGGGCACATTTACGATCTCGCCGCCACGTCTGATGCGGGTCGTGCAAACTTGCTCGACTTGTTTCTCTGGCTCCGGGGCTGCGTCTTGAATGCCAAGCAGCTTGCGCTGGTCGACTTCAATCGTGGATGCAACGGATTCATCTGCGACACCCACCAGTGCCAGGGACAGTCGTCCGGAATTCTGGGCTTGCGCCAGTGCCGCAACCTGTTGCGGTGTAACTGCGACCGTAACCGTCCGTGCAATGGTTGTGTTGGCAACGTCGGAACCGGCTGTCTGGTCGACGGCAATGAGCTGAACGCTGGTTTCGATCAAACGGGTGATGCCGCCGTTGCCGTTGCCTTCCACAGTGCCGCTGGTGCCGGTCCAATAGATGTCAACATTGTCACCCGGCCGCAAAAAGCCCGACACGCCCGAGGCGACGTCAACACTGATCGCGAAGGCGCGCATTCCTTTTTCAAGGCGCGACGTCAGGCCAGCCTTTTCACCGGGTTCGGTGATCTTGACGCCCATGATCGCTTCGTCTTTTTCCATTGTCCTGAGAACAAAACGCTCATTGGGGCCGCTTTCCGGGAACAGAGCTGTGATCTCGGAAAAGGTGCCCTCAGGAATAGCGTTTTCCGGCCAGTCCACGGCGCGGATGTCTTCTTCAGTGAGACGCTCACCGTATTTCAGCAGGCGATTCGAGACGTAAACTGTTACCGTGGGGATGACTTCGACCTGAGCATTGGCCAGCGCCTCTTCTGCGGCGAGTCTCTGAAGGGCCAGCTCGTTCTGGTAGGCCGAAATATAGTTGCGTGCCATATAGACAGCACCCCCGGCCAGAGCAACGCCGACAATCAGGACAAGTCCGAATACCGCTCGCATGCGAGTACCTCTTTTATTGTTTGGTCGAATTCTTAGCGGCCAAGAGGTCGCTTTGAAACAGCCTAATGCCTAGCCACAAATTGTGTCGAAATGTGGGACAAAAATGTCTGATTATCAGATTTCGCGTTATCTTCAGCACAATTTGGCTCAGAAATGTCGTCCATTTGTCTGCTTTCCGCGGGATTGCAGACGGCAAAAAAAACGCTGCTCCGTTGAGGGGGGCAGCGTTTTTTGTTCAGCCAGCTCGGCACCATGTCGGGAAAAACGGGCCAATACGTAAGCCTGCTGAGCTTTAGTTGGTTCCCTCTGTGACAAGGCCACCGGCTGCGCTGTTTGAGCCGGTGCTGACTACAGAACTACTCATGGCCTCATTGATGTTGCCACCCATGCCGTCAACGCTTGAGCTGATGACGAGGAAGGTCGCACCCGACAATCCTATGACCACAGCGGTTAATACCACCCAGTCAACTGTCACCGCTCCTGCTTCGTCGGACTTAAACCGATTAAGGAACCTGAGCATGACTTTCTCTCCAATCTATTACGTATGTGTTTTCCGTAGCGTCACCCATAACTGGTTCGCTCGAATGGCGGAAATCGGGCCAAAAATTGATTTTGTTGGAATGGTTGAGGGCTTCGCGCTTTTTGACAGCAATTTTGTGCAGAGACACAGATGCGGGATCGCGACTTTTTGGGATAAGCGCCCAGCTATTCGTGCTGGTTCTAGCTCAAGTCTTTTGACTTCAAGTGGGTGGTCATGCATCGCAAAAAAAAGACCGCGCCAAGAAGGCGCGGTCTCGAATTCTTATAAAAGCAGAAGCTTAGTTGGAGCCTGCAGTCGTGATACCACCTGTTGCGGTGTTGCTGCCGGTGCTCAGCGACGCTGCGTTCAGCGCGGTGTTCACATCGGTAGCCAGGCCAGTCGCGCCAGCCGAAATCTGCTGGTATGCAACGGCTGCCAGGCCGATGACTGCTGCGGTCAGAACAACCCAGTCAACTGTTACTGCGCCGTCTTCGTCTTTGCGGAAGTTCTTGATGAACTTGATCATGTTACGTCCCTCCTAAAGGATCTAAAAAAGTTTAGTGAACCTCGGCGTCTTCCAGAGCTTTCTCTCTCAGTCCGCTCCCGATCGTCTCGGTATGGGACTATGTTTGCCTGTTAGGCGTGGCAGGAATTGGGCCAAACGCAGATTTTTTTTCGTGCAACTTAACTTTTTGGTCATGAAATTTGTAACACCTTGAAATAAAATGAAAAAAATTCTCCCTAAGCTGGTTCACTCATCCTTTGGCGATGCAAAATTGCGTCAAATGAGGCGAAATTGCCCCATTTCGCTTTGTTTTTCTGGCTTTGCGCGAAGATTCGGAGTTCAAATCGCCTAAAAAGAAAACATGAGGCAGGCAAATGACTCTCCGGACCGCACTTCATTGCGCCGGTGTACTGGCGTTTCTTCTATCGGGTGCCCCATCGGTTGGCGCGACCGAAGCTGAACCCCGCGGCGTGTACAAAAGGATCAAGGCCCCCAAATCCGGCGATCGTCCCCGGGTGACGGTGCAAATCACTGCGGAAGAACATGCGACACGCCCTTCAGCACCCAGCACAGGGGCAGAGATATCTGTGCCGGATGTCGTCGCACGGACAGAAGTTGCCCAACCCGTTCAACCAGAGACACAAGCCAAGCGTGATCCCAAAGGGTCGTACAAGGCGTTCTGGGACAGGATCTCGCCCGAAATCGGTCAGGGCGGGGCCGGGCGTCTTGATGCGGCTATTTCTGCCCTTGCTGCTACCAGCGTGCGGTCTCCCCGCCTGCAAACGCTTCAGAACATTGCGCAGCAGCAAGGCAAAGAGATCCTGCGTTCAACTGTTGGAACGAATGTCTCGCCAGCCCTTGTCCTGGCGGTGATCTCGGTCGAGTCCGCAGGGCGGGTGGATGCGATCAGTTCTGCGGGCGCACAGGGGCTTATGCAGCTCATGCCCGCCACGGCAGCTCGTTTCGGTGTGAAAGACAGCCTTCAGCCAGCTCAGAACATAGCCGGGGGTGTGAAGTATCTTAACTGGCTGATGGAAGAATTCGGGAATGATCCGATTCTGGTATTGGCCGGATACAACGCGGGTGAAGGTTCTGTGCGCAAGCACAGCGGCGTTCCACCCTACTCAGAAACACGGGATTATGTGCCCAAAGTTCTGGCCGCATTCCAGATCGCAAAGGCCTTGTGTGCCACGCCGCCCGATCTGATTTCTGACGGGTGCGTGTTCCAGACCTCAAACTGACTAAAGCCCGCCTTGATCCGGCGGGCCTTAGTTCTTTTAGGAAACGAGTGTCGCTTGTGTAGCTGCGCGCATCTCGTCTTCGCTGACCCCATCAGCCAGTTCGACGATCTTCAGGCCACCTTCGACCACATCCAGCACACCCAGATTGGTGATGATGCGATCGACCACGCCTTTGCCGGTCAGTGGCAGGGTGCATTCCTTGAGAACCTTGCTGTCGCCGTGCTTGTTGGTGTGATCCATCACAACGATCACCCGGCCAACACCAGCGACCAGATCCATTGCACCGCCCATACCTTTCACCAGCTTGCCGGGAATCATCCAGTTGGCCAGGTCGCCTTTCTCATCCACTTCCATTGCGCCCAGAATCGCTGCTGCGATTTTGCCGCCGCGGATCATGGCAAAAGATGTGGCGCTGTCGAAATATGCCGTGCGGGACAGTTCGGTGATCGTCTGCTTGCCCGCATTGATCAGGTCCGGGTCTTCTTCGCCTTCAAACGGGAAGGGGCCCATGCCCAGCATACCGTTCTCGGATTGCAGGGTGATGTCCTTGTCACCCACATAGTTGGCCACCAGCGTCGGAATACCGATGCCGAGGTTCACATACATGCCGTCTTCCAGTTCCTCTGCCGCGCGCGCGGCCATCTGATTGCGGTCCCAGGGCATTATGCTTCCTCCTTCTTGCGGGTGGTGCGCTGTTCTATGCGCTTTTCATGGCTGCCCTGAACGATGCGATTCACATAGATGCCGGGCAGATGAATCGAGTCAGGGTCGAGCGAGCCGCGCGGAACGATCTCTTCCACTTCTGCCACGCAGATCTTACCGCAGGTCGCCGCAGGGACGTTGAAATTCCGGGCTGTCTTGCGGAACACGAGGTTTCCTGTGTCGTCGGCTTTCCACGCCTTGACGATGGCCAGATCGGCAAAGATGCCTTCTTCAAGGATGTAGGTCTCGCCGTTGAAGTCCTTATGTTCCTTGCCATCGGCAATCACGGTGCCAACACCGGTTTTGGTATAGAAGCCGGGAATGCCGGCACCACCCGCGCGCATCCTCTCGGCCAGTGTTCCTTGCGGGTTGAATTCCAGCTCCAACTCACCGCTCAGATACTGGCGCATGAATTCAGCGTTTTCGCCGACATACGAACTGATCATCTTTTTGACTTGCTTCGTCTGCAGCAAGATGCCGATACCGAAATCGTCCACACCGGCATTGTTCGATGCAAAGCTCAGGTCTTTGACGCCCGACTCTTTTATAGCTTCAAGCAACAGTTCCGGAATGCCACACAGGCCAAAGCCGCCCGCGGCGATCAACATGCCATCCGTCAGCACCCCATCGAGCGCTTCGGTGGCATTGGCATAGATTTTTTTCATGGAAAACTCCCCCAATGACATGGTGATGGGCAGGTTGTGCCGCCACGTCATTGGGAAGTCAATGAAACCAAGGGAGTGTTGGTATTTCTACCTACTCCGCCGCCTTCTTGGCTGCTGCCTTCTTCTTAGGGGCCGCCTTTTTCTTGGTGCCCTTCTTGGAGGCACGTTCATTCACCAGTTCGATGGCCATTTCCTGGGTTACGTCTTCAGGCTTGATGTCCTTGGGGATGGTTGCGTTGACCTTTTCCCACTTCACATAAGGCCCATAGCGCCCGTCCAGAACCTGCATAGCTCCGCCATCGGGATGCTCGCCCAGTTCTTTCAGCGGTTTCGCCGCCGCCCGCCGTCCGCGACCCGGATTGGCACGCTTTTCGGCCAGCATCTCGACTGCGCGGTTCATGCCGATCTCAAACACATCGTTGGGATCCTTGAGATTGGCGTAAACCGGCTTCGCGTCTTCTGGTAGCTGATGCATCAGGTATGGCCCGAACCGCCCGAAATTCGAGCTGATCATGCCACCCTCGGGGTGTTCGCCGATTTGGCGGGGCAGGGACAGCAGCGTCAGCGCCTTGTCCAAATCCATGTCATCCTTGCTCCACCCGCGTGGCAAAGAGGCGCGTGGAGGTTTCTTGTTCTCGGGCGTGGGTTCGCCGCGCTGAACGTAAGGACCGAAACGACCGGATTTCAGCCAGATCTCATCACCTGCATCTTCACCCAGCAAGCGTTCTTCACCTTCGGCACCTTCACCTGCGATGGGGCGGGTATAGGTGCATTCGGGGTAATTGCCGCAACCGACGAAACCGCCGGTGCGCGAGGTCTTCAGGTGCAGCTGGCCGTTGCCGCATTTCGGGCAAATCCTCGGATCCGATCCATCCTCGCGTGGCGGATACAACTGCGGCGCCAGTGCTTCGTCCAGCTTGTCCAGCACTTCGGAAATACGCAGCTCGGACGTCTCACCAATTGCAGCCGAAAAATCGCGCCAGAATTTGCCCAACAGGTCCTTGTAGTCACGGTCCCCGGCGCTGACGTCATCCAGCTCTTCTTCCAGATTGGCGGTGAATTCGTAACCGACATATTGCCGGAAGAAATTCAGCAGGAAAATCGTAACGATCCGGCCCTTTTCCTCGGGGATCAGCCGGTTCTTGTCCTTGCGTACATATTCCCGGTCCTGAATCGTCGTTACGATCGAGGCATAGGTCGAAGGCCGTCCGATCCCAAGCTCTTCCATCCGCTTGACCAGCGTCGCTTCGGTATAGCGCGGGGGCGGTTGAGTGTGGTGTTGAAGGGCCAGAACGGATTCGTTCTCGGACAGGACCGCCTCTTTCGCGACCCTGTCACCGCTGTCGCTGGTCGCCTTGGCGAACTGATCCTTTAGGGAAGTCTTGGCAAAACGCGCCGGATCGCCCTGCATGATTTGCGGCAGGCGCTTTTCGTCGTCATCGGCCACATCGTCGCGACCTTCTTCATAAACGCGCATGAAGCCATCAAACAGAACCACCTGACCGGTGGCGCGCAGGCCGACCTGACCGTCGTCGCTGCCAATCTCGACGGTGGTCCGTTCCAAACGGGCGGCGGCCATCTGACAGGCGATGGTACGCTTCCAGATCAGATCGTAAAGCTTGCGCTGATCGTCATCCGTGACTTTCAGCGCCTTGGCGTCGCGGGCCATATCCGTCGGGCGGATACACTCGTGCGCTTCCTGCGCGTTCTTGGCTTTGTTCTTGTAGATGCGCGGGCTGTCCGGAACATATTCTGCGCCAAAACGATCCCCGATGGCATCCCGCGTTGCCACCACGGCCTCAGGCGCCATGTCGATGCCGTCGGTCCGCATGTAGGTAATGTAGCCCGCCTCATAGAGCCGCTGCGCGACTTGCATCGCGTGGCGTGCACCCATACCGAACTTGCGGCTTGCTTCCTGCTGCAAGGTTGACGTCATGAATGGCGCGCTGGGGTTTCGAGCGGCGGGCTTGGCCTCGACCGAAGTGACGCTGAGTGCGCGGCTGGTGATGGCCTGTACTGCCAGTTCCGCCTGGGTCGCATTGGCCAGATCATGTTTGTCCAGCTTTTTTCCTGCCAGCGTGACCAGTCTCGCCTCATAGGTTTGACCTCGCGGAGTCTCGAACAGTGCTTTGACCGACCAGTATTCGACTGGCTTGAACGCTTCGATCTCCATCTCGCGTTCGACGATCAGACGCAGACAGACCGATTGGACGCGCCCAGCTGATTTCGCACCGGGCAGCTTGCGCCACAAAACGGGCGACAGGTTGAAGCCCACCAGATAGTCCAATGCGCGGCGGGCCAGATAGGCCTCGACCAGCGGCATGTCGACCTGACGCGGATTCTGCATCGCCTGAGTGACGGCTTCTTTGGTGATGGCATTGAAAGTTACTCGGCTGACCGGCGTATCTTTCTTGATCGAGCGGCGTTTGGTCAGCGCCTCCTGCAGGTGCCAGCTGATCGCCTCGCCTTCACGGTCAGGGTCGGTGGCGAGGATCAGTGCGTTGTCTTCTTTAAGCGCGTCAGCGATGGCTTTGACATGCTTGCGGCTGTCATTGCCGACTTCCCATTTCATGGAAAATTCATGCTCGGGATCGACTGATCCATCCTTCGGGGGAAGGTCCCGCACATGGCCGTAAGAGGCCAAAACTGTGTAGTCGGGGCCGAGATATTTATTGATTGTTTTAGCTTTGGCCGGAGATTCTACAACAACTACAGGCATTTAAGGGGAAACCTCGCTCGACGAATTTGACGCCTTCTATGGTGGTGCAAAATGTGTGGGGCAAGCGGGAATTGTCAATGCGTTCCTTTTGCAGGCCGAAAAACAACGTGATTTCAAGTCACTATTACAGGTCCTGCGTCACCGGACGGGCCAACACTATGTTTCTGGAACGTGGTACAATCAGCCTGCCAGGGACAATAGACCCCCAGGCTGCCGCTGGATTCGCCCCTCCAGTTCCAGGTCGACCAATGCAGGGCCAAGCTCACCAGCCGAGGCCGCGATGTCGCGCAACAACTGGTCTTCTGCAATGGGTGAGGGGCCAAGTCGTTCAAGGATTTGAATGTGTAAGTCTTGGGTGGGGTGCACGACGGGGGTAGGTGGCCGCTCAGGGTGACGTGAAAACAGGTTGTCCTTTGGCGGCAAGGCTTCAATCACGTCCTCAGCGGACCGGACCAGGGTAGCCCCATCCCGAATCAAAAGATTGCACCCGGCGGCCCGCGCGTCAAAGGGGTGGCCGGGAACGGCCAGAACCTCGCGCCCCTGATCCAAGGCATCGCGTGCCGTGATCAGGCTGCCGGATTTGGCGGCAGCCTCGACCACGACAACAGCCTGCGCGAGGCCCGAGATGATCCGATTACGACGGGGGAAGTGCCGGGCCTGAGGTGTCACGCCCATCGGCTGTTCCGACAGGCGCAGCCCCTCGGAGGCGATGTCATGGGCCAATTCTGTATTCTCTGCCGGATAGATCACATCCACGCCGCCCGCCATGACAGCGATGGTGCCGGAAGTCAGGGCTGC
Organism: Ruegeria sp. 6PALISEP08; assembly: GCF_001238295.1. Classification (GTDB taxonomy): domain Bacteria; phylum Pseudomonadota; class Alphaproteobacteria; order Rhodobacterales; family Rhodobacteraceae; genus Ruegeria. The sequence goes on from NZ_LGXZ01000003.1 coordinate 181,667, forward strand.
CATGTGCGCTGCCGTATCAATTCCACGGGCCAGGCCAGAGACGATCACATGTCCCTTGCCGCTTAAATCGGTGGCCAACCCTCGGGCCGTCCGTGCACCAAGCGAGGAACAGTTTCGCGCACCGACCATCGCAATTGCTGGCTGTTGCAGCAGGGAAACGTTGCCGATCGCCCACAGTATCGGGGGCGCATCGTTCAGATCATTCAAGGCTGATGGGAAAGCAGCGGACCCAAGGCACAAAAGCCGCGCTTTTGCGGCTTTTGCGGCCTTGAGCTCCGCCTCGATCACGCCGGGGGGGCAGATTTCATACCCTTCTATTCCGGCGGCGCGTGCCATTTCGGGCAGCGCGGCCAGCGCGTTCTGCGCCGAGCCATGCTCCCGCAGAAGTCGGCGAAACGTCGCCGGACCAACCTTGCGAGAACGCAAAAGGCGAAGCCACGAAAACCGGTCCTCTTCCGTGGTGGGTGGGAGTGGGGGGTGATTGGAAGAAAGCTGCTCTTCGGTCATCCGGTGCTCCGCCTTGTTGCAAAACTGGTTTACAAGAAGGCGGGTTAACAGCCTGTAAATCGTGGAAAATTAGATCTGTATTTGCCCGAAATTGTTACTCAAAATTACATTAAGCTATTGAAAGAAAATGAGAATCCAAAAGCTGAATTTTTTGAAGCAAAGCACCTTTCAACGGTTTGTGGGTTTGGCGCACGGGCGCAAGGTTAACCCTGTGCCCGTGTTTTACAGTCTTTTGCGACTCAGGCCGCCGAGCCGCCAACAGTCAGCCCATCCATCAGGACGGTCGGCTGCCCGACGCCCACCGGTACCCATTGCCCATCTTTTCCGCAGGTGCCCATGCCAGGATCCAACGCCATGTCGTTGCCGAGCCCCCGGATACGTTTCAAAGCGGATGGCCCGTCACCAATCAGCGTGGCTCCTTTGACGGGCGCGCCGATCTTGCCGTTTTCGACCCGGTAGGCTTCGGTGCACGAGAAAACGAACTTGCCATTGGTGATGTCCACCTGACCGCCGCCGAATCCCACCGCCCAGATGCCGTCCTTGATATCCGCGACCAAAGCTGCAGGATCGGACTCGCCCCCCAGCATGATCGTATTGGTCATACGTGGCATGGGTTTGTGCGCATAGCTCTGCCGCCGCCCGTTGCCTGTGGGCGCGACACCCATCAGCCGCGCATTCTGGCGGTCCTGCATATAGCCGGTCAGGACACCGTCTTCGATCAGCACCGTGCGAGAGCTGGGCGTGCCCTCATCATCCACGGTGATCGAGCCGCGACGATCGGCTATGGTGCCGTCATCCACAACGGTTACACCTTTTGAGGCGATCTGCTGACCCATCAGCCCGGCAAAGGCCGAGCTGCCCTTGCGGTTGAAATCCCCCTCCAATCCGTGGCCGATGGCTTCGTGCAGAAGAATACCGGGCCAGCCGGGTCCAAGCGCTACTTCCATCACACCTGCGGGGGCCGGGACCGCATCCAGATTGACCAAGGCAACACGCAGGGCTTCACGGGCCTTGGCCTGCCAATCTGCCGGATCAATCAACCCGCTCAGGCCCACGCGCCCGCCGCCACCTGCCGAACCGCTTTCGCGGCGTCCGTTCTGTTCCACGATCACAGAAACATTCACGCGTGTCATCGGACGTACATCGCGCACCATCACGCCATCGGGGCGCAGAATCTCGACCTCTTGAACAGCGGCCGAAATCATTGCACTGACCTGCACAACGCGCGGATCCATATCGCGGGCAAAGGCATCGATCTCGCGCAGGGTTTCGATCTTGACCGGAAACTCAGCAGAGTCGATGGGGTCATCGTCGGTGTAGAGGCGCGTGTTGGTGGGCCGGGGTGCCCCGGCCAGCGTCCCGCCGCCATCCCCAACGGCCAGACGCGCGGTTTCAGCAGCCCGCTTCAGCGCAGGAATCGAAACGTCCGTTGAATGTGCGTAACCTGCGACTTCGCCTTGGACCGCGCGCAGGCCGAATCCCTCGGAGGCATCATAAGAAGCAGTGCGCAGACGCCCGTCATCAAACACCAATGACTCGGACTTTCGACGCTCGACAAACAGTTCTCCGTCCTCAGCCCCGGCGGTCGCCGATTGCAAAATAGATAGCGCTTCATCATGCGGTAGGGCGCTTTCAAAGGGGCGAAATGGGGCGTCGGGCATGGGTTGTGACCTTTCGGGTTTGATCCAGATCAAAAATAGCGTCTGTTTGACGCAAGCATTTTGCTTTATCTACCCGAAGGAATATGGTTTTTAACGCGGCCAAAGACAACGGGAGAGGTGCGACCGATTCACACCTTTTCGCCAGGGACGCAAAGATCAAACGATCAGGACAGAATATGAAGAATGCTTTGATGCTTTCAGGGTTTATGACAGCCCTCTCCAGCCTTCCCGCCATGGCTCAGGAGCTTGAGATTATTGGCAAGCCGGTCGACGGCGGCATGGGTTTTCAGCCAGCAGCCACCAGCCTTGCCACAGGAATTCAGCGTCTGGACGGCATGATTCTGGTGATCATCACCGCCGTCTGCCTGCTGGTTGCCGGATTGTTGATTTACTGCATCGTGCGTTACAACAAACGCGCAAACCCGACCCCGGCGGGGTTCTCGCACTATACCCCGGTCGAAATTGCCTGGACCCTGGGTCCGATCCTGATTCTGGTGTTCATCGGCGCGTTCTCATTGCCGGTTCTGTTCAAGCAGCAGGAAATTCCTGAAGGCGACATTGTCATCAAGGTGGTCGGCAACCAGTGGTACTGGACTTACGAGTATGTTGATCACGATTTTGCGTTCGACAGCTATCTTCTCGGCCACCCTGCGACCCTGGATGAAGGTGCGCGCCCAGCCGATGCGGACGTGACCCCGTTTGTTCTGGATGACGCCATGCGTGCCAAGCTGGCCGACGCGGGTTACAGCGACGACGAATGGCTGCTGGCCACCGATACCGCCGTTGTTGTTCCGGTTGGTAAGGTCATCGTGATGCAAGTCACGGCGTCTGACGTGATCCATTCCTGGACCATCCCGTCCTTCGGTGTGAAGCAGGACGGTGTGCCCGGACGCCTGGCCGAGCTGTGGTTCGAAGCCGAGAAAGAAGGCATCTATTTCGGCCAGTGTTCGGAACTTTGTGGCAAAGACCACGCCTATATGCCGATCACCGTCAAAGTGGTCAGTCAAGAAGCCTATGACCAGTGGCTACAAGGTGCGATCGACGAATATGCGGGACTGCCACAAAGTTATCAGGTCGCTTCGAACTGAGCGCGCTAAGGGCAGGGATAGTCCCCACCTGATATGAAAAGCAGGCTGCGCGGGTGAACCGCGCAGCTTTCGCCCCAGAAGGACCGAAAATGACCGACGCAAGCATCAATGCCAGCACCGCGACAGCCCAGGCGGACGAGGCCAGCTTTGGCGATTACTTCGCCCTGCTGAAGCCGCGTGTGATGTCTCTGGTCGTTTTCACGGCGCTGGTCGGATTGCTGGCGGCGCCTGTTACCGTACATCCCGTTGTCGGCTTCTGTGCCATCCTGTTCATCGCTATCGGCGGCGGGGCCTCTGGCGCTTTGAACATGTGGTGGGATGCGGATATCGACCGGGTGATGAAACGCACCAAGGGCCGCCCGATCCCGTCCGGCAAAGTAGAAGAGGGCGAGGCGCTGGCCATCGGTCTGGCGCTGTCTGGTCTTTCGGTGATCATGCTGGGCCTTGCAACCAACTGGTTTGCAGGCGCGTTCCTGGGATTCACCATCTTCTTCTATGTCGTTGTGTATACGATGTGGCTGAAGCGTTCGACACCGCAGAACATCGTCATCGGCGGTGCTGCAGGTGCATTCCCGCCCGTCATTGGTTGGGTCGCCGCAACCGGGTCGATGTCAGTTGAGCCGTGGCTGATGTTTGCCCTGACCTTCATGTGGACCCCACCGCATTTCTGGGCGTTGGCTCTGTTCATGCGCTCGGACTATGACGATGCGGGCGTGCCGATGCTGACGGTCACGCATGGTCGCCGCGCCACACGGGTACACATACTTTTCTACACGGCTTTGCTGGCCATTCTGGCGGTGGGAACCGCGTTCTCTGGCATTGGTGGACCAATTTACCTGACCGTTGCTTTGGTATTGAACGCGTTGTTCCTGCGGGGCGCTTGGCAAATCTCGCGTCGGACGGAAGAGGATTCCGAGGTCGACAACTTCAAGGTCGAGCGCAGCTTTTTCAAATTGTCGTTGCTCTACCTCTTCTTGCATTTCGGCGCCATTCTGTCTGAGGCGCTGCTGAAACCCTATGGGCTGGGAGGCTGGTCATGAGTCTGAGCAAAAACCACGAACTGCATCAGCGCCGTTTCAGCCGCAATCTGGGCGTTGCTCTGACACTGGCTGCCTTTATCGTGATCATTTTCGGGCTGACGGTCGTAAAGGTGTCGGGCACGGATTTCGGTATGGCAACACAGGAGATTCAGAACTGATGGCGTTGACCGGCCCCCAGAAAACGGTTGTTCAGACTGTCGGTGTGGTTGTTCTGATGGGCAGCCTGGCCTGGGCTTCTGTGCCGTTTTACGATTGGTTCTGCCGGGTGACAGGGTTTGGTGGCACCACAGGTGTGGCCGAAGCAGCGCCCGATGACATTCTGGATCGCACCATTACCGTACGGTTTGACGCCTCCAAGGCCAAGGACATGGCCTGGGAATTCAAGCCTGTTGTACGCGAGATGGAAGTGCGCATCGGTGAGACCGGTTTGGCCTTTTATGAGGCTTATAACCCAACGGACCGCCCGATTGCCGGTCAGGCCTCGTACAACGTGGCCCCCTATTCGGCGGGGGGGTATTTCCAGAAAATTGCCTGTTTCTGCTTTGAAGAGCAGGTGCTGCAACCCGGCGAACGCGTAGAGATGCCGGTAACTTTCTTCGTCGATCCTGAAATGGTCGATGATCTTGAAGCCAAGTATGTTCATACGATCACTCTGTCGTATACATTCTACGAAATTGACCTGCCGGAGGGCTACGCTGCCCTTGACGTGCAGGCTGAGACAACAAAGAACTAACGCCTGTAGGTGAGGGACGCTGATGGCACACGCTAAAAACCACGATTATCACATTCTGGCCCCGTCGATCTGGCCTCTGATCGGAGCCGTTGGTGGCTTTGTGATGCTGTTCGGAGCCGTCCTTTGGATGCATGGCATTACGCCGTGGATGTTCTGGGCCGGTCTGGTCGCGGTGCTATACACCATGTTCGCATGGTGGTCCGAAGTGGTGGTTGAAAGCCGCCAGGGCGATCACACACCCGTCGTCCGCATCGGCCTGCGCTATGGTTTCATCCTGTTTGTGATGTCCGAGGTGATGTTCTTCTTCGCCTGGTTCTGGTCGTTCTTCAAACATCGCATGTACCCGATGTACGACTATGCGGGCACTGAATACATCCAGCCAGATATCCACGCGGTTGACCCGTTCCACCTGCCGCTGATCAACACTCTGGTCCTGCTGCTGTCAGGCTGTGCCATCACCTGGGCACACCATGCGTTGGTACATGGCAATGACCGCAAGGCGCTGGTGCAGGGTCTGGCCATTGGTATTGCTCTGGGTGTCGCATTCACGGGTCTGCAGGCATTTGAGTACTATGAACTGCTTGCTCATGAAGGCTGGAAATTCGGCGGAGATCAGTTCTATTCGAACTTCTTCATGGCAACCGGTTTTCATGGTTTCCACGTGCTTATCGGTACGATCTTCCTGTCGGTTTGTCTGATCCGGGCTCTGAAGGGGGATTTCACGCCCGAGAAACATGTCGGGTTCGAGGCGGCCGCCTGGTACTGGCACTTCGTTGACGTTGTCTGGCTGTTCCTGTTTTTCGCCGTCTACATCTGGGGTCAAGCCCCGCTGATGTAACGCTGTTCAGGTGATCCAATTGCAAAAGCCGCCCTTCGGGGCGGCTTTTTCTCTATTACGGGCGCAAGATTGCGCCCCATACAATTGCGTGGTTGCAATTTGGTGCACGCCCCCCTTAACAAGACGCCGGTTCCTGCAACGAGGTTTGTTCCTGACATGCGCCGCATTCTGTTCCTGCTGATCTTCGGCCTTGCTGGTCTGGGGGTGCTGCTGTGGCTGGGTATCTGGCAGATGCAGCGTTTGGCGTGGAAACAGAACGTGCTGAGCGAAATCGAGCGCCGAATCTCAGCCGATCCCGTCGCCTTGCCGCCACAGGTCTCAGTGGGCGCAGACAAATACCTTCCGGTGACCGTTTCGGGCGAGCTGGAGCCAGGCGAAATTCATGTTCTCGTCTCGGTCAAGCACGTCGGGGCAGGGTATCGGATCATTCAGTCTTTCAGCACCAGGGACCGGACTATTTTGGTGGATCGGGGCTATATTCCGACAACCGCCAAACAGGCGGATCGCCTGACTGGTCCGATGGAAATCACCGGCAACCTGCACTGGCCGGATGAGATCGACAGCTATACGCCCGAAGCTGATATAGAAGCCAATATCTGGTTTGCCCGCGACGTGCCCAATTTGGCTGCCGCTTTGGGCGCCGAACCGGTGCTGTTGATCGCCCGGTCCGAGACCGACCCGAACGTGACGCCCTTGCCGGTTGATACGGTGGGCATCCCCAACGATCATCTGCAATATGCAATCACCTGGTTTGGTCTGGCTCTGGTCTGGGCCGCGATGACCGGATACTTCCTGTGGCGCAGCCGCGCCAATTCTGAGAGTGACGCGACATGAAATACATCTCGACCCGTGGGCAGGCGCCCGAACTGACTTTTGAAGAGGCGATGCTGACCGGATTGGCCCGCGACGGCGGCTTGTATCTGCCTGCCGAGATTCCAGTGATGTCGCAGGACGAGATCGCAGCCTTGGCAGGTTTGTCGTACGAAGAGATCGCGTTCCGCGTGATGTGGCCCTATGTCAGCGAGTCCTTTGCCGAGGATGAGTTCAAGGCCATCATCACCCGCGCTTATGAAGGCTTCGGCCATGACGCCCGCGCGCCGCTAAAGCAGCTGAACGAAAACCATTTCCTGCTGGAGTTGTTCCACGGCCCCACGTTGGCCTTCAAGGATTTCGCCATGCAACTGATCGGTCAGCTGTTCCAGGTGGCCCTGAAACGCCGTGGCGACCGCGTGACCATCGTGGGTGCGACCAGTGGCGATACCGGATCGGCAGCCATCGAGGCCTTCCGGGGGCTGGATGCAGTGGATGTGTTCATCCTGTTTCCCCATGGCCGTGTCTCCGAGGTGCAGCGCCGCCAGATGACAACACCTGCGGACAGCAACGTGCATGCGTTGGCAGTGGACAGCGATTTCGACGATTGTCAGGCAGCGCTGAAGGATATGTTCAACGATTTCGAGTTTCGCGACAGCGTGAAACTGGCGGGGGTGAACTCGATAAATTTCGCGCGGGTTCTGGCGCAGATTGTCTATTACTTTACGGCCGCCGTCAGCCTCGGTGCACCGCATCGTAAGGTTAGCTTCACGGTGCCGACCGGCAATTTTGGCGACATCTTCGCAGGGTATTTAGCCAAGCGCATGGGCCTGCCGATCGATCGGCTGGTCGTGGCGACCAATCAGAACGACATCTTGCACCGCTGCCTGTCGGGCGAGGGGTATTTCAAGGGCGACACCATCCCGTCGATTAGCCCGTCGATGGATATTCAGGTCAGCTCGAACTTTGAACGGGCGCTGTATTATGCTTATGGCCAGGATGGCGGCGCCGTGGCGCAGTTGATGGATGAGCTCAAGAACGGGGGTTTCAATGTCAGCCAGGGCGCGATGGAAGCGCTGGGTGAGATTTTTGACTCGGGGCGTGTATCCGAAGAAGAAACGCTTGCCACCATCAATTCTACGCTGGCTCATAGCGCGGAACTGGTCTGCCCGCATACCGCGATTGGCATCAAAGTAGCAGAAGACCAGCGTGCCGCCGACATTCCGATGATCACGCTGGCAACTGCACACCCCGCCAAGTTCCCGGCGGCGGTTGAGAAGGCGAGCGACGTACATCCGCCTCTTCCATCCCGCATGTCTGATCTGTATGAACGTCCGGAACGGGTGACCCGCATTGCCAATGATCTGGGCGCCCTTGAGGATCATATCAGAAGGCATATCGCTGAGTGACTGTCAGACAAGACCAACTGAAGAACGGCTTTCGTATCGTCAGTGAACATATGCCGGGGCTGCAATCGGCAGCCATCGGCATCTGGGTGACCGCAGGTGGGCGGCATGAGCGCATCGAACAGAACGGTATTGCGCACTTTCTTGAACATATGGCGTTCAAGGGAACCAAGCGACGTTCGGCGCTGCAGATCGCCGAAGCGATCGAGGATGTGGGCGGTTACATCAACGCCTATACCTCGCGCGAGGTGACGGCCTATTACGCGCGCGTTCTCAAGGACGACGTGGCGTTGGCGATGGACGTGATCGGTGACATCGTTCTCAACCCGGTATTTGATCCGCGCGAGATCGAGGTCGAGCGTGGCGTGATCCTGCAGGAAATCGGTCAGGCATATGACACGCCCGATGACGTGATCTTTGATTGGCTGCAAGAGCAGAGCTATCACGATCAGCCTTTGGGCCGCACCATTCTGGGCCCGACCGAACGGGTCAGCGCGTTTTCACGCGAGGATCTGTCGGGTTTCGTGGCCCAGCACTATGGGCCGGAACAGATGATTCTGTCGGCGGCTGGCGCTGTTGATCATGATCAGCTGATGAAAGTGGCCGAAGAGATGTTTGGCCATTTGCAGCCGCGCAAAGGTCTGATCCCCGAAATGGCCCGTTTCACTGGCGGCGAAGCGCGGCAAGAGAAAGAGCTGGAACAGGCTCATTTCGCACTGGCGCTGGAAAGCCCGGGTTACCGCGACGATGCTATTTACACAGCACAGATTTATTCGACTGCTCTGGGTGGTGGCATGTCTTCGCGTCTATTTCAGGAAGTGCGCGAGACGCGTGGGCTGTGTTACACGATCTTTGCTCAGGCTGGTGCTTATGCTGATACCGGAACCACCACGATCTATGCCGGAACTTCGGCGGATCAGGTGGGTGAGTTGGCAGCGATCACCATCGATGAGATGAAACGCGCCGCTGAAGACATGAGCCCGGAAGAGGTTGCTCGTGCCCGCGCCCAGATGAAGGCCGGGATGCTGATGGGGCTGGAAAGCCCGTCGAACCGCGCGGAGCGTCTGGCACGGCTGGTGCAGATCTGGGGCCGGGTGCCTTCGCTAGAGGATACCGTTGCCAAGATCGATGCGGTTGGTACCGAGGATGTGCGCGCCTTCGCGGAGACCATGGCCCTGCAAGCCCCGGCGGCACTGGCGCTGTATGGTCCGGTTTCAGGCGCGCCGACACTGGCTGAACTGCAGGAGAGGCGGGCGGCGTGATGCTGTTGGGCAGACGCAAGCTGAAACTCGAAACCGCGCGGTTGAGTATGCGCCCGCCTGCCCATTCCGATTTCAATGGCTGGGCGGCGATGCGACGGGCGTCACAGGGTTATTTGACACCGTGGGAGCCGATCTGGGCAAACGACCATCTAAGCCGCAAATCGTTTACCAACCGGGTCTATTGGGCGCAGCGCTCGGTCGCAAGCGGGACTGCCATACCGCTATTTCTGTTTCGCCGGGAAGACGATGTCTTGGTTGGGGCCATAACGCTGGACAACATACGGCGTGGGCCCGCGCAGGCCGGTACCCTAGGGTACTGGACCGGCCAGGCTTTTGCCCGTCAGGGATACATGCGCGAGGCGATCGGGGCCATGGTGCATCACGCCTTTACTCGTCTGGATCTGAGCCGGATTGAAGCCGCCTGCCTGCCCGAAAACCAGGCGTCGCGCGGGCTGCTGGAAAGCTCGGGCTTTAAATATGAAGGCGTTGCGCAGTCCTACCTCCAGATCAACGGGCGGTGGCGGACGCATGTTCTGTATGCCAGCCTGCGGTCCGACCGGCGCGGGAAAACCGACGCTGGGTAGGGGGCTCTGCCCCCATTTGCGGCAAGCCGCGCCCTCCCCGAAGTATTTTAGGCCAGATGAACAAGGGGCATGACTTGGGCGCGTTCTGCGCTACACTTGCCGTATGCGCTGGTTGGTTGCGGCATTGATGGTGATTTCGGGCGGGGCCGCGGCGCAGGATCGGCGGCCGAGCCATTGTATTGCGATCGCAGATGCCGCGCCGGGGATTGAGTACCTTCACAAAGCTGCCTGGCAAGACCCGGTGCCGGAATTTTCGGTGCGGATCAGTTATATCGCGCACGCGTCTTTTCTGATTCAGACGCGGGGTGGGCTGAATGCCGTGACCGACTTCACCGGGTTCATCGGCAGCGCTGACCTTATCCCCGACGTTGTGACGATGAACCATGCCCACTCTACCCATTGGACGGCCCATCCCGACCCGGCGATCCCGCATGTTTTGCCGGGATGGGGCGAGTTCGGGCAGGGTATTGAGCATCACCTTGATCTAGGAGAGTTGCTGGTGCGCAATGTTTCGACCGATATTCGTTCAGCCTATGGCGGTGTCGAAGAGCGCGGGAATTCGATCTTTGTGTTCGAGGTCGAGGGGCTATGTATCGGTCATCTGGGTCATCTGCATCATGTGCCGTCAGACGAACAGTTTGCTGCGCTGGGGCGGTTGGATGTGGTTATGGCCGCGGTTGATGGCGGGACGACAATGCCTTTGCCGGACATGATCTCGGTCTTGAAGCGGTTGAAGAGTTCGGTGATCATTCCGATGCACTGGTTTTCGGGGTTCTCGCTGGACAGGTTTCTGGTCGATATTCGGGATACATTTCCAGTTGAACGTAACGGGGTGTCAGAGATTACCGTATCTCTGAGGGATCTCCCAGATCGACCGACGGTCATTGTGCTGGAGCCGCAGTATATGATTGATCTGGAATAGGGCTTGCCGCAACCGCGTTGCTTGGGCATTGAAAACGTATGAGTTTGAACCCCGCTGATGACAGTTTTGCTGCACTGATCCGTTCGAAATTGGGCGACGAAATCCTGCGCCCCGTTGAAGAACGGTATCTGGAAGAACCGCGCGGGCGGTTTGCCGGGCAGATCGGTGTGTTGGCTTTGCCTCGCACCGCTGAAGAGGTTGCCGCGCTGGTTCGGTTGGCTTTGGTGGAGCGGGTGCCGGTTGTACCCTACGGCGGCGGTACAGGTCTGGTTGGCGGGCAGGTGATGTCAGAGGGCCAGGAGCCCTTGCTGATCGCATTGGAACGAATGAATGCCATTCGGTCTGTTTTTCCGACCGAGAACATCCTGATCGCCGAAGCTGGGGCCATTCTGCAAGACGTTCAGGCCGCGGCTGAGGCGGCGGACCGTCTATTTCCGCTGTCGTTGGCGGCGCAGGGGTCCTGCCGGATCGGGGGCAACCTGTCGACCAATGCCGGGGGCGTCAATGTCTTGCGCTATGGCAACGCGCGCGACCTGTGTCTGGGACTTGAGGCGGTGCTGCCCAATGGCGAGATCTGGCATGGTCTCAGCCGGTTGCGAAAGGACAACACGGGTTACGACCTGCGGGACCTTCTGATCGGGGCCGAGGGCACGTTGGGGATCATTACCGCCGCGTCGCTCAAGCTGTTTCCCCGACCTGCCGCCGTTGGCACTGCGATGTTTCAAGTTGCTTCGCCCGAAGCGGCCATCGACTTGCTGGCGCTGGCACGGGATCAGGTGGGTGAGGCCGTCAGCACCTTTGAACTGATCCACCGGCAGGGGCTGGATTTCCTGACTGAGGTTCTGCCGGATGTTCGTCGACCCTTCGGCGCGCCGCCGGAATGGAGCGTATTGATCGAGTTGGGTCTGGCAAAAGGGCAGTCATCGTCAGATGCGCTGGAGAACCTTTACGACCATGCAGAAAGCCTTGGTCTGGTTCAGGACGGGGTCATTGCGCAAAGTGAGGCGCAGCGCGCCGATTTGTGGGCGGTGCGTGAACGCATCCCCGAAGCCAATCGTTTGGTCGGTTCGGTCTCGAGCCATGATATATCGATCCCGATTTCCAGAATTCCCGACTTCATTCGCGAAGGTGGAAAGATGATCGCTGACCGTGGGCAATTTCGGATCAATTGCTTTGGCCATCTTGGGGATGGAAATCTGCATTACAACGTGTTCCCGCCGAAAGGACAGAACCGATCAGAGTTTGAGGGTCAAAGAGGCGCGATCAAACAAGCGGTGCATGATCTTGTTGACGCATATGACGGCTCGGTCAGTGCTGAACATGGGGTGGGGCGCTTGAAGACGGACGATCTTGAGCGCTATGGCGACCCGGTTAAGCTGGGCGCCATGAGGGCCATCAAGGCGGCGTTGGACCCGCAGGGCATCATGAACCCCGGCGCGGTCCTGAATGAATGAACACGGCCCAAGACCCGGGCCGTGTTCGGAAATCTCTTACGACGCAGGCAGGATCACCTTGTCAATCACGTGAATCACGCCGTTCTTGGTTTCAATATCAGCCTGAACAACGTTGGCGTCGTTCACCATCACACCCGAATCCAGATCGATGGTGATATCACCGCCCTGAACAGTTGCGGCGGTCATGTCGTCGCTCAGATCCCCTGACATCACTTTGCCCGGCACAACGTGGTAGGTCAGAATGGCAACCAGCTGATCTTTGTTTTCCGGCTTCAACAGGTTTTCGACCGTTCCTTCGGGCAGAGCCGCAAATGCATCATCGGTGGGGGCAAATACGGTAAACGGACCTTCGCCTTTCAGTGTTTCCACCAGTTCGGCGGCCTGCACAGCGGCGACGAGTGTTTCAAAGCTGCCAGCGGCAACAGCGGTGTCAACAATGTCCTTGCCGTGACCATCGGCCAATGCAGTGGTGCTGAACAGGATCGAGGCTACACCGGCAGCGGCAAATTTGCGGAACATAACTTAAACTCCCAAGGTTAGAATGCTTCAAACAGCATCATCCGAAGTACGCGGCACGTTCACAGCAAGATCACTTGTTTTGCGCTGATTTGTGGATTGAAGAAATGAGATACCGCGCTAAGCCAGCGCGGTTTTTGCTTTCCAGTCACGCTTTTGTGAAGGTATCTGGGTTAGAGTCCTTCGAACTCGCACAGGATGTGCACGTCCATTCCCATCTCTTCCAGAACTTTGCGCCCTCCTAACTCGGGCAGGTCGATGATGAACGCGCACGAGACGATCTCGCCTCCAAGTCGCTCGATCAGCTTGATGCCTGCTGCTGCAGTGCCGCCCGTGGCCAGCAAATCGTCGACCACCAGAATCTTTTCGCCGGGTTGGATGGCATCGTCGTGAATCTCAACAATCGCCTCACCATACTCCAATTTGTAGTCTTGACTGATTGTTGTGCCGGGCAGCTTACCTTTTTTGCGGATCGGCACAAAACCAACGCTCAGTTGATGCGCAATCGCGCCGCCCAGAATGAAACCGCGCGCCTCAAGGCCCACAACTTTGTCAATTCGTTCGCCGGCATAGGGGTGCAGCATCTGGTCAATTGCCATTCGAAACCCGCGCGGGTCGGCAAACAGAGTGGTCACGTCACGAAACATGATCCCCTCATGCGGGAAATCGACGATGGTACGGATGTAATCTTTTACAGTTTTGCTCTTGGACATGGGCCAACCCTTTTTGCCTCAAACACCAAAGTGTGTTTCGCCCATGAGGGTTAGCCATGCAAGGAACAATTCAAATGCGCGATCAGGAACGGCGCGAGATTATGGCTTTCGGCAGGCTGTAATAGCGGTACAGCGTGGACGGCAGCCACGAAAGGTGCGGTTTGCGCCAATTGCGTTGATCTCGCAAAAGAAATGCCTGAGCAGCATGAAGGTTCATTGCCATATTCCTTTTATTGTTGTTAGGTGCTCGATAACGACAATCACTATGCTATGTATATACAATGTATCGTCTAAAATTGCAAACTTTTGTTGGGGACAGTGCGCGTGGCTAAGAAAGACGGCAAGGGATCAACCAAGAAAAACAGTCAATTGGTCCTGCGCTTGGACAAGGACGAACGCGACGCTTTTGTTGAGTTATGCAAGGAGCTTGACACCTCGGCCGCACGTGAAATCCGCAGGTTTATTCGCGGTTTCATGAAAGACCACGCCGAGGATTGAGGGCGCCTCAGGCCGGGCGGCGCAGAACCGCTGTGGCCACGCCCATCCCGATCAGGGTCAGCCCGCCAAAACGTGTCATTGCCGTGATGACGCTGGCGCGGCCAATCAGCCGCCGCAGCCGGTCGGCCAGCAATGCGTAAGCCAACGCGTTCAGCCAAGCCAATCCCACAAAGGTCACGATCAGAATGGTGAATTGGGGACCCAGCGGATCGGCCGGGCGCAGGAATTGCGGCACAAAGGCGATAAAAAAGGCGATGGACTTCGGGTTCAACGCAGTTACGGCCGCCGCATGGCCAAACACACTGCGCGCCGTCACATCGCGCCCGGTATCGACCGTGTTCAGCCCGCTGGCCGGGGCGCTGCGCAGCAGTTTAATCCCAAGCCAGACCAGATAGGCGGCCCCAATCCATTTGAGCACTGAAAACAAGTTTGCCGAGGCCAATACCAATGCGCCCAACCCCAGCAGCGAGGCGGTCATGGCCACCAGATCACCCACAGCGACCCCGGTAGCCGATGCCATGGCAACACTGCGCCCCTTGGACAGAGCATAGCTGAGCACAAGCAGCACGGTCGGGCCGGGGATCAGCAGCAAGGCGGTCGAAGCAGCGACAAAGGCCAGCCAGAGTTCTAAAGACATAAGGTTCTTCTCGAAACACATTCCTGAAGTTTTGCTTACCCAAACTGCGGCTGCCTGACAATTCCTGCGCCCGCCAGACTTCGGCTGAGATCAGACATTCTGGTTCAGGTTAGGGTTCAGCGAGATTCGATTTGTATAGTGTTTTGTGCTATTCTGATATTTTTTTAAGGAGATTAGATATGAGATTTTTCCTTTGCTTGCTTGTCTGCGCATCTTTGATCAGCGTTCCCTCGGTTTCCTTGGCTTTGTGTGGTCCGGGCAAATATGCCTGTGGAAACGGTTTCTGTTGCCCAAACCCATAGGTGCGACATGACCCGTAAGTTAGTTTTAACACTGGTCTCGGTTGCTCTGGTGGCAGGGTTTTTCGTGGCGGGTTGGTTTGCCTATTTCGTGATGTCGGACGTGCACAAGGGGGATGTGGTGAAGTATAACGGGATGAACGTCCTGTTGAACGCCGCACCTTTCGAAGCTGGCGATCTGGTACGTGTCTCGGCCGACGGGCAGCGTATGACCAAACTGTGTCCGCTTGAAATTGATGAGGATGACAAAAACACCTATTACAAGAATTCCGAATATGTGAACGGCCTGACCGAAGCGCTTCCGAATTTTGTTCAGTTGGTCGAACTCGTACAGTCGTGGTTTTCCGACGGTGAAAACGCCACTGCACCTGGTCACGACATGTCGTCCGCAAGTCGGCGCGTCGCCTTTGAGGGAACTGTTTCGAGGCTGGAGAACACCAACGTGATGCCGGATACAGAAGATGATTGCGCATGTGAGATGGTCGCGGCCTTGATGGCGCGCGACAAAGTCTGCGTTGTCACGAAATCGCTGGTTGAAACGCAACTGATCACATTGCAACCGGGTGCGTTCCCGGATCGCGACAGGGTGCAGAGAGTCACAATCGGTGTGAATTTTCGACCCGCTGGGATTACTGTGGGTGATTTTTCACAATTGATGCATTGCGACGGTGTCAACCCTGACGCGAGATTGGACTCGGATCCCGAATGCCCGGAAACCTACGGGCAATCGGTTGATGTCAGGGTTCGGGATTTGCTGAACGTGATCCGCGAAAAGGACCTGCTGACAGCCATGGCGCGCGTGCCCTAACGCGGCTCTAGAGAATGCGCCCGGCCACTGCATCCAGCTTGGCCAACAGCGCCGGGTCACGTTTTTCGGGGGCGGTCAGGATCGCATATTCCAATGCTCTGTCGCAGCCATGCGGGCAGGGTGCGCGCTCACCTCCCAACAGGGAGGGCAGGCCCTTGACCATTGCGCGGCCCTTGTCGGCATTGCCGGTCAGGGTGGCGATGATGGTCGTCACGTCCACCTCACCATGGTCGGGGTGCCAACTGTCATAGTCAGTGACCATCGCGATCGAGGCGTAACAGAGTTCGGCTTCGCGGGCGAGTTTGGCTTCGGGCATGTTGGTCATGCCGATCACGTCGCAGCCCCATTGCTCGCGATACATTTTGGATTCAGCGAGGCTCGAGAATTGAGGTCCCTCCATCGCCAGATAGGTGCCGCCGCGATGGATGGTGATGCCTGCTGCCTTGCCTGCAGTTTCGCAGGCGTCCGACAAGCGCGGGCAGGTGGGGTGCGCGACGCTGACATGGGCGACGCATCCTGTGCCGAAAAAACTCTTTTCTCTTGCGAAAGTCCGGTCGATGAACTGATCGACAATCACGAAATCGCCCGGTGCCATATGCTCGCGAAATGATCCACAGGCCGAAATCGAGATCACGTCCGTTACGCCCAACCGTTTCAAAGCATCGATATTGGCGCGATAGGGTACATCTGTCGGTGAATGCACATGACCACGCCCGTGACGTGGCAGAAAGGCCATTTCGACACCCTCCAGCGACCCGGTCAGGATCTGGTCCGAGGGTTCACCCCATGGGGTCTCAACCTCGACCCATTCCGAGTTCTCCAGCCCATCAATGTCATAGATGCCTGATCCGCCGATGACGGCAATCTTGGTTTGGGTCACTGTCCTGCTCCACATCTTGAATACTGTAGGATTTGTGCGGGTTGCGGCCCGGTTTGACAAGAGGGTTAGTCTTGTTTCGGCAACAGGTTACGCTTCTGCGACTGCGCTGTGAAGTCAGCCCAGGCCGTGCCGAACGTGTCCAAAGGCCAGGTTAAATCCTGTGATTGCCCGTGCCTGTCGCGAAAGACAAAGCGATACGCATCCCCAGTCAGCATTGCTTGCAAAATGTCTTCAGCCCGCCGATCTTCGAAGATGCAGCCAAGCCCGGTCAGACACCCCGGCCGCCTTGTGCGCCAGATTGTTTCTTCACCCTTGTCGATGCGAAACCCAGATGGGCTGAAAAAGGTGCCGGGCTCCATCCCGAATTCCACTTTGAATCCGTTGGGTTCGGGCGTAATGAACACGAACTGCGCTGCAAACTTGGGCCTAAGTGAAAAAACCTCTGCCCGCCGGATGTAGCACCGCTGCTTCAGCGCACCATTTTCTTCGCGCTCGTCGCAGATCGAATTCCAAATGCCGAAAATCTCGTGATGGGTCACGCGCCAGTTTCCGGCTGTGTCATTGCCTTGCAGGTCCTGCGCGAAGGCGGGAAGGGCAGAGAGGAAAAAGAGGATGATCCAGCGCATGATCTCAGAGTTGGTCGTTCGACCACGGTCCCGCAAATCACGTTGCCGCGAGGCCAAGACATGCGTGGGGCGCATGGCTGTATCCCACGTACTGCAGTAGCTCAATGCCCTCGCGTCCGCTACAACGGCGCCTTCGCGCGAACATAAAACCCAATAGGACTGACCAATGCCCCGAGCCTTGCTGGCAAGTTTTGCCAAACGCGTCGCCATGCCCGATCTGCGCTGGGTGCCAGATGAGGGGCTGACCTTCTCTCGCTTGCGGATTGAGTTGTTGTCAGGTCTGACCGTTGCTCTTGCCTTGGTGCCCGAGGCCGTGGCTTTTGCCTTTGTGGCGGGCGTGCACCCTCTGGTTGGTCTTTATGCGGCGTTTCTGGTGGGTTTGATTACCGCGCTGATCGGCGGACGGCCCGGCATGATCTCGGGCGCGACCGGCGCGCTGGCGGTTGTCATGGTCGCGCTGGTGGCCGAGCATGGGGTCGAATATCTGTTTGCGACCGTTGTTCTTATGGGGATTCTCCAAGTCATTGCCGGGGCGATGCACTGGGGGCGATTTATCCGGCTGGTGCCACATCCGGTGATGCTGGGCTTTGTGAACGGTCTGGCTATCGTAATCTTTCTGGCCCAGATGGGGCAGTTCAAGGTGCCCGGAACCATGGAAAACACCGGTCATGGAATGAGCGGTGGTGAGTGGCTGTCGGGAATGCAGCTTTACACCATGCTAGGGCTTGTGGCGCTGACCATGGTTGTGATCTGGGTCATGCCGCGCATCACGCGCGTTATTCCCGCGCCTCTGGCTGGAATTTTCGTGGTTGCAGCTCTGGTGATCGGATTCGGTCTGGATGTCCCGCGCGTTGGCGATCTGGCGTCGATTGAAGGCGGCCTGCCTGCATTCCACATTCCGATGGTCCCGCTGAACTGGGAAACATTCGAAATCATCCTGCCGTATGCTGTCATTCTGGCCGCAATTGGCCTTATTGAATCCCTGCTGACCCTGAATCTTGTTGGCGAGATCACCGGCAAGCGCGGCGGGGCGTCTCAGGAGTGTATCGCTCAGGGCGCATCAAACATTGTAACGGGCTTCTTCAGCGGTATGGGCGGCTGCGCGATGATTGGTCAGTCGATGATCAACGTGAAATCTGGCGGACGTACCCGTATCGCAGGTATCGCGGCGGCACTTTTCCTGCTGGTCTTCATCCTGTTTGCCTCACCTCTGATCGAGCAAATTCCGCTGGCCGCGCTGGTCGGCGTGATGTTCATGGTGGTGATAGGCACCTTCGCGTGGAACTCGTTCAAGATCATGCGCAAAGTGCCGATGACGGATGCTTTCGTCATCGTTCTGGTGACTGTCGTGACGGTGATGGAAGACCTGGCTGTTGCGGTTGTGGTCGGCGTCATTGTCTCGGCGCTGGCCTATGCCTGGAACAACGCCAAACGCATTCACGCCGTCACGCGCGAATCCGAGACCGAGAAAGGTGCGAAAGTCTATGAAATTCAGGGGCCGCTGTTCTTTGGATCGTCGGAAGGCTTTATCGAATTGTTCGATGTCCCGAACGACCCTGAAACTGTCATCGTCGATTTCGCCGAAAGCCGAGTCGTGGATCAGTCAGCCCTTCAGGCCATCGAAAACATCGCTGCAAAATACGAGGCTGCGGGCAAACGCGTTATGCTACGCCACCTGAGCCGCGATTGTCACAAGCTGCTGAACAAAGCTGGTCACCTGATGGTCGACAGTGACGACGACCCGGATTACGAACTGGCGGTCGATTACTCCGTCCGCACCGGCGTTCTGGGCGGGCACTGATTTCAAAAGGCGGCTTTGAGGGCCGCCTTTTTCATGGAGCCATTTGTTCAAGCACCTCGATATTGCCCGACAACAATGCATCCTCGGCCTCTGATATCCTATCGGCAGGCCAGTCCCACCATTTCAAGGCGAGCAATCGATCAATGGTGTCCCGGTCAAACCTAAATCGGCGCACTTCGGCTGGGTTGCCTGTGACGACCGCATAAGGCGGGATCGTTCCGCGCACGACAGAGCCTGCTCCAATTATTGCTCCGTCGCCAATATTTGCCCCCGGCATGATCAAAGCGCCATAGGCAATCCAAACATCATTGCCGATCACGGTATCGCGCCTGTCCGGCTGATACTCCAGCAGCTTTGCGGGATCGAAAACCGGAAATGGGTAACAAGTCGCCCCGTCCATGGCGTGGTTGGCCGATGAAGTGATGAACCGGACGCCGTGGGCGATTTGACAGAATTTACCCAAAACTAGTTTTTCGCGGGAAAACGGGAACAGGTAAGGGGCAAGCCGTTTCGCCCAGTCTTCGGGCACGTCGAAATCCGACGCATAGCTGTAATCACCGGTTTCTATTCTGGGGTGGTCGATGGCCTGAGACAGGAAGACCGTCCCCGGGTAATCCGAGCCGTCCGGCAGTGTTACTGGGTATCGGCGCGATGCGTCAGGTAATGGCATTAGTCATCCGGTCTTGAAAGGCTGAACAACTCGGACACGACCGAATAGTCCCTGTACCCAAGCCGTGCCAGTGGTTTGAAAGAAGTCACGTCAAATTTGCCATCCCGAAGGTGGTCGTCGTGCAGATGCACACCTGTCACTTCGCCGAACACAACCCGGTTCGCCACTCCGGGCAGGGTCACGATCTGCGTCAGCTTGCATTCCAAGGCTGCTGGAGCCCCTTCGACACGGGCGCAAGGGATGGTCTGGCATTCAACTGGCGTCAGCCCAGCATGTGCGAACTCGTCAACATGCTTTCCCAAACCTTCGGAACTGGCATTCATCGCATCACGATGGGCATGGGCCACCACGTTGACGCAGAAAACTCCCGTTGCCTCGATATTGGCAACACTGTCTTTGCCACCATCCTGATCATGCTTGGTACCAGTTGTGGCAAACATCACCTGTGGCGGTGTGTAAGCAACTCCGTTGAAGAAGGAATAAGGCGCCAGATTGTTGATCCCGTCCGCATCCCGGGTTGATATCCAGCCGATTGGGCGCGGTGTGATAATGGCGTTGAACGGGTTGTGCGGCAGGCCATGGCCGTCTTCGGGGCGATAGAACATCTGATCTCCAAGCGTTTGCCCAAGGCGTACCGAAGTGCTAGGGCGAATTCCAGCAAGGAAAAGAGGGCAGGGTGCAGCAATTCGGGATCAGGCCGGAAGAGCCGGATGATTGGTGGGAGGTCGAAGCCCTCTATGACCTGTGTTTTGCACCGGGTCGTGAGGCATTGTCGTCATATCGGTTGCGCGATGATGTGCCTCCGGTTGCGGGCCTGTCTCTGGTTGCGCGCGACGGTCAGGGCATTCTGGCCGGTGCGATCCGGTTCTGGCCCGTCCATGTTGGCGATCACGATGCTCTGCTGCTGGGGCCGGTTGCTGTGCACCCGACCCATCAGGGCGAGGGGTTGGGCCGATTTCTGATTCATGCCGGTGTCGAAGCCGGGCAAGCTCGTGGGTGGCAGCGCGTCATGTTGGTGGGGGATGAATCCTATTACAAACGGTTTGGCTTTACCCGATTGCAAGGGGTTGTGATGCCGCCGCCCACCAACCCGGACCGTGTTCTGGGGTTGGAATTGGTGCCCGGTGTCTGGTGCGGCGTTCAGGGGACAGTGACCCGCTGGAGCCGCTGACCTATTGAATCCACACCGCGCAACGCCGATGTTGAAAGGCAGGAGGGCGTGAATGCAAAACGTGGTTCTTGTCGAAAACGTAGATACAGACGCCGAGCTGGATCGTTTGGCGGATCACTACCGATCTGCCGGAGGGGCTGGTGTCAAACTGCTGAACAAGCTAGGTGGCTCGGCCGAGTCATTGCTGGAAAAATTGCCGGAACCAGTGCGGCATGGCCTGACCGGAGCGACCGAGCAGGCTTTGTGGCTGGCGATGCACGCGGCCCAGGGTTCACGGCGCGCTGTTCCCGATCAACAGCCTTGGGTGAACACCGCCGTGACCACGGCCATGGGTGCGGCCGGGGGGCTGGGCGGTGTTTCCACATCCCTGATGGAACTGCCTGCAACGACCACCATGCTGCTGCGCGCCATTCAGGGGGCCGCCGCCCGCGAAGGGTTCGATCCATCTGCAGAAAACGTAAAGTTCGACTGTGTACGTGTGCTGTCCGCAGCTGGTCCGCTGTCACATGACGACGGTGCAGATCTTGGCTTTTTCTCGGTGCGTCTGACGCTGACGGGACCGGCCATGCAGCGTTTGATCGCTGCCGTTGCGCCGCGCTTTTCGATTGTGCTGGGGCAAAAACTGGCAGCCCAGTCAGTTCCTGTCCTTGGGGCTTTGGCCGGAGGCGGGACAAACTATGTCTACACGCGGTATTATCAGCAGATCGCGCGTGTGCATTTTGGTCTGCGGCGGCTGGCAATCGACGCCGATATTCCACATGATGATCTGGTGCGGCAACTCTCGTCC
Source organism: Ruegeria sp. 6PALISEP08 (assembly GCF_001238295.1). Lineage (GTDB taxonomy): Bacteria > Pseudomonadota > Alphaproteobacteria > Rhodobacterales > Rhodobacteraceae > Ruegeria. Next base: position 203,378 of record NZ_LGXZ01000003.1, read on the forward strand.
CGCATGTAGATCAATCCTTAGCATAAGCGCCTGACTTGGCGGATTCTACATCATGTGGTATCCTTGCGCGAACCTTCCACAAAATGAGTATTCACTGACCTCAAGTGCGAAGGGATTAGGTGCTGGCTGAAGGGACCATCAAACGATGAAGCCACGGCTGCTGCGTCTTGAAAATCTCATTGCTGCGGAACAGCCCGTTTTGCAGCAAGCTGCAGCGCTGTGTTACCGGATCAAAGGCAATCGACCCGAGGTCTTGCTGATAACGACACGCAGGGCGCAACGTTGGATTATTCCCAAAGGCTGGCTTATCCCCGGCTTATCACGCGCTGACACGGCATTGCAGGAAGCTTGGGAAGAAGCAGGTGTGGCCGGTCAAAGCAGTGGGGGGCGGCTGGGGCAGTTTTTACACCACAAGCACCGGCTGAATCGCCCGCCTGTACCGATTCTGGTGGATGTCTTCCCCGTTCTTGTGCGGTCCGTTTCGCAGGATTTCCCTGAACAGGGGATGCGCAAACGCAAGTGGTATCCGCTCAAAAAAGCAGCTCTCAAGATGCATTCTCCGGAGCTTGCCGAACTGTTACGAGACTTTAAGCCTTACGCACATTAAGATTGGGCCAGAGAGGCTTGATATTGTCATTCTGGTCGGTATCTATTCGCCAATCAATTTTTTGGACTGAACATGATTCAATACGCGTTGAAATGCATTGAAGGCCACACGTTCGACAGCTGGTTCCAATCCGCTGAAGCCTATGACAAGTTGGCCACGACGGGGATGGTGACTTGCATAGTCTGCGGGTGCACGCAGGTTGAAAAAGCGATCATGACTCCGCGTGTCCGTCCGGCACGAAATGCGCAGCCGAAGCTGGAACAACTGCCCGCTGCGGACGACAAGATTGATGTGGCCACACCGGCTCCGGAAATCGAGAAGGTTCTGGCCAAGATACGCCGCCATGTCGAAGAGAACTCGGATTATGTAGGTAAGGAATTCGCCAACGAGGCGCGTAAGATCCATTTGGGCGAAGCCCCGGACCGCGCCATTTATGGCGAGGCCAAGCCAGATGAGGCGAAATCGCTGATCGAAGACGGCGTACCGGTGGCCCCACTACCGTTTGTCCCCAGCAGAAAGACCAATTGAACCATGCACATCGTGATCACTGGTGCTAATCGCGGCATCGGGCAAACTCTGGCGCAATGTTACGTCAACCGGGGTGAAAACGTCACCGGAACAGCACGTGACAACAGTTTGCAGGTTCGCCTTGATGTGTCTGATCCCTTGCAGCAATCGGCCATGGCAGAACAGTTGAAAGACCAGCCTGTTGATTTGCTGATCTGCAACGCCGGAGTGTATCTGGACAAGGGGCACACGATTGACGACTACCCGGCTGACATGTGGGCGCAGAGCTTTGCGACCAATGTCACTGGCGTGTTTCTGACTGTGCAAGCGCTGTTGCCCAACTTGCGCGCGTCAGGCGGCAAGGTGGCGATCCTTTCGTCACAAATGGCGTCGCATACCCGTGCTCCGGGCGGCAGCTATATCTATCGCGCGTCCAAGGCGGCGGTGTTGAATCTAGGACGTAATCTGGCGACTGACCTCAAAAAAGACGGTATTGCCGTTGGTATCTACCATCCGGGCTGGGTTCAGACAGACATGGGCGGAGCGACAGCGGATATCGACGTCGATCAGGCCGTGTCCGGCCTGATAAAGCGGTTCGATGATTTGTCACTGGCCACCACAGGGTGCTTTGAAACCTATGACGGACAGCAGCACGCTTATTGAGGGGTCAGCGCTGCCTTGGGGATTTCGTAGACTTCGCCAGGATCAATATAGATCACCAACAGATCGCCGCGCGTTTCATAGGACATCTTCGAGGTCGAACTGCTGGATTCAGGGACGCCGTCCTTGAAATAGATATTGCGCACCTGCCCACCGCCCAGGCCAACAGCAAGGGTTGTCGTGCCGTCATCGTGGCGGCGCAGCTCTGCATTGCAGCTTTGCAGCGGATCACCGGCGTTTGCGGCGCAAGGCACTGTGCCCAATGCGTTTTTGCCGTCGGTTCCAGCAACGCTTGCGACCTGAGCCAAGGCAGGCGACGAAATAAGGGCGACGGCAAGGGCTAGGCGAAACATGAAGAACCTCTTGATTTGGTTGTTGTCCATAGGCTGACATCGCGCCTGCATAATGTAAAGCGGCCCTGCGCCGTAGGCAGACGGCTTTTGCGCCCTTGCCCTTGCGGTGCCCCTCGCTTATGAGGCACGGAACTTCTAATCCAAGGCGCGGAGACTTTTGCCCCCATGCCAGTACTCGTAATGAAATTCGGCGGCACATCAGTCGCCAATCTGGACCGCATCCGCCGTGCCGCCAAGCGCATCGGTGTTGAAGTTGCCAAGGGTTATGACGTGATCGTAATCGTCTCGGCCATGTCGGGCAAAACCAACGAGTTGGTGGGCTGGGTGAATGAGACGTCGCCCATGTTTGACGCGCGTGAATACGATGCTGTCGTGTCTTCGGGTGAAAACGTCACCGCTGGCCTGATGGCCCTGACCTTACAGGAAATGGACATCCCGGCGCGCAGTTGGCAAGGCTGGCAGGTACCGCTGCTGACCACCAGCGCCCACAGCCAGGCCCGGATCGAGGAAATCCCGACCGAGAACCTGAATCAGAAATTCGGTGAAGGAATGCGTGTGGCTGTTGTCGCGGGCTTCCAGGGCCTCAGCCCCGAAGGCCGTATCACTACGCTGGGTCGTGGCGGCTCGGACACTACGGCTGTGGCATTTGCCGCAGCCTTCGGCGCTGAACGCTGTGACATCTACACAGATGTGGATGGCGTCTATACCACTGACCCGCGCATCTGTGAAAAGGCGCGCAAGCTTGACCGGATCTCGTTCGAAGAGATGCTCGAACTGGCTTCGCTGGGGGCAAAAGTGCTGCAGACCCGTTCGGTCGAACTGGCGATGCGCTATAAGGTGAAACTGCGCGTTCTTTCAAGTTTCGAAGAACAATCCGACGAGGCCGGTACTTTGGTCTGCGACGAGGAGGATATCATGGAATCCAATGTTGTGGCCGGTGTGGCCTATTCCCGTGACGAAGCCAAGATGACCGTCGTATCGGTGGCCGACCGCCCCGGTATCGCCTCGATCATCTTCACCGCGCTCAGTGATGAGGGCGTGAACGTTGACATGATCGTTCAGAACATCTCGGATGAGGGGCGCACCGACATGACCTTCTCATGCCCGACCGATCAGGTGGCCCACGCCGAAAAGGCGTTGCTGGCGATCAAAGAGGCAGGCGAACTGAATTATGCCGATCTAGTCGCGGATAACGACGTCTGCAAGGTTTCGGTTGTGGGAATCGGTATGCGCTCGCAGTCGGGCGTTGCGGCCAAAATGTTCAAGGTGCTCTCGGATGAGGGGATCAATATCAAGGTCATTACAACCTCTGAGATAAAAATTTCCGTTCTGGTCGACAGGAAATACATGGAACTTGCTGTTCAGGCGCTGCATGATGCCTTTGAACTGGATAAGGCGGCCTGAGCTTTTAAGCCACGGGTCTCGCCTGACACACTAGACAGGGTGGGCCATGGCGGACGGCACCGAAACAGAATCCCGCAAGCTGTTGCGGCGGCTGCGCGAAGAGATGGCGAGCGAAGCCGCCGGTCAGGAGCGTCTTGACCGGATCACCCACTTAATTGCCGACAGCATCCGGGCCGAAGTGTGCTCGGTCTACCTGTTTCGCGATGAAGAGACGCTGGAGCTGTGCGCGACCGAAGGTCTCTCTCCTGAAGCGGTCCACAAGACGCGAATGCGTATGGGCGAGGGTCTGGTGGGGCGCGTCGCCAAATTCGGCAAGGTGGTCAATACGGCGGATGCGCCATCCCAAAAAGGGTTCCGGTACATGCCGGAAACAGGCGAGGAAAGGTATTCGTCCTTTCTTGGGGTCCCGGTACAGCGCCTTGGGGAAAAGCTCGGTGTTTTGGTGGTTCAGTCGCGTGAAGCGCGCGAGTTTTCCGCTGACGAAGTCTATGCGCTGGAAGTGGTCGCTATGGTGCTGGCCGAAATGGCGGAACTTGGTGCTTTTGTGGGCGAGGGCGCAGCCCTGTCGCCATTGCACCAGCAATCGGTTCTGTTGCGTGGTGGCCCGGCGCAGGAGGGATCAGCCGAAGGGCATGTCTGGCTTCATGAACCTCGCGTGGTCGTCACCAACCCGATCGCGGAAGACCCGCACACGGAACGCGAGCGTCTGATCGAGGCGGTTGATGAGTTGCGTGTCGGTGTCGACAAGATGCTCGAGATTTCTCAGAACGGCGACACCGAACAACTCAAAGTGCTGGAAGCCTATCGCATGTTCGCAAATTCCAAAGGCTGGATGCGCCGGATGGAAGAGGACATTGCCCTTGGCCTCAGCGCTGAGGCTGCAGTTGAAAAGGAACAATCGCAGGCGCGGGCACGCATGGGGCAGGTCACCGATCCCTATCTGCGCGAACGGCTGGCGGATCTGGACGATCTCAGCAACCGCCTGTTGCGGATTCTGACCGGGCAGGGCAAGACCGACAGCGCCGACCTGCCACCTGATCCGATCCTGATCGCCCGCAATATCGGCCCCGGAGACCTGTTGGAATATGGGCGGGCGCTGAAAGGGATTGTGCTTGAGGAAGGCTCGGTCGGCAGCCACGCAACCATCGTGGCGCGGGCACTGGCGATTCCGCTTGTGGTGCATGTGGGTCGGATCACGACCGAGGCGTTGAACGGCGATCATATTCTGGTCGATGGTGATCAGGGCGTTGTGCATCTGCGCCCCGAAGACACCGTGGTCAGTGCATTTCGTGATAAAATCGCCATGCAGGCCAAGGCGCAGGAACGCTATGCCTCGATCCGAGAAACCCCTTGTGTTTCACGAGATGGCGCGCGCATCAACTTGGTGATGAACGCGGGCCTGATGGCTGACCTGCCGTCGCTGGGTACCTCGGGCGCCGAAGGCGTAGGCCTGTTCCGCACAGAACTGCAATTCCTGATCCGCAACAAGATGCCGAAACGGTTGGAGCTTGTCACCCAATATCAACGTGTTCTGGATGCGGCGGGCGACAAACGGGTGGTGTTCCGCACCCTCGATATCGGGTCGGACAAAGTGTTGCCCTACATGAAACATGTGGCCGAACCAAACCCCGCGCTGGGCTGGCGCGCCATTCGGGTAGGCCTGGACAAACGCGGTGTCATGCGGATGCAGTTGCAAGCGCTTCTGCGCGCTGCCAATGGTCGTCCGTTGACCATCATGTTCCCCTTTGTGGCGCAAGCTGATGAGTTCCGCGAAGCCCGGTGGGAGGTGAACAAAACCATCGAGCGCGAGAAACGGTTGGGCCACGTCCTGCCAGAAATGCTTGAAGTCGGCGCGATGCTGGAAACACCGTCGCTGGCCTTTGCCCCTCAGAAGTTTTTTGACGAGGTGGATTTCATCTCGATCGGTGGCAATGACCTTAAACAGTTTTTCTTCGCGGCCGACCGTGAGAACGAACTGGTCCGTCGGCGATACGACACACTGAACGTCAGCTTCCTGAGCTTGATGGAGCGGATTGTCGAGCGCTGCGATATCTCGGACACCCCGCTCAGCTTCTGTGGCGAGGACGCAGGCCGCCCGGTCGAGGCGCTGTGTCTGGCGGCGATTGGGATACGGACGCTCTCGATGCGTCCAGCCTCCATCGGTCCGGTTAAAAGTCTGCTGTTGCGCTGTGATCTGTCGGAGGTGCGTAAAATAATTGCCGATGCCCGCCATCGCGGCGAGCAAAGCGTGCGCCCGGCTGTGATGGAATGGCTGCGCAATCAGGGTTAGGGCGCAAAAAGATCCGTTTTGGGAAACTCTGCTTGATTTTTTCGCGCGGGCTTTTTATCTGACAGGCAATGTTAGCGATAACATACTTTGTATTGTGCGGTCTCGCGCCATGCTAGGTTGATATCGGCACACTCAGAAGGAGCCCGTGATGGTTTCACGCGTAATTCCGGTAGAACCATTCGATCTGGTGCTGTTTGGGGCCACAGGCGATCTGGCGCAACGCAAGATCCTGCCGGGCCTGTACCATCGATTTGCGATTGGGCAAATGCCCAAAGGCGCGCGGATCATCGGTACGGCGCGGTCGGAAATCGACAGCGATGGGTTCCGCGAGCAGGTCCGCGCCTCGATGCAGCAATTTGCTCCGGATTTTTCTGCCGAGACACTGGACCGGTTCCTGGCACATGTTGAATACGTGCCCGTGGATGCCATGGGCGATGCCGGGTGGTCTGATCTGATAAAACTGGTGCGTGATGATGTTGTGCGGGCCTTTTATTTATCGGTGGGGCCAAGCCTGTTCGCTGGGATTGCGCAGCGTTTGCATGACACCGGTTTGGCCACACCCGACAGCCGCATCGTGGTCGAAAAGCCGTTTGGTCATGATCTTGCATCGGCCAAGGCGCTGAACGAAGGCTTGCGCGCCTGTTTTGAAGAACACCAGATTTACCGGATCGACCATTATCTGGGCAAGGAAACCGTGCAGAACCTGATGGCGCTTCGTTTCGCGAATTCGCTGTTCGAGCCGCTATGGAATTCCACCCATATCGATCACGTTCAGATCACCGTGGCCGAGACCGTGGGCGTAGAAGGGCGCGGGGCCTATTACGATCAATCCGGTGCAATGCGGGATATGATTCAGAACCATCTGGTGCAATTGCTGTGTCTGACAGCGATGGAGCCACCTTCGAAATACGCGCCCAACGCCGTGCGTGATGAAAAGGTCAAGGTGATCGAAGCGCTGGAGCCGGTCGAGCCCAAAGATATTGCACGCGGCCAATACCGGGCGGACAAGGGCGAGGGCGGCTATGTCGATCATGTCGGCAATCCCGCCAGCCGAACCGAAAGCTTCATTGCCCTCAAGGTCCATATTGGCAATTGGCGTTGGGCAGGTGTGCCGTTCTATCTGCGCACCGGAAAACGCCTGCGCGCGCGCGAATCCGAGATCGCGGTTTTCTTCCGCGATCCGCCACACACGATTTTTCCCAATGTCGGCCCGTTGCACGGAAACGTGCTGGTGATCCGCTTGCAGCCTGACGAAGGCATCACTCTGCGCACCACGATCAAGGATCCTGGGCCGGGTGGCTTCCGCTTGTCGGACGTGGCCCTCGACATGAGCTTTGCCGATGCCCTTGGGGCCGAAGCACAAGCCCCGGACGCTTATGAGCGGCTGATCATGGATGTCATCCGTGGCGATCAGACACTGTTCATGCGCGGCGACGAGGCCGAAGCCGCCTGGGCTTGGGTCGATCCCATCATTCACGGCTGGGAACAGCGCGGAGACCGCCCGTCCCGGTACGATCAGGGCAGTTCAGGTCCCGAAGAAGCACTGATGCTGATGCATCGCGATGGACGCCGGTGGCGTCAGATCGGAGGGTAATCATGGTACACACAGTAATTGCCGACGTCACAAAACGGATCGTCAACCGCAGCGCCGATCTGCGCGATCCTCACATGGAACGAATGGACCAGGCCAGGTCCAAAGGCCCGGCCCGCGCGCATCTGTCTTGCAGCGGTCAGGCTCATGCTTTTGCAGGTGCGGGTGAAGACCAGCAGTCCATGGCCACTGGCACAGCAGGCAATCTGGGCATCGTCACAGCCTATAACGACATGCTGTCCGCGCATCAGCCGTTCGAGCGCTATCCCGAACTGATACGCCATGCGATCCGCGCAGCTGGCGGCACCGCTCAGGTTGCAGGGGGCGTGCCAGCTATGTGTGATGGCGTTACGCAGGGCGAAGCAGGGATGGAACTGTCGCTGTTCTCGCGCGATGTGATCGCGCTGGCGACTGGCGTGGCGCTCAGCCATAACACTTTTGATGCGGCGGTATTCCTTGGCGTGTGTGACAAGATCGTCCCCGGACTGATCATTGGTGCGCAGGCCTTTGGCCACCTACCTGCGGTATTTCTACCTGCCGGGCCCATGACCAGCGGGTTGCCGAACGACGAAAAAGCCAAGGTCCGTCAGAAATTCGCTGCGGGTGAGGTTGGCCGCGAAGAGCTGATGGCCGCTGAAATGGCCGCATATCACGGCCCCGGCACCTGCACCTTCTATGGTACGGCCAACACCAACCAGATGTTGATGGAGTTCATGGGCCTGCACCTGCCGGGATCCAGCTTTGTCAATCCGAACACGCCCTTGCGTGATGCCTTGACCGAAGAAGGCGCGCGCCGCGCCCTGTCGCTTAGCGCGTTGGGCAACCACTACACGCCGGTCTGCCAGATCCTCGATGAGCGTGCCTTTGTGAACGGCATCGTGGGGTTGATGGCGACGGGCGGATCGACCAACCTGCTGATCCACCTGATCGCTATGGCGCGGGCGGGTGGTATCGTGCTGGATTGGCAAGATTTTTCCGACATCTCTGCCGTGGTGCCATTGGTTGCACGCGTTTATCCCAACGGCCTGGCCGATGTGAACCACTATCACGCCGCTGGCGGTCTCGGCTATACGATCGGTACACTGCTGGACAATGGGCTTTTGCATCCAGACACGCTGACCGTCGCGGGGCAAGGACTGCAAAACTATACCAAGGAACCCAAACTGCTCGAAGGAGACCTCGTCTGGCAGGACGGCACCGAACACAGCCTGAACGACAAGATTTTGCGCACGGCCAAAGACCCGTTCCAACCAACCGGCGGTCTGTCGCGCCTGACGGGCAATCTGGGCACCGGGGTTATGAAGGTTTCAGCAGTCGCTCCTGAACATCAGGTGGTCGAAGCCCCCGTGCGCGTATTCCATGATCAGGACGATGTCAAAACCGCCTTCAAGGCCGGAGAGTTCACCGATGATGTCATCATTGTCGTACGCTTCCAGGGCCCCAAGGCGAACGGGATGCCCGAGTTGCATTCGCTGACCCCCATTCTGTCGATCCTGCAGGGTCGGGGACAAAAAGTAGCGCTTGTCACCGATGGCCGCATGTCCGGAGCGTCGGGCAAGGTTCCCGCAGCCATCCATGTCTGCCCCGAGGCGCTGGACGGCGGTGCCATAGCGCGTCTGCATGATGGTGACATCCTGCGCGTTGATGCGGTGCAGGGTCAGTTGGAAATCCTGACCGAAGGCGTACTGGACCGATCCCCCGCCACTGTCGATCTTTCAGCCAATCAACACGGTGTCGGGCGCGACCTCTTCGGTGCGTTCCGGCAGAATGTCGGGTCCGCCGACACAGGTGCCAGCATATTCGGAGCATAAGTGATGACGAAAACCCAACGCACCCGCGAAATCTGCGCTCTGGCGCCCATCGTTCCAGTATTGGTCATTGATGATGCGGCGCAGGCGCGCCCGTTGGCCGAGGCGCTGGTGGCTGGTGGTCTGCCGGCGCTGGAAGTCACCTTGCGCACACCGGCTGCTCTGGAAGCCATCCGTGCCATGGCCGAGGTGCCCGGTGGCGTGGTCGGCGCAGGCACGCTGGTGACGCCCGAAGACGTCCGTGCCGCCAAAGAAGCGGGCGCCCAATTTGGTGTCTCTCCGGGCGCAACCGACGCATTGATTGCAGCGTGCGAGGCCGAGGGCCTTCCGCTGCTGCCCGGTGCCGCCACGGCAAGCGAAGCGATGGCCCTGTTGGAAAAAGGCTATGACATGCTGAAATTCTTCCCCGCCGAGGCCTCGGGCGGCGCTCCTGCGCTCAAAGCTATCGGTGCACCCCTGCCGCAAATCAGTTTCTGCCCCACAGGAGGAGTGTCGCCCACAAACGCTCGTGATTACTTGTCGTTATCCAATGTGATCTGTGCTGGCGGCAGCTGGGTCGCGCCGAAGCAAATGGTCGAAGCCAGCGATTGGGCCGGGATTGAAACACTCGCGCACGAGGCGTCGAAGCTGGCGGATTGACGCCGCGCGGCCTCTCGGTAATGTGGGCGTCAACTCATACAGGTTGACCCCATGAAACAGACAGTTTCCCTTTCCCAGGGGCGGACATATTTGGCCATCCCCGGTCCTTCGGTCATGCCGGACGCGGTTCTGCAGGCCATGCATCGCCCGTCGCCCAATATCTATGATGGGGAACTGATCGATATGATGCCTGCCCTGACCAGCGATCTGCGTCGGGTTGCTGGAACACAACACAACGTAGCCATCTATATCGCCAATGGTCACGGCACATGGGAAGCGGCGCTGTCCAACGTCATCGCGCCTGGCGAAACCGTTCTGGCACCTGCTTCGGGTCGGTTCACCCATGGCTGGGCAGAAATGGCCGAAGGGATCGGGGCAAAGGTGCAGCTGATCGACTTCGGAACATCCTCAGCTTGGGATCTCGACCGGATCGCAGACGCGTTGCGCGCTGATGAGAAGCACCAGATCAAGGCCGTTCTGGCGGTGCATGTGGATACCTCCAGTTCAATCCTCAACGACATCCCGGCGCTTCGCAAGCTTCTGGACGATCTGGAACACCCCGCACTGTTGATGGCAGACTGTATCGCCTCGCTGGGCTGCGACCGGTTCGAGATGGATGAATGGGGTGTCGATGTCACGGTCACCGCCTGTCAGAAAGGTCTGATGGTCCCGGCGGGTGTCGGCTTTGTTTTCTACAACGAAAAAGCGCAGGCAAAACGAGCCACCATGCCGCGTGTTTCGCAATACTGGGACTGGCAGCCGCGCGCCAATCCTGACTTGTTCTACCAGTATTTCAACGGCACTGCGCCGACACATCATCTCTACGGCTTGCGCGCTTCACTGGACCTGATCCACTCGGAAGGGATCGAACAGGTCTGGGCCCGCCACAAACACCTGGCCAAGGCCATTTGGGCGGCGTGTGAGACATGGGCCGAAGAAGGCGCGCTGCAAATGAACGTCGCTGACCGCGCCCACCGCAGTCACGCGGTTACCGCTCTGCGTCTGACCGATGGACGCGGAACGGCCTTACGCTCCTACACCGAAACCCAGCTGGGCCTGACACTGGGCATTGGGTTGGGGATGGAAGACTATGACGGCTGTTTCCGCCTCGGCCATATGGGCCACATCAACGGGCAGATGGTGATGGCCATTCTGGGCGGTATGGAAACGGGCATGACCGCACTTGGTATTCCACGTGGCAAGGGGGCCCTCGAGGCCGCTGCCGCCGTGCTGGCCACCTGACAAAACACTTGCGCGCTGGATCCGATCCGCCTCTTCATCTGGCTGGAAATATCCTCGGGGGGAATCGCGCTGTGGCGCGATGGGGGGCAGACAGCCCCCCTATACTTCCTAACCCAAAGGAAAAAAGATCAGTCTGTCCTTGCCCGCGCTTCTGCAAGCGCCTTGGGCAAAGCTGTCGCAAAAGCCTCCAGATCGGACTCGTCACCGCAGCTTACCCGAATGCACCTGTTCTGCGGAGCCGCAAACGGCATCCGAACAAAAACCCCTTGCGCGACCAATGCATCCAGCACGGCCCTGGCAAACACCCCGTCCTGCCCACAGTCAATCGCCACGAAATTGGTGGCCGAAGGCAGGGGTTCCAACCCGTTCTCGCGGACGATCGCGCCGATCCGCTCACGCGCCTCTGCGATTTGTGCCTGAATGTGCTCCAGCCACGCGCCGTCCTGCAAAGCCGCCAAAGCCCCGGCTTGCGACGCACGGTTCATACCGAAATGGTTGCGCACTTTGTTGAAGGCCGCGATCAGTTCGGGCGCACCCATTGCATAACCGACGCGTGCACCGGCCATGCCGTAGGCCTTGGAAAACGTCCGCATTCGGATCACGCGGGGATCATCCACGCTGACGGGGGCCGCCGTCCCCTCGGGCGCACATTCCACGTAAGCCTCATCCAGAACCAGCAGGCAGCCTTCCGGCAAGGCTTCCATCGCCTCTACGATATCGGCACCCGAATGCCAGCTGCCCATCGGGTTGTCCGGGTTGGCCAGATAAACCAGCTTGGCGCTGACCTCGGCCGCCTTTGCAAACAACGCCGCCGGGTCTTCGTGATCGCCGGAATAAAGCACCTTGTGCAGATCACCTCCGAACCCGGCCACATGATAGTTGAAGGTTGGATATGCTCCGTCCGATGTCACCACGGCATCTCCAGGACCGATAAGCAGACGCACCAGATAACCCAGAAGCCCGTCAATCCCTTCGCCCACAACGATATTCTCTGGCGTCACCCCATGATGGTCTGCCAGAGCGTTGCGCAAGTCATGGTTTTCGGGATCGCCATACATCCAGATTTCAGATGCAGCCTGCGTCATAGCCTCGATGGCCCGTGGTGAGGGGCCAAACACGCTTTCATTCGCACCCAGACGCGCAACAAACGGCGCACCGCGCTGCCGCTCTTGCGTTTCGGGGCCGACAAAGGGCACGGTGGCGGGCAGGGATTGGGCAAGCAGGGTGTATCGAGGTCCGGTCATGTGCGCAGATAACCCCAAGCCCGAACATTGAGCAAGCGTGCGGCATCCGGCACGCTGGAAAAGATTTTGAATAAAGGATCACAGATGCGCATTCTCTTCGCTGTTATTCTCTTGGGCCTCGCCTATCTTTTGTTCTGGCCCGTCCCGGTTACGCCCGTCGCTGTTGAGATGCCGGAAGATGCTGGGTTTACAGGGGACTTCTTGGAAAACACGGCACTGGATGCCGCACAGCTTATCCGCCTTCCAGGGGAAGAGATTGGCCCCGAAGATATCGCCGTGATGCCTGATGGAACGGTGTACACAACCAGCCTGACAGGGGTCCTCTATCGCATCGACGGAGAAGAACCCGTTGAGGTCGACCGTCTGGGCGGACGTCCTCTGGGTCTTAAGGCCGGGCCTGACGGCGCGCTTTACATCGCTGACAGCTTTCGCGGCGTGATGCGCTGGACAGGGCCAGGCTCGTTGGAAACAGTGGTAGCTGACATCAACGGAGTGCCGGTGATCTATGCCAACCAATTGGATGTGGCGCAGGATGGAACGATATATTTCTCGAACTCCTCTGACCGTTTTGATCCTGAAACAATGGGGGGGACCAAGCCTACCTCGGTCCTGACCATTTGGGAGCAGTCCGACACCGGCTACGTCGCGCGCCACACACCCGACGGCACCACCCAGAAGATCGCCGAAGGGTTCGTTTACACCAATGGCGTTGCCCTTTCCCCGGATGAAGACTTTTTGCTGATCGCAGAAACGGGTCGTGCACGGGTGCACAAGTTGTGGCTGAGCGGTCCCAGGGCCGGGCAGCAAGACGTTCTGATGGATAACCTGCCAGGGTATCCCGATAACATCGAGGCGCAGGGCGATGGCACCTATTGGATGGCGTTTGCCAGCCCACGCGTACCGTCAGAGGCGCTGATGCCATACCCGCTTTTGCGCAAGGTGATCTGGCGGCTCGGTCCGGCCGTCCGCCCTGCACCTATCCATCGTGGCATGATGGTGCAGTTCGACGGTGAAGGTCGCATCTTGCGCACGCTGCAAGACCCGCAGGGCCGTTTAGGTATCACAACCGGGGGCAAGGTCGTAGGCGACCAGTTCTATGTCATGACCCTCGATTCCCCGTGGTTCGGGCGGATGCCCGTCAGCGATTTGCCCTGACGTCGCAGTGGTATTCGGTCGCCGGGCCGGGCATTGTTGGGGCAATTGAATTTCGGGAGGTCCCCCATGTCACGCGTATCTGTCACCTACAAAGACCATGTTGCCCATGTCACCCTGACCCGCGGCGACAAGATGAACGCACTGGACGACGCGATGATCAAGGCGCTGCTGTCCGCGGGGCAAGAGGTCGCGGCCTCGGATGCCCGGGCTGTGGTTCTTTCCGGTGAGGGCAAGAGCTTTTGCGCTGGCCTCGACATGGCAAGCTTTGCCAAGATGGCTCATATGGACCCCACGGAATGGCTGATGACCCGCAGTCATGAGGACGCCAATGAGATGCAGGAACTGGCCCTGATTTGGCGCCGCGTCCCGGTTCCGGTGATCTGCGCCATTCAGGGCGTGGCCTATGGTGGTGGCCTGCAAATCGCGCTGGGCGCGGATATTCGCGTTGCTCATCCCGAAGCGAAACTGGCCGTGATGGAAATGAAATGGGGCATCATCCCAGATATGGGCGGTATGGTTCTGCTGCCCCGGCTGGTCCGTTCGGACGTGCTGCGCCTTCTGACCTATACGGCACGCCCTATCGGTGCGCCTCAGGCGGCTGATTGGGGTCTTGTTACGCAGCTTTCTGATGATCCTTTGACCGAAGCTTTGGCCATTGCTGAAAACATCGTCGGTCAAAGCCCTTCGGCCATTCGTGCCGCCAAACGTCTGATCGAAATAGCCGAATCTCAGGGTCGCGCCGACGTATTGATGGCGGAATCGGCTGAGCAGGTGGAACTGATCGGCAAGCCCGACCAGATGGAAGTGGTGATGGCGCGGATGCAGGGCCGCAAGCCCGAGTTCAAATGATCAGCGCATAAAGGCCCGCCTCGCATCGCGGGCCATGTTGTAACGCATTTCCAGATCGGCGATATGGGCCATTGCGGCTTTTCGCTCGGCAGGGTCCGTCAAGGTCGCATAGTTTTGTCGCGCTGCATCGAGCAGTTTCTTGATGTCGAACTCTTCCGGCAATACCCCAGCCTGCGCCATGATCCGATGACCGGCGGCGATGGCCGGGTCACTCATGGCTTCTGATGACCGGTCGGGCAGCGGTTGGCCTTCGCCGTCCAAACCCTGCAATTGACCTTCGGCCTGAGCCTTTTTGATCTGGCGTTCGACCAGTTTTCCCAGTTTCCCAAGCATGGGCGTATTCTAAGCGATCTGCGGCACCAACAAAACTGTCTATCTGACCCGTTGCGACACCAGATAGGCAATCCCGCCCGCCAGCAGACCCCAGACCGCCGCGCCCAGGCCAAACGCAGTGATGCCCGAGGCTGTGATGGCAAAGGTCAGGATGGCCGCTTCACGTTCAGCAGGAACCTCCAGCGCGGCTGAGGTGGCATTGGCCATTACGCCGATCAAGGCAATACCGGTCAGCGTGCCCATCAGCATCGGGTCAGCATGAATGGCGAATCCGGTGATGGCCACGGCGAACACCCCGAACAGGCAATAGAACACGCCCCCCATCACGGCAGACCAATAGCGCAGTGCGGGGTCTGGATGGCTGTCTTCATTCGAACACATCGCAGCGGTGATCGCGGCAAGGCAGGTGGCGGGCGCCCCAAACGGTGAGGACAGGATGCTGGAAATGCCGACCGCCGAGAACAGCTTGCCTGTCTGCGGCGCATAGCCAAAGCTGCGGATCACCGCGATGCCGGGGATGTTCTGCGTGGCCATTGTGACAATGAACAGCGGAACGGCGATTCCGATGACTGAAGCCACAGAAAAATTGGGTGTGGTCCAGACCGGGGCCGCGATCCACTGCGTCGGCGTCAGCGACGCATCCCCTGCGTTCAATACCACGACGACAGCCGCAGCAATTACCGCTGCTGGTACGGCGAACAGACGATTGATCCGGCCTGCGAGGAACCATGTTAGAATCACAGGCAAGGTTTGCCACGGCAGTTCAACCGCAGCCTGAAAGGGCAAGATGCAGAGCGGCAGCAACACGCCGCCCAGCATCGCCTGCGCCAGCGTTGTGGGTATCGCCGCAGCCAACTGTCCCAAGGGCCGCCAGAGCCCCGCCAATACGGTCAACGCCCCTGCACAAAGGAATGCACCCGTCGCCTCGGCGAACCCGAGGGCCGGTGTGGCAGACACCGCCAGCAGCGCCGCACCCGGCGTAGACCAGGCCACGCTGATCGGCTGACGATACCATAGGCTCAGCACGATGGCGGTCAGGCCCATGGCAACGGCGGCCATCATCAAACCAGACGCCGCCTGCGCTGGGGATGCGCCCATTGCGGCCATGCCCTGCAGCACGATGGGAAAGGAACTGAAGAACCCGACAATGGCAACAACCAGCCCGGTGGAGATTGTCTGGAACGGTGGGGCTGTGTGTGTCATGCCGACCTCGGACGGTTGCGATTGCCGATTGCTAACAAGCGGGGGCAGGGACGGGCAAGCGCTTTGCGGATAAAAGCAAACCCCGCCGGATCAGCGGCGGGGTTCGGAAATTGAGTATTTGGAAAAAGATGAAGATCAGGCGATTTCGGCCAGACGGGCGAGCGCCTCGCTTAGTTTGGCCTCTTCTTCTTCGCGGGCGGCAAGGTTGGCTTTGGCTTCGGCGACAACCTCTTCCGGGGCCGAGGCCACGAATTTGGGGTTGTTCAGACGTCCACGCAGGCCGCCGAGCTCTTTGGCAAGCTTGCCTTTGGCTTTTTCAAGCCGTTCCTTTTCGGCACCGATATCGATGATATCGGCTAGCGGCAGGCCGAAAGAGGCGCCGGGGGCGGCGATTGAGATGGTACCTTTGGGCAGTTCATCCGCCTTGGTCAGGCTGTCGATCCGCGCCAGACGTTTGATCAGCGCTTCGTTGCGGTCCCAGGCCGCTTGACCGTTTGTATCGATTTCGGTCACCAGCATCGGTACGTAAAGACCGGCCGGAACGCGCATCTGGGCGCGGGCCGAGCGTGTGTTTTCGATTACAGAGATCACCCAGTTCATCTCACGATCCGCATCCGCGTCGATCTGTTCAGCGGCGGCGTAGGTCGGCCAGTCGGCGTGGACGACCATCTTTGCACGATTGCCGGTCAGGCCCCACAGCTCTTCGGTGACAAAGGGCATGATCGGGTGCAACAAGACCATGCACTGATCCAGAACCCAGCGCATGGTGGCGCGGGTCTCGGCCTGTGCCTCGGCGTCATCGCCCTGCAGCAGGGGTTTCGACAGTTCCACGTACCAGTCGCAGACCTTGCCCCAGACAAAGGCATAAAGCCCGTTGGCCGCGTCGTTGAAGCGATAGCTTTCCAGCGCCGCGTCGACTTCTTCCCGCACGCGGGCGGTTTCGCCGATGATCCAGCGGTTCACGGCGGCCTTGGGTTTCAGGTCGGCCACGTCCAGTTGCGGAACGGCGTCGGTGAAAACCTCGTTCATCTCGGCAAAACGGACGGCATTCCACAGCTTGGTGCCGAAGTTGCGATAGCCGGTGATGCGTTCGCGGGACAGTTTCAGCACACCACCAATCGCCGCCATCGAAGCATTGGTGAACCGCAGCGCGTCGGCACCGAATTCGTCGACAATTTCAAGCGGGTCGATAACGTTGCCGGTGGTCTTGGACATCTTCTTGCCCTTCTCGTCCCGTACAAGCTGGTGCAGGTAGACGGTGTGAAACGGGATCTGATCGACCACGGCCAGTTGCATCATCATCATCCGGGCAACCCAGAAGAACAGGATGTCGAAACCGGTGATCAGAACGTCCGTGGGGAAGTAGCGTTCCAACTCCTCGGTTTGTTCGGGCCAGCCCAGCGTACCGATGGGCCAGAGACCGGAGGAGAACCAGGTGTCGAGGACATCGGGGTCGCGCCAAACCGGGTAGACCAGCTTGGTCGGGTCTTGTTCAACTGCGTACTGAGCAAGGCTTTCGGCGAATTGATGAATCGCTTCCTGCTTGTCGGCGACTTCGATAACCGTCGCGTGGCTCAGAGGGCTGGGAATGTTGGCATTATCGTCGAGAAATTTTTCGGTAACGGCCTCAAGGCTCGCTGCACATTCCATGACATTTCCACGGTGCAGCATGCCGCCTTCATTCAGCAAACGACCCATCTCGACCAGATCAAGGTCGCCGTCACTCTCGTCGTCGATGAAGTCATCGGCAGACAGGTCTAGCCCATACCAAACCGGAATCTGATGCCCCCACCACAGCTGGCGCGAGATGCACCAGGGCTCGATGTTTTCCAGCCAGTGGTAATAGGTCTTCTCGCCTGACTCGGGGATGATCTTGACCGTGCCGTCCTTGACCGCATCCAGCGCGGGGCCGACGACTTTTTCGGCATCCACGAACCATTGGTCGGTGAACATAGGCTCGATCACAACTTTCGAGCGGTCGCCAAACGGCTGCATGATCGGTTTGCTCTCGACCAGCGGTACCAGCGCTGTGGGATCATCATCCTCGCCTAGCTTGGTGCCCAGAACTGGATCGTCGGCGCGGGTCATCACGGCCAAACCATCGGCGGTGATCTCTTCCACCACCTTCGCCCGGGCCTCGAACCGGTCGAGCCCGCGCAGGTGATCGGGGACAAGGTTGATCGCGTCGATCTCATTCTCGGTGAATTCACGCCCACGGGCGTATTCCTGTGCCTTGCCCGCCTCTTGGGCATAAGGCGCACCATCAGCCCGCATGGCACCCTTGGTGTCCATCAGGCGGTACATCGGAATGCCGCCGCGTTTAGCCACCATGTTGTCGTTGAAATCATGCGCCCCGGTGATCTTCACTGCGCCCGAGCCGAAATCGGGATCGGGATAGTCATCGGTGATGATCGGGATCTGACGCCGATGCTCTTTCGGCCCAACCGGGATTTCGCAGAGTTTACCGACGATTGGCGCGTAACGCTCATCCGACGGATGAACCGCAACCGCACCATCACCCAGCATGGTTTCCGGGCGGGTCGTGGCGATTGAGATGTAATCGCGCTCTTCCTCCAGCACGATATTCCCGCCCTCGTCCTTCTCGACATAGGTATAGGTTTCACCACCTGCCAGCGGGTATTTGAAGTGCCACATGTGGCCCGCGACTTCGATGTTCTCGACCTCAAGATCCGAGATCGCGGTCTCAAATTGCGGGTCCCAGTTGACCAGACGCTTGCCGCGATAGATCAGACCCTTTTCGTACATATCGACGAAGACTTTGATCACCGCATCGTGGAAATTGGCCGAGTTCTCATGCCCCGTACGCGGATCACCCGTCGCACCGGCCATGGTGAACGCGTTGCGCGACCAGTCGCAGGATGAGCCCAGACGTTTCAGCTGTTCGATGATCGTGCCGCCGTATTCGCCCTTCCATTCCCAGACTTTCTCAAGGAACTTCTCACGGCCCAGTTCGCGCCGACCGGGTTGCTGGGTGGCAGCCAGCAACTTTTCCACCTGCATCTGCGTCGCGATACCGGCGTGGTCCTGACCGGGCTGCCACAGCGTGTCAAAGCCGCGCATCCGGTGCCAGCGGATCAGAATATCCTGAAGTGTGTTGTTGAAGGCATGGCCAACGTGCAAAGCCCCCGTTACGTTGGGCGGCGGGATCATGATGGTAAAGCTTTCGTCGCGCGAGCGGTTCGCGCCTGCCTTGAAGGCTCCGGCCTGTTCCCAGGCCTCATAAATGCGGGCCTCGGCCTCGGCCGCGTTGAATGTCTTTTCCATCGCCATTGGATGCGTCCTGCGTCAACAAATTCGGGTCAGCGATTGCAATAGCGAAAGGATGGCAAAAGGGGAAGGGTCTGCGCGGTGACTCTTACCGGATTCACGGCGTGCCGGACGCCTCGGCTTTGTACAGGCGTGTGGTTTGCGATGCGCCCTGCGCCATCGCCTTGGTCTGATCTTCTTGGATACGGGCGTGAAGCTCCAGTGCTGGCGTCGAAAACAACTCTGTTGGCGTATCGATATGGATGAAATTCCCCACCCGATCTTCGCCCCGTGCCAAAACGGCATAGTCGCGGTCAGCCACTTTTTGCTGGGCGTTTGGGTT
Organism: Ruegeria sp. 6PALISEP08; assembly: GCF_001238295.1. GTDB lineage: Bacteria > Pseudomonadota > Alphaproteobacteria > Rhodobacterales > Rhodobacteraceae > Ruegeria. The sequence continues at coordinate 222,873 of NZ_LGXZ01000003.1, forward strand.
CAGGTACCGGATCGCAAGACCGATCCGTCGGTCATCCGAGGTGTTGGGCCCCGAACCATGGATCGTCAAGCCATGGTGCAGCGACATTTGCCCCGGCTGCAATTCGATATGCGTCTTGTCCTCGTCTGCCACATCGACGGCGACCTCCTGGCCGCGCGACAGCAGGTTATTGTCCGAAAACGTGTCATTATGGGGCAGGATCGGGTTCTTGTGGCTGCCTTTGACGAAATCCATGCATCCACTGGTAACCGTTGCGGGGGATAGTGCGATCCAGGCGGTCACCTGATCAGGTGTTTCACCCATGCCCCAATAGGTCAGATCCTGATGCATGCCGACCACCTGTGTCGTGCGCGGCTCTTTGATGAACAATTCCGCAGACCACAACAGCAGGTCCGGTCCCAGAACGCCTTCGACAACGTCCAGAACCCTTGGGTCCAATGCGATGCGCGACACCAGGGGCATCACCACATGGGCGTTCAGGCGCTTGTACATGGTCAAGGGCAATGGCAGGTCGGTTTCGCGCCATGTGTCTTCGATCTCTTCCAGTTCGGCACGGAACTGTTCTGTTTCCTCCGGTGAAAAGACAGTGATGGGAAAGGCGAACCCGTCCTGCCAGTAGGCTTCCACCGTTTGGGCGTCCAGACGGCCCTGTGTCAGTGTGACAGGCTTGGGCATTAATAATCTCCCACAGGCTTTGTTATGGGCAAGCTTACGAATCCCGTGCCGGATCCTGCAATTCCGTTTGCGACACAGTTGTCGCACACGCCAATGGTTAGGGCGCTGGACATAATTGGGCGTAGGGCTAGTGTCGCCTTCGAGGCAACGACAGGAGCATCCCATGGAAAAGTTCGGTAAAAGCCAGCCGGTCAAACGGACCGAAGATCAACGGTTTTTGACCGGGCAGGGGCGTTACATGGATGATGTGGTGCCCTCGAACGCTCTGTTTGCTGCCTTCTTCCGCAGCCCGGTGGCCCATGGGGACCTCACAGCGTTGGATCTTGAGGCCGCACGGGCGGCTGACGGTGTGCGACTGGTCATGACACTGGATGATCTGGCGGCAACGGGGATCGATACCGTGCTGAGTGCCGCCGTTCTGCAGAATCGCGATGGATCCAAGGCGGCGGCCCCGGATCGGCACATGCTGGCCAAGGACCGTGTGCGGTTTGTGGGTGAACCGGTGGCGGTGGTCATCGCGGACACACCTGTACAGGCGCTGGACGCGGTTGAGTTGATCTGGATGGACACGGAAGAGCGCCCTGCAAAGCTGGACGTGGAGGCGGGAGGTGAGACATTGCACGCGGAAGCGCCCGATAACCGTGCTTTTGACTGGGGTCTGGGGGATGAAGCCGCCACCGAGGCTGCCTTTCTGTCCGCCGCCCATACGGTTTCGCTGAACGTGCAGGACAACCGGGTCATCATCAGCTCGCTGGAACCACGCGGCTGTCAGGCCGACTGGTCTGACGGGCGTCTGCATTTTTCGTATGGCGGGCAAGGCGTCTGGGCGATGAAGGCGCAACTGGCGCAAAAAATGAAGCTCGATGCGGAAGATATCCGCGTCACCACCCCGGATGTGGGTGGCGGGTTTGGCATGAAAGTGATGCCCTATCCAGAATACTATTGCGTTGCCGTCGCCGCGATGAAGCTGGGCCAACCGGTTCACTGGATGTCAGACCGGTCCGAGGCGATGCTGTCCGATCACCATGGTCGCGATCTGACGTCGCTGGCCGAACTGGCCTTTGACGCCGATCACAGGATCACCGCCTACCGGGTCCACAGCAAGGTGAACCTTGGCGCCTATAACAGCCATTTTGGGCAGGCGATTCAGACAAGCCTGTTCAGCAAGGTGCTGATGGGCGTGTATGACGTGCAAACCACCTATCTGCGGGCCGAGGGTTTTTATACCAACACAACGCAGGTCGATGCCTATCGTGGGGCTGGGCGGCCCGAGGCGATCTATGTTCTGGAACGCGTGATGGATCGCGCGGCGCGCGAACTGGGTGTTGATCCGTGGGAATTGCGGCGCAAGAATTTTATCCGCCCCGGCGATTTCCCTTACACCTCCTCCACGGGTGAAACCTATGATGTTGGTGACTTCGACATGGTCCTCAACCGCGCGGCTGACCAGACCATCGGGTTTGAAACGCGCAAGGCTGCGGATGCCGAACGGGGGCTGATACGCGGGCAGGGCCTCTGTTACTATATCGAAAGCATTTTAGGGGACCCTTCCGAAAACTCGAAGGTCGAGTTTTGCGAGGATGGCACCGTGAACCTGTACGTCGGAACACAATCGAACGGGCAGGGGCATGAGACGGTTTATGCCCAATTCCTGTCCGACCAGACCGGAATTCCCATGAACCAGATCACTGTCATTCAAGGCGATACTGACCGGCTCGGCCATGGTGGCGGCACCGGTGGGTCGCGTTCGGTTACGGTGCAAAGCGCCGCCACGCTCGCCACCGTTGACAAGATAATCGCCGCATTCACGCCTTATCTTGCCGATAAGATAGGGGTCGAGGAAAGTGATGTGAGTTTTGACCACGAGACATTCCGCGTGCCGGGGTCCAACCTGACGCCGACGCTGACCGAAGCCGCTGAAATGGCCCGCGCCGACGGGCGTTTGGATCTGCTGCAACATGAGGCCCGCGCCAACCTGGATGCGCGCAGCTATCCGAACGGCGCGCATGTTGCCGAAGTCGTGATCGATTCTTACACCGGAGAGACATGGGTTGACTGTTATACAGTCGTTGACGATTTTGGTAATCTTATCAATCCAATGCTTGCCGAAGGGCAAGTGCATGGCGGGGTGGTTCAAGGTATCGGACAAGCCCTGAGCGAACATGTTGTGCACGATGCACATGGGCAACTGCTCACGGCTTCGTTTATGGATTACGCCTTGCCCCGTGCAGCGGACATACCCATGATTGAGTTTACCTCGGCGCCGGTTCCGTCAACCTCAAACCCGATGGGGATGAAAGGGTGCGGCGAAGCCGGCACAGTGGGCGCGCTGGCTGCAGTGGCAAACGCGGTTCAGGATGCGCTCTGGGATCATGGGGTGCGACAGGCGGATATGCCTTTCACACCTCAAAGAGTATGGGAATTGCTGACGCATGAAACTGTCGCGGCTGAGTAGAAAGGTTCTGGGATGGCTTGGACGGCCCTTGCGGTCCGAGCATTCCGCCGAGACGCGGCACCGCGAACCGCTCAGCCATGTCATCATCCTGGACGGCACAATGTCGACGCTCGAACCGGGGTTCGAGACACATGCCGGGCAAACCTTGCGCCTGTGTTGCGAGATGGGCAGCAAAGTTTCGGTGTTTTATGAAGCGGGCGTGCAGTGGGAAAACTGGAAATCCTCGCTGGATGTGATGATGGGCCGGGGTATCAACCGCCAAATTCGTCGTGCCTATGGCTATCTGGCCTCACGCTACAAGCCTGGGGACCGGATCTATTTCATCGGCTACTCACGCGGGGCTTACGGCGTGCGCAGTCTGGCAGGGGTGATCGATATGATCGGTCTGCTCAAGGCCGAACACGCGACCGAGCGCAACATTCAACAAGCCTATCGCCACTATGAATGCAATCCCAGCGGCACCGCCGCGCGCGATTTCCGACGGAAGTTCTGCCATGAAGGGGTTGAGATCGAGATGATCGGCGTCTGGGACACTGTCAAGGCGTTGGGCCTGCGGCTGCCGCTGCTCTGGCGCTGGGCCGAGGAACGCCACGCCTTTCACAGCCATCAACTGGGCCCTTCGACCCGCCACGGCTATCACGCCATGGCATTGGACGAGACGCGTGAGGTGTTCGACCCGGTGCTGTGGAAATGCACGCCCGAGTTCAAAGGTCATGTGGAACAGGTCTGGTTTCGGGGCACCCACGGTGACATCGGCGGGCAGTTGAACGGCTTTGAAGAGGCGCGACCGCTCAGCAACATTTCCCTGATCTGGATGCTGGATAAGGCGGAGATGCACGGATTGCCGTTGCCTGAGGGCTGGCGCGACCGCTTTCCCATAGATACTCAAGCACGGTCGGTTGGAACGTGGCGCGGCTGGGGCAAGATTTTCCTTCTGCGCAAACACCGCAAAGTCGGGCGAGATCAGTCAGAGCGCCTACATGTCTCGGTATCGCCGGACGAGCTGCCCGGTTGGGTCGCGATGCCGAATCTGCCGTCGCATCCGGCGCAGTAAGGTTAGTCGAATGACGTTGCGCCGGGATCGAGGGAAAACGCTTCAAACGCTTCCAATACATCCCGCCTGAGGTTTCGCACCAGTGACAACTCTGGCAGCGCATTCTTTTGGAAAAAGGCCACCTCGCTGGTTTCGACGCCAGCCTGTGGATCGCTATCGCTGATTTCGTCACACAAAAAGAACAGTTTATAGAAGTCCCGCGCATCTGCCGGGTAGGGGTGCCGCGCCTTGTGGCGCAAAGCATACAAGCGTCGGGCCCGAACCCGAAGACCGGCCTCTTCCCAGACCTCACGTTCGATGTTTTCCGCCGGAGAGCTGCCGATATCCGCGAACCCGCCGGGCATCGACCAGCGCCCGTCACTGCGCTCGCGCACCAAAAGGATGCGACCGTTCCGGATCACTGCGGCGCGAATATCGATACTGGGCGTGGCATAGCCGCCCGCATGTTCCGAAACCAGTCCTTCGATCCGCGAAATTGGAACCTGACCCAGATCTGCCAGAATGGCACGAGCCATGGTTGCGATCTCGTCATAGCGTTCGCGGTCAAACGGATCCTTGGTGAAATGCTGGCCGGTTTCGGCCAGCGCCAACAGGCGTTTTGCCCGGGCTAGCCAGGTATCCTCTATCGCTGTCGGATCCTGGCGCATGAGCTTTACCGACGTCGGTCGCGGCGCGAGCTCATGGGCTGGAAGGCCACGCCCACATGGGCCTCGCAATAGGGTTTGCCTGCTTCAACCGGCAGGCCACAGAACCAGAAATCTTCGGTCGCGGGGTCGCCCACGGGCCATTTGCAGGTTTTCTCGGTCAGCTCCATCAGGGTCAGCTTCTTGGCCTTCTTCTCGATCTCGTTGACCTTGGCCAGCGCTTCGGGGCTGATTTCATTGGCCGAAGGCTGCGGCGGCAGCGGTTGACCGGCGGGGATGATCTGGCGGCGGGCCGGAACGGCGGGTTTTGCCTCGGCGGTCGGGGCAGGGGCCGGGCGCGCCGGTTCGGTCTTGGGCGTGGGTTTGGGCTTGGCCTCAGCCTTGGGGGCGGGTGCCGGTTTTTCTTTCGGTTCCGCCTTGGCCGGGGATGCGCCTGTTGCCCGGTTGGACAGGCCCAGGCGATGCACCTTGCCGATCACCGCGTTGCGGGTCACGCCACCCAGTTCCTTGGCAATCTGGCTGGCCGACTGGCCTTCGCCCCACATCTTCTTCAGCAGTTCTACACGCTCGTCTGTCCAGGACATCGTTAGCCTTTCAAAAGCGGAAAGCGGCCCCGGATTCGGGCCGCCTTGGAAATTCGTCTCAGCCCCTATTCTAAACACTGCAGCCCGAGTTACAAGCTGTCTTCGAATCAGGTTGAGGGCAAAACATGCAGAATCCCGCAGATCAGACCGCGCGCCGCTTCGGAGCAGTCAACTGGATGGGACTTTACACGCTGGCACAGCGCGAGACCCTGCGCTTTCTGGCGGTCTGGACCCAGACCGTACTGGCGCCGCTGGTGACGGCAGGGTTGTTCCTGCTGATCTTTACCATCGCCATCGGACCCAGTCGACCTGATGTCATGGGCGTCCCATTTGTGATGTTTCTGGCCCCGGGGATCATGATGATGACGGTGATCCAGAACGCCTTTGCCAATACCTCATCTTCAATGGTGATCGCCAAAGTACAAGGCAATATCGTTGATACTTTGATGCCGCCACTATCACCGCTTGAGATTCTTTTGGGCTATCTCGCGGGGGGCATCGCCCGTGGTGTGATGATTGCACTGGTGATCTCAATCGCGTTGTTGGTTCTGCTTTCTATCGCCCCTCAGCATCCGTTGGTCGCGCTGATCTTTGTGGTACTTGGAGGCGCATTCATGGGTGCGCTGGGATTGTTTGCCGGTATCTTTGCAAACAAGTTCGACCAAATGGCGGCGATCACCAACTTCGTTGTGACGCCGTTGGCCTTCCTGTCGGGCACATTTTACTCGGTCGACGCGCTGCCCCCGGTCCTAAACCGTCTGACCCATCTGAATCCGGTCTTCTATCTGATCGACGGTTTGCGTTACGGAATAATCGGGGTGTCGGATAGTTCTCCGTGGCTGGGCATGGCGGTCTGCGCGTTTGCGACATTGGTGGTCGGGCTCATCACCTGGCAGATGTTGCGCACCGGGTACAGGTTGAAAGCTTGAAGCAAGCCAAACTATCTTTGCTGACAGTTTGTCGGCTCTGTGTTTTGCCTGTTACCCTTGCCGCTGTACCGCTTCTCGCCAAACCAGAATCAGCCCGCCGGCCAGAATGGTGATCGACCCGATCAGGCTGATCCAGTCGGGGATCACATCGAACACCGCAAAGTCGTAAAGGGCGGCAAAGATCAGTGTTGCATAGCTGATCGGGGCCACAAAAGACGCATCCGCCCGCGCCATGCCGTTGACGAAACACGCCTGCGCACAAGCCATCAGGACGCCGATCCCCACCAATGCAACCCATTGCTGCGGGGTTGGCATCTGAAAGACAAAACTGACCGCAATGGTGGCGATCACCAACCCCATCGAGTTGTTGATCAACAGAATCTGGATCGGCGGCTCGCGGCCCGATAGCTTCTTGATAAAGATCAGCTCCATCCCGATCAGCGCAGCGGCTGACAGCGCCAAAAGGGCAGCAGGCTGAAAGCTGGCAGGCGTTGGGCGCAGCAAGATCAGCGCACCGATCAGGGCAACGGCTGCGGCCAGCCAGCGCCACGGGCCTACCCGCTCCCCCAACAGCGGAATTGCAAGAACCATGCCAAAGACGGGATTCAGAAAGGAAATAGCTGTCGCATCCGCCATCGGAATGAAGGCCACCGAGGCAAACATCAAAGTCACACCGGCCCAGCCAAAGCTGGTTCGCCCGATATGAAGCCCCCAATGTGGCCGCACCAGCCGGGGCCGCAGGATCGCAACCACGGACAGGATTGCCAGCAGGGCAAACAGAAACCGCCCATGACTGATTTGCATCGCGTGCAAAGGTGGGCCCAAAGCATCTGTTCCCAATGCCTTGGCCAGCAGCGTTGTTGCCGCGATGAAAGCAGTGGCGACAAAGATCAGCGCAGCGGCCAGCGGTGGATTATGGCGTCTGGGTTCAAACATGGCCAACCGGTGCGTGGTTGCAGGTGCTTTGGCAAGCGCAAAATGCGACCCTTGCAAAATAGCGGCTTCCCAACCTGCACAACCATCGCTATACGGGCGGCCATGATCAAACGCGTGCAAATCCAACTGCTCCGACGCCGACGCATCTTTGCGTAACCGGCCTGTTTGATCTTATGTGCCTTCCAATTAGGCACAAACCTCACCAAATCTGTTGACGAACAGGGCCTTCGTGTATCACTCACGAGGCTCATACTATCTGAAAAGGATGATCCCATGATCCCGTCCGTTCTGCCGACCTATAACCGTGCGCCCCTGACTTTCGTGAAGGGTGAAGGCGCCTGGCTGACCGAGGCGGATGGCCGACGTTTTCTGGATCTCGGCGCCGGGATCGCGGTGAACGTGCTGGGTCATGCGCACCCCGCGCTTGTGGCCGCGCTGACCGAGCAGGCCCACGCACTGTGGCATGTTTCGAACCTGTACAACATCCCGCAGCAACAGGCGCTGGCCGACAAGCTGGTCGAGCACACCTTTGCGGACACGGTGTTCTTCACGAACTCCGGCACGGAATCCTGCGAACTGGCCGTGAAAATGGCCCGCAAGTATTTCTATGACAAAGGTCAGCCTGAGCGCGTTGAAATCATCACCTTCGACGGGTCATTCCATGGCCGCTCCTCCGCAGGCATTGCTGCCGCCGGGTCGGAAAAGATGACTAAGGGCTTTGGTCCTCTGTTGCCCGGCTTTGTGCACCTGACCTTTGGTGACCTGGACGGCGTCACCAATGCGATTGACGACAAAACCGCGGCCATCCTGATCGAGCCGGTGCAGGGCGAAGGTGGCATCCGCCCGGTGCCTGATGCCGAACTCAAAGCGCTGCGTCAGATCTGTGATGAAAACGGTCTGCTGCTGATCCTGGACGAGGTGCAATGCGGCGTTGGCCGGACCGGCAAGCTGTTCGCGCATGAGTGGGCAGGGATCACGCCTGACATCATGATGGTGGCCAAAGGTATCGGTGGCGGCTTCCCTCTCGGCGCTGTTCTGGCAACCGAAGACGCGGCATCCGGCATGACAGCGGGCACCCATGGCTCGACCTATGGCGGCAACCCGCTGGGTTGCGCCGTAGGCTGCGCCGTGATCGATCAGGTGGCAACCCCGGCCTTCCTCGAAGGTGTCAACCGAAAGGCCGGGCTTCTGCGCCAGAAACTCGAAGGTCTGGTTGCCGATCATTCCGAAGTCTTTGAAGAGGTCCGCGGCTGTGGACTGATGCTCGGTCTCAAATGCAGACCTGCCAATGTCGATGTGGTCAGTGCAAGCTATGACAACGAGGTTATCACCGTCCCCGCCGCCGACAACGTGATCCGCCTGTTGCCGCCGCTGACACTGACCGAGGATGACATCGCTCAAGCCATGATCCGCCTCGACAAAGCTGCTAAACAGATCGAAACCCAGCTCGCAACTGCCTGAGCTTCATCTTTTCCCAAATACTCCGGGGGTGTGGGGGCTGGCCCCCACCCGCCATCAGCCAAAAGCGAAGCAAAATGAACCATTTCCTCGACATCCACAAAACCGATGCCACCGACCTGCGGGCCATGATCGATCAGGCGGGCGCGATGAAACAGGCGCGCCTGGGCCGTCCCAAGGCAGCGCTCGACAGTGATCAGCCGCTGGCCGGTCGCATGGTCGCGCTGATCTTTGAAAAACCCTCGACCCGGACCCGTGTTTCTTTTGACGTGGGCGTCCGTCAGATGGGTGGTCAGACCATGGTGCTGTCCGGCAAGGACATGCAACTGGGCCATGGCGAGACGATTGCCGACACCGCCCGCGTCCTGTCGCGCTATGTCGACATGATCATGATCCGGACCTTTGACGAGACCATCCTGACCGAAATGGCCGAGTATTCAGACGTGCCGGTTATCAACGGCCTGACCGACCGCACCCATCCCTGTCAGATCATGGCCGACGTGCTCACGTTCGAGGAACATCGTGGCCCCATCGCGGGCAAAAAGGTGGTCTGGACTGGCGATGGCAACAATGTCTGCGCCTCTTTCCTTCACGCCGCAGGCCAGTTCGGGTTCGACCTAACATTCACCGGCCCTGCGCAATTCGACCCCGAAGAAGAGTTCATGGGGTTCGCGCGGCAGAAGGGGTCTCAAATCGTAGTCGAGCGGGATCCATTCAAGGCCGTTGAAGGGGCTGATTTGGTGGTCGCGGACACTTGGGTCTCGATGCACGATTCCCAGTCTGCCAAGGAACGCCGCCACAACCTGCTGCGCCCCTATCAGGTCAACACGGAACTTATGTCCCACGCCAAGCCGGATGCGTTGTTCATGCACTGCCTGCCTGCCCACCGCGAGGAGGAGGCAACCTCTGAGGTGATGGACGGTCCGAACTCGGTCATTTTTGACGAGGCTGAAAACCGCCTGCATGCGCAAAAAGCGGTTATGCGCTGGTGCCTTGGCGTTTAACGCCGTCGTACTTCCCAAACCCGCAATCTGGCGAGCGTTCCGACGCTCGCCAAAATCACAAGACCGCACAGGGCGATCTTGGTGATGATCTCCATCGTACCTTCGATGAGTAATGCATGGGCAACACTGCCCAGAATGGTTGCGATGGCCAAAGTGACGTGACCCAGACGCCAAACTAGAAACCGCAGGCGCAAGCGTTGACGTAAAACCCCCATCAGTGCAGCGGCAAAGCCGGTCCACATGGCGATTACGCCCCAGGCCGAAAAAGGAGTGGCTGAAACAAAAAGCAAGGCATCCACCACGTCCGGAGGGCTTGTGATCCACAACCCGGTGACGTGGGTTACGATGGCCGCGATCAGTGCCAGGCCGCACCATCTGTGCCAGTGTCGGCTTGTCACCGGTGAAAGTCCGGGCAGCCAGCGTCCGGCTAGCAAGGGTTGCATTAGCAGAAGGCACATCCCGATGATGCCCGCAAATCCGGCTAGAATGTAGATCGGGTCACGCCACGCCAGGTAAGGGCTAAAGGCCGATGCGATGATTGGCACGGTAACAGCGGTACCCAATACCGCCCAGATAACAATACTCCTCACCACGTTTCAGAGCGGCTGCAACACAAAATGCGCGGCTAACGTCTTGTCTTTTGCGCTCGACATCACGGGGCGCAGGAAAACGGTCTCGAACTCCTCACTGTCATAAGCCAGATGCCCGTGCGGCTGACCAAAGGCGGGCACGATTTGCGGCATCTCCAGCCGGAACTCACCCTTCGCATTCGTCAATGTGGCGCCGTGGCTGTGCGGATCGCGCTCGTGCCCCTCGGTTGTATGTGCCCAGATTTGAATGCGCTGGCCGGGCAGGGGGGCTCCGTCCCCTGCGCGCCGCACCGTGCCGGTCATCCAGAACCCACCGCCACCGATCTGGTCCACGATTGGTGCACCGGGGCGATAATTGTTCGATCCGCCCCGCATCGAAGGCGTTGGCACAAGCCCGCTTGCGCGTGCTGGCAACAAAAGCCCCGAGGTCCCGGTTGCCACAACGGCGGCACCTTGGGTGATCAGTGAGCGACGGGAGAGCAACGCGTCAGTCATCGAGAAACCTCCAATCCGCTACTACTTTTGGTCCGATAACGAGAAGTAAGATAGCATGTTTCCGGCAGATTCCGAGACAACTAGATTCAGAAAGGGCTACTCTCACTCTTCTGTGAGGCGGACAGAGGCCACAGGACCGAAACTCTTTGACGTTTCGTTTTATAAGGTGCGAAGCTTGCGCTCATGGTGTCTGAATCGAAAGGTCATGCCATGACGCGAACTGATCAGGTCTCAGTCGAAGATATTGCGGCGTTCCAGCGTGACGGGGCCGTTGTTCTTCGGTCAAAATTCTCGTCCGACTGGCTGTCGTTGCTGCGCGCAGGCATCGACGCCGACCTTGATAATCCAACCGATAATTTCACCCGCCATACCAAAGATCCGAACACCCCCGGCTATTTCGAGGATTACTGGGCCTGGAACAAAATCCCACAATTTACCGAGTTCGTTCACAACTCACCCTGTGCGCCGCTTGCCGCAGGGTTGTTGGGGGCACCGTCCATCAACCTAGTTATGGACAACTGGTTTCTTCGTGAAGCTGGATCAACTTCGCGTCCCCCTTTCCATCAGGATTTGTCCTATTTCGATTTCGAAGGCACCATGTGTGTTCTTTGGTTGCCGTTGGAGCCGGTAACAAAGGAAAACGGTATCGCCTTCGTCAAGGGATCACACCTGTGGAACAAGCTTTTCATGCGGGTGCGCTTTGCTGATGGGCACCCAAGTTATGAAACGACTGAGGTTGCCGGGCAAACCTATCACCCGCCACCTGATGTAAACGCGGACCCGGACGCCTATGACCTGTTACAATGGGATATGGAGCTTGGGGATTGTATCTTTTTCGATATGCGGACGTTGCATGGTGGGCTGTCCTCGATCACCCCGTCGGAAACGGTGCGCCGTTTCACGCTGCGCATGACTGCACCAGATGGCGTCATACGATTCCGTGGCGACTGGGCCAAAGATGAGCGCGCGCAGTTCGAGGCCGCTGGCTACGGCGAGGGGGATAGGATCAATGGCCCGTTTTTTCCCCGACTCTGGCCCCGCTAATTAGACCGGCAATGCACCCAGTCTGTGCGTTTGTGCACTTTATTGACCGAAAGATGCGGCCATCTCTTGCATGAGCGAACGATGGTCAGCTTTGCCATGTGCAGCGTAGGGAGTGATGCAATGAGTTGGAATCCGACCCACAATCCAGAATGTCTCTTGGAAAACCCGGCGTTGGACACATTGATTATTCCACGCGCCCGTGATCTGGGCGGGTTCGAGGTGCGCCGGGCCTTGCCTTCGGTCAAACGGCAACTGGTGGGTCCGTTCATCTTTTTCGATCAGATGGGCCCCGCCGAATTCATCACCGAAGGCGGTATCGACGTGCGCCCCCACCCTCATATTGGACTGGGCACCGTTACCTATCTTTATCAGGGCGAGTTCGAGCACCGCGACAGCCTCGGCACCCACCAAATGATATATCCGGGTGAGGTCAATTGGATGGTCGCAGGCCGCGGCGTAACCCATTCCGAACGCACCAGTGACGAGACGCGCGGCAAGAAACACAGCCTGTTTGGCATCCAGACCTGGATTGCCTTGCCCGAAGCGCACGAGGATATGGCCCCTGATTTCGAGCATCACAAACAGGCCGCGCTGCCGCATCTTCAAGACGCGGGCGTCAGTGCCCGATTGATCCTGGGTTCGGCCTATGGCCAAACCAGTCCGGTCACCATGCTGTCCGAGACCTTCTATCTGGACGTGCAGCTTGAACCCGGCGCCTCCTTTCCGCTGCCCGATGATCACGAGGATCGCGGCGTCTACGTCACGCAGGGTTTGGTCGAGATCGCAGGCGACACGTTTGACGAAGGCCGCATGATGGTGTTCCGCCCCGGTGACAAACTGTCGGTTAAGGCGGGTTCCTTGGGTGCGCGGCTCATGCTGCTGGGCGGCGCGACCCTGAATGAAGACCGCTATATCTGGTGGAACTTCGTGTCCTCTTCGAAAGAAAAGATCGAAACCGCAACGCGTGAGTGGAAAAGCGCCGATTGGGCCAATGGCGCGTTCCACTTGCCGCCGAGTGACGATCGGGAATTTATCCCTATTTCTGAAGAGCTTGAACGTACCAAGCCACGGTTGGCGCGTTGACAATCGACCTCGATAGCGGCGGGGTTGTGTAACGGTCCATTTGCGGTGATCCTTTCAGGTGTTTCTGAGAGGGTTTTATGAAACTCGTTATTGCAGGTGCGGGCAGCATTGGGTGTTATTGCGGCGCATTGCTGGCCCGGGTGGGCCATTCCGTCACCTTGCTGGGCCGCGCCCGTGTGCTGGACCCGATCCGTCAACACGGGCTGACGGTCACCGACTTTGACGGGCTCGATTACACCGCGCCGACCAGTTCCTTAACCCTCTGCCACGATCCCGCATGTTTGGGAGATGCCGAACTGGTGATCGTCACCGTCAAATCGGGGGCCACGGCGGATATGGCCGATCTGATCGCCGCCGAGGCGCCGCAGAATTCTCCTGTCCTGTCCTGGCAGAACGGGATCGAAAATGCTGCGACCTTGCGCACCGCCTTGCCAAGGCTTGATGTGCGTGCCGGGATGGTGCCCTTTAACGTGGTGCCCAACGGCCCCGCGTCCTATCACCGGGCAACATCGGGCGAGATTGTCATCGAAAACGGCCCCGGCGATTTGGCCGCCCGTCTTGACAGCCCTGACCTGCCGGTCTTGGCCAGTGACCAGATCGAGGCGGTGCAATGGGGCAAGTTGCTGATCAATCTGAACAATGCGCTGAATGCACTGTCCGGCCTTACGATTGTGGATCAACTGACAAGCCGCGATTGGCGCAACCTTATGGCTGATCAGATGGCTGAGGCACTTTCGGTTCTCAAGGCATCAGGGCATCCAGCGGCCTCAACCACGCCGCTGCCAGTTTGGATGACCCCGCATATCCTGCGGCTCCCGACACCGCTGTTTACCCGCATTGCGGCCCGGATGTTGACCATTGATCCCAATGCCCGAACCTCGATGGCTTATGATCTGATGGCCGAACGGCAGACGGAAATCGACAGTCTGCAAGGCCATATCATAAGGTTGGGCCGCGAAACTGGGGTGCCGACGCCGATCTGCATTCAAGTGTCCGACCTGATCAAACACGCGCCCGATCATAAGCTGACCCCGGATCAGATCCGGATGTGACCGCACCCGTCAGGTGAAGGCGGTCAGCATCCAATAGATTATGGCTGACATCGTTGCGGCAGCAGGCACGGTCACAACCCATGCTGCCACGATGGTCATGAAATGCGACCGTCGCACCAGTTTGCGGCGGCGGTATTCTTCGGGGGCCAGTTGTTGGGTAGCAGTGCGCTGAAGGTTCGTCTGCTTGCGCCGACGCTCGGAATGCCATTCGCGATAGAAGCCGACGCCAAAGACCGCACCAACGGCAATATGGGTCGAACTGACCGGCAGGCCCAGCCAACTGGCCACAATCACGGTGATCGCCGCCGACAGGGCAACGCAGAAGGCGCGCATCGGGTTCAGCTTGGTGATCTGGCTGCCCACCATCCGGATCAGCTTGGGACCGAACAGGAACAGACCGAATGAAATTCCGAACGCGCCGATGATCATCACCCAAAGCGGGATTGAAACCTTCGAGGCGAAATCACCAAACTCTGCCGCGTGAACAATCGCCGCCAGCGGACCAACCGCGTTGGCGACGTCATTCGCGCCATGGGCAAAGCTCAGGAACGTGGCCGATATCACAAGTGGAAGTCCAAACAGTGTCTTCAGCGACCGGGTGCGGTTCTCCAGCCCTTCGGATTTGCGTTTAACCCAGGGAACGGTCACAGACCAGGCCAGAAGCCCTGTGCCTAAACCAATCAGCAGAGCCATCTCCAGATCGATTTTCACGATCCGTTTCAGACCTTTTACGGACAGATAGGTGGCAAAGGCCCCCGCCATCACCGCCACAAGGATCGGCACCCACTTGCGTGCCGCAGCAATCTTGTCGTCCTGATACTGGATCTTGTTCTTGATCAGCGCCAGAAAACCGGCTGCAACCACGCCTCCTAGCACCGGAGAAATTACCCAGCTGGCTGCAATTGCACTCATCGTGCCCCAATTCACCGCGCTCAGGCCCGCTGCTGCAATCCCGGCACCCATAACCCCACCCACGACCGAGTGCGTGGTGGACACCGGTGCGCCGACCCAGGTCGCCAGATTGACCCACATTGCCGACGAGATCAGCGCCGCCATCATGGCCCAGATGAACACATCGCTGTTTTGCACCGAGGCCGGATCGATAATCCCCTTGGAGATGGTCGAGACCACATCCCCTCCAGCCAGCAACGCGCCCGCGCTTTCGGCAATGGCGGCAATCAAAATGGCTCCGCCCATTGTCAGTGCATTCGCACCAACCGCAGGACCCATGTTGTTGGCCACGTCATTGGCGCCAATGTTGATCGCCATATAGGCCCCAAAAGCAGCCGCCGCGATGATGATATGGCCGCCGTCGGCCTGACCAAACAGAACAGCCGCAGTCAACCCCGCCAGCGCCATGAACGCCAGCGCGATCCCCGGGGCCAACAAGGGGCGCGACACGTGTATATTGGCGGTCTCGACGCGGGAAATTCGGTGCAGGTCGCTGTCGAGCGCCTGCCAACGTGGTTTTGGGTTTGAGTCAGACATCGGTTTGGTCAGAAATTTGAAGATCGCCCGCAGGTAACGGTTTCCCATTGCAGGGGCAAGCTGGGTGCCATCAAATTGTTGCGAATTCGTTACATTTGCCGCAGCAGCGCCTGTAACTCGGGTTCCTGAACGCGCGTTGCTGCTTCGGTTGGGGAAAACCAGCCGCGTTCACGCTGATCGGCTTCGGGAAAATCATCGGCCAACGCCTGTACGGGAATCCGGTAGACATTGGTCAAAACCGACAGTGCCGAACCGTCTTTGAGGATTTTGTCATAAGTGAAATGACCGACGGGATCGTTGTGAACCGTATTCGCGCGTACTCCGGCCTCTTCCCAAGCTTCCTGCAAGGCCGTTTCCGCCCCATTCAGACCATCGATAGGCCAACCCTTCGGGATGATCCAACGTTTGGTGTCACGGCTTGTGATCAGCAGAACTTCGTCCTGACCGTCATGAATGCGGGTGCACAATGCTGCAAACTGCACCCGCTGTGGGCGCAGGAACAGAGGTCGTCCAACCTCTTCCCAGAGTTTTCGCAGTGTTGAACCCATTAAGCAGCGCTTCAACCAAGTTATGTCATCGGAACTGGACGGACCTAACAGTGCTATTGTTGTATTTCAATGATATCTTCAGGGTTTCTTTGATTACGAGCCGTCTCAGGCGGTGAATTGAAGAAAACCGTGTGTATTGGATCCTGTTTTGACCACCTCAATCACGCCTGCGTTTGGCTTTCAGTGTGGGATCAGCCTGCGTTGGGTCTTCGGGCCAGGGGTGTTTTGGATATTGCGCCCGCATATCCTTGCGAACATCTGCGTATGAGCCAGCCCAAAATCCGGGCAGATCGCGGGTGATCTGGATCGGCCTTTGGGCCGGGGACAGCAGGGTGATCTTCAGTGGCGTGCCCCCGACGACCGGGTGGCGAGATACGCCGAACAATTCCTGTAACCGGACCGAAATCTCGGGCACTGTTGCGCTATAGTCGATCGGAACCTTGCGCCCCAGCGGGGTTTCAAACGATCCCGGAGCACGCCGGTCCAGTTCTTGCGTCTGTGTCCAATCCAATCGGGCGCGCAAGGCGGGTAACAGGTCGAAGCGCTTCCAGTCCTCGGCGCTTTTGACACCCGAGAGCATCGGCAGCAACCAATCCTCCAATTCGGCCATCAGGCCGTCGGTCGAGAAATCGGGCAGGTCGGTCCCGTCCGCGCGCACCAGTTCGACCCGGGCCGCCAATCGGCCGGCAGCCCCGTCCAGTCGCAGCCCCAGATCGCGGACCCCGTCCAGCATCGCTCGCGCGACGTTTTCGTCCGGGACATCCTTCCAGATGCGTTCATCCAGCGTGATCGCTCCGAACCGCTCCTGTCGTCGGGACATAACCCGGCGTTCGCGTTTCGACCAAGTGCAACTGTCAGCCCAGGCGATTTGATCGGAAAACAAATCCCGGATCTCTTGTTCCGAGATCTGCGCGGCCATGCGTACTTTTGCTTCGCGTGGGTTCCCATCCGTATCGGTCACAACCAAATAAGGCGCACCCGCCAGCGTGTCGCCATTGTCCAGAACAACGCCCTTGCCACCCGACAGCACATAGCGTGGCGCTTCCCCCTTGCGCCGTTGTCCGACACGATCGGGATAAGCGAGGGCGGCCATGGCAGCCGGGCTCAGGTGCTCGGGCCCGTCTTTGGCCCGCGCCCGCAGCCGTTTGGTCTCGGTTTTGATTCGATCCACGGCACCGATATTCACCTGCCAGACGCGGTTGCGTTGGAATGCCCGCACATCCCGCAGCGCTTCTTGCCGCAGCGCGATATCGACCGGGGCGCCGCGCAAGGGGTCACGCTCGGCCATGAGGGCTGCCAATGGGGCGGCCTGTGAGCCTGCGCGCACCAGCATATGACCAAGTCGGGGATGCAGAGGCAGCGCGGCCAGGGCTCGCCCGTGTTCAGTGATCCGCCCCTTTTCGTCCAGTGCGTCCAGCATCCTTAGCAAAGCCCGTGCCTCGGCCATAGTTCCGTCGGGCGGTGGTGTCAGAAAGGTCAGATCACTGGCATCCGCGCCCCACAGCGCCAGTTCCAACGCCAGTCCAGTCAGGTCTGCCGCCTCGATCTCGGCAGGCGGGTAGGCAGCCAGCGCGCCTTCTTCACCTTTTGACCACAGCCGATAGCATACGCCTTCGGCCACCCGGCCCGCGCGGCCTGCGCGTTGCGTCGCTTCGGCCCGCGTCACGCGTTCTGTGATCAACCGCGACATGCCTGAACCCGGATCAAACCGTGCCCGCCGTGCTTGCCCCATATCAACGACCACTCGGATATCGGGGATGGTCAGAGAGGTTTCGGCAATCGACGTTGCCAGCACCACTTTTCGCCCGGTCTTGGCAGGGGCAATCGCAGCGCGCTGGGCGGCAAAGGGCATTGCCCCAAAAAGCGGATGCACGGCGCATGCCTCGGGTAGCCGGGCTTTCAATGCGGCTTCAGCCCGACGGATTTCACCTTCACCGGGTAGGAACACCAATAGGCCGCCACCCGCGGCGCGCGTTTCACGCTCGGCCTGCACCACGAGATCAACCAGTGCATCCAGACGCCGCACCTGCGGCCCCAAGGGGCGATCCAGCCAGCGCGTCTCGACCGGAAAACTACGCCCCTGTGACGTGACCAGCGGTGCCTCCATCAACCGGCCAACTGGCTCAGCGTCCAGTGTGGCAGACATGGCCAGCAGTATCAGATCATCCCGCAACGCACCTGCAACCTCAAGGCACAGCGCCAGCCCCAGATCGGCGTTCAGAGAGCGTTCGTGGAATTCGTCGAAAATCACCGAGCTGATACCGGGCAGGTCAGGGTCGGATTGCAGCATCCGGGTCAGGATGCCTTCGGTCACTACTTCAATCCGTGTGTGCTTGGACACTTTCGCATCGCCGCGCACGCGATACCCAACCGTCTGGCCTGCGCGCTCACCCAGTGTCTCTGCCATCCGCTCTGCCGCGGCCCGTGCCGCCAGCCGCCGGGGTTCCAGCATGACGATCTTTGCGTCGCACAGACCCGCCTCGAACATCGCCAGGGGGACCCGCGTGGTCTTGCCTGCTCCGGGCGGGGCCTGCAGCACCGCGCGCCCATGCGCGCGCAGGGCGTCCAGCAGTTCGGGAATGGCGTCTTCGATGGGTAGGCGTGTCGTCATCCGGCCCTTATCCGCCATCGCGCAGGTGGCGTCCAGTTCGCGCTATTTTCTCAGAACAACTGCTTTCTCAGAACAACTGCGGCACCCTATATGGTCTGGGCTTCAACCCGCATAGCCCGCATCACAGAGTCAAGTGGTTCGTAGATTACCAGCACTGGAAAGCTGTTACCCTGGGACAGGTCGCCCGGTGCGCATCCTGCCAACCGTGTAAACTGGCCTCGACAGAACACACGCCCATCTGCCTCGCTACGTTGGGTTAGTGTGATTTGTGTCAGCCGTTCCCCATCAAAGATTCTTTGGCGCAGTCGGCATAACTCTGCAGGGCTTTGATGTCGCAAACCCATGAAAATCGCGGTCAGCGGGTCGACCGCCCCGCGTTGCTGCCCGTCGGTCACGGCATAAGGGCCGCGATCACCGATCTTTGGGCCACTGGCGCGTGCAACACCGCCAGAGTAAACCAGCCGAGCGCGGGAACCTCGCTGACCTGTGTCCATGTCCTCGATGTAACGCTGAGGTAAGAAACGGTTACCGTTGCGACGCCCAGAGGCCACTATCACAAAGAGGATGCGTTTCAGCGTTCCGGCCAGCCCGGTTGTGGCTAACCGAGCTGACACGGCGTACTGTGAAGGCGTCGTGTTCGAGCTGAGTGACATTTCCCCGACCTTGACCCCCAGCGCACGTCGCGAGAACTGGCTTTGGCCCGTCTCTGCCCGGGCTATGCCGGGCAGGCAGATCAGGATAAAGCACTGCACGAAATGACGCAGCCATTGCATTGATCGCATTTCCTGTCTCCTCCGGTCTGGACAAACACCCCCGGACAAAGGCAACTATTCCTGCCTTAAAGATCGGGATGAGTATGCAGATAGACAGCCTAGGTGACAGGATTTTGAAGGGCGAGCGCCGGGCGCTGGCGCGCGCGATCACTCTGGTCGAAAGCAACCGCGCCGATCATCGCGCACAGGCCAGCGAGCTATTGGCGCAGCTTGCCGGATCGGGGCGTCAGGCGCTGCGTATCGGTCTGTCGGGGACTCCCGGTGTGGGTAAATCCACCTTTATCGAAAGCTTCGGCATGATGCTGACGGGGCAGGGGCTGCGTGTGGCCGTATTGGCGGTCGATCCCAGCTCGGCCCGTTCGGGCGGCTCGATTCTGGGCGATAAAACCCGGATGGAACGTTTGAGCCGTGAAAGAAATGCTTTCATCCGGCCATCGCCCAGCCAGAGCCATCTTGGTGGCGTTGCCCGTCGCACCCGAGAGGCCATCGCCCTGTGTGAAGCAGCGGACTATGACGTGGTGCTGATCGAAACTGTCGGTGTGGGGCAGTCCGAAACGGTTGTCTCCGAACTGTCGGACCTGTTCCTGCTGCTGTTGGCCCCAGCGGGCGGAGATGAATTGCAGGGGGTGAAACGCGGTATCATGGAGATGGCCGACATCATCCTGATCAATAAGGCCGATGGCGACCTGAAGGCCACCGCCACACGCACCTGCGCGGATTATGCGGGCGCTTTGCGACTGCTGCGCAAACGCCCGCAGGACCCGGAAGGCTTCCCCAAGGCCATGACAGCATCAGCGGTTGAAGAGCACGGGCTGGAGCAGGCATGGGATGAGATGCAAACCCTGACCCAATGGCGCCGCGACCATGGTATTTGGGAGGCCAACCGCGCGGCGCAGGCGCGCTATTGGTTCGACCAAGAAGTTCGCCATGCTCTTCTTGCGCGCCTCGATACACCGCAGGCCAAAGCTGAGATGGAGCGCCTGAACGCCGAAGTCTCTGCCGGATATTTGAACCCGGCTAAGGCGGCGGAAGAACTGCTCAGCGCGCTGACCTGACAGTTGGGCACGGGCGGGGATTCTACGCGCTGCGCAAAATGAAAGATTTCGCGCAGCCCGTCTTGACCCTCCCTGTGATTCCCACTACACGCATCCAACCAGTTTTCGGGCGCGACTTCGGGTTGTGCCCCTTGTGATTTGGCCGAGGGCTTTGTGCCCGGCCTCCAGAAACAAAGGAAGAAACCATGTCGCGCCGTTGCGAACTGACCGGAAAAGGCCCGATGACTGGCAACAATGTCAGCCATGCCAAAAACAGAACTCGTCGTCGTTTTCTGCCAAACCTGAACGACGTTACCCTGCAGTCCGAGACTCTGGGACGCGGTGTTAAGCTGCGCATCTCGGCCGCTGCTCTGCGTTCGGTTGATCACCGTGGTGGTCTGGACGCGTTCTTGGCCAAAGCCAAAGACGAAGAACTGTCGGCAAACGCTCTGAAAGTGAAAAAGGAAATCGCCAAGGCACAAGCCACGGCCTAAGCCTTTTTACTTATGGATTTCAAGGCCCTGCACCTTTTGGTGCGGGGTTTTTTTATTGTGGGTGCCTAGTGGCAATCGGCATTGTTCTCAAATTCGAAATTATTTTCCCCGATTGGTGAATTGCTTCACATACAGAGATTCGAATCTGACCTAGCGTCAAAATCACTCATCAGGCGGGGGCCAAATTATGACGTTAAAAAGTTTCTACCTTTTCCTGTTTCTGACCACGGTTTTTCGCAAGGCAATTTCCGCTTGTACGCGGATGCAGCGCAGGGTGAACCGGTCACACACCAGCTTCAATACAAGCAAGGTGAAAAGACCGGGAATAGATTACTGAGATCAGCTTCAAGCGCGACCCTTTGGCGCTTGAAGCTATTCTGCTGACTGACCTATACCCGGGTCAGAATGAGACCTGCCATTGTAAGACTTTTGCCTGTTGTCCTCTCTCTGCTCTTGGTTCTGACCGGGCAGGGCCTTGCCATGTCGCGGGGTATGGACAAGGCCGTGGGGCAGATGGTGCTGTGCACCGGCACTGGCCCTGTTGTTGTCTATATGGACGAAAGCGGTCAACCCACCGCGCCGCCGCATTACTGCCCGGAATACGCACTATCATTGCTGGGTGCGATTGCCGTCGCCGATCCTGCTCTGCCCGCAGCTCCGGAACAGGCGCAGCCTGCACCGTTGAGGCATCTTGGTCACCAGATCACCCTGCCAGCATCGGGCGCTCCGGCGCGCGCGCCGCCTGAACTGGTTTGAGAACCAATCCTTTTCAAACCATATACACAGGAGAGGCACGATGTCCCTCAAAACTACTCTGCTTGCAACTCTGGCCACCGTGTCCATGGCTATCCCCGCTTTTGCCGAAGGCACCATCACAGTTGATGACGCCTATGCCCGGTCGTCGGGCAAGTCCGCCAAAGCCGGTGCGGCGTTCATGATGATCCAGAATCAGGGCGATACAGACGACCGTCTTGTTGGCGTGACGTCTGAAGCCGCTGCCCGGGTCGAGCTGCACACACACAAGGTCGATGACAACGGCGTTGCCAAGATGGTGCATGTCGAAGAAGGCTTTGCCATTCCGGCGGGTGCGACCCACATGCTGAAGCGCGGTGGCGACCACGTTATGTTCATGGGGTTGACCGCTCCGTTTGAACAGGACGCCACAGTTCCGGTAACGCTGATCTTTGAAAAGGCGGGTGAGGTTGAGATCGAAATCCCCGTCGATCTGGATCGTCAAGACAAGGGCGGCCACGGATCACATTCCAACTAGGTCAACGCCTGTCTTCGGGCCGCGCTGCGGCTGTCATCCATGCATCAGGCCGGGTATTGCCCGGCCTGATGGCGTTTATCAGGTGTAGGCCTATTTGTTGATAGTCTTCATACCGACACGGTCGCCCGCCTGACGGAAACGGGATGCCAGCCAGAACATGACAGCTGCCATGGCCAGCGCTGAAAATGCGATGCCCCATCCCAAAGCCACAAGCGCGACGGCTGGCCAGATCATCAAAACAAGCCCGACGACAAGCGCAACGAACCCTGAGACACGCATGGAGCCGCGCTGCGGGTCTCTCTCGTGCATCTGCCCGGCGGCTGCCAGCGAACCGATTCCGATGATCAGCGCCCATGCGCCCAACAGGAAAAAGGCCAGTTTGACCGTACCTTCCGGCCAGATCAGCAGGATCAGCCCGATCACAAGCGCCCCGATTGCGGCGCCGCCCAATACGCCGCGTCGCCCGACACCCAAAAGCGTCAGGCCGCCGTCAAGGACTAGCAGAACGCCGACCAACCGCAGCAGCAATGCGATGCTACCCGACGGCCAGAACAGGGCCGCAATGCCGACAAGCCCCGCCAGAATTCCACGCAGCAGAAAAGTCCACCACAGGTCGGAAAGTTGCTCCCCCAACATGTCGCGCCCGGCCATACTGCTGTCTTCCATAATTTCACCGCTTTGGGGATCTTGTTCCGTCATGGCTCGTCCTCCAGTCGTTTCGGAGATAGTTTACACAGATTAAGCAAGCGTTGTCTGCATCTTATGAGCGTCGCGCAAGTAGCTGGTCGACCCATCGTGGAACCGTCTGAGTGGCCTTGCCGACAACGCGCTCGTCGAACCCGGATGCGCCCAGCGTTGGTTCCAGATTGATCTCAACCGTTCGCGCGCCCGCCTCCCGTGCTTCGTGAACAAAAGCCGCTGCGGGATAGACCTGACCTGATGTTCCAATAGCAGCAAAGAGCGACGCACTGGCCAAGTGGTCATAAATCTCGTCCATGCAGTAAGGCATTTCGCCGAACCAGACCACATCGGGCCGGGCGGTGGGCTGCGCACAGGCAGGGCAGGGTTCCCCAACCGCCATCTCAGGCGGCGCGGTCCAGCGATGACCGCAGGCCGAGCATAAAGCACCGGCCAGTGTTCCGTGCATGTGAATGACGCCCCGCGCGCCGCCCGCTTCATGCAAGCTGTCCACGTTCTGGGTGACGATCATCACTTCACCGGGCCAGTCCTGTTGCAGCCGGGCCAGCGCCTTGTGGGCGGCATTGGGATGTACACCAGCAGCCTGAACGCGGCGGGCATTGTAAAACCCTTGTACCAAGGCCGGGTTGCGGGCAAAGCCTTCGGGCGTGGCGACATCTTCGATCCGGTGCTGCGCCCACAATCCGCCCTCGTCGCGAAAAGTGCTCAGCCCACTCTCGGCGGAAATTCCGGCTCCGGTCAGAATGACGATCTTTTCCATTTCTCCTCCGCGCGGTACAGCTTGTTCATGTCACACCGTATCCTCTTTGTCTGCCTGGGCAATATCTGCCGTTCGCCCGCGGCCGAGGGCGCCTTTCGCGCCCGTGCACCGCACCACGCAACCGATAGCGCCGGAACCATGGGCTGGCATGCAGGCAACCCGCCTTATGGCCCCATGCAGGCCGCCGCAAAAGCCAGGGGCTTCGACCTCAGCGACCTGCGCGCCCGGCAATTCACCGCTGCTGATTTCGAAAGGTTCGAACTGATCCTGGGTATGGACGCCAACAATATCGCGGATATCGAGGGACTACGCCCCGCTGGCAACGACACACCTGTGCGCCTGCTGACGGACTTTGCCACTGACACCCAAGCCGATTGCGTGCCCGACCCTTACTACACGCGGGATTTCGATGGCGCGCTGGATCTGATCGAAACGGCAGTCGACGGTCTGGCCGCCCATCTGGAGCGTTAGCCGCCGATCACCTTCAATTGCCCGCTCAGCCATGGCAGTTTGGTCAGGGCTGGTTCAATGATCTGGTTCTGCATCAGCCGGCGGGTCATGCCCGCGACTTCCCGAGGCACCTGATCCGACCAGTCGGTGCGGGCCAGCAATGAAATCGTGCGCGAGAAATCCCCGAACGGGGCAGGGTATGCCTCTAGCCCGTCATGAAACCGCGTCGCACGCATGAAGCCCAGCGGCGTTGTGATCGCCCAGCCCAGGCCCCGGGCAACCATGGCCATCAATGCCAGATGCGATCCGATCTCAAACCGCTCTTCGAACTCCTGCGCCCCGCGCGCCATATGCGCCTCGATCTGTCGGCTGATCAGTTGTTCGCGTGCATAGCGCAGAAACGGCAGCCCCTCCTGCACAGCCTCAACCCCGCCCGAGCCTTTCGGGGCCACCAGAATGAACGGATCACGGACCAGCGGGTACTCAACCACACCCTCCAGCACCTCGCCACTATGGGCAGTGACAGCCATGTGCAGCCGCTGCTCGGCCAGGGCCTCGAACAGATCGAGGCTGGACAGGGTGATCAGCTTGAATTTGGACCGTGACAGGCTGTCAGTCAGCAGGGTGGCCAGACGGGGGGTCAGGTCATTGTCGAAATCGTCGATCAATCCGATGGACAGCGTGGTCAGGTGACCCAGTTCCATGACCGACAGCTCGCTTTGCGCCATCTGCAATTCGGCCAGCACCGCCTCGGCCCGCGCCAGAAAGCTGCGCCCGGCCTGCGTCAGCCGCATCGGTCGACGCCCGTGATCGACCAGTTCGGTGCCCAGCGCCTTTTCCAGATTACGCAACTGCTGGCTGACCGACGGCTGGCTGAGCCCGGTGATCTCGGCCGCCTGCGCCACCGATCCCGTCCGCGCCAGCGCCTCGAACACCTCGAGACCTCGCAGGGTCAGCCCTTTCATCACCATGCACTCCACCTTTCACTGCGTCCTTACTGAGGCGCAGTGGGCATCAGGTCAAGGATTGTGAACGGGTTAGTTACAGATCGCCTGCGCCATCTGGCCGAAGTTCTGATAACGATCCCACAGCGCATCGTCACGCGCGGTCTGCGACATCTTCAACTCCTGCGCCTGATGGGGGTCGGTGAACCACTTGGCCACGGTTTTCTGATCACTGCGGGTCAAGGCCTGATTGGCCACCCGCTGAATGCAACTGCACCGATCCCGTGTCGCCGCCGACCGGTCCGACGCCAGACACGCGCGTTTAATTTGCGCCGCTTCAGCCGGTTGCTGCACCGCCACCATCGACGTGGCGCAGAATGCGATTAAGAGGAACTGTTTCATGCTCATGCCTCGTGTTTGCCTGCCCGGACGGGTCTGATGCCCTTCTCGGTCTGCGCCGGAGTATGAATCAAACTGGAGTTCGGATCAACGGACAAGATACTGTTGATCAAGAATGTTGCCTCTTTTCTCTTTAACGTCAGTCTTGCAGTTTCAATTGCATACGAAAACTGATCGACCAATCCGCGAAAGAACAGATCGTCCGCGTTCTGACTGCCGGTGGTTGGTGCGAGTAGAAGGCTTTCGGAAATTGCACCGTTGGCGTTAATGGCGTTATGGGTCTCGAGCAGCAGATGATGGTAGGTAGCACTGTTCTCCCTGCACAAAGTTGCAATGCCCGCATCAACAAGGCTGATGGCTGGAACAAACACTTCGTTCTCGGCGCACAGAATTTCTGCCAAAGGGTGCGTGACCAGTATCCTGTGTTGCTGAGACACTTTCAAAGGTGCGAAATTCGATAGCGTTCCCTCGGGAATTTCGACCATTCTGAATCGTCCGGCCGTGATGACATCCTGTTCACCTGTCCAGAAGACGGGTAGATAGCCATTGTCGCGGGTCCAAATCACATCACCCGGTTTCAACACTTCAATAGGTCGATATCCGGACTTGGTTTCAATCAGTGTCCCACGGCAGTAACAAATGGGGCTGGCATATGCGCTTGATGCAAAGTTGGGGCCTTCCTGTGTACTTACGACCGTCAGGGGAACTCCTGCCGGCGGAAAACTTCCCGGTCCTCCAATGAATGCGATGCCCTCAACAGTCGCATATGACGGCGATGAGTTGTTCACGTTGAACGCAACCGCCTGCCATGTGGTTGTTCCATCAGTCAGCGTAATACCATATTCGGCTTCAACACGCGTGCCGCTGGAGAAAAGCGTGCCATCGATTGTCTGGTCGCCGTTTAACCGCTGATTACCATCATTGTCGGAAAAGTTGGTGTCCGATCCAGCATCCGTGATGAAAACCTCAGTCGCAGCGCGCGAATTAATGGTAATCGTCTCACCTATAAGATGTATCCCCGTGCCCTGATTGATCCCGTCCAGACCCTGCGCCACAGAGACGGACAATTGACCTTCACCCAACACAAAGATCGAATAATCGGCCAAGTCTTCCCTGCTTTCTGTTTTTGAAACGGCCAGATGATGCGATCATCTTAACTATTCACTGAATTCGGGTAAATGCCACTGAACAGAAAGGCGCGGGTGGGACCTTTTATGCAACGCTTCAATGCTTGACGAGGGACAAAACTCCCGACATATCCCACTCCATGACAGACCTCGCTCATATCCGCAATTTCTCCATCGTCGCGCATATCGACCATGGCAAATCCACCCTTGCTGACCGGCTCATCCAAGAGACCGGAACGGTCAAGGACCGTGACATGAAGGAACAGCTCCTCGACAGCATGGATATCGAGCGGGAACGCGGCATCACCATCAAGGCCAACACGGTCCGCATCGACTATACCGCCGACAATGGTGAGCAATATGTGCTGAACCTGATCGACACCCCCGGCCACGTGGACTTTGCCTATGAGGTCAGCCGGTCGATGCGCGCGGTCGAGGGATCGCTGTTGGTTGTGGACTCGACTCAAGGGGTCGAGGCGCAAACGCTGGCGAATGTCTATCAGGCCATCGATGCCGATCATGAGATCGTGCCGGTGCTGAACAAGATCGACCTGCCCGCGTCCGACTGTGACCGCGTGGCCGAACAGATCGAGGATGTGATCGGCATCGACGCGACCGACGCCATTCAGGTCAGCGCCAAGACGGGGCAGGGCATCCACGAAACGCTGGAATCCATTGTCACCCATCTGCCCGCACCGAAGGGCAATCTGGATGCGCCGCTCAAGGCGATGCTGGTGGACTCGTGGTACGACGCCTATCTCGGCGTGATCGTTCTGGTCCGCATCATGGACGGTACGCTGAAAAAGGGCATGCGGGTCAAGTTCATGTCGAACAACACCCTGCACCATGTCGACCGCGTCGGCGTTTTCCGGCCGGAGATGGAGATGGTCGACAGCCTCGGCCCCGGTGAAATCGGCTTTCTGACAGCCTCGATCAAACAGGTCCGCGACACCCGTGTGGGCGACACCATCACCAATGACCGCAACGGAGCCGAAGTGGCGCTGGACGGTTTCAAACCCGCACAGCCGGTGGTGTTCTGTGGTCTGTTCCCCGTGGACTCCGCCGAATTCGAAGACCTGCGCGACGCGATCGACAAGCTGGCGCTGAACGACGCCAGCTTTAGCTTTGAAATGGAAACCTCTGCCGCGCTGGGCTTTGGCTTCCGCTGCGGTTTCCTTGGTCTGCTGCACCTTGAGGTCATCCGCGACCGCATCGAACGCGAATATGATATCGAGCTCATCACCACCGCGCCGTCGGTGATCTATCACGTCTACATGAAAGACGGCGAAATGATCGAGCTGCACAACCCCGCCGACATGCCTGATCCGTCCAAGGTCGACCATATCGAGGAACCGCGCATCAAGGCGACCATTCTGGTGCCCGACGAATTCCTCGGCGACGTGCTGAAACTGTGTCAGGACCGCCGCGGCATTCAGATGGACCTGACCTATGCGGGCAGCCGCGCCATGGTCGTCTATGACCTGCCGCTGAATGAGGTCGTCTTTGACTTCTACGACCGCCTGAAATCGGTGACCAAGGGCTATGCGTCGTTTGATTATCAGATGACCGGTTATACCGAGGATAATCTGGTCAAGATGTCGGTGCTGGTGAATGACGAGCCCGTAGATGCGCTGTCGACCATGGTTCACCGCGACCGGGCCGAGATGCGGGGCCGGGCGATGTGCGAAAAGCTCAAGGACCTGATCCCGCGCCACATGTTCAAAATCCCGATCCAGGCCGCTATCGGAGGCAAGGTCATCGCGCGCGAGACCCTCTCGGCGCTGCGCAAGGACGTGACCGCGAAGTGTTATGGCGGCGACGCAACACGTAAGCGGAAATTGTTGGATAAACAAAAAGCTGGCAAAAAGAAGATGCGCCAGTTTGGTAAGGTGGATATTCCGCAGGAGGCGTTTATTTCAGCGTTGAAGATGGATAGTTAATGCTGTCCTCTTACGAGAGGCGGCGCGCAATTCCGGTGTCCTAATTTGGTTGTTTCATACATTTAAGGTGTACGGCGTTCTATGAGCACTAATGTAACCCAAAGCACCAATAATTTCCCGGAATTCTTGTATCGATATCGTTCCAATTCAACGCGCTACGCTTGTCAGGACTTGAAGCAAGCGATTGGTTTCAGAAGGGTATATTTTTCATCGTTACTTGGCCAAAATGATCCTTTCGACTGTAATCCAAGCTTTAAGTCTAGTTCCGCACAAGAAATAGTCGATTACTTCAAGAAACATCGGCCTGGAAAACTAATCGTCGAAGAGAAAACAGTTTCTAAGTTATTTCCAAAGATATCATCCCCCGGGGAACGGAGAAGAATCCGCAGGGCTTACAGGCCAACTTTAGCAAACATTGAACGGGTTATGCAGACTGGCGAAGCGCTTTTGCAGGAGCAACGGCGAAAGGCCTTCATCTGCTGCTTTTCCGAAAGTTGGGATAGCCCTCTTATGTGGAGCCACTATTCCAATTCTCATCGAGGTTATTGTATCAAGTATCGAGTTCGTGAGGACCTCATGCAAAAGTT
The DNA here is from genome assembly GCF_001238295.1 of Ruegeria sp. 6PALISEP08. Classification (GTDB taxonomy): domain Bacteria; phylum Pseudomonadota; class Alphaproteobacteria; order Rhodobacterales; family Rhodobacteraceae; genus Ruegeria. Next base: position 252,000 of record NZ_LGXZ01000003.1, read on the forward strand.
CGATGATAGGTTTCCATTGGATGTCAAATACTCGTCTAAACGCCCGAAACTTACGATGATCGATTTGTTGAAGTTTGCGGACGGGGTCAAAGGCAAAGTAGGTAATTATAGTCAAAACGAAGTACTACTCGCACTCGCCTATCAAAAACCTGATGAATGGAAGTATGAAAAAGAATGGAGAGCGCACTCTCTGTCTGATCCAAGGCCGGGCTATAAGCCGTTATCGGCGTTAGAACCAGTTGAGGTCATTCTGGGTGCAAATTCTGACGATAGAATTCCCGATTTTATTCGACGTCGAGTGGATGAGCGCATCCCGATTTCGAAAGTGAATCTGAGTTCACAAAACTACTCGATTTGTCTGAAGCCCGTTTAATTGACGCTGGATGCCAAACTGAATATTTGCAGTTAAATCGTTTGGTGAAATTTCAAAATTTTAGTGCAGCGCTTTGGCAGCACCGCCGGGCCGCGTCATGCTTAAGGCATGCCTCCGGCATGACCCGCCCCCGTCAAACCGAAGGTTTGCCTCCGGCAAAACGGGCGGCGTGTTTGCGCCCCGGAGCTCCGCCCGTTCGGCCCTGAGGGCTCCGCCCGTTCGAAAGCGAAACCATCCACTGGATGGTTTCCGGGAAGCTTTCTCACTCCACTGGACCGTTTCCGAGACGGGCCTCACCCCCTCAGGCCGGCACTGCCCTCTGTTTTGTTGATCAACCGTCTTCTTAAATTTCTGAAATCCCGCAAAGAGTGATAAACTCCCTTCATTGAAAACAACGAATTGCCAAGGGGGAAGTGCCATGGACGCTCAACTGCGCTCCGAAATCACCAAGGGTCGTTTGGACCATTACTATCACATCATGCGCACAACGATTTTTGCCTATATCGCCATCGCCGCGATCATCGGGTTCGGCCCGGAAGGGATTTCGCTGGTCCTGATCGTTTTGGTGATTGCAACCGCCGCCTACGGCATTCTCGCCGGAAAGACCGCGCTGGAAGACGTCGAAAACCTGCGCAGTGATTTCGATGAAGCTTTTGCCCAGACAAACTTTGCCAAAGGCGTCATGTCACGCAACATGAAGGGATTGATCCTGACATCAAATGTGTTGCTGGGCCTGATCGGGCTGGCCGAACTCATCGCGATTGTGTTCTGACCGGGTCTGTGACTAACCTCACAGCCCCAACCCCGCCAACCTGCTACTGTTGACCCAACGGCAACCTCGGCAGGAGGCCCCTATGTCAACATCCATGATCCCCCTCATCGCCCTCGGGTCGGCGGGTCTCTATTCCGTTGCCATGATCTCGATGAAGTTCTGGTGGAAACTCCCCGGTGTTGGCCTGACCCTTCTGATCGTCGCCACGTTGCTGGCCGCCGCAACGCTGGAACTCGCCGCGCTGCGCAACGAACGGTTGGGCATCATCTATACCGGTATTCTGGGGGCCGAGGTGGTGCTGATCGCCATCGCCTCGTATTTCCTGTTCGGCGAAAACTTTTCCTATCGCGAGGGGATCGGCATCGCGCTGGTCATTGTTGGGACAGCTCTGGCCTGGGCCTGAGTTCCAAGTCTAAGCCTCCGCTTAATCAATCATGAAGTTTCCCTTAGGTAAGTTGCAACCCGTGTGCGCCCTCCCAATCTGTTTGCCAGACGAAAAGGAGAGAGCCCATGACCAGATACATGACTGCCGGAGCAGCCGCTTTGGCCACGACCCTCAGCCTTGGAACGGCCGCTTTGGCCGATACCACGCCCGATCTGCGTGGCACATGGTTGGGTAGCTACACGACCGTCCAGCCCAGCCATTACTACAAGGGCGACGAACCCCGGTTCAATCAGGCCGAATGGATGCTCGACGTCCAGATGCAGGAAGACAATGTCTTCTGGGGGCCCAGCAAGTGGCGTCGTGATGGCGATACCGAATGGAATGAATACGAGGCCACCGGAACCATCAGCCTCGATGGCTCGGGGTCTATCGGCATCGTTGAAACCTCACCGCTGGTGATCGGGGCCAATGCGCTGATCGATGCCCGGTATGAAGACGGCAAGATCTATGCCGATTTCCGTAGCCTGCGGAACGGAACGACCTATAGCACCGTTCTGGAACGTCAGGTGAACTGAAGCGGTTCCGGCCCGGTCCGGGCGGTAAGGGGTATGGACCGTCGCCCGACTGATGATGCGGCGGAGTGGTAGGTTAGCCGACCGGGTCGGACCGTTTCTCAACATTGGAACCATCGTCTCCTCCAGGGAGGGAGGTGGGCCGGGTGGCACGCTTACCGCCCGCGACAGGATACAGACCGCCTCGGGTTGGAATGCCGCGTTCCTCGGCCCGGGTCATCTGATATCGCGGACCTTCAGCGCGGCTTCGCGTGTGGTGACGTATGTGCCATCCGGCCTCGGTTCCATCCGCACGGTTCCGCGGTGCTGGTGTGAAATAGATGCAGCAGATCGGTGAGTCGCACGGGCTTTACGATTCGGAAAATCGAGGTCTGAAGGCTGCATAAACCCAGCGATTTTCGCTCAATTGGCCGTGCGAAGGCGTTTGCACGTGCAGCATTGGCTGCAAAATGAGTGGTTGCCTCGCGTTTGAACAAACCCCCGATCAACCCTGCGCGATGCCGCGCTTTCTCGGATTATCCACAGAAGTGTCCCGGCGGATATCAACACTTTATCCCCGTCAATTTTTCATGCTGCAGTGCTATTTTCTTGTCGGACGCGGGCCGGAGTGTAACAGTTCTGTCACTGCCTAGGGTCTTCGGAACCGAAGGTGGGACGCAAAGGTCCAGAGGTTTGGAGGGATCGAGGGGGTCTTGGTATTTTCTCAGAACTTCAAAGACTTACCGTTGGGATCAGCCGAGATCGAGCGTAATGTTCGGTCAGGGTGATCGTCCTCTTAGAAAGCCGATGCGTGCTGCAATAACCTTTCGGGGTTAAAGCGGCGGCTGCAGCCCCTCAGGGGGCCGTAGCACAAGGATCGGGGTGCCCCTTGGGGTGCATCGACCCGGTAAGGCGTCAGGCGTATCCGCAAGGATACATGCAAAGACCGCGTCTGAGCACCTGACGCCTTTTCCATTGCCGGCTCACGGTTTCATACAGGCTACCACTCACCCCTGCTGAACGGGATCGGGGCTCTTTTGCGTGTGCAAAAGGGCCCCGAATTGGCGATTGACAGGGAAGCTCCGGGACCGCTTGGTCGAAGGTCGCTGAACGATTGCGCAGACGCAACCGCCAGACATTTGATTTGCTTGGATGCCTGTGGAGCACACAAAGAGCAGTGCTTACAGGTTTTCCTGCACGTCTGTTGCAGCGCCCTGAATGGCGTCTCCGGCCTTTTCAATGTCTTTGCCTGCGCCTTTTGCGGTCTCACAGGCGGAGATGGCAAACAGGCTCAGGCCAATCAAAATTACACGGATCATGTTCGTCTCCTTGGTGCTCGATGATGTCTCGGTAACACCTTTCTGCTTGCGAAACCAGTACTTAGGAGGCGTCAGTGCAGAACAGCTCGTAGACAACTTCAAGCATCCGCTGCGGGCGGTCATCGGCCAAACGATAAAAGATGGCCTTCCCTTCACGACGTGGAACAACCAGCCCTTCTAACCTGAGGCGCGACAACTGCTGTGATACTGCGGCTTGCCGGGCGGACAACAGCTGTTCCAGTTCAGTTACAGATTTTTCACCTGACACCAGGTGACACAAGATCATAAGGCGACCTTCATGGCTGATTGCCTTGAGAAAATTGGACGCGCGCGTCGCATTCTCGACCATGCGGTCCATATCTGCTGGGGATATGTCCTGAGACAGCTGGGGAAGTGCCATCGATAACTTTCCTTGCGAACCCGTTCAGCGGGCGTGTTTTTGTTCTGTCACGCGTGAGTGGCGCAACCCATTCCTTACATGTTTTGGTCATTTTGTTCCATATGAATAAATCAAAACACTGTGATGAGTGTAAGGGAATCCAAGTGGGCTTTTCCCCTGTTCACCAAAACGGTCGGAGCCGAATGGCCGATTGACCCTCGCTCGTAAACCCAAGGATCAGGGCAATTGCATCCGGGACTGACGCACCCCACAATCCTGCGGCGTTCTCACTTGCACCCCCTTGCAGCCCCCCCGAGCCGACACTAAGACTCGGGTAATACTTGTTGGGATAGTGTCCCGATCCGAAGCAAAGCAGGCAGGTTCCTAATGTTCGATCCAGTAGATACATATATGAATACGCTTGTCCCAATGGTCGTCGAGCAGACCAGCCGGGGCGAACGCGCTTACGATATTTTTTCGCGTCTGCTGAAAGAGCGGATCATCTTCATCAACGGCCCGATTCACGATGGCATGAGTCATCTGGTGGTCGCGCAGCTGTTGCACCTTGAGGCTGAGAACCCGAACAAGGAAATCTCAATTTACATCAACTCGCCCGGTGGTGTGGTGACGAGCGGATTGTCGATTTACGACACAATGCAGTACATCAAGCCGAAATGTTCCACATTGGTGATCGGTCAAGCGGCCTCGATGGGGTCGGTTTTGCTGGCCGGTGGCGCGAAGGGAATGCGCTTCTCGCTGCCCAACAGCCGGATCATGGTCCACCAGCCCAGCGGCGGGTATCAGGGCCAAGCCAGTGACATCATGATTCACGCAGCCGAGACGCAAAAGCTGAAGGATCGCCTGTATGACATTTACGTGCGTCATACCGGACAGACCAAAAAGGCGGTTGAAAAGGCGCTGGACCGTGACAATTTCATGAGCCCGGAAGAGGCGAAAGATTGGGGTCACATCGACGAAATCGTCGAAAACCGCGCAAAAATGGATGCGGAAGAAGCCTGAGCCCAACACTCCGCGCCACCGGCGCGGGGGTCATTTTGAGATTGTAGCCGCCAGAGCGCTGGCCTAAGCTGCACAAACAGGCGTAAGCGCATCCTTTCCGGGGTGCAGAGACGAAGCCCGAAAGGTAGATCATGGCGACGAATTCAGGCGGCGACGGGAAAAACACGCTCTACTGCAGTTTCTGCGGGAAAAGCCAGCATGAGGTGCGAAAACTGATCGCAGGCCCGACCGTGTTCATCTGTGATGAATGTGTCGAACTGTGCATGGACATCATCCGCGAAGAGACCAAAGCAAGTGGGCTGAAGTCGTCTGACGGTGTTCCGACGCCCAAGGATATTTGCGAGGTTCTGGACGATTACGTGATTGGTCAGGCCACAGCCAAGCGGGTTCTGTCGGTGGCGGTTCACAACCACTACAAACGTCTGAACCATGCTCAGAAAGCCGGCAGCGATATTGAACTGGCGAAGTCGAACATACTGCTGATCGGTCCGACCGGTTGCGGTAAGACATTGTTGGCCCAGACTTTGGCCCGCATTTTGGACGTGCCATTCACCATGGCCGACGCAACCACGCTGACCGAAGCCGGCTATGTGGGCGAAGATGTCGAGAACATCATCCTCAAGCTGCTTCAGGCCAGTGAGTATAACGTCGAACGCGCGCAGCGCGGCATTGTCTATATTGACGAAGTCGACAAAATCACCCGTAAGTCCGAGAACCCGTCGATCACGCGCGACGTGTCGGGCGAGGGCGTGCAGCAAGCCTTGCTGAAACTGATGGAAGGCACAGTGGCCAGCGTTCCGCCGCAGGGCGGGCGCAAGCATCCACAGCAGGAGTTCCTGCAGGTGGATACCACTAATATCCTGTTCATCTGCGGCGGTGCCTTTGCCGGTCTGGATAAGATCATAGCGCAGCGTGGCAAGGGCTCGGCCATGGGTTTTGGCGCCGATGTACGCGAAAATGACGATCGTGGCGTCGGCGAGATTTTTAAGGATCTGGAACCAGAAGATCTGCTGAAATTCGGTCTGATTCCAGAGTTCGTGGGACGTTTGCCGGTTCTGGCAACGCTGGAGGATTTGGACGAAGATGCTCTGGTCACCATTCTGACAAAGCCCAAGAACGCCTTGGTCAAGCAGTATCAGCGCCTGTTCGAGTTGGAAGATGTCGAACTGGACTTCACGGATGATGCGTTGAAAGCGATTTCCAAGAAGGCGATTGAGCGTAAAACCGGCGCACGGGGCCTGCGGTCGATCTTGGAAGACATTCTGCTGGATACCATGTTCGAACTGCCGGGCATGAAGAATATCAGCGAAGTTGTGGTGAACGAAGAGGCAGTAATATCCGAGTCGCAGCCTCTGTTCATCTATGCGGACGCGGCCCCGGAATCAGCATCGGCTGGATAAGAAGTCCGGCTGTGGTAGCTGCTTGAGACAAGATGGAAGGGGGCGCTGCCCCCGCCGTATTTCGAGCAATTCCCCCGGTTTCTTTGAACAGATGAACGCAGGGACCCTTTTTCGGTACGGCGGTCTGCGGATTTCTAGCAACAAAGTGGAAGCAGCATGACGATTCAGCGCATCTCATCCGGTGGTGAATTCGAAACGAAAGTGGGTTACTGCCGCGCAGTAGTCGCTTGTGGTTGGGTTCATGTGGCTGGCACAGTTGGGCAGGGCGAAGATATTGTAGCGCAATGCCGTTCCGCGTTGAGCATCATTGAAGCCGCTCTGCAAAAGGCCGGAGCAGGTTTTCAAAATGTTGTGCGCGTGACGTATATGCTGCCGGATCGCGCGGAATTTGAGCCTTGCTGGCCGATCCTGGCCGAGACCTTCGGCGCAAATCCTCCGGCTGCGACTATGATTGAATGTGGCCTGATCGATCCGAAATACAGGATCGAGATTGAAGTGACCGCGTTTCTGCCGGAGTGACGCAGGTATCCCCTGTGGCACTGGACCTTGGCGAGCCTTTGGTCCATACCTTTTCTCGACCGAAATGCCGGAGGCACCCGATGGGAATCCTGAACAGTCTTTTGCGAGCCGTGACCTGGTGGAACGGGTCAACTTTGAACACGCAGATCTACACGTCGCGTAAAGGCGTCAAAGTGGGCGAAGACAATGAAGGCAATGTGTTTTATCGCACGGCGGATGACAGCAGGCGCTGGGTGATCTTCAACGGCGAGGCCGAGGCCAGCCGAGTTGATCCGGAATGGCACGGCTGGTTGCACCGCACCTGGGATGAGCCTCCGACAGACAAGCCTTTGCCGCATAAATCCTGGGAAAAGCCACATCAGGAGAACCTGACCGGAACCGCACTGGCTTATTCGCCAGCAGGATCGTTGCGTCGGGCCGAACCGGTCGAGCGCAAGGATTATGAGGCCTGGAGCCCGGAATAAGCGAGGCGAAGATGTCGAGCCATAATTGGACCGAAGTTGTTGTCGGTGGCGTCGTGTTGGCCGGTGCGCTGGCATTTGGCGTTTACGCCAGCCAATCGACGGGTCTGTCACAGGGGGCGGCCGGATATGAACTTGGCGCGTCTTTCAGGTCGCTGGAAGGGGTCGGTGTCGGGACGGATGTCCGGCTTGCGGGCGTCAAGATTGGAACCGTGACAGGCGTGACGTTGAACCTTGATACTTATCGAGCAGACACGACCTTCACCATTGCCGACGGCATTCTCGTGCCGGATGACAGCGCCATCGTGATCTCATCCGAGGGGTTGCTGGGAGGCAACTTTGTCGAGGTCATGCCGGGCGGGTCGCCGTTCTTTTTCGAGCCCGGAGGCGAAATCGAAGATACACAAGGTGCGGTCAGCCTGATCTCACTTTTGGTCAAGTTTGTGGCCGGAGATGGCAGCGAATGATACGTGCTGCTTTGATTGCCCTGCTGTTGGCAACGACAGGCGCTGCCGCGCAACAAAAGGTTCAATCTGGCCCGGGGGCCATGCTGCGCGGGCTGGACAAGGTCAATGGGCAGACCGTCGATGTTGAAATGCAAAACGGTCAGACCGAATCTGTTTTTGGCTTGGATGTTGCGTTGGGAGATTGCCGTTTTCCGGTGGACAACCCGACGGGTGACGCATTTGCTTACCTGACCATCTGGGAAACCGGGAAGGCTGATCAACTGTTCGACGGCTGGATGATTGCGACGTCCCCGGCATTGAACGCACTGGATCATGCACGCTACGACGTTTGGGTGATCCGCTGTATTACCCCCGCAGCAGACTGACGGATCGGCGCCGTGAATTCGGCGCTGCGGTTCAGAGCCTCTTCCAGTTCCTTTTTGTAAGCACTGCGCGGGATTTCGATGGCTCCCAGAGACGCCAGATGCGCGGTCAGAAACTGCGTGTCAAACAGATGAAACCCGGTCTGTTGCAAGCGGTCCACAAGATAGGCAAGGGCGATTTTCGACGCATCGGTTTGGCGTGAAAACATGCTTTCTCCGAAAAATGCTGCCCCCAAGGTCACGCCATAGACACCGCCTACAAGTGCAGTGCCGTCCCAGACTTCAAGAGAATGGGCATACCCTGTCTGGTGCAATTGGCGATAGAGGCCGTGCAGTTCGGCGTTGATCCAGGTGTCGGCCCGGTCGGCGCAGCCATCCACGACCCCTGAAAAGTCCTGATTGATCGTGATTTCCAACCCGCTATTGCGGATGCGGCGAGAAAGGCTGCGGGAAATGTGGAACCCATCCAATGGGAAAACGCCGCGCAACTTTGGATCGACCCAGAACAGCTCGGGATCATCGCGATGTTCGGCCATCGGAAAAACGCCAATGGAGTACCCATGCAGCAGAAGTTCGGCGGATAAGCTCATTTTGGGTAAGCGGGAACCGGAAGGCGTGTGCCCTCCGGTCCTTGGCGGTTACTGTTCCATGTTCTCCGCAAGCCAGCGCTCCAGCCAATGGATGTTGTAGTTGCCGCTTTGCAGGTCGGGTTCCTGCAGCAGGGCGTGGAACAGAGGGACTGTGGTGTCGATGCCGTCTACGATCAACTCTCCCAACGCGCGCTCCAGACGCGCCAGCGCTTCGGTCCGGTCGCGGCCCTGAACGATCAGCTTGGCGATCAGCGAGTCGTAGTAAGGTGGGATGGAATAGCCATCATAAAGCGCCGAATCCATCCGTACGCCCAGACCGCCCGGCGCGTGATACGCGGTGATCTTACCGGGGCAGGGTGAGAAGTTCGGCAGTTTTTCAGCGTTGATCCGAACCTCAATGGCGTGGCCGTTGATTTCCAGGTCGTCCTGCCCGAATGACATGTCCTCGCCAGCGGCGACACGGATTTGCTCGCGCACGAGATCGACGCCAAAGATGCCTTCAGTCACAGGGTGTTCCACCTGAAGACGGGTGTTCATTTCGATGAAGTAGAAATCACCATTCTCATAGAGGAATTCGATGGTACCCGCGCCGATATAGTCGATCTTGGCCACGGCGTCGGCGCAGATCTTCCCGATTTTGGCACGTTCTTCGGGGGAGATGCTGGGGCCGGGGGCTTCCTCGAACACCTTCTGATGGCGGCGCTGCAGCGAGCAGTCACGTTCGCCAAGATGCACAGCTTTGCCCTTACCATCGCCAAAGACCTGAATCTCGATATGGCGCGGCGTGGTCAGGTATTTCTCGATATAGACTTCGTCATTGCCAAAGGCAGCTTTGCCCTCGGCCCGCGCAGTCATGAAGGCGCTTTCCATCTCATTAGCGGTCTGCGCGACTTTCATGCCGCGACCACCGCCACCGGCTGTGGCCTTGATGATCACGGGATAGCCGAACTCCTCACCGATCTTCTTGGCGGTTGCCAGATCAGGTACGCCTCCGTCGGAACCGGGAACGCAGGGCACGCCCAAGGCTTTCATCGTATCCTTGGCAGTGATCTTGTCGCCCATGACGCGGATATGCTCCGCAGTGGGACCGATAAAGGTAAGGCCGTGGTCTTCGACGATCTGCACGAATTCGGCATTCTCGGAAAGGAAGCCATAGCCGGGATGGATCGCCTGCGCGCCGGTGATTTCACAGGCCGAGATAATCGCTGGTACGGACAGATAGCTTTGCGGCGAGGGCGGGGGGCCGATGCACACCGATTCGTCCGCCATGCGCACATGCATCGCGTCGCTGTCGGCGGTGGAATGGACGGCGACCGTCTTAATCCCCATCTCGCGCGCGGCGCGGATGACGCGCAGGGCGATCTCGCCTCGGTTGGCAATCAGAATCTTGTCGAACATGGGCCCGCCTTACTCGATGATGACCAGAGGGGTGCCGAATTCCACAGCGTCGCCATCGCCAACCAGAATCCGCTTGATCGTACCCGACTTAGGCGCGTGGATGTGGTTCATGGTCTTCATCGCTTCGACGATCAGCAATGTGTCGCCTTCGGATACCGTGGCACCAACGCTGATGAACGAAGGTGCACCAGGCTCTGGCTGCATGTACACCGTGCCGACCATGGGCGATGTCACAGCGCCAGGATGGCTTGCCGGATCTTCCTGTGCAGCGGGCGCCTCTGCCGCAGCAGGAGCAGCAGCCGGGGCCGGTGCCGCAACAGGCGCTGCGACCTGAACCGGAGCGGCGACGGTCTGTGTCATGCGGCTGACCCGCACATTCAGGCTGTCCTCCTCGCCGTATTCACGCTTGACCTGCAGTTCGGTCAGATCGTTTTCGCGCAGCAACTCTGCCAGAGCTTTGATGAATGCAACATCCGCTTCGTGTTTGGTATCTGTCATGAGTGTCCTCGACGGTTCCCCTTTGGCCCGTTTGTTTTTTCGCGGGCTCTGATCAAATTACGCAGGGTTATAGGCCAAGCAGCCCTGCATGAAAAGCGCCGACTCGCACCATCACAAACAGGTTTGCAGCTTAAATTATTGGGTGGGTCGGGTCACAGAGGCATTCCCGACAGCTTCGCAACCAGCTCAGACAACTTCCGCGCGCCGAACTTTTCAAGCAAGCGGGCACGATAGGCTTCGATCGTGCGAAAACTCAGCCCCAGTTCAGCGCCGATTTCTTTGGCCGACAAGCCGCGACAAGACAGGATGGCGACTTCGCGTTCACGTACCGTCAACTCAACCAAAGGCCGTTCTTCCGAGATGTCTGAAAAGCTCCAGATGCCGTGCCGGAACGGGTCGTCGGGGGTGAGTGAGCGGCCACGAGCACGGCACCAGAACAGATCGCCATCACGCCGCCGCATGACGCGTTCATCGGTGTAATATCCGGTGTCGCGCATCACCTGCAGGCTGCGCTCTCCGATCCGTTCCCAATCAGCTACCGAGGGATAGAGGTGCAGCAGTGGCATGTTGCGATAGTCCACTTCTTCTCCGCCGAACGTGCGCGCGAATTGCAGATTACAGCGCCGGATAATCCGATTTTCCAACTCTACAAGGCCGATAGGCGCGTATTCAAAGGCAGGGTCGCTCATTCACGTATCGTGCCGGGAAACCGCGCAGAAGAGAAGGGGTGAAGCAATATCTTGCACGATGATGACATACTGCGCTGTCGGAGAGTGCATTTTGATCGTGTAAAGGATGTAAATTGAACCTGAAAATTTTGAACTAAGTGGAAGAAATATATAGTATGTTTCGCAAATAATGCCTGGATGATCGGCTGGACGTTGGTCAGGAGGATGCAAACATGCGTGACACTTTGACTGGAAGCCGCATACGCGAGCGGCGGCAGATTGCCGGGCTCAGGCAGGCGGAATTGGCCCGTTTGGCAGGGATTTCAGCCTCTTATCTCAACCTGATCGAACACAATCGCCGTCGGATTGGGGGCAAGTTGTTGGTGGATATCGCCACAGCGCTATCGGTGGAACCTTCTGTGCTGACGCAGGGGATCGAGGCCACCTTGGTTTCAGCGCTGCGCGAAGCGGCGGAGGATGCGGTTGGCCAACAGGCCGAGCTGGACGGTCTGGAAGAATTCGCCGGACGCTTTCCCGGTTGGGCGGCGGTGCTGGCACAAATGCATCGCCGTGTCGTCTCGTTGGAACGCAATGTCGAAATACTGTCGGACCGGCTGACCCATGACCCCCAGCTTGCAGACTCGATGCACGAGGTTCTGTCAACCGCAGCCGCGATTCGGTCTACGGCCGCGATTCTTGCTGACACCGAAGATATCGAAGCGGAATGGCGCGAACGGTTTCATAAAAACCTGCATCAGGATGCCGAACGGTTGGCAGACAGTTCCAAGGCGTTGGTGACGTTTCTGGATGAAAGCGATACCGCGGTCGACCCGCGCGGTGTGCCGTTGGAAGAGGTTGAAGCGTTCTTCCAGACCCGTAATTTCATTTTCCCAGAGTTGGAGGACGGGGGTGAGGTCGATTCAGTTGATCTGGGCAACCTCAACACTGCTGCGGCCCGGGCTGTTGCGCGTGATATGTTAGAAACACTCCGCGCTGACGCCCAAGCCATGCCACTGGATGCAGTTGCTTCATTTGTTCAAGGCGAAGGCCCGGACCCGATTGACCTGGCACGTCACTTTTCTGTCGATATGGCGACGGCCCTCCGGCGCGTGGCACTCTTGCCCGAAAGTATCGTGTCTGAACCGGTTGGCATGGTGTTGTGCGATGCATCCGGCAGCATCTTGTTCCTTAAGCCGGTTTCGGGATTTGCCATGCCAAGACATGGCGAGGCTTGCCCCCTTTGGCCAGTATTTACCGCTCTGAACCGCCCATTGGTTCCGGTGCGCAAGCACGTTGTGCAAACTGGGCGGGCCTCGGCCACGTTCGAGTGTTTCGCCTATGCCTGGCCGCATACGGTAGCAGGATATGATCAGGATCCGGCCTATCGATCCGTCATGTTGGTGCGCCCCGTGCAGGAAACAACCGGCGACGCAGCAGTCACAAAGGTCGGGTCGAACTGCCGGGTCTGTCCCAGCAACACCTGCACCGCACGCCGCGAGCCGTCGATTTTGAGCGAAGGTTTTTGACACTTTCCTGACAGAACGCTTAATCTGGCTGTGACCGGCCTTGGGATGGGCGACCGGTCTTGGGAGGAATTGAAAATATGAGCCGTAAGGTTCTGCTGATCGAGGACGAGCCGAACATTGCCGAGGCAATCCGGTTCCTGTTGACCCGCGAGGGTTGGCAGGTCGAGATTCATGGCGATGGCACCGATGCGCTTCAGGTTATTCAGGGGGCTCAGCCCGATCTGGTTATTCTGGACGTCATGCTGCCGGGTAAAAGCGGCATGGATATTCTGCGCGATCTCAGAGAGATGGAAGAGCTTGCAAGCCTTCCGGTCTTGATGCTGACGGCGCGGGGGCAGTCGCGCGACAGGGAAATGGCGGAAAATGCAGGCGTCAGCCGCTTTATGACCAAACCGTTTTCCAACGCCGAAGTGTTGACGGCTGTGCGTGATCTTCACGCGCAGGCGACCCAAATGTAATGTCAGACGAGAGCGACAAAGGTCAGCCGCCAAATGTGAGACCCTCGCTTTTTCTGGAACGTCAAAGCTATCGCCGTCGCAGGCTGACCGATGCGGCCCGGCTTTTGCCGTTTCTTGGGGCGCTCTTGTTCGCGCTGCCGCTTCTTTGGCCGGACAAGTCCAGCGGTGATGCGGCCGTACCTCTGTCCTCAGCAATATTTTACATCTTCGTCTGCTGGGGCGCGTTGATCGTGATTGGCCTGATCTTCGGCTTTGTTGCGCGCCGTATGCGCACGCCCGAGGACCCTGATACAGGGGCCGAGTGATGGCCACTGTAAACGTTCTGATTCTGGTTTGTCTGGGCTACGTCGTCTTTCTGTTTGCCGTTGCGTTCGCTGCGGATCGCATGGCCGCGGCGGGGCGTGGGAAATGGCTGCGTTCGCCGCTGATCTACACATTGTCGTTGTCGATTTATTGCACCGCTTGGACCTTCTACGGCGCCGTGGGCAACGCTGCGCGGTCGGGGTTGGAGTTTGTCACGATCTACCTTGGCCCTACACTGGTCATGGTCAGTTGGTGGTGGGGGCTGCGCAAATTGGTGCGTGTGGGACGCAGCCAAAGAGTGACCTCTATCGCGGACCTGCTGTCGTCTCGCTATGGCAAATCAAACACGCTGGCGGTCTGTGTCACCATTCTGGCGGTGTTGGGCGGCACACCTTACATCGCGCTACAGCTACAATCGATTACGCTGTCTTTCTCGATCTTCGCCGAAGCCGATCCATCGGGCCTGTATCGCGAAGGGTCCAGCGTGTTCTGGGTTGCGGCTGGCTTGGCCGTGTTCGCCATCCTCTTCGGAACGCGAAATCTGGACGTGAATGAACGCCACCACGGGGTGGTCACGGCCATCGCGGTAGAAGCCGTCGTCAAATTGTTTGCGTTAATCGCGGTCGGCGTTTTTGTCGTATGGGGCATCGCTGGTGGTATCGCGCCCATGATGGAGCGGATCGACGCGTCGGAGATCGGGCAGTGGCATGTTGATGCCGGGCGGTGGACGACCTTCATTTTCCTGTCGGCGGCGGCCTTTATCTGTCTGCCGCGTATGTTTCAGGTGATGGTGGTCGAGAATGATGATGAAAGCCACCTGAGAACCGCTGCTTGGGCTTTTCCTCTCTATCTGCTTTTGATGAGCTTGTTTGTCGTTCCCATCGCAGTTGTGGGGTTGGACCTTTTACCAGAAGGGGCCAATCCAGACCTTTTCGTTCTGACCGTACCCCTGTCGCAGGGCAACGACTGGCTGGCAATGCTGTCTTTCATTGGTGGATTTTCGTCTGCAACCTCAATGGTCATCGTAACAGCCATGGCATTGTCCACGATGGTATCGAACCATGTCGTCATGCCCATTTGGTTGAACACGCAAGAGGGTACGGGCTCGGTCTCGGGCGATGTGCGCAATATCGTTTTGATGGCCCGCCGCGTGTCCATCGCCGTGGTGATGGCGTTGGGCTATTTCTACTACCGCCTGTCTGGCGGAGGTGCGGCGCTGGCGTCGATCGGGTTGGTCGCTTTTGCTGGGATTTCCCAAATTCTGCCCGCTTTGGTTGGCGGTCTGTTTTGGCGCGGGGCCACGCGAACTGGGGCTCTGGTGGGGCTGACGGTTGGCTTTGTGCTGTGGATTTACACTCTCTTGTTGCCCGGCATGAGTGGCGCGTCGATGCCAGAATCCGTGCTGCAGAACGGGTTGTTCGGCTTAGGCTGGCTGCGCCCGCAGGCTCTGTTCGGGATCGAAGGAATCGATCCGATCGTCCATTCCGTGATGTGGTCGCTGTTGCTGAACACAATCGCGTTTTGCGTGGCCTCATTGTTAAGCTTTCCCAGCCCGTTGGAGCGGTTACAGGGCGCGCAATTTGTCAATGTGTTCGATCATTCGGTCGCGCCACGTGGCTGGTCCGGATCGGTCGCGCAAAGCGAAGATCTGATGATCATGACCCAACGTATTCTGGGCACCGGTCCCGCGCAGGAGTTCTTTCAGGCCGAGGCCGAGAAACAGGGAGGGCGTTCGCACCTTCCCGAACCGACACCGGCATTCCTTGGCCGTTTGGAGCGTGAGTTGAGCGGGTCGGTTGGAACGGCCACAGCTCATGCGATGATCGGACAGATCGTAGGCGGCTCGTCGGTATCGGTCGAAGACCTGTTGGCAGTTGCCGATGAATCGGCGCAGCTGCTGGAGTATTCCAGCCAGCTTGAAGTGAAGTCGTCAGAACTCAGCCGGACGGCACGGCAACTGCGTGAAGCAAATGCCAAACTTACGCAGGTGTCGGCGCAAAAAGACAGTTTCCTAAGTCAGGTCAGTCACGAATTGCGCACGCCCATGACTTCGATTCGGGCGTTTTCCGAGATCATGCGCGACGCCGAGGGGTTGAGCGGGGACGAACAGACCAGATACGCCACGATCATCCATGACGAAGCGTTGCGCCTGACCCGTCTGCTGGACGATCTGTTGGACTTGAGCGTTCTGGAGAATGGTCAGGTCAACCTTAACATCAGCGATGACAGCTTGCGTTCGCTTCTGGATCGCGCGGTGTCCAGCGCACTGGCCGGGGCAGGTAGCAAGATCAGCGTGAGACGCGCACGCGCAGCAGAGCG
This sequence comes from Ruegeria sp. 6PALISEP08, assembly GCF_001238295.1. Taxonomy (GTDB): domain Bacteria; phylum Pseudomonadota; class Alphaproteobacteria; order Rhodobacterales; family Rhodobacteraceae; genus Ruegeria. The sequence goes on from NZ_LGXZ01000003.1 coordinate 267,768, forward strand.
GATTGTCTTGCACACGGACCTGGACAGGTTGGGGCAGGTATTCATCAACCTGATCTCTAACGCGCAAAAATACTGTGACGCGGAAGAGCCCGTCCTGACCATTTCTGCATATGACGTCGGCGGGCGCATTATCATTGATTTCATCGATAATGGTAGCGGCATTCCACCCGGTGCGCGCTCGATGGTGTTTGAGAAATTCGCGCGCGTTGGCGGCGACAAAGCCGGAGGGGCGGGACTGGGTCTGGCCATTTGCCGCGAGATCATGCAGCGGCTGGGGGGCGAGATCAGCTATTTGCCGGGGCAGGGCGGGGCAGCATTTCGAGTCAGTCTGCCATTGGCCCATCGACAGGCCGCGCAGTGACACGGTCATAAAGAACTTCGTAACGTCCGGCGGTGTACACCTGTTGCCAATTGCTGGAACAATTGGTGATCAGGCGACATGTCAGAAACCGTCAATGCCGCTTTGGCGCGGAAACTGTCCGTTGGGAAGAAGGATTTGGGCGACCGACCACGCTCGGGTTTACGGGCGCTGCGTTTGGGGTTCGCGCGGGCTGCGGGGGATCGCCTGAACTTGCCGCTCGCGGTGATCGGGGCCAAACAATCCAGCCGATCGGCGGAAGATCTTGGCGAAACGATTGGTCAGGACTGGCTGTTGTTGGTCTTTGAGGGGGTTGAAGGGCGCTCGGCGGTGTGTCTGGACCCGCATTTGGTGTCCGCCATCGTCCAGACCCAAACGATTGGCGAAGTGATGCCTGACGACCCGGCCCCACGGGTCTTTACCGATACGGATGCCGCTATGGCGGCACCCCTGATCGAAGCGGCGCTGACCCGATCTGCTGACCTGATCGATACGGTCGACGAACCGGTTTGTCTGGCCGGGCATGAATATTCGACACGCGCGGCAAACCTGCGCGAGTTGTCTCTGGCCATGACCCATGAGGTGTACCGCAGCTATGATCTGACCGTCGATCTGGCAAATGGGGTGCGGCAGGGGCACATATCGGTCTTTTTACCCGAAACATCCGCTGCGCTGGAGGTGGCTGAGCAGGATCTGGAACATTCCGGCCCACGGATTGAGCAATCCTCGGGCGTGGTGCGGGCTGACTTGAATGCAGCCTTGTGCCGGATGACCCTGCCTTTGTCCGCGCTGTCCGCGATGCGGATTGATGATGTTCTGCCTTTGCCTGGGGCGCGTCTGGATCGAACGGTGGTTCTGACAATTGACCGCACGCGGGCAGGAGTCGGTCGCCTGGGCCAATGCGGCGGTTTACGAGCCGTGCGTCTGAATGAACATGCCGCCCTACCTGCGCTCAGCGGTGCCGAGGCACAGGAATTCATTGAAAGCCGAGGAAGGCTTCGCCCGCAGGACAATGTGCAAGAGCCAATCACCAACACCATGGACATTTTGCCACCTGCGTCGATACCAGAAGGCACAGAGATCGTGCCGGATAATACGTTGATTGAAGATTCAGAACGGATGGTTGCCGAAATCTCTCACCTTGCCGGGCTGGACACACAAGAACCAGGAAGCAGGGAAGACTAGGGGCCTAGCCGGAGGTGCCGCGGAGTTGCTCCAGAGCCGGGCGCAGACCTTCCAACTGGTATCCGGCATCGGTCGTCGCGCTCAGGATGTCATCCGGACTCATGTGGTCGCATTGACCCAAGGCCCAGACGACCGAACACCGTGTACCCGATGCGCAATAGGCCAGCACAGGACCGCTGCAGCTTTCCGCCATATCGCGTTGCCGCTTCACATTTTCGGGCGACATGGTCTGATGGGTCAGTTCCAGCACTTCATACTCCATACCAGCAGCACGCACGGCATCTCCGATTGCGTCGGACTGCATGATGGAAGGTACTTCAACATTGGGCCGGTTGCAGATCACCTTGACGAAACCGGCAGCGGCTATCGCCGGCACATCCTCAACTGTGATTTGCGGCGATACGGCATAGCGGGGGGTGATCGGTCGAATCTCCATGCCATTTCCTTAGGCTGCGTTTGCAGCTCTGTCCAGTTGCGCGCCCAGCATTGGGGCCGCGAACATGCCTGCGATCATCGCGGCCAGAAAAACCAGACCGCCGAGCCCGCCATAACTCAGCGAGGCCATGGCCGGTCCAGGACACAGTCCGACCAGACCCCAGCCCATCCCGAACAGAACCGATCCTACAACCAACCTGCGATCCACTTCGGATTGGGCGGGGGGTGGAAAATCGTCCCCGATCAAAGCCTTACGCCCGATTGTCAATCGCCATGCGATCAACATCGGCAGGATGGCTCCGCCCATCACAAAGGCCAGGGTCGGGTCCCATTGGCCAAACACATCCAGCCAACCTTGAACCTTTGTCGTGTCGGTCATGCCCGAGATGAGCAATCCGGCCCCGAACAGTGATCCGGCAATCAGTGCAACAAAAAGGCGCATCAGATCAGCCCCCAAATATGGCGCAGCAGAACGAGGGTCACGCCTCCGGCAAGGATGTAAAAGACAGTGGCCACGATTCCGCGCAGAGAAAACCGTGAAATGCCGCACACTCCGTGACCAGATGTGCAGCCATTGGCGATACGTGTGCCGACGCCAACCAGCAAACCAGCTATGACAACAAGGCCCAAGTTGTTGGTAAGATGCGTTTGGACCTCGGGCGCGATTAGCGGGCGCAGCAGAATTGGCATACCGATCAGGCCAGCAACAAAGGCCAACTTCTCGGCCATCGTATCTCGGGCGCTACCGTCAACAAGGCCGCCCAGAATGCCGCTGGCGCCCATGATCCGGCCATTGCCAAGCAGGTAAACCGCTCCGCCCAGCCCAATCAGTAGACCGCCGCACAGGCCCCAAACCCAATCTATATTCATAAGGTTTATCCCTTTGCTAACACGCGTCAGAGTTTGTTGACCGGCAGTTTCAGAAAGACATCACCTTCCTCATCTGCCGGGGGCATCTGTCCTGCGCGCATATTGACCTGCAAAGAGGGCAAGATCAGGCGTGGCATGGCCAAGGTCGCATCACGTGCGTCGCGCATTTCCACAAACTCTTCGATGCTGCACCCCTGTCCGATATGGACGTTCAGCGCCTTTTGCTCGCCTACCGTCGTTTCCCACGCGTATTCTTCGCGGCCCGGGGCCTTGTAGTCGTGGCCTACATAGATGCGTGTCTCATCTGGCAGCGTCAGAATTTTCTGGATCGATTCATACAGGGTCGCCGAAGAACCACCGGGAAAGTCACACCGCGCTGTACCAAAATCGGGCATGAACAGCGTGTCGCCCACAAAGGCCGTGTCGCCAATGACATAGGTCAGGCAGGCCGGGGTGTGCCCCGGGGTGTGCAGCACGTCTCCGCGCATTTGGCCGATGTGAAAGCTGTCGCCTTCCGAGAACAATGCATCGAACTGGCTGCCATCCCTCTGGAATTCGGTTCCTTCGTTGAAAACCTTGCCAAACGTGTCCTGTACAGCGACGATCTGAGCGCCGATCCCGATTTTGCCGCCCAGTTCCTGTTGCACGTAGGGGGCAGCAGACAGGTGATCGGCATGAACATGGCTTTCCAGAATCCACTCAACCTTGAGTTCGCGACTGCGCACAAAATCGATGATCTGATCCGCTGACGTTGTCGCCGTCCGCCCTGAGGCATGATCGAAATCCAAAACACTGTCGATGATGGCGCAGGCGCGTCCTTGTGGTTCGTGAACAACGTAGGACACAGTAAAGGTCTGATCGTCGAAAAACGCTTTCACTGTGGGCGTCATGAGGTCCTCCGTTGCGGTTGCCAATATCATATATGTAAATTGGAATGTGACGCAACCGCCAATCTGAATTTGATGCGCATCAAGGCAGATTCGATTAAAATGGATTAAACCTTAGCCCATCTGCGCTGAATTGCCGAAATTACGTTTATGTCAGGCGAATTCTCGCACAAGTTTATGTTATTATCTGCGGGTCGCATTCCCGTTACCTATATCTGGAATACTGGCAACACCTGGGAGGATATTATGACAGCAAATGGTCTTTATTCCGAAGCAGAGCAGCTTGAACAAAAGCTCAGGAACGCGTGCTTGGATACGCGTTTGGCGCTTCAGCCGAGTGTGAGCAAAGTTGTTGACCGTATGCGGCGGCAGAGGATGCCTGTGCCATCTCGCCTGCGTCGACTGGACGCCGCGTTGTGCGAAGACGCGATGGAAGCGCAATTCGATAACTTACCTATCTGAACGGGCGGTCATCCGAAGGATATCCCGAGGATGACCATCATCAGTCCAATAACCGATAAGAACAATGAGGCCAGGTTCCAGGGAAGCACGCCCTGAACAACCGCGCGCAATTCGTCATCCGACAGACCGGCTTTGCGCGCTTTCATCACACGAAGAATACACCAGACAAGACCGCAGAGCCCGGCCAGAGAAAGGGCTGCACCGCCCCAGGTGATGAATTCGAACATGATGCCCCACATTTCCTCGTGAACCGACCCCGCGCTTAAAGGATCAGGGCAGGTCGTACAAGTGCGCCCTGGGGATTGGGTGCTTGCGACCCGGGCGGCAGCATTGTATCCGGCATCCTGCATCAGATTTTCAGCCTTTGGGAGAGACGCATATGGAAGACATCATCGAAGATCAGGCCGCCGCCAACTATCGCGTGACTGCAGGCGAGCTGCGCCAGTTCATCGAACGGTTCGAGCGTCTGGATGCGGAAAAGAAAGACTTGGCCGAGCAGCAAAAAGAAGTCATGGCCGAGGCCAAGGCACGGGGTTACGACACCAAGATACTGCGGAAAGTGGTCGCACTACGCAAGCGGGACAAGGACGACATCGCCGAGGAAGAGGCGGTTCTGGAGATGTACAAAGAAGCGCTGGGCATGTGAGCAGTTTCAAACCGGGGAGGGGCAGCGCCTCTCCCATTTCAGGTTGAGGAGTGTGGTTGTCTATTGATTAGGCTTCCGGCCACAATTCGCGGCTTTTGCGTCAAAGCGCATTGTTCTCATCCAGTTGTGATTGTAAGGAAACTGAAAGGCCCGACAGGGCTGCGCCGTGCGGGCGTGATGGAATGGTAGACATATCAGACTTAAAATCTGAAGGGCGTATGCCCGTGTGGGTTCGAGTCCCACCGCCCGCACCAGACCACCTTCTCGAAATCACCGAGTATCACAGGTACTTCAAGCGGACTCTGGGCGTCTGATTTATACCGGATAGCCCAGATCCTGGATCAGCTTCCAAATGTCCCGGTTTGCTGCCGACAGCTTCTGGACAACACTTTCTATCTCGCGCAGTGCCTCGTCATCTACGGTATCTTCGCGGCCGAGTTTGATGTCGGTTTTGCGATCCGCGATCCGCATCAAGATGGTCTTTGGGTTTCCGCTTTCGGGGTCGAATGAATAGATACAATGGTTGTACTTGTTACGGATGCCCGAAAGCTTTGTCAGGCGCTGTGTATGTGCAAGGATCGGGTCGCGGATCTGGGGCGGTCGTCCGTCCATCTTGGCCAACCGTTCGACCAGATCGATTCGCGCACGGGTGGTGTTCAGTGTCAGAAAGATTATGACAGACACATCTTTGGACGCCCCTGTCAGGCCCGCAATCAGGTGGATCAACAGGCTTTCGGTGTTGGTCCACATATAGTTCAACCTGCCCACCAAAAGGATCAGGTGGTCGAACCGGGTTTCGAATGTGTCAGTCAAGAGCGGACAGCTGCGCCGCATGAGGCGCGACCTCAAAAAAGAAATGAGCCGCAGCGGTCCGGTTGCTGACACCGATCTTGCCAACGACGTTGTGCATGTGCAGCTTGACCGTATGTTCGGTGATCCCCAGCTTGGCTGCGATCAGTTTGTTGCTTTTGCCGTGCGAGACCAGTTGTAGCACCTGTTTCTCGCGGCGCGTCAGCTTGGAGTAGCGCGACTGCAGCTCGCTGCCATTTGGCGCGGGCGGTGGCGACTGTATCGCATTGGGCAAGGGGGTCTGCTGTGTGACGGCCACGCAATCAGCCAGGAAGCTCGGCAAGTACAACTCTTCATGCATCAACAGTCTGAGGATTGCGCGCCATGCATCTGGTGCAACGTTCATCGGCAGAAACCCGATCTCGCCCAACTGCGTGCGATCCCATCCCTGAAACAGACGCCGGGCCGGTTCCTCTTTGCGGTAGGCAATGGCCAGACAGCCCGAACCTGTACATTTGGTATAGGCTTTGGGACGCGACAGCAGATCATCAATCATCATCTGGTCGACAACGATGATCTTGCTTCCGGCCGGGTCTTGGTCGCTCATTGCCTCAAGCGTTTCGAACCGCTTTGCGCGCACGCCGAACTCGGTCTGGACACTTCTGAGTGTTTGATTGGAATAGAAGAGTTCTTTCCCAATAAAGACGATCGATAACTCTTCGGAACAGATGCTCTGACTGGAAGTTTCTTTCAAACAAGACTTACTCATTATTGCCCCCTACAAAACAGGCGTAACCAGAAATTGAGTAATTCAAAGGAGATATTCGGAATAAAAAACGTTAACTAATCAATTAATTACACATGTCTAATCGTAACTTAAATCTCGAATATTTACAACCTGATGGTGCAAGATTGGCTCTGATATCCTAGAACTATTGGTTAGGTTTTTACACCTCGCTTTGTGTAACCATTGGAAACAATGGTATTATTTTTTTGAAAGTATCTTTGTCTAGAACCTGAGCGCCGATCAGGTTTCTTTTTTGGTGTTTTCTAAAAATAGTGAACAAAATCAAGGTTAAGGCGGCAATAATACTTTCAGTCAGCTAGCCGCAGGCTTTCGTCGCTGCGAACATGGTCAAGCTTCAATTTATGAAGTGTCTGTCCCTGACGTGACCAATCCTTGCTTATTTCAGCTTTGTTTTTAGGGGGTCACGCTTTCGGTTTAACCGGGAAAGGAGGTGGCTTCGAATAAACACGCAACGTCCGCATTCAGCGCTTGTCTCGCTGCGTGTGGTTTATTTTGTTTCAACCGCGCCTGATGCCGCTTTGTAGATGAATGGCGGTCTGGCGTTCCAGAAATGGGATTTTGTCATGAGACGCAATACGAATAATACCAATGTAACGACCGTCGATGAAATTAACGTCGAAAACCTGGATGCTCCGGTCAATGTTGAAATTCCTGTAGAGGAAGCCTTTGTTGAGGCCGATCTGACAGCGCAACAACAGCAGCAAGATCAGAATGTCGACAACTCGAACGATCAGGGTCAGGATCAGGACCAAGGTCAGGATCAGGGCCAGGAACAGGGTCAGGAACAGGGTCAAGACCAAGGTCAGGACCAGGGCCAGGATCAGGGTCAAGACCAGTCGCAGACGCTGGATGCTGGTGATGACAGCAACGACAACTCGAACAACAACGCCATCAATATCGATTTTGGTGGTGGTGAGTGGATTCCGCGTGACGATGACCAGGTCGATCTGGATCTTGGAGACTCGGCAACAGTTGGTGATGTGATCACCGCAGGCCGCGACCTGACCTATGATCCCGGCGATGACATGAATCTGGACATCTCGATGGATGGTGCCGGTACGGCCATGTCATCCGTCAACAACCAGGTTGCCAGCTTAAGTGATGATGACACACTGGATTCAGCGACCGTGTCGAACAATGCGGGCTTTACCCAGAACGGCAACGCCAATGGCGGTACTGCCACGGCAGCTGAAGGTATCAGAGCGAATGCGGATGGAGGAAACTCTGGCGACGGAGGCACCACGGTTGGTGGCGCGGCAGACTCGTCAACATTGGGCAGCCATGCCTGGGCCGCTGGTGGCGATACCGGCAGTGCTGACGGGGACTCGGACGGCGGAAACGGAGGCTCTTCGGGTGACGCGTCCAACTCAAGCATGGGCGTGGGGACATCCGAAGCCGGCGCGACGGGCGACAGCTCGGGCGGCAATGGCGGTGCTGCTGACAGCTCGTCTTCTTCGGACAACGATGGCAGCACGAGCGCCGATGGCGTTGGTACTGGCGGTGCCGGTGGCAGCTCGGACTCGTTTGGTCTGGGTCTGGGGCTTGGCCTGTCAGGTGCAAGCTCATCGGGCAACGCAGATGGCGGCAACAGTGATTCCGATTCAACCGGAACCGGTACCGGTACGGCGGACAATGCCACGGATGCGTCCGGATCAGACGGCGGTGACGGTAGCGCTGCGACAGAAGGTTCAGCCTCGAACACCAGCGACAGCGACACCGAAGCCAATAACGCCACTGCGGGTGATAACACTGCCGATGGCACGGCAGACAGTGGCGCGGACAGCTCGGCTGATGGCACAGGCGGTGACGGAACCGGTGGTGACGGCACCGGCGGTGATGGAACCGGTGGTGACGGAACAGGTGGTGACGGAACCGGTGGTGACGGCGAAGGTGGCTTTGCCGCGTTGCTTGAAGCCGCGATCATGGAACTGCAGGAAGAGCTTGGCATGATTGATGCCGAACCCGGCGAAGGCGGTGACGGAACCGGCGGCGACGGAACCGGAGGAGATGGTTCTGGCGGTGATGGTACGGCTGGCGATGGCTCGGGTGGCGATGGTTCCGGTGGAACAGCGGACGCAACTTCCGACGCCCAGGGCGTTGGTGATCAGTCGGCAAGCGGACCGGATATCGACCAGAGTCCAGGTGACGTGAACGGTTCAGCCAGCAACTCGCAAGCCACGGATGGCAGCGGCGGTGACGGCGGTTCGAATACAGCCGACGGCGCAGCAGATGCAATGGGTTCCGGTACATCGGCTGCTGATGGTGACGGTGGAGCAGGTGGCAGCACAACTCCGACGTCTACCTCAAGCGGTACCGGTGCGGGATCTGCTGATGCGGCCAATACCGCAGGTGATGGCGGAGCCGCTGATGTATTCGGAGATGCGGACACCAATGGTGCCGCTGACAGCTTGGCCGAAGCGATTGCCGGATATGGTGGCGCGGGTAGCTCTGACAACGATGCGACCTCGACCGGATCTGGTGACGCAACGGGTGCAGCCAACTCGGGTGCTGGTGGTGCCGGTGGCGCGTCAGCCGCAAATGGCGGAACCAGCGGAGCCTCGATGGGCAGCGCAACCTCGGGTGACACCATGGGTGGCACCATCACGGGCGGCAGCGCGGCCGGGGCCTATTCCGGCGACGGTGGAGCAGGCGGCAATGGCGGAACGTGGGGCGCGAACAATGGTGGCGATGGTATCGTGACCGGCGAGTCCTATGCCTCGGCAGCGGCAGTGGTCGATACTTCAGCCTTCAATCAGTCGATCATTATGGGTGCCAACGTGCTTGGCAACTCGGTCGATACGACCATGGTTGGCGGCTCGATGAACGTTTCGTCTGCAAGCGACGACACTGACGTTTAAGTCAAATAGCGGGGTTCGTATTTTCGGGCCCCGTTGATCTTTCAAAACTGCCGAGGCCGTAAATCGCGGCCTCGGCCCAACTGACCCAAAGCGGAAATTTTTGCCGGCACGGGTATAAAGGAAAACCGACATGGCCCTTGACAGTATTTCTGAAACGATAGCGCATTTTGTTGGAACTTTTGAGCTTACAATCGAACAGTCCCGGCTGAGGGACCAGTACGAGGAATTTACAGCGCTGAGGCGCAAAGCCGAAATTGAGGGGCTGGAAGATCCGGCCTCGATCCATATCAAGGCAGATTTGGATATTCCTGCGGGCGTGTACAAAGCTCTGCCCTACAGCTTTCAACCTTCTGACCCCGAAATGCCGCTGCCGAATGCGCCCAGTGTGCCGGTGTCGGAATCGGTGATTATTGTCGACGGCCCCGGGCAACCCGTTCGTTTTGTGCCAGAGAGCGAAATAGGCGATACTGGCCCGTCTTCCTTTGTCGAATTGATCATTCTACCGCCAGAAACAGTGCCGTTGGGATCAGCAGTAACCGTCACCGTGCAGACTGTTTTCATGCGCGACAATGACGTTGTGGGCGAGGGCGACTTTCGGGATCCCGAGGCGCTTATGGCCCAGGGTAAGCAGATGCTGGACATGGCGCTGTCGCTGCACGCCGTTGCCGCGCCATCTTTTTCACTCGCGGACTACCAATCGACGGAAATGCTCGACGCGCTTGCCGAACAGATGACGACCCCGATGACCTCAGACATAGAGGGCGTGACGGTGCACCAGTTTCACGGCAGTGAAGCGTTGGGTGTGATCGTCAATGGCGAACACGTGGCAGACGCACCGGTATGGAAAGACCTGTTACCCGAATTCCACCAGCCCGAAGATGCAAGTGACTCAGCTGAACTTCCGTTTCCTGATGAATGGGATCAGTCAAAAGACCCTGAATTTGATGATGGGCATTTGGTCGTGACCGGCGGCAACGTGGCAATCAATGCAATGGCGGCGACTGTCGCCTGGGTGGATGCCCCAATCATAGCCGTAGGAGGGCAGGCGGTTAGCCTGACGGCCATTAGCCAGGTCGCTGTTGTTTCCGACTGGGATCAAGGTGCTCCGGGAACAGGCAGTGGCACCAACATCGTGCAGACGTCGCAAATCGAGGTCGAATCCAAAACAGCACCTTGGCTTGGTGCAACGTCAGGCGCTGCGGGTGCGGCACCGATTGTTATCGTCGACCATGTTCAGGGTGATCTGGTTGTCGCGAATTTCATCAAGCAGGATATCGACGCTACAGATATCGACCAAATCGAGACCGAGATTTCAGCTTCGTCGACCGTGTACGCGCTGGGCGACAACGAAATGTACAATGTCTCTGACCTGATCCAGCTGGGCAATTACTATGATGTGATCATCATCGACGGAAACATGATCTCGGTAGACGTTGTTAACCAGACGATCGTGTTGGTGGATGACGACGTCATCAGCGGCGGCATGGACCCGGCAGCGGACGGAGACGAGGCCGGGGACGACGAAAATCTGGTCATGAACGAAGCCTCTGTCAAAACGGTAGGGGACGATACCTATCAGGACATGTCCCACGAAATGTCTGACACTATGGCACTGGCTGAAGACGACATAGCTGCGCTTGAGGATGCGTTGTTGAATGATCCCAATTTCGCTGGAATGGAGCAGATACGCGTTCTCAAAATCGACGGAGATCTGTTGCAGGTGAACGTCGTCGAACAGACCACCGTAATGCAGGATCAGGATGACATCGAACTGTCCGGCCCTGATGCGCCCCAGACACAGGTGGTGGCTGGCAGCAACGCCCTGTTGAATAGCGCAAGTGTGACCAAGATGGGTGTGGATTCGACAATCATGGCCGCCAACGGGGCATATTCCGATCTGATGCTGCATCAGGCCAGCTTGCTGGATATGCCGAACAACGAAGACATAACGACAATGACCAATGAAGCCATCGCCGCCATAATGAGCGATATGAGCATCGCGCAGCCTGATGCTGCGTTGGCTTTGACCTCTCCAACAACCGATCCCACGACCAACGACGATGGCCTGCAAACCTTGCTGGCCTGATTTTTCCTGTATTTTTACCGAGTGACCAAAAGGTTAATAAATGTCGATCGTATTCACGTCGCGCCGCCCGTATTTGTCCAGCCCGCTGGACAGGCAGGGCGGAGGAGGGCCGCAAATCCAAAGTCTTGGCGAAAGGGTAAGACCCGCGCCCCAAGGACCAAGACCGGCACCACGTTTGCATCTGACACAACAGATGCGTGTGTCAGACCCGGACCCGAACACTTCAGTTGAATCTGAGACAATGAAGCAATCCGAAGAACAACACCACTCACGCGAAGAACGGCGCGCTGATCCTCCCCATCGGCGTGCGCAGCCGCGACCCGCTCAGGACAAGGACCCGGCGGGTGGCGGCCATTGGCCGACGCTGGTGGTCCCGATCAGTCAACCGCCGAGGAAACGACTGCGCGTAAGACCCCCTCTGCTCGCGCAGCCGGCGAAAATCGCATGGGCACCACGATCGAGGCCGAGGCGAACCAGCCACTGCTGCATAATCAGACCGGCGGCGGTGATGGCAAAGGGCCACCCCAAACTTTTCACAAGCGCACCCCGCCCGAGGATTTTCAACGCACCCTGCGTGTGTCGATCCGGGCGATCTGGCGCAACCTTGCCTTTGTTCTGGTTCTGACCTGCGCCACCAATATCCTGATCCTGGCGATCCCGATCTATCTGTTTCAGATCAGTGACCGCGTTCTGACCAGCCGGTCTTTGGATACTCTGATCATGCTGACCGCAATCGTCGCAGGCGCGGTGATCTTTCAGTCGGCCTTCGACGCGGTGCGCCGGTTCATGCTGATGCGCACAGGGGTCGAAGTGGCGGCCCGCCTGGGCGCACCGGTGCTAAGCGCTGCGGCCCATGCCTCGTTGCACGGCAATGGGCGCGAATATCAGACGCTTGGCGATTTGCAGCAACTGCGCGGCTTTATGGTGTCGGGTACTCTGATCTCATTCCTGGACGTACCTTTCGCGCCCTTGTTCATCCTGATGATATTCCTGGTGCATCCGCAGCTGGGCATGATTGTTATCGTGACCGCGCTGCTGCTTATGACGATCGCTCTGATCAACCAGAAAATGACGGCTAAACCCTTTGCCGAGGCCAACAAGGCGCAGTCCCTGGCGAACCAGCATCTGGATTCGATGTCACGCAACAGCCAGATCATCAACGCGCTGGCCATGATCCCCGAGGCCGTGCGGATATGGGGGCGCGACACCGCCCAATCGCTGACATGGCAGGTGCGTGCGCAGGACCGAAACGTGATCTTTGCGGCGATCTCACGGGCTGTCAGGCTACTGACTCAAATCGGAATTCTGGGTTGGGGTGCGTATCTGGCGTTGCAAGGAGAGATCACCGGCGGGATGGTGATTGCTGCTTCGATTATTGCAGGGCGTGCTTTTGCCCCCATCGAAGGCTCGATTGAGGGCTGGAACAGCTACTTGCTGACACGCGGGGCTTATGGGCGGATCAAGGCTTTGCTGTCGACCTCGGCCCTGCAATTCGAAAAGCTGCGCCTGCCGCGTCCTGAAGGCCGTATGGATGTAGAACGCTTGTTATATGTGCCCGGTGGAACCAAACGTGTGGTTTTGAACGGGATCACATTTTCGCTGACTCCCGGTGAAACGCTGGCCATCATTGGTAATTCCGGCGCCGGTAAAACCACGCTGGGGAAAACGCTGGTCGGGTCCATTCTGCCTACATCAGGCAGTGTGCGGCTGGACTTGATGGATATTCGAAATTGGGACCCGCGCCAGTTCGGGGAAAGCATCGGCTACCTGCCACAGGATGTTCAACTGTTCCCCGGCACGATAAAGGACAATATTGGCCGGATGCGGGCAGATGCGACCGACGAACAAATCCACGACGCCGCCGTACTGGCCGATGTTCACAACATGATCGCAACCCTGCCGCAAGGATATGAGACCGTAGTGGCCGCAGATGGCTCGCCTTTGTCGGGCGGACAGAAGCAGCGCATTGCGCTGGCGCGTGCGTTCTTTGGCAACCCGAGATTGGTCGTGCTGGATGAGCCAAATTCAAACCTCGACGTCGCCGGCGACAAGGCACTGGCCTGCGCCATAGAACAGGCGCGCGAAAGCAAGATCACCGTAGTTGTCATCACGCAGAAGCCAACGCTGTTGAACGTGGTCGACAAGATCATGCTGCTGACCGATGGGCGCGTGGCCCTGTTCGGTCAGCGCGATCAGGTTCTGCAACAGCTCAACGCGCCGCGTAAGCAAACCGGAATTGAAGGCCAGCAGGGGGGCTGACCATGAATGACCTCGTACCTGTGAAAAACTCTGCCGATGACCCTCAGCTCTGGTATGCCGAGGTTCCGCGCTCAATCAACCGGCTGATCGCTATCGGCCTCGTCATGCTTTTGGTGTGCTTTGGTGGTTTTGGGGTCTGGTCTTTCAGCGCCCCGCTGGCAGCCGCGGTAATCGCACAAGGCAGTTTTGTTGCCACTGGTCGCAATAAGATCGTTCAGCATCTTGAGGGTGGAATTATCGAAGATATCAAGGTGGTCGAAGGGCAGTCGGTTCAGGCCGGTCAGGTGCTGATGACGTTGGACCAAACCTCGGCGCAGGCCAATGAGCGCGAGCTGTTCATCCGCAAACTGCGCCTGCAAGCCATGACCCAAAGGCTGCTGGCCGAATACGGTGAACGCGACCGCCTTGTGTTTTCTCAGGACCTTATCGAGGCGTCTGACGATGTCGAAATCATGACTATTCTCGATGGGCAAAAGCTCAGCTTTGATGTGTCGCGCAAGACTCTTCTGAACGATGTCGCGCTGCTGGAACGGAACATGGAAGCGTTGAAAATCCGGTCCAGCGGGTTTGAGGCTCAGCTGGACAGCATGATGCGGCGTGCCGAGATTTTGCAGGAGGAGTACGAGGCCAAGAGCCAGCTGTACGAAAAGGGTTTGGTTCGCAAGGGTGACTTGAACACAATTCGTCGCGTTCAGGCCGAGGCGGAGGGACAGCAGGCGCGCTTGCAGGCTGAAGCTGCCGAAATAAACCAGATGCTGCTTAAATACGACGAACAGATCATGCGCACCCGATCTGCCTATCGTGAAGCCGCGCTGGATGAACTGGGCGTGATCGAAGCCGATCTGGAAAGCGTGCGTGAAAAATCTCGTCAGGCGCGCAACGTTCTGGATCGGGCCGTGGTCCGGGCGCCTGTGACCGGCACGGTGGTTCGGTTGCATTACCACACTCCGGGCGGTGTCATTGAGACCGGCGAACCCATTGCCGAAATCTTACCCGCCGATGCGCCTCTGATCATCGAGGCGCAGATTCCCCGCACCGAAATCGACAGTGTGGTACAAGGGCAGATAGCCTCGGTCCGTCTGATCGCTTTGAACCAGCGCACGACGCCAGTGTTGTATGGCGAGGTTTTCTATATTTCTGCTGATGCTTTGCCTGAACAGACCTCGGGCAGCCCACAGGAAGTATATCTGGCGCGCATTTCCCTGACACCGGATGAATTGCAACGGGTCAGCGGCTTTATTCCAACGCCGGGGATGCCGGCTGAAATCATGATCCAGACCGAAGAACGGACCTTTGCCGCCTATATCGCCAAGCCCGTGTCAGACAGCATGTCGCGCGCGTTTCGTGAACATTGAGGCAACTGCGTCCGTCACGGCTACACCTTCCAAACTTCGCATGTTAACCTTTGCCAGGTGAGGTGAAGGAGAACACGCATGCCGGTGACGGTCAAAGACATGATGGAGGCCGCCAACGCGGTGGTCGCGCGGATTGATACCGCGCAGGCAAAGACGATTCTGGAGCAGGGCGGGCTGTTGCTGGACATTCGCGATGCGACGGAACTACAGGCCACAGGTCGCGCTGCGGGGGCGCATCATATCCCACGAGGAATGCTGGAGTTTCGCGCAGATGACACGCTGCAATCCCATGATCCGGAACTGCGCAAAGATCGCCCCATCGTTCTGCATTGCGCCTCGGGTGGGCGTGCAGCGTTGGCTGGCAAGCTGCTGAAGGACATGGGGTATCAGCAGGTCTACAACCTGGGCGGCCTGGTGGATTGGGTGAATGGAGGCGGTGAGCTTATCAATTCCTGACACAGATACATTTCGCATCTGACCCAAATCAAAGCGAAATACCTTCGAATCGTGTGACGTTTGACCGGAAGTCACCAAAAGGAAGCCCGGCCATGTTTCGCCTTGCCGCTATGCTGTATTCACTGATCGCAACTGCCCTGTCGGGTTCGGCCGTAATCGCCGTATTGTCTGCCGGGTTGGTTTCCGTCAGTGCAATTGTTGGTGCCGCTGCGGCAGGGGCCGTGATCGCTGTACCGGCCTCCTGGATGGTCGCCAAGCGGCTTTATCAGGGCGCATGATCAAGCATTCAGAAACGTTCTGACGGCAGCTTCGAACTCGCGCGGTTTCTCGGCGTGCAGCCAATGCGCAGCTCCGGGGATCTTGGCAAACCGTGCGCTGGGAAACAGTGCGCGGATTTTGTCGCGATGTTCCGGCAGGACATAATCCGACGCACCACCGGACAGAAACAGCGCGGGCCCGTTCCACGATGCATCCAGGTCGGGAAAGCCCATGATATTGGGCATCTGGTCCGCCAAAACATCCAGGTTCAGCAGCCAGCGTTTTCCATTGATGTCCAGGGATTGGGTGAAGAAACTCTGCAGCGCTTTTTCAACGCCCAGTTCTGCCAGTTGTTGCTCTGCGTCCGAACGGCGTTCGATGCGTGAAAAATCAACCGCTCGCATGGCCTCGATGAACTGGATCTGACTGTGCGTGTACTTCACCGGTGCAATGTCGGCGACAACCATTTTGTTCACCAAGGACCCATGTTGCAGCGCCAGCGTCATCGCGGCCTTGCCACCCATCGAATGACCCAGCACATCGGCCAAGCCGCCAACTTGTTCGATCACTTCGGCAATATCCTGCGCCAGATGGGGATAATCATGCTGGGGGTCCCACGCGCTGCGGGCGTGATTGCGCATATCCACGGCCACAACCTGCCGTTCGTCCGAAAGCCTTTTGGCAATCACGCCCCAGTTGCGGGCGGATCCATACAGGCCATGTGCAATGATGAGCGGGGGAAGGGCGGTTGGCGCGCCATGTAAAATCGTATTCAGCATATCCCGAGTGATACTCGCGCGCACTGCTGACGACCAGCCCCATTGTCGGTCCATGAACCAGACGCTAGATTGCGCGGCAGGAGGCGCCCTATGTCGCAAGATCCAGACATTCAAACCCGTATCGCAGAAACCGTGGCCTTGTTGCGGGCCAAGCTTGGCGTGCGGGATAAAACGCTTGAGGCGTCGATCCGAAAAGCCAAACGGCGACTTCCCCGACGCGTCTATAAACAGGCCATGGTGCTGGCCCGGTCCGAGGCAATGGCTGCACATCCCAAACTGAGGCTGGTTCTGGACACACCCAAGCTGAACCACGCATCGGAGGTGGTGCAAGGTCATCTCAGCGCAATCAATCTGGCCGACCGAAGATGGGGCTGGTTTCTGGGGATGTTGGGTGGATTGGCCTTTAACCTGTTGGCACTGACGACACTGCTGCTGGTTTTTCTGTGGTGGCGCGGCTTGATCTGACCTTGGGTTCTGGATTATGCGCAGGGATCTGAACGTGGTTCAAAATTCGAGGGCGCGATGTCAACCAAAGCACAAATCCGGCGAGAGCAGTTGCGCGAAAAACTGGTTGAGGTCGCCGAGATACGCATTGATCGACACGGTCTGAGCGATCTTCGTGCACGCGATCTGGCCAAGGACGCCGGATGCGCGTTGGGGGCCATATATAACGTGTTTGAAGATCTGAACGCGATTGTCATG
This sequence comes from Ruegeria sp. 6PALISEP08, assembly GCF_001238295.1. Lineage (GTDB taxonomy): Bacteria > Pseudomonadota > Alphaproteobacteria > Rhodobacterales > Rhodobacteraceae > Ruegeria. The sequence continues at coordinate 284,961 of NZ_LGXZ01000003.1, forward strand.
GCTGTGAACGGGCGCACGTTCAAACGTCTGGGGCAAGCGGTCGGAACGTCTTTTGATGGCAGCGAACCCCCAGTGCAACGGCTGATTGTCATGAGTACTGCCTATCTGCATTTCGCTGACGCAAACGCCAACTTATGGCGAGCCTTGTTTGACCTGCAGATGCCGGATGATGGCCCCGTACCGGAATGGTATCGCAACGCATTGAAAGAGCTGTTTTCTTTCATTGCCGAACCCGTCAGCGAATTGTTCCCTGAACTGGATCGGTTCGAGATGGATCTGATGACACGTGCATTGTTCTCATCAGTTCACGGAATCGTCACCCTTGGTTTGGAAAACCGTATCTCGGGCGTTCCACCGGAACAGATCGAACGCATGATTGCACAGGTTCTTTCACGAATTGGAAACAAATAGTTTCTTGAACGTCGTTCAATAAATACTTGAACGACGTTCACGGTATTGCTATCTCCATTTTATGAACGTTGTTCATGAATTTGGAGGATCACATGTTCAATACATTGAAGACCCTAATGAGTGGTGCAAATGCACGGGCCGAAGACCGTCTGCGCGATAACTTTTCTATTGAGCTAATTGACCAGAAAATCCGAGAGGCAGACCAAAACCTGAAGGCCGCCAAGCTGACGCTTGCCAGCCTGACCCAAAAACAACGCGGCGAATCCCGCCAAATCGAAACCTTGCAAACCCGCATCGAAGATTTGATGGAACGGGCCCGTCAAGCGCTGGAGGATGATCAACAGGATCTTGTTCAAAGCGCCGCGCAGGCGGTTGCAGATTTGGAAAACGAACTGGCGCTGCGCCAGCAAACCGTTGACCGGCTTGAGGCGCGTATCCTGCAGCTGCGTCATTCGGTTCAGACCGCCAACCGCCGTATCCTGGATCTCAAGCAGGGGGCAATTACGGCGCGTGCGGTAAAACGAGAGCAGGGGCTGCAAAAGCGACTGAACCGTCATGTGGGTGGCACCAGCCCTGCTGAAGAAGCTGAAGAGCTGATCGCCCGTGTCATGACACAGGCTGACCCGTTCGAACAATCCGAAATCCTGCGCGAGATCGACGCGGGTCTGGATCACAGCACCGTGGCCCAGCGAATGGAAGAGGCCGGTTATGGCCCCAAAACCCGCTCCAGTGCGGCGGATGTTCTGAGTCGTCTCAAGGCTCAATCCTGAAACTGACAAACTCGTATTTTAACTAAGGAGACTTCCAATGACCAATCGTGGCGAAAACAACCTGATCCTGATGCTGAACGGTGCTGGCGTGGCCGTGGCTTACCTGCTGCTGGGCATCTCTCTGTATCTGTCCACAGACGTGCCGCTGGCCACCAAAGGATACTGGGGCATGGGCATCGTTTTGCTGACGCTCAGCCTGATCAACGTTGTGAAATATCGCTTTGACGGCCGCTCGGCCGAGGATCGCATCAACAGGATCGAAGAGGCGCGAAATGAAAAGCTGCTGGAAGAAGCCTTGAAAGAGGCCGAGGGCGAGGTTTGATCCCATCCGTCCGAGCCGTTGGTTTCGGACTGAGCTTTAGCAAGAAAAACGGCGCCTCGGAGGCGCCGTAATCCTTCGTTTTTTACCGATTACATATTCGGATAGATCGGGAACCGCGCGCAGAGCTCCGCGACCTCGGCCTTGACCTTTGCTTCGACCGCGCCGTTGCCGTCTTCGCCATTGGCGGCCAGGCCATCGACCACTTCGATGATCCAGTCGGCGATCTGGCGGAATTCGGTCTCGCCGAAACCACGAGTGGTACCTGCCGGGCTGCCCAGACGGATGCCCGAGGTCACGGTCGGTTTCTCCGGATCAAACGGTACACCGTTCTTGTTGCAGGTGATATGCGCCCGGCCCAGGGCCTTTTCGGTCGCGTTGCCCTTCACGTTTTTCGGGCGCAAGTCGACCAGCACAACGTGAGTGTCGGTACCGTGGGTTACGGTGTCCAGACCGCCCTTGATCAGTTGATCAGACAGTGCCTGCGCGTTGGTGACGACCTGCTGGATGTAGCCTTTGAACTCAGGCCGCAGCGCCTCGCCAAAGGCCACGGCCTTGGCCGCGATCACATGCATCAAAGGGCCGCCCTGAATGCCGGGGAAGATGGCCGAGTTTACTTTCTTGGCGATCGCCTCGTCATTGGTCAGGATCATGCCGCCGCGCGGGCCGCGCAGGGTCTTGTGCGTGGTCGTTGTGGCAACATGCGCGTGCGGGAAGGGGCTGGGATGTTCACCCGCCGCGATCAGACCGGCGATATGGGCCATGTCCACGTGCAGGTATGCGCCCACCATGTCGGCAATCTCGCGCATGCGGGCAAAGTCGATGGTGCGCGGGATGGCCGAACCACCGGCAATAATCAGCTTGGGCTGATGCTCTTTCGCCAGCGCCTCGATCTGATCATAGTCGATCAGGTTATCCTGCTTGCGCACGCCATAATGCACGGCGTTGAACCATTTGCCCGACTGATTGGGGGCCGCACCGTGGGTCAGGTGGCCGCCTGCATCCAGGCTCATGCCCAGAATGGTGTCGCCGGGTTTGATCAGCGCCTGGAACACACCCTGATTGGCCTGAGAGCCCGAGTTCGGCTGCACGTTGGCAAAGCCGCAGCCGAACAGCTGCTTTGCACGGTCGATGGCGAGGTTCTCGGCAATGTCGACGAACTGGCAACCACCATAGTAGCGACGGCCGGGATAGCCTTCGGCGTATTTGTTGGTCATCACCGAGCCCTGCGCTTCCATCACGGCGGCAGAGACGATGTTCTCGGATGCGATCAGCTCGATCTCATCGCGCTGACGGCCCAGTTCCGACGTGATCGAGCCAAAAAGCTCGGGATCACGGTCGGCAAGCGACTGGGTGAAAAATCCGGTGTCACGAATATTGGCGTTCATGGGCGCTCCACATGGCTGGGTAAAACTTGCGGATTTCCTATCGGAAACGCCCCATGCGCAAAAGGCTTAAAGCGACGATTTTGCCTGCTGAGGCGTCAAGACTGGCCTATTGGGGAAAGGTATGTTTGTTTCGGAACCAAATGTGCAGCACCGGAAACCGGAAAACATGAAAAAGAGAATCGCCTTTCTTGCCAGCGAGGTCAAAGTGGCGCAAACGGCCCGGGATATTCTGGTGGCCAAACACGGTAACGCGGCGCCTCGCGACGCAGATGTTGTAGTGGCGCTGGGCGGTGATGGCTTCATGTTGCACACCCTGCACAACATGCAGCACCTTGATACACCGGTCTATGGAATGAACCGCGGTACGATCGGGTTCCTGATGAATGAATACCACGAAGACGACCTGTTGGCGCGGCTTGCAGATGCCGAAGAAGAGGTCATCAACCCGCTGGCGATGCGGGCGATGGATCAGTCTGGCAAGCTGCACGAGGCGCTGGCCATCAATGAAGTGTCGCTGCTGCGAGCAGGCCCACAGGCTGCAAGGCTGAAGATCAGTGTCGATGGCCGCGTGCGCATGTCGGAGTTGATGTGCGATGGAGCCTTGCTGTCTACGCCAGCTGGTTCGACGGCCTATAACTACTCGGCGCACGGGCCGATCCTGCCGATTGGATCGGACGTTCTAGCGTTGACGGCGATAGCGGCCTTCCGACCCCGCCGATGGCGCGGTGCGCTCTTGCCCAAGATTGCGAAGGTTCGGTTTGATGTCTTGGACGCGGACAAACGCCCCGTCATGGCAGATGCAGATTCTGTTTCCTTCCCTGATATCGACTGGGTTGAAATCAGGTCCGAACCTGGGATTGGCCACCGTATCCTATTTGACCCGGGGCATGGGCTGGAAGAACGCCTCATTTCCGAGCAATTCACCTAAATTCGGGGCGTTACGCATTTTTTTCAGTTTGTGTGAACCAGTTCACAGGGAAATCCTTACCGATTGGCTAATGTGAGGTTACCCGGAAATCACGCCAAGGTGGAAGTGAGTGGCCACCTGAACGGCGTTGTAGAATGGTTGCGCAAATTTCGCGCTGGCGAGGGTGGGTGGTGCTACGCTCGTCATCTGAATTCCGGGCTTATTTAAGCAGTTGGACCTCGGGCACAATGACCCGAGGTCTATTTTTTTAAACCCTAGCCATTTGGTTCCAAAGTGGCGCACACATCTGCCCAACGCGAGCTTCGATTGCAGCCGCCGCATCCACGGCCAGATCCTCGCGCCATCGCTGCGCCGCAATCTGAACATTGATCGGTTGTGGCCCCTTGGGTAGATCGGCCAGCCGCGCGGGCACGCAGGCCGCCGGAAGCCCCAGGAAGTTCATCGCGTAAGAATACACCGCGCAGCCCAGAACCTCGTGAACGCCTTCCGCCCCTTCTGTGTCGCGGTCGGGTTTGAAGAAGGGTTGCGGCAGGAACGGGGACAGAACCAGCGGATAATCTTGCAAGAAAAGCGACCACTCCCGCGCGTAGTGGCTGCGTTTGGCCAGCATTTTTACCAGCTCGATTTCGACGATCGGCGGGAACTCCTGAAAGTAGACGTCAAAAATCTCTCGGATGGTTTGCGAACCGGCCGCTTCGATATCCGATTTCATCAGCGTAAGCACTTCGCCCATAAGCGCGCGGTACCCAACCCGCCCACATTCGAAAACGTCCGGCGGATCAACCTCTTCCACGGCATAACCTGCATCAACCAATGCGTCGCGTGCCGTATCAAGGGCCTTTTCGACTTCCGGATGCAGAGCATAACCAAAGGTGTTTTTCGTGAACGCCACCCTGATCGGCCTATCCGGGACTTCGCCGCGCCAAGGCATCGGCACATGGAACGGGTCGCGCGCATCAGACGCGATCAGGCTGGGCATCGACAGGTGCAAGTCCGCCGCCGAGCGGGTGATCAGACCCTGAACGGACATTGATTGGGCCAGCAGGCCGCGCTCGGCCTTTTGGCTTGGGTTCCAGGCGGGAACTCGCCCCAGCCCTGGTTTCACTGTAACCGCCCCGTTGGCCGCCGCGGGAAAGCGCAGGCTGCCGCCGATATCATTACCGTGGGCCAGCGCGCCGATGCCGGCCATCACGGCTGCGCCCGCCCCTCCGGATGACCCGCCGGGCGAGATGTGGCTTCCCCAGGGGTTATGTGTGCGCCCGTAAAGCGCGTTGTCCGTGTCGGCGCGAAACGAAAATTCCGGCGTATTGGTTCGTCCAATGACAACGGCACCAGCTTTTTGCAGATTGCTGACGATCGGCGCGTCATCCGGCGCGATGACATCTTTCAATGCCACAACGCCATTGGTCGTCGCATGACCTTTTTGGTCGACGTTCACTTTGATCGTGACCGGCACACCATGCAGCGGGCCCGTTGCTTGACCGCTTGCACGTACGTGGTCAAGAGAATGTGCACGCTCCAAAGCCTCTGTGCGCAGATCCTCTACCACGGCATTCAGGTCGGGATTGACCTCATCCATCCGGTCAATCGAAGCCTGAACAGCCTCGGTCGCACTCAGATCGCCGCGTCGTGTCAGAGTGGTCAAGTCTGTGGCGCTGAGACGCCAGATATCGGAATGTGTCATGGGCCCTCACTGTGTTAGAGCGACAGTAGGGGGCCTGTTTCAGGTTGCAAGTACAGACATGAAAAGGGCGACCTGGGCCGCCCCAAGATTACTTAGCGTAACCGATTGTTTGCAAGGCGTCCTTGATTTCATCGAGGATGGCAGGATCGTCGATCGTTGCGGGCATTTTATAGTCCTGACCGTCAGCAATCGAGACCATCGTGCCGCGTAGAATCTTGCCTGAACGGGTCTTCGGCAGCCTGTCGACGACCACGGCCAATTTGAAGGCTGCAACAGGGCCGATCTTTTCGCGCACCATCTTGACCACTTCCTGTACCACGTCGCCATGATCCCGGTCAGCGCCCGCATTCAGGCACAGGAACCCAACCGGCATCTGACCCTTTAACTGATCCGATACGCCGATGACTGCGCACTCGGCCACATCCGGGTGGGCGGCCAGCACCTCTTCCATGCCGCCGGTCGACAGGCGGTGGCCAGCCACGTTAATGACGTCATCGGTACGCGCCATGATATAGAGGTACCCGTCTTCATCAATCATGCCTGCATCACCGGTTTCGTAAAACCCGGGGAAGTGCTCCAGATAGGATTTCTTGAACCGTGCCTCTGCGTTCCACAGGGTCGGCAACGTGCCCGGAGGCAACGGCAGCTTGACTGCGATGGCCCCCAGCTCACCCGCTTTCATTGGGTGGCCGCCTTCGTCCAGAATCTGCACGTCATAGCCCGGCATCGGTTTGGCGGGTGAGCCCAGCTTGACCGGCAGTTCTTCGATACCCATCGGGTTGCCTGCGATGGCCCAACCCGTTTCGGTCTGCCACCAGTGGTCGATTACGGGAACCTTCAGTGCATCTTGCGCCCAGATGATGGTGTCGGGATCGGCGCGTTCACCTGCGAGGTACAAAGCGCTTAGATCAGACAGGTCGTATTTGGCGATCAGTTCGCCTTTTGGGTCTTCTCGTTTTACGGCGCGGATGGCGGTGGGTGCGGTGAAGAAGCTTTTCACCTTATGCTCTGAAATCACGCGCCAGAAGGTGCCCGCATCAGGGGTGCCGACCGGTTTACCTTCGAACACGATGGTCGTGTTCCCGTGGATTAGCGGCGCGTAGCAGATATAGGAGTGGCCCACGACCCAGCCCACATCGGATGCCGCCCAGAACACGTCGCCCGGATCGACGTTGTAGATGTTCTTCATCGTCCAGTTCAGCGCAACCAGATGCCCGGCAGTGGGGCGCACAACCCCTTTGGGCGCGCCTGTCGTGCCCGAAGTGTAGAGGATGTACGCTGGATCATTTCCGTCGACTGGTACGCACTCGGCCGGTTCAACGCCGTATTGGAAGCCATGCCAGTTGAAATCGCGCCCTTCGATCAGCTGGGCAACCTCTTGCTCGCGTTGAAAAATAACGCAGAACTCAGGCTTGTGCTCGGCCAGATCGATCGCGCCGTCAAGCAGGGGTTTGTAGTGGACCACGCGACCCGGCTCCATCCCGCACGACGCGGCGATGATCGCTTTGGGTTTTGCGTCATCAATGCGTACGGCCAACTCGTTGCTGGCGAACCCACCGAATACAACCGAATGCACCGCGCCCAGACGCGCACAGGCCAGCATCGCCTCAAGCGCTTCGGGGATCATCGGCATGTAGATGATGACGCGATCACCTTTTTCAACGCCTTTTGCCCGCAGCGCACCGGCAAGGTTGGCCACACGGTTGCGCAGTTCAACATATGAAATCTCGCGCTTGGTGTGGGTAATCGGGCTGTCATAGATGATGGCTGTTTGTTCGCCACGGCCATTTTCGACGTGACGATCTACTGCGTTCCAGCAGGTGTTGACCCGCGCGTCACTGAACCATTCATACAGTGGTGCATTGTCGTCGAACAACGCTTTGCTGGGTTCTTTTACCCAGTCGATCCCCTTGGCGGCGCCCATCCAGAACGCTTCGGGGTCAGTTTTCCAGCTGTCATAAACGTCCTGATACACCATTTCGTCCTCCTCACAACGACTTGGACATTGTGTTAGGACCCAGAAAACTTTCGGGCAAGCGTGTCAAATGACGACGCGTCAGTTTATCGCGAATTATTTGCAGGAAACCGCCTTAAGACCTGCAAATTTTTGCAAACCCCTTTTTCATCATTGGGAAATCGATGTCTGTTAACCTGTTTTGCAAAGTTGCAAACTATCCGATGCAAAAAAAACGAACTGGGGAACGACTCAAAAGGGCGTACAGCACTCGGCCTGTCGGGCAACCTTCGATGGGGCATGGTCGACGCGACCACATTTAGCAGAGCAAAAGTGAATATTTAGTGTACCGCACTCCGGCCCGGAGTGCAGTACGTTGTTGGGCAGAATTGCTCAGCCGTAATGCGCAACCGGAGTACCTGCGATTGCGGCCATATTCAGAAGCCCGCGCGCCGTAATCGACGGCGTGACAATATGAGCCTTGTTACCCATGCCCATCAGAATGGGTCCAACTTCAATTCCATCCGCTTTCATCTTGAGGATGTTGCGCACCCCGCTGGCGGCATCCGCATGGGCGAAGATCAGCACATTTGCCGCGCCTTGCAGCCGTGATTCCGGAAAGATGCGTGCCCGGAGGTCTGCGTCCAAAGCGGCGTCCAAGTTCATTTCACCTTCGTAAACAAAATCACGCGGCTGTTGATCCAGAATGCTCAGCGCCGCACGCAACCGTTTTCCAGACCCTTCTGCTTGATTGCCGAATTGTGACTGCGAGCAGAAGGCAATCTTGGGTTCGATCCCAAACCTGCGTACATGGCGCGCAGCACCAATGGTGGACTCGGCCAGTTCTTCAGGGGTGGGCAGTTGTCGAACATGGGTGTCGGCGATGAAAAGGGGCCCGTCTTCCAAAATCATAAGAGACAAGGCGCCATGCGGGCGCAGGTCGCCATTGCCCAGAACCTGCTCCACATAGTTCAGGTGCCAGCGATACTCGCCAAACGTGCCGCAGATCAGACTGTCTGCCTCACCGCGATGCACCATGATTGCGCCAATCGCGGTGGTGTTGGTGCGCATGATCGCCTTGGCCAAATCCGGCGTCACACCACGGCGCTGCATGATCTGATGGTAGGAGTTCCAGTAATCGTAATAACGCGGATCGTTTTCCGGGTTTACGATCTGGCAATCCGATCCGGGACGAATGGTCAGGCCCAGCTTTTCGCAGCGTGCCTCGATCACTTCAGGACGTCCGATCAGGATTGGCGTTTCCGTTGTCTCTTCTAGGATCGCTTGTGCAGAGCGTAGCACGCGTTCGTCCTCGCCCTCGGCGAAGACGATCCGACGGGATGCGACCGCAGCGGCCTCGAAAACGGGACGCATCAGAAGTGCAGATTTGAAAACGGATTGGTTCAGCTTTTCCCTGTACGCCTCAAAATCCTCGATAGGCCGCTTGGCCACTCCACTTTCCATGGCGGCCTTGGCCACGGCGGATGAAACCACGCCTACCAGTCGTGGGTCGAAGGGTTTGGGGATCAGGTAATCCGGCCCAAAGGTCAGCTGTTCACCCTTGTAAGCTGCGGCAGCCTCGGCACTTGTTGTCGCGCGGGCCATTTCGGCGATACCGTCGACGCACGCGATCTGCATCTCATCGTTGATCTCGGTCGCACCCACATCCAGCGCACCTCGGAAGATAAATGGAAAACACAGCACGTTATTGACCTGATTGGGAAAATCGCTGCGTCCCGTGGCTATGATCGCGTCTGGCGCAACTTCACGTGCGGCTTGAGGCAGAATTTCCGGGGTCGGATTGGCCAGCGCAAAAATAATCGGGCGGCTGGCCATTTTTGCAACCATCTCGGGTTTCAGCACATTTGGGCCGCTGAGGCCCAGAAACAGATCCGCATCGTCGATGACGTCATCCAATGTCCGCAGATCCGAGTTCTGAGCGAATTGGGATTTCTGCGGATTCATGTCTTCGGCCCGGCCTTCATAGACAAGCCCATGAATGTCGCACAGCCAAATGTTCTCGCGCTTGACGCCCAGTTTCACCAGCATGTTCAGGCAGGCAATCCCGGCAGCCCCGCCTCCGGTCGACACCACCTTGATGGTGTCAAAGGACTTCCCGGTCACGTGCAGCGCGTTCTTCGCGGCGGCCCCAACCACAATGGCAGTGCCGTGCTGGTCGTCATGAAAAACAGGTATATTCATGCGCTCGCGGCAAAGCTTTTCGACGATGAAACAATCGGGGGCCTTGATGTCTTCCAAGTTGATTGCGCCAAAGGTGGGTTCGAGTGCGCAAACGATATCCGCCAGCTTCTCGGGGTCGGATTGATCGACTTCGATATCAAAGCAATCGATGCCTGCGAACTTCTTGAACAGGACGGCCTTGCCCTCCATCACCGGTTTTGAGGCTAGTGCCCCAATGTTGCCCAGACCCAGAACGGCCGTACCATTGGACACCACCGCAACCAGATTGCCGCGCGCGGTGTAGCGTTCGGCATTTGCCGCGTCGGCCTTGATTTCAAGACTGGCCTCGGCCACGCCGGGGGAATAGGCCCGCGCCAGATCGCGCCCGTTGGCCATTGGCTTGGTGGCCTTGATCTCAAGCTTTCCGGGCTTCGGATGGGCGTGATATTCAAGCGCGGCCTGTCGCAAACTGGGGGTGTCAGACATCGGCGTTTCTTCTCCCTAAGAAATATAATTTAACTTTAAACTATATTTTCGCGCTTGGCTACGTAGCGTCACCTTGGCGAGTTGTCGCAACTGTGAAGTGAATGCGGATTGATACTTGTCACAAGACTTTTACATCTGATCGACTTTGCGATCCACAATGGCACACAGGCATATCGAAGCAGTCATGACGTTCAAAGCAGATGATCAGGTCGACAATCTGTTCACCGGTCCTGTGACCGGATTCGAATTTATCCAACTGGTGTTGTGGGGTGCAGTGCTTTTGGCTTCTGCTCTTGTTGTCACGGTTCTCATTTGGCCCGGGCACGTGGCGGGTTACAATCAAGAAGGCGGCGTGATCGAAACTGTTTCCGCTGCGGGTCTGTTCGCCGCGGGTTTGGTGGCGCTGTGGCGCTACCGAGGCTTTTGCCGATCATATATTGGCCTCACGTTCCTATTGCTTGCCGAGCGAGAACTGGAGGCCGATATTTATTCCAAGGACAGTTTGCCGTTCATGCTCTTAGACAGTCTGGATGTATTTCTGGATATCTCCTGGGTTAGGGTTGCGCTGGTATTGATAATGCTTGGTGGTGCCATCTGGCACGGCATTCCCACAGGATTGCGGGCGTTCAAACGCCGTAACCTCTCCCTGATGGTGTTTTTCGCGGCAGGATGTGTTGCCGTAATTGCCCAGCTTCTGGAAGAGTATGCCGGGCTGTACAGCGGGGCTTTGTCAGATCTTATGAAAGTGCGGCTTTTTGTTCTGGAAGAAACGCTCGAGATGTTCTTTTCGATTGGCATTTTGGCCTCTGTTCTGATCGGATGGCCCAAAACGCAATCCAACGGAACAACCCATGACCAAGACAGCCGATCCATCGCAGACCTACGCTGAATTCCGCCTGCCCACACAGGAATTGCGCGACGACATTCCCTTTTACACAAAGCGGTTGGGGATGAAGATGGACATGATCTATCCCGCAGACGATCCGCGCGTAGCGGTGTTCTCAGGACATGGATTGCGGTTGCGCATCGAAAAGGATGCACCTGAAAGCGCTGGAACGCTGCGGATTCTGACCGATGACCCCGAAGGTTTCGCCAATGGTGAACGCGTTCTTGTTGCGCCAAACGGGACCCGTGTTGAAATCGAAGAGCGGAACCCGCCGCTGGTGATGCCTGAAACGGTCCATTCCTTCGTGGTGCGCAGGCTCAAGGATCAGGCGCCATGGATCATTGGGCGTGCCGGAATGCATTACCGTGATCTGGTGCCAGACCGTCTGGGCGGTTCGATCATCGCCAGCCATATCCGTATTCCTGACGGAGGCCCCGTGCCAGACATGGTGCATTTTCACAAGGTCGGGTTTCAGTTGATCTTTTGCATCCATGGTTGGGTGGATGTGGTCTATGAAGATCAGGGTCAGAAAATGCGTCTGACCGCTGGGGATTGCTTTATCCAGCCGCCAGAAATTCGGCACCGCGTGCTGGAAGCATCCGACAATGTACAGGTCATTGAGATCGGCGTGCCAGCCGAACATGTCACGGAAATCGACCATGACATGCAGCTACCCACGCCGCATTTTCGTCCTGAGCGTGAATGGCAGGGACAGCGCTTTGTCTACAATCAGGCAACGGGGGCCGAATGGGTGCCGTTCCGTTTGCCGGGGTATCTCTGCCGTGACACTACGATTGCTGAAAATACAAAAGGCGTCGCCGGAGTTCAGGTTGTGCGCAAAGGCCAGGGTGATCCGGAATGGGCCAGCCATGACACCGATATCCACTTCACTTTCGTGATGGACGGTGAAGTGACGCTGGAAGGTGAAGGCCGCGAGCCATACCGGCTGGAGCAGGGCGACGCATTTGTCATTCCACCGGGGATGCGTACGCGACTGTCTGCGCCGTCGGACGACATTGAATTGCTGGAAGTCACCTTGCCCGGTACATTCAACACAACGCTGGGGGACTGAAAAACAAGGTTGAGGGGGCTTCTATTCCCCCGCCTTTTTCCGTTAGGGTCCAATTTTCTGACCAGATGATCAAAAATGGGGAATCGCCATGTCGCTTAAAGACGCTGCCTTGTCCGTACGGGAAAACGCTTATGCGCCTTATTCGAACTTCAAGGTTGGAGCGGTGCTGCGGTCTTCCTCGGGTCAGGTTTATTCCGGTTGTAATGTCGAGAACGTGGCCTACCCCGAAGGCACCTGTGCCGAGGCCGGTGCAATTGCTGCGATGGTTGCCGCGGGTGAACAAGAACTGACCGAGGTCTATGTGGTCGCCTCCAGCCCTCAGCCCGTGCCACCTTGCGGTGGGTGCCGACAAAAGCTGGCCGAGTTTGGCACGCGTGATGTGAAAGTCACTCTGGCGACAGTGGACGGTGCAGAGTTCGAAACCACCATCGGAGAATTGCTGCCAGGCGCGTTCGATGCCTCTCACATGGAAGATGTCTGAGCGCATGGACGCCCGTTCAATCATTGCAAAACTGCGCAGGCATAAGGTGCCGGGACGCGAGGAGCTGATCTGGTTCGCGCAGGGGCTGGCCGACGGCAGCGTCAGCGATGCGCAGGCCGGTGCTTTTGCCATGGCTGTCTGTATGGGTGGTTTGGGCGCGCAAGGGCGCGCAGATTTGACGGTTGCGATGCGCGACAGCGGCGATGTTCTTTCGTGGGATGTCGACGGGCCGGTTATCGACAAACACTCGACCGGCGGAGTCGGGGACAGTGTAAGCTTAATTCTTGCCCCGGCGCTGGCGGAATGCGGGGCATATGTTCCAATGATTTCGGGCCGAGGCTTGGGCCACACTGGTGGGACTCTGGACAAGCTTGAGGCGATACCGGGTGTCAGCACGCAGATCGGGCAAGATCGCCTTGCGCAGATCTTGCGTGAAACGGGCGCGGCCATCGTAGGTGCGACGGGTCAGATCGCACCGGCAGACAAGCGGCTTTATGCGGTGCGTGACGTAACCGCGACGGTCGAAAGCCTGGACCTTATCACGGCATCGATCCTGTCCAAAAAGCTGGCGGCCAGCCCGGATGCGCTGGTTCTTGACGTCAAGGTCGGCAGCGGTGCCTTCATGAAAACGCTGGAGGACGCCCATAAGCTGGCCACAGCCTTGACCGAGACTGCAAACGCGGCTGGGTGCCGAACGTCTGCGGTGATCACGGATATGAATCAGCCGCTTGCCCCCGCGTTGGGCAATGCTTTGGAAGTCGCAGAGGTGATGAAGGCCCTGACTGGGCCGCAGGCTTCACCATTGGCGGTCATCTCTGCCGAGTTAGGGGGTGTTTTGCTGACGGATGCCGGAATGTGCGGGTCGGTTGAGGAAGGGCGCGAACAGATTGCGGAAATCATCCGCGACGGGCGTGCCGCCGAACGATTTGGTCGCATGATGGCTGCGGTCGGTGGACCCGTTCAGTTCGTCGAGAACTGGGCTCGGTTCCTGCCAGAGGCGAATGTTATTCAGGAAGTCAGAGCCCCTGAAGATGGCTATATCTCTGCCATCAACGGGGAAGCGTTGGGCCTTGCCGTTGTGGCGCTGGGCGGTGGCCGACAGATCGAAAATGACGAGATCGACCCCGCTGTTGGGATCTCGGATATTCTCCGACTGGGGTATCGTGTGACCAAAGGTTCACCAATCGCCGTGATCCATGCTGCTCGGGAAGATGCGGCACGGCGGGCCGCAGAAAGCGTGCTCACCGCGATCACGATCAGCGATACCGCTCCGACGCTGCCCGATCTGATCCACGAAAGGATCAGCCTATGAGCCGTGCTTTCCTTGTTGTCATGGATTCTGTTGGTATAGGCGGAGCACCTGATGCCAGTCAGTTTTTCAACGGCGACGTTCCGGATACCGGGGCGAATACACTGGCTCACATCGCGCTGGCTTGTGCGGAAGGGCGTGCAGAAGACGGGCGCTCTGGCCCTTTGGATCTGCCGAACCTGGATGCATTGGGGCTGGGCGCGGCAACACGCTTGGCATCCGGGGACGCGACTCCGGGATTGGATGCCGAACCCACTGGCCTGTGGGGCTGCGCGCGCGAGCATTCGCCCGGTAAGGATACGCCCTCTGGCCACTGGGAACTGGCTGGCCTACCAGTGCCATGGGACTGGCACTATTTCCCAGACACGGTTCCAGCTTTTCCCGAGGACCTGAGTCGTGCAGCGGCTGAGGCCGCCGGAACCGAAGGGATCCTTGGGGATTGTCATGCTTCGGGCACAGCGATCATTGCCGATTTGGGGGCCGAGCACATGCGCACCGGCTGGCCGATCTGTTACACCTCTGCTGACAGCGTGTTTCAGATCGCCGCGCATGAAGAAAGCTTTGGGTTGGAACGGCTGCTGAACTTGTGCCGCAGGCTTGCCCCGCGATTGCATGAAGTGAAAGTGGGACGTGTCATTGCACGCCCCTTTGTTGGAACGCCTGAGGCCGGGTTCGAACGGACAACCAATCGCAAGGATTTCGCCATTGTACCGCCTGCACCGGTGCTGACCAACTGGGTGCAGGATGCGGGGCGCACGGTTCACGCCGTGGGCAAGATCGGCGACATCTTTTCGATGCAGGGCATCGACACGCTGCGCAAAGGGTCGGATGCCGAATTGATGCAGCACCTGTCTGATCTCGCGGACGAGGCGGAAGAGGGCAGTTTGACTTTCGCCAATTTCGTCGAATTCGACAGCTTGTATGGCCATCGCCGCGACATCAGCGGATATGCCCGCGCGCTGGAATGGTTCGACCAGGAGATCGGGAAAATTCTGACCAAACTCCGCCGAGGCGACGTGTTGCTGCTGACTGCGGATCATGGCAATGATCCCAGCTGGACCGGAACGGATCACACGCGTGAACAGGTGCCGGTTCTGATTGCAGGGCAGGGTGCGGGACAGATCGAGCAAGTGGATTTTGCCGACGTCGCCGCCAGTATCGCCCACCACCTGAACGTTCCGGTACAAGGACCGGGAAGGAACTTTCTATGAGTGTCGCTGACTTACCCAAAATAGAACTGCACCTGCATCACGAAGGCGCAGCCCCGCCGGCTTTCATCCGTCAGCTTGCGCACGAAAAGCGCGTTGATCTGAGCGGTATCTTCAAGCCCGACGGATCGTATGACTTCCGAGACTTCGCGCATTTCCTGAGCGTGTATGAAGCCGCTTGTGAGGTGCTGAAAACGCCCGAAGACTTTCGGCGGCTAACTTTGGCCATTCTGGAAGAAAGCGCCGAGAATGGCGTGGTCTACTCTGAAACCTTTCTCAGCCCGGATTTCTGCGGTGGCGGCGATCTGCACGCATGGCGGGATTATCTTAACGCCATTCAGGACGCCGCAGACGAGGCCGAGCGCAAGTTCGATATCACTTTGCGTGGTGTGATCACTTGTGTGCGCCATTTTGGCCCCGAACAGGCCAAGCGCAGCGCCCATTGCGCGGCAGAGACCGCGAGCGACTGGATCACCGGTTTTGGCATGGGCGGAAATGAATCCATTGGAACACAGGGCGATTTCAAATGGGCCTTCGACTGCGCACTCGAAGCGGGGCTGCGTCTGACCACACATGCGGGTGAGTTCGGTGGTCCTGAAAGTGTGCGCGATGCAGTCCGCGATCTGGGAGTCGAGCGCATCGGTCACGGTGTTCGCGCCATCGAAGACCCCGACCTTGTTCGCGAGTTGGTGGATCGGGACATCATTCTTGAAGTCTGCCCAGGTTCGAACGTGGTTCTGGGCCTTTTCCCTGATTTCGCGACCCACCCGATTGCGCGCTTGCGCGAAGCGGGCGTGAAGGTCACGGTATCCACGGACGACCCGCCGTTTTTTCACACAACCATGCGTCGGGAATATGAGATGTTGAGCGCAGCATTTGGCTGGGAGGCCGAAGATTTTGCGGCACTGAATGAGACGGCCCTTGCAGCGGCCTTTTGCGATGAAGACACCCGCGCGCGGGTCAAGAAAAGACTGGAGAGAACATGAGCGAACATCTGACCGTCGTCGATCACCCGCTGGTGCAACACAAATTGACGCTCATGCGGGACAAGGGGCGCTCGACCGCCGAGTTCCGGCAATTGCTACGCGAAATCACCCTGCTTCTGGCCTATGAGGTAACACGGGAAATCCCGTTGACCACGCGTCACATCGAAACGCCGATGGAAGAGATGGACGCCCCTATTCTGGCAGGCAAGAAGATGGCGCTTGTGTCAATCCTACGCGCCGGAAACGGGATGCTGGATGGGGTGTTGGAACTTGTGCCCTCTGCACGCGTTGGCTTTGTCGGGCTGTACCGTGACGAAGAAACCTTGAAGCCCGTACAATATTATTTCAAAGCACCTGAGGGCCTGAAAGACCGCTTGGTCATCGCCGTGGATCCGATGCTGGCCACCGGCAACAGCTCGGCCGCAGCCATTGATCTGCTGAAAGAGGCGGGCGCAACGGATATCCGCTTCCTCTGCCTGTTGGCCGCGCCCGAGGGCGTCGCGCGCATGAAAGAGGCGCACCCGGATGTGCACATCGTGACCGCTGCATTGGACCGCGAGTTGAACTCGAAAGGTTATATTATGCCAGGTCTGGGCGACGCAGGCGACCGGATGTTCGGAACCAAGTAGCCGGGTTTATTCGCCGCAGATATTCTGAAGCTGGACCCAATCGCGGTCCGGCAACACCTGTTCCAGGGTCCGGCCCGCCATGGGATCGGCCTCGATCAGACCCAATACAGTCTCTCCGGTAATGTCGCGAGCGTAGGCGTATGGGGTTGAGGGCAGGGCACTTTGCGAGAACATCGCCAGCAAGTCTCCGTCTGGAATGGAGGGGCGGGGTTGCGAGAGCACCTGTTCGGTATAGGCGTCGATAATCTCGGGTGTCAGCCCCCCGGTGGTCAACAACCGAAAGGCCGAGGATGCACCGGTTTTGTCCAGCAAGTCATCCAGCGGGTCTTTGAGAGCCGCCCGCACCCGTTCCGCAACAACGTATCCTGCAGCGACCGCAGGGTCTTCGTGATCTTCAACCAGCGTGCGGTTTAGCAGAACGGTGCCGCCAGGCAGACTAAGGCTGTCTTGAACACCTGCGGGCAAAATGATGATCTGCCGCACGCCCGTGCGCCGGGCCAGTCGTTCCAGCGAAGCCTGCGCATCCCGAGAGGTGCAAGCCTGCCCCGAGACGCGCTCGATCCGGCGCAGGATTGTGTCGCCGATCTCCTGCCGTTTGACCTCGGGCACGACCGAGACGACGTGGTTCTGCAGCGCGCTGGGCAGCCAGAACAGCAGCACAGCCAGAACCGCGGCAACGACGCCTCCAACACTGAGCCAGCGCAAGCGCCCGGGATGGGGGCGCGAGCGATCGATGGCGCGCTGCAACCGGTCGATTGCCTCAAGCATCGTGGTTTCGGATTCTCCCAGTTCAAGCGTTTCATCCGGGTCGCCATCAGGGTTGAAGATGGCCGGAAAGGCACCGGGATTCTGCCGTTCAACCGCTGCCAGAGACCAATGGGTCAAAGCCCTGTCGTTGAAATCGGAAATGGTCAGGGTGGCTTCGCCAATCGATACCACAACCTCACGCCGCTGTTCATCGGGCGAGGGGCGCCACAGACCGGTGGCTTCGATCCGCTGATACTGTTTCAGGGCCGTCATCTGGATGAGGTCTGCTCGATATTGTTTTGACGCAGCTTAGCATGGCGCGTTCACAGGGCGCAAACCTGTTGCACGATCTTTCTGAGTTGTGGTGGACGCCCAACAGGGTTAAGCGCAATTTTAAGATCGCAATTGAGGCGCGAACATGCAGGCAACTTCAACTTCGTCCCCGGTGCTGGCCTCAGCTTTGATGGTTGGCGCAATGGCGATTATCGGCGTGATCGATAATGTTGTGATTCTGTTGGCCGAAACGGTTGGTCTGTGGCAATTCCATCTGACCCGAGCGCTTTTGATGCTGCCGCTGATTGTCGGCTTGTCGCTTCTGGGGCTGGGCAGCCTGCGACCGCAGCGATGGGGGGCCGTCATTCTGCGCAGCCTTTTGATGACTACAGCATTGCTGTTGTATTTTGCATCACTGGCCATGATGCCGATTGCGCAGTCATTGGCTGGTTTGTTTTCGTCACCCATTTTCGTGCTCTTGATCTCATCATTGGTGCTCAAGCAAACAATAGGACCGTGGCGTATTTGCGCAGTGTTGATCGGGTTCACAGGCATTCTTCTGGTCCTGCAGCTAAGC
Source organism: Ruegeria sp. 6PALISEP08 (assembly GCF_001238295.1). Lineage (GTDB taxonomy): Bacteria > Pseudomonadota > Alphaproteobacteria > Rhodobacterales > Rhodobacteraceae > Ruegeria. The sequence continues at coordinate 303,250 of NZ_LGXZ01000003.1, forward strand.
CCGACGGAATTTGACGTGCGCACCTTGTTGCCGGTCGCCGCCGGATTTTTCTATGCCCTGAGTTCGATTATCACACGAACGCATTGTTCCCAGGAAAGCACAGTGGCCATGATAGCAGTGATGTCGATAACACTCGCATTGGCCGGTTTGGCGGGCGTTCTTCTGTTCACTCTTTTACCTGGTGCCGCGCCGGATGGGCCGGATGGTTTTGTCACGCGCGGATGGGTCTGGGATATGGCCCCAGCGATGTTGTGGATCGCCATTCAGGCCGTCGGTTCGACCGCAGCTGTTTTCATGCTGGTTAAAGCTTATCAGGTCGGCGAGCCGTCTTATGTGGCGGTGTTTGAATATTCGGTCATGATTTTCGGCCCGCTTTTTGCATTTGTGGCTTTGGGGCAGACCCTCGGCATTATGCAGATTTCGGGCATTGTTCTGATTGCAGCAGCCGGGGCGTTACTGGGATGGCGGTCCAGACAGGCATCCCAGCAGCAAGAGGTTTTCTGACGTCTTTGTACGTTTTGTTTGCCTGAAATTCAGTTTCGTATCATTTGCCAAGATCGACAGCGGCATTCCTTAGCTGTTGGCGTACGGATTCGAAAGCTTGTACAGGCTGTTCGTTTCGGAATTAGCACAAAAGCCAGAGGTTTTTTTGTGAGTGTTCACAGTTTCCCTCGGTTTTCAGGCGGATTCGGCCCAAATTGGGCGTAAATATGTCCGAAATAAGACACTCTTCATTTTTGGTGCTAGCTCTTTGACATAACGAGTTTGTGCCAAAGGGGGTTAGGCACGTGTCTGAAGTAACGAGTATTTCTGTTTATCTAAATCAAGCACCTGACGGTGATCCAACCAATCTGAACCAGGCGGTGAATGCGCGCCGTGGGGGATTTCTGCGCAGTACGAAAATTGCCACCACCAGCGGCTGGAAACCAATTGAGCGGATTGTCGTTGGCGAGCGGGTTCGAACGCTAGATCACGGGTTCAAAGAGGTGCGTCGCATCTCGACCAGTGTTGTGGTCATTCCGGCCGACGAACGCCGCACAGAATATTTGCCGGTTTTTGTACCTGCACGTGCCGCGTATAACGGGCGGCCGGTTTGGCTGATGCCCGAGCAGGGCATAGCGCTGAACCTGTCCAAGATTGACGCCGAAGCCAACGGGATTTCCATTCTGCCTGCGCGAATGCTGAATGGTGTGGGCAGGTTGATGTCGCAGGCACCGGGTTCGTCGTTTGAGGTATGCTCTCTGTTCTTCGACGATGATCAGGTGATCTTTGTCGAAGGTGGCTTGCAGACCTACTGTCCCTCAGGTCGGTTCAATATGCGCGGAACGCCCAACAGGCAACAGTATGATGTCGCTGACGAAGAGGCTGCTACTGACCTCGTCAACATAATTGCAGCTAAGGGCGATATGTCAGCCCTTGCCAACCCATTGGGTGCTTTGCCTGCACCCATTTCGCAGGACCCGATATTTCCGATCCGCCCGTCATTTGGGGTCAGGCGGCCGGGTCGACCGGGGCGTCCCAATGCGCCGGTTCTGTTCCTGCGGCCCGAATGGCAGATCTAACCAAACACTGACAAGAACGATGCAGGCGCGTGGTTTCACGCGCCTGCATCATTGCTTTAAGCGGCTTTTGCTTCGGGACTGAAACGGCCATAGAAGCTCTGACCTTTTTCAGCCATCTCACGCAACAGCGGCGGGCAGGTGAAGCGCTCGCCATAGGTCGCGGCCAGTTGATCGCACCGCTCGGCTGCATACGGCGTGCCGATAATGTCCAGCCAGCTGAGCGGACCACCTGACCAAGGCGCAAAGCCCCAACCCAGAATGGCGCCCACGTCGCCTTCACGGATGTCTTCCAGAACGCCTTCTTCCAACGCGCGCACCGCTTCCAGAACCTGTGCGAACATCAGGCGTTCCTGCACTTCGATCAGGTCAGGCTGATCAGCTGCGTGCGGGTACTTGTCTTGCAGCCCTTTCCAATATTCGACGCGCTTGCCTTTTTCGTCATAGTCAAAGAAGCCCGCATTGGCCTTGCGGCCCAAACGGCCCAGTTCTTCCATCCAGAAGATCAAGTCGTCCGACGGGCTGTCCGGATAGGCATTGCCCATGGCGGCCTTGGTCGCGCGGGCAATCTTGGCACCCAGATCAATCGATGTTTCGTCGGTCAACTGGATCGGACCAACCGGGAAGCCCAACTGACGCGCGGCGTTGTCGATCAGAACCGGGTTCACACCTTCGGCAATCATCCGTACACCTTCGTTGATATACGGAATAATGCACCGGTTGGCATAGAAGAAGCGCGCATCGTTGACCACGATCGGCGTTTTGCGGATCTGGCGCACATAGTCCAGCGCCTTTGCCACCGCGCGATCTCCGGTGTCCTTGCCCTTGATGATCTCAACCAAGAACATCTTCTCGACCGGCGAGAAGAAGTGGATGCCGATGAACTGGTCCGGACGTATGGATGCTTTGGCCAGATCGGTGATCGGCAGGGTCGAGGTGTTCGAGGCAAAGATGCAATCCTCGGGGATGATCGCCTCGACCTTTTTGGTCATCTCAGCTTTGACGCCGGGGTCTTCGAAGACAGCCTCGATGATCAGATCGCACCCTTTCAGGTGATCCAGATCAGGGGTGGCCGTGATGCGGGCCAGCAAGGCTTCTTTTTTTTCAGGCGTGGCTTTGCCGCGCTTGATGCCCTTGTCCATATAGCTTTCGCTATAGGCTTTACCCTTGTCGGCAGCTTCCTGATCACGGTCGATCAGAACGACTTCCATCCCGGCCTGGGCCGAGACCAGTGCAATGCCGGCCCCCATCATGCCCGCGCCCAAAACGCCGACCTTTTTTACTCGCTGATCGGGAACATCTTTGGGACGCACTGCGCCTTTCTCCAGTGCTTCCTTGTTCAGGAACAGCGACCGGATCATGGCCGAAGAGGAGGGGTTCATCAGGACATTGGTGAACCAGCGTGCTTCGATTTTCAAAGCGGTGTCAAAGTCGACCAGAGCGCCTTCATAGATCGAACTCAGCAGAGCTTTGGCCGCCGGGAAAGCACCTTGCGTCTTACCGTTGACCATCGCGCTTGCGCCCACAAATGTCATGAAGCCAGCGGGGTGGTAAGGCGCGCCGCCGGGCATCTTATAGCCCTTCGCGTCCCAAGGTTTGACCAGATCGGCATCCTTAGCATTCAGGACCCATTCCTTGGCCGCTGCAACCGGATCGTCCGACACTGCGTCGATCAGCTGCGCGCCCTTGGCTTTCTTCGGGTCCATCATCTTGCCTTCCAGCAGGACAGGGGCCGCCGCCATCGCGCCGACCATGCGGCTATAGCGCATTGTGCCGCCGCCACCGGGGAAGATTCCAAGCAGAATTTCCGGCAGGCCGATCTTGGATTTCGGGTTGTCGGTCATGACACGGTGATGACAGGCCAGAGCGATTTCAGTCCCGATCCCGGCGCATGTGCCGTTGATCGCGCAGGCAATCGGCTTGCCGCCTTTCTTGGTCTTGGGGTCCATACCCGCCAGTTCCAGCTTGCGCAGGATGTGGTGGCCGCCCATGACGAAATCGAACAGAGCTTGTGCCGGTTCATCTCCCGCTTCCTGCCGTATCGTGGCCAGCGTATTCAGGTCCATGCCACCTGCAAACGAGCCTTCTTTGCCCGAGGTGATGACGATACCCTTAATGTCGTCGTCGTTCAGGGCCTGATCAATCAGTTGGCTAACCTCCTGAAAGGCCTCGCGGGTCAGCACGTTCATGGATTTGCCCTGGGCGTCCCAGGTCACAAAGGCGACGCCGTCTGCGTCTTTGCTCAGAGTGAAATCAGTCATTGTCATCTCCAATCTGGTCAGCCGTCAGCGGGCTACCGTCCTTGCGGGTGAAGGAGAATCCGTTCTCATCATCCTTCACCATCATGTCTATGTCGCTGTAATAGCCGGTCTCGGTCGGGGTCCGGGTGCCCACCACCAGAAAGGTCGCGGGCGCATCGGTTTTGTTCACAAGGTGGTGGCCGTTGGCCTCACCTGCTGGCCAAGCGGCGCAATCACCGGGCTGCATCTCATGCTCGCCATCCTCATCGATCAGCACGCATTTGCCGCTGAGCATGATGGCAAACTCGTCCTGCTCCATGTGGTAGTGGCGCAGAGAGGACAGGCCCTGCGGCTCAAGCCGCACGATGTTGACCCCGTATTGGGTCAGACCACCCGCATCGCCCACGCGCTGAACAAAACGACCCGCGGTCGCTTCGGCCAGCTTGCCGGGATAGGACGAGCCGCCCTTGAACGGGATCTGAGAGAGGTCCAGCTTGGGCATCAGACCCGCTCGATAATAGTTGCTGCACCCATGCCGGACGCAATGCAGAGCGTCGCCAGACCGGTTTCCTTGTCCTGACGCTCAAGCTCATCCAACAGCGTGCCGATGATCATCGCACCGGTTGCACCCAGCGGATGGCCCATCGCGATCGAGCCGCCATTGACGTTCACCAACGCAGGATCGACGTCGAACGCCTGCTGAAACCGCAGCACGACCGAGGCAAAGGCTTCGTTCACTTCGAACAGGTCCAGATCGCTGATCTTCATTCCGTTGTCGGCCAGGATCTTCTCGGTCACAGGAACCGGACCGGTCAGCATGATGGTCGGGTCGGTGCCGATCTTGGCGGTTGCCTTGATGCGCGCGCGCGGCTTCAGGCCATACTTCTCGCCAAATTCCTTGTTGCCGATCAGGACAGCAGCTGCACCGTCCACGATGCCCGAGCTGTTGCCCGCGTGGTGGATGTGGTTGATCCGTTCCAGATGCGGGTATTTGATCATCGCCACCTTGTCGAACCCGGGCATCTGCTCACCCATCATCTGGAAAGACGGGTTCAGCGCGCCGAGGCTCTGCATGTCAGTGCCGGGGCGCATGTATTCGTCGCGGTCCAGAATGGTCAGGCCGTTCTGGTCAGTCACCTTGATGACAGATTTCTCAAACCGATTGTCTTCCCAAGCTGCAGCCGCGCGTTTCTGAGATTCAACAGCCAGCGCGTCCGCGTCATCACGGCTAAAGCCATATTCCGTCGCGATAATGTCCGCCGAGATACCCTGCGGCACGAAATAGGTGTCCATCGCCAGCGAAGGGTCAACAGCGATCGCCGCGCCGTCGCTCCCCATGGCCACACGGCCCATCATCTCAACACCGCCTGCGATGTAGGCTTCGCCCGCGCCGCCTTTGACCTGGTTTGCGGCAAGGTTCACGGCTTCCATTCCGCTCGCGCAGAAACGGTTGATCGCCAGACCGGGGATCGATTGGTCCAGATCCGAGGCCAGAACGGCAGAACGCGCCAAGCAGCCGCCTTGCTCCATCACTTGCGTGACGTTGCCCCAGATCACGTCTTCGACGGCGTGGCCTTCAAGGTTGTTACGCTCTTTCATTGCGTTCAGGGTCAGGGCGGACAGGCGCACCGAGGTTACCTCGTGCAGGCTGCCATCCTTGCGGCCCTTGCCGCGCGGGGTGCGCAGGGCGTCATAGATATAAGCTTCGGTCATGGGTCTTCTCCTTAAGCTCGATCCGACGGGTTGCCGGGCATCAGGTCATAGGGGTGTTTCCAGCCGGGCTGCTCGGACAGGCGAGTCAGCCAGGCGTCGATATGGGGCCAGTCGGCGCGGTCAAAGCCGAATGGTTCGGGATAATAAAGGTAGCCACAGCAACTGAGGTCAGCATTGGTCACGCCGTCGCCAACGATCCAGTCGCGGCCGTCCAAGTGAGCGTTCAGCACTTGGTAGGCTGCCTTCAGTCGCCCCTGATTGAATGCGATTACATCGGGATTACGATGTTGGTCCGGGAGGAAATTGATCAGAAAGCGGGTCAAACCGGCCATCGAGCTGAGCTTGTGATTGTCCCACAGGACCCAGCGCAGAATGTCGTAGTTCTCTTCCCGATCCTTGCCGCCGAACTTTCCGGATTTTTCAGTCACATAAGCCTGAATGGCGCCGGATTGGCTGGTACGGAAATCACCGTCGATCAGGACTGGCGCTTCGCCCATTTCATTCACTTCGGCGCGATACTCGGGCGTGCGGGTAACACCTTTGAAGAAATCGACGAAGACCGGTTCCCATTCCAAACCGGACATTTCCAGTGCCAACGCAGCCTTGTAGCTGTTTCCGCTTTCTCCGAAGCAATGAAGTTTGATGGACATGTGATCGCCCCTCCCAAGGCACAAGCGCGAAGTCGGCATTCGCGTATTTCGAGAAAGACCAACCAAAAGGCAGAGTGCCTTCGGGGTTCGTCTTTCTGAAAACACGCCCACCCGAAAACAGGTGGCTGGTGTGGTTAACGTTTCCGCGCCTCAAGCTCGGAATTGAAGATGCGCAAGCGGTGGGTCAGGTTCTCCTCATCAATCACGCTGTTGAAGTTCTCGAACAAAAAAGACAGTGCTTCGCCTTCGTCCAGACCTGCTTCACGCGCGAAGGCCCTGAGTTTGCGATATCCGTCTTCGGTCATGGCGACAGGAAAGCGGCGGGTCAGGCGAAAACGCTTTGGCATGTGTGTCCTCCGGTAAGATGGGTCCGGGCAGGGGGCCCGAACCCACACTGAGATCAGAAGCTCGCTGCGTCCAGTGCCATTACCGTGTCCGCGCCAGTCTGAATGCGCGCCAAGTGCATCCCAGTCGCGGGCAGACGACGCGCCATGTAGAACCGACCGGTGTTGATCTTGGTCTCGTAGAACTCTTTATCCGATGCGCCGACGTTCAGAGCATCCTGTGCAGCATTGGCCATTTGCGCCCACATCAGTCCCAAGCAGACATGACCGAACATGTGCATGAAGTCGTAAGAACCGGACAGAGCGTTGTTCGGGTTCTTCATTCCCTCTTGCATGAAGTACATGCCAGCGGCTTGCAGATCCTTGGATGCGGCTTTCAGCGGTTCGATGAACGCCTTGTCAAACGCTTCGTCCTTGCCACCGTTTTCCTTGCAGAAGGTTTTGACCATCTCAAAGAACGCCATGACGTGCTTGCCGCCATCCTGCGCCAGTTTGCGGCCCACAAGGTCAAGCGCCTGCACGCCATTCGCGCCCTCGTAGATCATCGCGATACGGGCGTCGCGGGTGTATTGAGACATGCCCCATTCTTCGATGTAGCCATGGCCGCCATAGACCTGTTGCGCCTGAACGGTCATGTCATAGCCCTGATCGGTCAGGAAACCTTTGATGACCGGGGTCAGCAGCGAGATCAGACCATCGGCATCCTTGTCATCGGACCGGTGCGCTTTGTCGAGCATCGTCGCACCCCACAGGATGAACGCACGTGCGCCTTCGGTAAAGCTTTTCTGGTCCATCAGGTTGCGGCGGATGTCAGGGTGTACGATCAACGGATCGGCAGGACCGTCCGGGTTCTTTACACCCGTCACGTCGCGCCCCTGCAGGCGGTCCTTGGCATATTCCAGAGCATTCTGGAACGCGGCCTCTGCCTGTGCCAGACCCTGCATCCCCACGCCAAGGCGCGCTTCGTTCATCATGGTGAACATGGCGCGCATGCCTTTGTGCTCTTCGCCCAGCAGCCAGCCGGTGGCCTCGTCATAGTTCATGACGCAGGTCGAGTTGCCGTGGATGCCCATTTTCTCTTCGATCTTGCCGACCGAGACACCGTTACGCTCACCCAGGGTGCCGTCTTCGTTGACGATGAACTTAGGGACGATGAACAACGACACGCCCTTGATGCCGTCAGGGCCACCGGGGATTTTGGCCAGTACCAGATGGATGATGTTGTCGGACATGTCGTGATCGCCGGACGAGATAAAGATCTTCTGGCCCGAAATCTTGTAGCTGCCGTCGCCCTGCGGTTCCGCCTTGGTGCGCATCAGGCCCAGATCGGTACCGCAATGCGGTTCGGTCAGGTTCATGGTGCCGGTCCATTCACAGCTGACCATGTTGGGCAGGTATTTGTTCTTCTGTTCGTCGGTTCCGTGCGCCAGAATGGCCGAGGCCGCGCCATGGGTCAGGCCCTGATACATGGTGAAGGCCTGGTTGGAGCCTGAGAACATCTCGCCAACGGCAGTACCAATGACATATGGCATATTCTGACCGCCATACTCTTCCGGCATGTCGAGGCCAGTCCAGCCACCTTCTTTCATCTGCTCGAAGGCGTCTTTGAACCCGGTAGGGGTGTATACAATGCCGTTTTCCAACCGGCACCCTTCGGTGTCGCCCACAACATTCAGCGGGTGCAGGACATTGGTTGCGACCTTGCCCGCCTCTTCCAGAATGGCACCGGTAAACTCGGCTTCCAGTTCGTTATAGCCGGGAATATCCGACTGCGAGATTTTCAGAACGTCATGCAGGATGAACTGCGTGTCTTTTGTTGGCGCGTTGTAAACGGGCATGTGAAGCTCCCTTAATTCATATGTCCGGATGGCGGGGCGAGGTTATTCGGCCGCCTTCTTTTCCTGTTTCATCGAGGCGATCACCTTTTCGCCCCAGCGCAACTGCTCTTTCAGGTCGTCGATGGCTTGTGTCAGTTCTTCGCGGCGCGATTCCATGTCGGCCAGACGTTCCAACGCGATTTCATAAGTGCGGGTCATCTGAGTGACCTGTTGGTCGCCCACATGATACAGATCCAGAAGCTGGCGGATTTCCTCCAGGCTGAAGCCAAAGCGTTTGCCGCGCAGGATCAGTTTCAGCCGCGCCCGGTCACGCTTGGTGAACAGACGTTTTTGGCCTTCGCGGATCGGGAACAGAAGTTCCTTGGCCTCGTAGAACCGCAATGTGCGTGGTGTGACATCATAGGTCTCGCACATCTCGCGGATTGTCATCACATCTTCGGTCATTCGTCATACTCTCGTCGCTGGCGTCATGAGACATGAGTTGCGCAGTTGCTTTGAGCTTTACAACACGTGAGTGACGTTTACGTAATTCAGACGCTGCGTCACTTTAAAGTTGACGTAACATCCAAACGCGTAAACACCGTTTGGTGAAATTTTCTTTCCCTAAGGTCAGGCAAAACCCGCGTCTTTTAAGTGTGCAAAAGCTGCCCACACACGCATGTGGTGCGCCAAGCCGCGATTATTTGTCGAAGCGGACGTAAGGAAACGGCAGGTTTATTCCAGAGACTTTGCCGTCTGGTCGCGCAGGCGCTTTAGCTCGTCCATGGCCTCGTCCAGTTGCTGGCGCTGCTGTTCAAGCTCCCTCATCTGGCGATCCGCCATGTCTAAAAATGTGGCCATTTGCGCCTCGTTGCCCTGATCTTCATAGATCAACAGCCATTGGCGAATCTCTTCCAGAGGGAATCCGAACTTGCGGCCACGCATGATCAGCTTCATCCGCGCGCATTCCCTGGCGCCATAAAACCGGGACCGACCTTCGCGGTCCGGTTGCAGAAGCTCGATATATTCGTAATAGCGCAGGGTGCGCGGTGTTACATCGAACTCGGCGCACATTTCTTTGAATGACAAACGGTTGTTGGACATTCCTGGTCTCCTCGCCAGCAACCTAGGCGGTCCCGATCTCAAGCGCAACAGGTGGGCTTGCCCTTTGCCGAAACAGCGGCTCATAAAGGAGGCGCAGAGAACAGGACACATACCTATGGTCGATAAGACAGTTTTAGCCCGACAGTTTATCGAGGCGATACCTCATGCGCGGGCTCTGAACCTGACGCTGACCCATATCGGCGAGGGTGAGGCAGAGATCACGCTGCCATACAACGAGGATCTGATCGGAGATCCGCGCACCGGTGTGATCCATGGCGGAGCAATCTCGACCATCTTGGATACGTGCTGCGGTGCTGCGGTGATGAGCCACCCCTCCGCGCCCGGAGGGACCGCAACCATCGACCTGCGGATTGATTACATGCGGGCGGCAACGCCAGGTCAGACGATAACGGCGCGCGCGACCTGCTATCACATCACGCGGAACGTGGCCTTTGTACGGGCCACTGCTGTGGATAATGACAACGACTTGCCTGTGGCCACAGCTGCGGGATCCTTTACGGTTGAGGGGAATTAATATGGCAAGACCTCGTCCCGAACCGGTGCAGATGGTCAAGCAAAGGCGTGATGCGGCATTGCGTGCGCTGGTTGATGGTGTCCCTTACATCCGGTTTCTCAACATCAGCTTCGACCGACGCGGAGATGAATTGACCGGTGTTCTGCACTTTGATGACAAACTGATTGGCAATCCGTTTCTGCCTGCGATTCATGGCGGCGTGACGGCTGCATTTCTCGAAGTGACAGCCGTCATCACACTAAGCTGGGAACACATGTTCGCCAGCATAGAAAGCGGAGAGATAGACGCCGAGGCCATCGTGACGGACAAGAGCATTCGGTTCCCCAAGACAATTGACTTTACCGTAGATTATCTGCGTTCGGGTCTGCCGCGGGATGCTTATGCACGGGCCTTTATCAGCCGGTCCGGACGGCGCTATGCCTCGGTCCGGGTCGAAGCCTGGCAGGACAATCACGCAAAACTGTTTGCGCAGGCATCGGGGCATTTCCTGATGCCTCAACCCCCTATGGACAAGAACTGACCATGCAGGACGCATCGGCGCCTATCACGCATAGACGGGTGCTGAAGATCGCAGCCCCGATTGTGCTGTCGAACGCAACCGTGCCCATTCTTGGCGCGGTGGATACGGGCGTTGTAGGTCAGATGGGGCAGGCCGCACCGATTGGTGCTGTGGGTGTGGGCGCGGTCATTCTGGCCTCGATCTATTGGATATTCGGGTTTCTGCGTATGGGCACAACCGGTCTGGCCGCGCAGGCGCGCGGTGCCGGAGATGTGGTCGAAACCCGCGCTTTGCTGATCCGGGGATTGCTGCTGGGTGCGGCGGCCGGGCTGTGCTTTGTCATTGCACAAGCTGCGGTGTTTGCCGGGGCGTTTGCCCTGTCACCTGCCAGCCCCGAGGTTGAGGCGCTGACCCGCTCCTATCTTGAGATTCGCATCTGGGGGGCCCCGGCCACCATTGCGCTTTTTGCCGTGACCGGATGGTTGATCGCGGTTGAACGCACACGTGGTGTATTCATTCTGCAGATCTGGATGAACGGGCTGAATATAGTTCTGGATCTGTGGTTCGTTCTCGGACTGGGGTGGGGCGTGGAAGGGGTCGCGATTGCCACTCTGATCGCGGAGTGGACCGGTTTGGCGCTGGGCCTGTGGCTGTGCCGGGAAGGTTTCGAAGGCAAAATCTGGCGTGACTGGGCCCGGATTTTCGATGCCGAGCGTCTGCGCCGAATGATGCAGGTCAACGGGGACATCATGATCCGATCGGTCCTTTTGACAGGCTCATTTACGACCTTCCTGTTTGTGGGCGCGGATCTGGGCGACGTAACCTTGGCTGCTAATCAGGTTCTGCTGCAATTCCTGGAGATCACCGCCTTTGCTCTGGACGGCTTTGCTTTTTCGGCCGAGGCGTTGGTCGGCGGCGCAGTTGGAGCGCGGGATCGATATCAACTGCGGCGCGCCAGTATCATGGCGTCGCAATGGGGGATTGGTGGGGCCGTTGTTCTGGGGGCTTTGTTCTTCTTGGCAGGACCGGCCCTGATTGACCTGATGTCGACCTCGCCCGAGGTGCGTCTGGCTAGCCGTGACTACCTGTTCTGGGCGGCCTTAGCTCCGGTAATCGGCGTGGCGAGTTGGATGTTTGATGGCATCTATATCGGTGCGACCTGGACCCGGGCCATGCGCAACGCGATGATTCAATCCGTGGCAATCTACGTGGTCGCCTTGTTCATACTGGTGCCGAGCTTTGGCAATCACGGCCTTTGGGCCGCGCTGATGGTTCTGAACATCGCGCGTGGCGCGACGATGGGCTGGCGCTATCCCAAGCTTGAAGCGCAAGTGGCCTAAAGCAAGATCAGCAGGTTCTCCGGCGGACGCCCGATTGCGGCTTTGTCCCTGGCAATGGCAAGGGGGCGTTCGATCAGAATGGGGTTCGCTGCCATAGCGCGGATCAGTTCGTCATCCGAAGCGGTTTTGGTCAGTCCCAATTCCTTGAACCGTTTTTCGCCGCTGCGCACCATGTCAATCACAGGCAGTCCCAGCGCAGCGTGAGCGGCCCGCAATTCATCGGCCGAGGGCGCATCTTCAAGATATTTTCGCACTGTTATCTGTGCGCCATTTTCTTCCAACAGTGCCAGTCCGGCGCGGGATTTGGAACAGCGGGGGTTGTGCCAATACTCGATCACAGCCAATCCTCACGTTTGCTGCCAACGGCCTGGGCAACTGTGTCAAAGCCATCACGGGCCAGCAATTGATCTAGTCCATGCGCTATGTCAGCCGCCAAGGAAATCCCGCCATACACCATCGCGGTATAAAATTGCACGGCTGACGCCCCGGCGCAGATCTTGGCATAAGCTTGCTCGGCGTTGCTGATGCCGCCCACGCCGATCAGCGGGAAATCACCACCGGTCATCTGGCTCAGCTTTGCCAGAACGCGGGTGGATTTTTCGAACAACGGCGCACCAGACAAGCCTCCGGCCTCACCTTTATGCGCGCTGCGCAACCCGTCGCGCGACAGGGTGGTGTTGGTGGCGATCACCGCATCCACACGGGTTTCGTGCGCAACCTTGGCAATGTCCTGCAACTCGGAATCGGTCAGATCTGGTGCAATTTTCAGAAAGATGGGCAGAGGGCATGGCAGCGCGTCCCGTGTCTCGATCACACCGTTCAACAGCGCGGTCAGCGCGGCCTTGCCTTGCAAATCGCGCAGTTTTTCCGTGTTCGGCGAGGATACATTTACGGTAGCGAAATCCAGATGCGCAGCGCAATGCGCCAGAACATTTGCAAAATCACCAGCGCGGTCTTCGCTGTCTTTGTTGGCCCCTAGGTTCAGGCCGATCACTGCGTCCTTGGGGCGCTCTGCCAGCCGTTTGGCCATCACCTCCATGCCTTCGTTGTTGAAACCAAAGCGGTTGATGGCTGCCTTGTCCTCGGTCAGGCGAAACAGGCGCGGTTTGGGGTTTCCCGGTTGCGGGCGGGGGGTGACGGCGCCCACTTCGATAAAGCCGAATCCGACGCGCGACAGAGGTGTGAGAACCTCACCATTCTTGTCGAAACCAGCGGCCAGACCGACCGGATTGGGCAGCTCCAACCCCGCCACGTTGGTCCTGAGCCGTGATGTCGTCACCGGCCCCGGCGCGGGTGCCAGCCCGGACTTCAGCACCTTGATCGACATGCCATGGGCAGCTTCGGGGTCCATACGGTGCAGGGCGCTCAGCCCCAGTTTTTCAATCAGTTTCATCCGAAGGCCTTTCCGCTTTCACCTGATCCGCACCGGATCAGGCGCGAGGTTTCGACCGCGGCCTGACGATGGCTCACCGCTGCCCGGTATACAGGGTTGGTTACCATTTCAAGAAACGCGTGTGCGGTTGGATAGCGTACGATAAAGACGGCATCCCAGACCTCATCGGACGGGCCGATCAACGTTGTTTCAAACACCCCACGCCACATAATGCTCGCCCCGATACGTGCAACAATCGGTGCGGTTTCAGCCCCGTATTTCTGATAGGCTTCCGCCCCGGTCAGCCCCGCGCCTGCCAATTCATGCGCAGCAGGATACTGCGCTACGGCCCGGAACTTCACCAGATTGAGCATTTCAATCGGCTGGTCCCGGTCCAGAGCTTTGAATGCCTCGAACTGATCCCGATCCGGGTCAACAAAGGATGTCATTCCATGTCCTCGGGGAACTGATGCACAGCGCCGTCAAATGGCAAAGGGCGCGACCAGACAACGTCGCTGAGCTGGATCTGGCGATAGAGATGTGGGAACAGGGCACCGCCCCGCGACACTTCCCATTTCAGATCGTCGCCCATGGCGTCAGCATCGCAGGCCAGCAATGTCAAACCATCTACACCTGCAAAGTGTTTGGCCGCTGTTTCTGCAGCTTGCTCAGCGGTTGAAAAATGGACAAATCCGTCGGTCACATCGATCGGTGCGCCGTCTGTCGCGCCCTTGTCCTGCAAGGCGGCCCATTCCTCGGCCCGGATAATCTTAAAAATCAGCATACCGATCTGATGCCCCGCGCTGCGCTTGGAATCAAGCTGGAATTCCTCTTTGACTCTCCGTCGTGATGGGCGCACGATCCCCTTAAACAATAACTGGGAGTTCCAAGATGCAGACCCGATTTTTGACTTCAGTTGCGGTTCTGGGCCTGACCGCTGGTGTTGCAGCAGCCGACTACAAGTTGACGATTTTGCACACCAACGATTTTCATTCGCGGTTCGAACCGATCAACAAATACGACAGCGGATGCGGTGCAGAAGACAATGCGGAAGGAAAGTGCTTTGGAGGATCGGCGCGCCTTGTTACTGCCGTCAACGAAGCACGGGAACGTGCCGAGAATTCGATTCTGGTGGACGGCGGGGATCAGTTTCAGGGGTCTCTTTTCTACACTTACTACAAGGGCAAAGTTGCTGCCGAGTTTATGAACAAGCTTGGCTATGACGCCATGACCGTCGGTAATCACGAGTTCGACGATGGCCCAGAAGTGTTGCGCGGCTTTATTGACACGGTCGATTTTCCGGTTTTGATGTCCAATGCCGATATTCGCGACGAAGAACTTCTGACTGATCATATCAAGAAATCTACCGTGATCGAGGTGGGCGGCGAAAAGATCGGCCTGATTGGGCTGACACCAATCGATACACATGAGCTTGCGTCGCCCGGCCCCAACGTTACCTTTTCAGACCCGGTGCCGGCGGTACAGGCCGAAGTCGACAGGCTGACAGGTGAAGGCGTCAACAAGATCGTCGTGCTGAGCCATTCAGGTTATGGTGTCGACCAGCGTGTCGCTCAGGAGACAAGTGGGGTCGATGTGATCGTTGGCGGGCATTCGAACACGTATCTTTCGAATGCGTCGGAGAAGGCCGCAGGTCCCTATCCTACGGTGGTCAACGGTGTGCAGATCGTTCAGGCTTATGCCTATGGCAAGTTTTTGGGTGAATTAAACGTCACATTTGATGACGACGGCAAAGTGTTGGAAGCTGTTGGTGAACCTCTGATCATGGACAACACCGTGACCGAGGATCAGGCCGCACTGGACCGGATCGCGGAATTGGCGGTGCCTCTGGATGAAATCCGAAACAAGGTTGTCGCAAACGCGGCTGACGCCATCGAGGGCGATCGCGCTGTGTGTCGTGTACAGGAATGCCAGATGGGCAATTTGGTTGCTGATGCAATGCTGGCGCGGGTCGCGGAACAGGGCGTTCAGATTGCCATCGCCAACTCGGGCGGTTTGCGGGCGTCTATCGATCCAGGAGAGGTGACCATGGGCGAAGTTCTGACTGTACTGCCTTTCCAGAACACGCTGTCCACTTTTGAGATCACCGGACAAACCGTGATTGACGCGCTTGAGAATGGCGTCAGTCAGGTCGAAGAAGTGAAAGGTCGTTTTCCGCAAGTCGCAGGCCTGAGCTTTACCTGGGATCCAAGCGTGGCCCCGAACGAAGGCCGCATCAGCGAAGTGATGGTGGCTGAAGGTGACGGGTTTGTTCCGATTGACCCGAACAAGACCTACCTCGTTGTGACCAACAACTACGTGCGCAATGGTGGTGACGGGTACAAGATGTTCGAAGGCGATGACAAGAACGCTTATGATTTCGGCCCGGATCTGGCCGATGTCACAGCCGAGTATCTGGCGGAAAACGCACCGTATCAGCCCTATCTGGATGGTCGTATCAAGCAGAAGTAATTCTGCCATTTGAAACAAGAAAGCCGCATCCAAGTGATGCGGCTTTTTCTGTTTTTCTACCGGTCAGCTGAAATCGTATTCCGGCCAAAGTGATGGGTCGAACCCGTCCAGCATCGGTTTGATATGATCTGCCACCTCGTGCCACCCGCCGATGGATTTGGTTGAGATTTTGTTACGAACCTGATCGATACTAGCAGTTCTGACCAGTTTGGTGTTTTCCTCGGGTCGCATCATGGTCTCGCTCCATTCAATGCCACAGAACGCGGAGACCTGTTTGCTGTAGGTCTCTGGGTCGGCCACCAACTTTTCATAGGGAACTGTCAGGATCTTGTCGCCAAATACGGACTGCCAATGCGCCATGTACTGGCGGTACATGTTCGCCGAATGAGCAATCGACTGAAGATTTGATGCATAGCGCATCCCACCTGCAGGAAAGCGGCGAATCCACTTGGACAAGCCGACATCACGAGGATCCCGAAGCATGTTTATCACCTTGGCATTCGGGAATGCGGCCAACAAGAACCCTACACGCTGGAAATTGTGGGGCATCTTGTCGACAAAGGCGACCGAGTCTTCAGGGATCGGCGGCATCAGCTTACGGAATTCCCGCGCATATTCGGCTGCCTTCGCGGCGGTGAATGCGGTTTTCCCGTTCTCGAAGTCTTGGGATAGGTCCGCGCCTAGCATTAACTCTCCGCACCCAGCAATATTTGGCGCAGAACTGAGCATCATTTCCATCAGCGTTGTACCAGACCGCGGCTGCCCAATTACAAAGATAGGCATCGGTGAATCTGTGCTGTCAGAGGTCGGAATGTCTGCGCCGATCGGGAACAGGCTTTTGATACTGCGAAGTTTTTTCTCTTCTGCCGCAAAGTTATACGGATTGCTGTCGTGCTGAATCGCATTGGCGTATGCAAATTGCGGCAGCGCCGTGTCCAGACCGTCGGTTTGAGACATCAGATGCGCTTTGGCGAACTCAAGCTCTACCAGCTCGTTCTCGTTATTGGCGATAGCGATCTCAACAGCACCCATCAGGTTCGCCGCATCCTCTTTGCCGACCATTGTCGACAATTGCAGCAGTGTCGGGGCGTGCTCAGGATCTTCCTCAAGGATACGGCGTAGAATTTCGGTTGATCCCTTCTTGTCGCCGTTCTGGTGCAGACTCACCGATTTCTGGAAGGCGATCTTAATGTCATCCGGGTCAAGCTCATAAGCACGCGCAATATCGCGGGAGTTTTCCTCGTCAAACCCAATCTTGGAATAGGCCCGGGCCCGCTTAGTCAACAAATCGGCATTGTCGGGGTCAGTCGCCAGCTTGTTGGTCGCGTGCTCGATGATCGAACGCCAGGACGTACCTTTGAGGTGTATCTCATCCAGAACGCGGTTCAGTTCCTTGTTGTTGGGGAACTGTTCCAACTTGTGTTCGGTATATTCCAGCGCTTTGGGAAACTGGCCGGTCTGCATCAGGGCGTTGGCGAGGTTTTCCACAAACTGCGGATCATCCGGCTTCATCCGCGAGGCTTCGACAAAATGCGGAATGGATTTCTTGTATTGCTTCATCTCGGTCAGAACAAAACCGGCGATGGCGTGGAAGTCCGTGTCCTTGGGGAATTTCTTGACACCCAGCTGCGCCTTTTTCAAAGCCTGCGGCAGCTTGTCTGCTTCCAGAAGGGAAATTGCTTTGCTCTTGAGGGATTGAGTCGTTTGGTTTTTCATGTGACCCGTGTGATCCTGCGCCTGTATCAAGAATATGTCGATGGTTCATTACCCATGTGCGGACGGTTTGCAATAACTCTTCCCAATGACGCCATGGCGCAGCTGTTTTCTGCACGACCTGCAAATGCGCTACCGGCCGTTCCAAACTTCAATGTTTGTCCGACAAATCAGATACATGTGGTGCGCAGCAGCGAGACAGGCCGTCATCTGGACGCGCTGCGTTGGGGATTTCTGCCGCACTGGTACAAATCTGAAACGGCTGGGCCGTTGTTGATCAACGCGCGGTCCGAGACTTTGGCGGAAAAACCCGCTTTTCGTGACGCCTGCCGGGCGCGCCGCTGTCTGATCGTCGCGACAGGGTTTTTTGAATGGACCAAGTCGGAACAGGGAACGCGCCTGCCATGGTATATTCATCGTAAGGATCAGGAACCGATTGCATTTGCAGGGGTCTGGCAGGATTGGGGGGCGGATGAAAACCGTCAGGGCACCTGCGCAATTGTCACGACGGCAGCCAACGAAAATCTCAGCTCTATCCATCACCGGATGCCTTTGGTTTTGGAACCCGAAGACTGGCCATTGTGGCTGGGGGAAGCGGGAAAGGGGGCTGCGCGTCTGATGCAGCCGGGTGCGAATGATGTATTGGCCTTCCATCGTGTTGATCCGGCAGTGAACTCAAACCGTGCCAGTGGGCCCGATCTGATCGAACCTTTCGACGGATAAGGGCGCGTGGTCTTTCCATTCGAAACACGGCAAGTTAGACCTTTGGCATGGCTTTGAATTTCCCCGATCTGACGCAGCTTTATGCACATGGCTATGACACGGTCATCGACGTGCGTAGCCCTGCGGAGTATGCTGAGGATCATCTGCCAGGCGCGATAAATCTGCCGGTTCTGAACGACGAGGAACGTGCTCGCGTCGGGACCATCTATGTGCAGGAAAGCCCGTTTCTGGCGCGCAAACTGGGGGCGGCGCTTGTGTTCCGCAATGCGGCCAATCACATCGAACAACACCTCAGCCATCACGAAGGTAGCTGGAAGCCTTTGGTCTATTGCTGGCGGGGCGGGCAGCGTTCGGGTTCGTTCACCTGGATGTTGCAGCAAATCGGTTGGCGGGCGGATGTGATTGACGGTGGCTATCGCACGTACCGCCGCTTGGTAAGTGCGTATTTGTATGATGATTCTCTAACGCATCGATTGATCGCTCTGGATGGCTATACCGGAACGGCCAAGACCGATCTGCTGGCTCTGCTGCAAAGGCGCGGCGTTCAGGTTCTGGACCTCGAGGCTTTGGCCAATCACCGGGGGTCATTGCTGGGGGAACGCCCAGGAGGGCAGCCAAGCCAAAAGGCGTTCGAATCGGCGTTGTCCGCCGCGCTTTGCGCGATGGATCCAGCGCGCCCGGTCGTGGTCGAAGCGGAGTCTTCGAAAATCGGCAGTCTGAATTTGCCGCCCAGCCTTTGGACTACGTTATGCGCTGCGCCTCGAATCCACGTCGCGGCGCCGATTGAAGCACGCGCCGCCTATCTGGTTCGGGCATATGACGACATATTGTCCGATTGCGACCGTTTGCGAGATCGGCTTTCCCCACTGCGCTTTCATCGCGGACACGAGGTTGTTGAAGGGTGGATGCACCTGATCGATACGGGACAAAAACAAGCGCTGACGCAAGCGTTGATGGAACAGCATTACGACCCGGCCTACACCAAGTCACGACGGTCGCGGTCATTAGAGGTGCTGGCCAAATTCGATATTGCGTCCTTGGACGACGACGGCCTTGCAACAGCGGCGGCCCAAATCGAAAGCCTGCTGGATCAGCTTTGAAGCCGCAGGCCCGGTGTATCTGTCAATTCGCCAATGATTACGGCAGGGTATCCTGCGGCCTTCAAGTCCTCGATCAAGGCATCGGCCGCTGTGGCATCGACAGCCGCCAGCAAACCACCGGCCGTTTGCGGATCAAACAACAAAGCGGCTTTGCCTTCAGCGGGCAGATCCAGGGCAATCGCCCGGTTGTCGGCAAAGATCGTTGACCGCACGCTCTGTTCCGACAGCTCCATTGCACCGTCCATGACCTCAACCGCGTCCAGATCAAGAATGGCACCACAGTTGGAGGCGTCGCAGATACCTTGCAGGTGCCCGGCCAAACCAAACCCGGTCACGTCGGTCATCGCGTGGGCTTTGGCCAGTATACGGGCCGCTTTTCCTTGCGGCTGGGTCATGTGCTGAAAAGTGGCCGCGACCCAGGTTCCGTCCGCCAAACCGGCCATTTCCGCAGCCATCAGA
This sequence comes from Ruegeria sp. 6PALISEP08, assembly GCF_001238295.1. GTDB lineage: Bacteria > Pseudomonadota > Alphaproteobacteria > Rhodobacterales > Rhodobacteraceae > Ruegeria. The sequence goes on from NZ_LGXZ01000003.1 coordinate 322,887, forward strand.
ACGCCGCTGCCCAAGGGCTTGGTCAGGATCAACCGATCACCCGGCCGCCCGCCCGCCAACGTGATCGGTGGGGTTTCACACAGGCCGGTTATCGTAAACCCAATGGTCATCTCGTCGCCCATGGAACTGTGCCCGCCCACAATCTCGGCCCCGGCCTCTCTCATGACGTCGCCAGCACTTGCCATGATTTCCGACATGGTGCGGGCCTGAAGAGTGGCAGACATACGGGGCAGGATGATCGTCGCCGTGGAGGCCTGAGGCGTGGCACCCATGGCCCAGATATCCCCCAAAGCGTGAACAGCAGCGATGCGCGCCATAAAGGCGGGATCATTGGTGAAAGCCCGCAGGTGATCCGAAGTCATGACCTGCTGAACGCCACCCGTCTGTAACAACGCTGCGTCATCGCCGGGCAGGGGGGTGATATCTTCGCGGGTCGGGGCCGGTTGCGATTTCAGTGCGGCCTGTAACGCATCGCGTCCGACCTTGGCCCCGCATCCGCCGCACATTGGCTTTTCCCCAAGCGCATCATCCAACCCAAAGGCCCGGTCGTGCGGTAATTCAGGAACCTTCATTTGTGGCAGGTCGCGGAACCTGTTCATGAAGGTTTGGTCGATGTGGTTCTTCCATTTCCACATCATCGGGCCGCTGAACGATGTACCCAAACGCTCACCCAGCGCGGATTTGCCGCCCAGAGAAATCAGTTTGAGGTAATCCTTCTGCGGAACATATTTGCGCATCCGTCCCGCCCCCAGCGCGGCACGCAGATTGTCGAAAAGAACGGGTGCTTCGCGAACCGCGTAAACGCCTGCCTTGGGCCGCGGGTTGTCCGACAAATGGGCGCAATCTCCGGCCGCAAACACAGCGGGGTCGCTGGATTGAAGATAGCCGTTCACCCGGATGTACCCGCCCTGCAGGTCCAGCCCAGATTTTGCGACCCAATCATAAGGGCGCGCGCCGGCGGCTCCGGTCACGAAATAGGCGGGGATTGCGCGGCCGTCCTGCAACTCGACGTGATCAGCGGCGATCCGGGTGATCACAGCGTTTTCGATGACCTGCACACCCAGATCCTGCATGGCCCGTCGGATCGTGGCCGCCGCCTTGGGTTTGGTGGCCGTCAGGATCGACGCATTGTCGATGAGTGTGACCTGCGCTGCTCGCCCCTTGGCCTTGAGAGCATGTGCCATGGCCATGACCAATTCGGCCCCGGCGACGCCTCCGCCGATCACCGCCACTGCCGCAGGGCCATCATGGTTCAAGTAGTCAGCCCAACGCGCGGCAAATCGGCCCAAAGGTTTGGCGGGAATGGCATGTTCGGCAAAGCCCGGCAGTGTGGGCATATCCGACGTGATGCCAACATTGACCGAGGCCACATCGAACCCGACCGGCGGGTGTCCGGGAACATGCACCTGATGTGTGTCGGTATCGATCCCCTCAACTGCGCCCAGAATGACACGTGCGTCTGCAAAGCGTGCGAGTTTGACAAGATCGATGTCCAATTCCAACCGATCGTAATGTCCCGCGACATATCCCGGTAGCATCCCGGAATATGGGGCGGTGGGGCCAGGGTTGATCACGGTTACCCGGGCGCCGGGAAGGGGATTCATACCCCATTTTCGCAACAGCAACGCGTGGGTGTGACCGCCGCCAACAAGAACCAGATCGCGGGTTAAAGGCAGCGGAGGTGAATGCATTGGATTTAATTCGCGCTATGGTCCGGGACGTTTTCGACCTGCTCGACCGCGTGGGTGGCCCAAAGCTCATCCTCACCCGCATCCGGCAGATCCTGAGGCTTTTCATGACGATGAATGTGCCATTTTGCAATGAACAGCGCCGTGATCGGTGCAGTCAGGAACAAAAACAGTGTGATCAGCAGCTCGTGCAATGACAGTTTGCCTTCCAGCAGGACAGAATGCGTGATCGAGGCCAGAAGCACACCGCCGACGCCCAGTGTCGTTGCTTTGGTGGGCGCGTGCAGGCGGGACATTGGGTCTTTCAATTTGATCATGCCAAAGGATCCGACAAAACCGAAGATCCCCGACATGATCAAGAAAAAGGCGATCAGAAGCTCAATGATAAACGTCATGCTGGCCCCTCACTCGATAATGTTTCCGCGCAGCATGAAGCGCGCATAAGCCACGGTTGAGACAAAGCCGAGCATGGCGATGATCATGGCGGCCTCGAAAAAAATCTCGGTACCTTGATCCAGACCATAAAGGATCATCAGGGCGATGGTGTTGATCACCATCGTGTCCAGCGCCAGAACGCGGGTACCGACGCCGTCAGCGGTGATGATCCGCCAAAGACACATCATGATGGCTGCTCCGAAACAGGCAAAGGCGAACCAGATGGCATATTCCAAAATCATTCGAAAATCTCCTTTAGCCTGCGCTCATAGCGCTGCTTGATCTGATCGCGCACCTCTTCGGGGTTGGGCGCATCAAGACAATGGACCAGAAGGTTATGCCCTTGTGCCGACAGATCGCAACTGACGGTGCCCGGGGTCATGGTGATGGTGCCAGCAAGAACGGTGATCGCCTCAGGCGTGCGCAGTTCCAGCGGGACACAGATCCAGTTGGGTTGGCGGTCGGCATCTCGCTTGAACAGGATGATCCGGGCAACAGTGACGTTTGCAACAACAATGTCCCAAAGCACGACCAGCATATATTCTACCACCATCGGCCAATTGCGCAGCTTGGGGCGATCCGGCCAATAGGGTTGCGTGATGAAGGGGATGATGATCCCCAGGATCAGGCCAAACACCAACGAGTTCAACGACCCGTTATTGGCCAGCAACACCCAGACGAATGTCAGCAGAAAGGTCAGATGAGGGTGCGGAAAAATCCGGTGTAGCAGTTTCATCACTCTTCCCTTCCCAATACGGCAGAGATGTAGTTTTCAGGCGCAAACAACTGTTCCGCGGTTTTGCTTGTGTACTCCAGCGCCGGGCCCGCAAACAGGGTCAGCAGGATCAGACCCGCCACCATCCCGAACACGGCTGTGACAGCAAGGCCGGGTTGTGGTTCCGGGGCGAGGGGGGCAGGCGCTTCTTCTCCTTCGATTGGGTCTTTGACGGTAACAACCTGAGCGTCGTGACTTTTCCAGAAGATCAGCGTACCCGCGCGGGCGAGACCAACAATGGTTACGAAAGATCCGATCAGGATCACGGCCCAGACCGCAGTGGCATCCGATGCATCGCGGGACGCGTCCAGAACCAGCAGCTTGCCGATGAAACCTGACAGCGGCGGCATTCCTGCCATCGCGATGGCTCCGACAAAGAACAGCGCCGAGATCAGCCCGTTTTGCGGCATGGGTGTGGTTGGCGTTATGGCACCACCGCGCCGCTCCATCACCAGATCAGCCACCAGGAACAGCAGCGCAGTCGCCAGCGTCGAGTGGAACACATAATAGAGCGCAGCGGCCATCGCATCCGGTGTGAATTGCGAGATTGCGATCAGCAGGGTACCCATCGAGGCGATAGCGCAGAACGCCACCATGCGCGCTATGTGCTGTGATCCCAAAATACCGATGGCCCCAACGGCCAAGGTTACAAGCGCGGCGGGTTGCAGCCAATCGCTAACCAACCCCTGGGTCGCTTCGACCTCGGGTCCGAAGGCCAGCGTGTACATTCGCATGATCGAATAGGCGCCGACCTTGGTCATGATGGCAAACAGGGCAGCTACAGGAAGCGGGGCGTTGGCGTAGCTGGCGGGAAGCCAGAAATGCAACGGCAATACGGCGGCCTTGATGCAGAAAACCAGCAGCAAAAGCACTGCACCAACCCTCAGAAGGGCGGTGTCCTCGGCTGGAATTTCGGCAACGCGCAAAGCGATGTCCGCCATGTTCAGCGTGCCGGTGACGCCATAGATCGTCCCCAAGGCAAACAGAAACAGGGTCGAGCCCAACAGATTATAGGCCACGTATTGCACGCCTGCTTTCAACCGAACCGAGCCCCCGCCGTGGGTCATCAGACCGTAAGAAGCGATCAGCAGTACCTCGAAGAAGACGAACAGGTTGAATGCGTCGCCTGTCAGGAAAGCTCCGCAGACACCCATCAGTTGGAAATGGAACAATGCGTGGAAATGCTTGCCTCGATCATCCCAGCCAGAGGCGATGGCATAAAGCACAATGGGCAGGGCAAGCAGCGCCGTGAGCAGCACCATCATGGCCGACAGCCGGTCCAGCACCATGACAATTCCGAAGGGCGCAGGCCAGTTGCCAAGCTCATAAACTTGGATCTCTCCACCCGATGCTTGCGCAGTGATGGTCAGGGCAATGCCGAGCAGCGCGACAACGCCCGCGACCGAGAAGATACGTTGCAGGTCCAGATGATATCGCAGGACCATGATGATGAACGGGGCCAGGATCGCGGGAAGAACAATCGGCGCAACGATCCAGTGGTTCATGCGTCTTCTCCCGGCGCGTCCACGCTATCCTGCGGGCTCATGTCGATATGGTCATCTTTCGAGGACAAATAGGCCGAAAGCGCGATCATCACGATCACGGCGGTCATCCCAAAAGAGATCACAATAGCCGTCAGCACCAGCGCCTGTGGCAGCGGGTCGGTATAGGGGACCTCTTCATATTTGTTCAGAACGGCAGGTGCATTCAGCGCCAACCGTCCCGTCGCGAACAAGAACACGTTCACCGCATAGGTTATCAGTGACAGGCCAAGAATGACCGGGAAGGTCCGGCGACGCAGGATCAGGAAAATCCCGGCGGCGGTCATAATGCCTACGGCAGAGGCTACGAGCGCTTCCATCAGGCCTGCTCCTTCTCTTTGTCTTCGTCTTTGGGGTCATCCCGCAGCGGGTTGATGTCCATCGGGAATTCCCGCGCCATACCCGGTTGCCAAGCAAAGCGCGACAGGCTGTCCAGCGCCAGCATTACAGCGCCCAGAACTGCAAGGAACACGCCCGTGTCAAACAGCATGGCGGTGGCCCATTCGAACTCCTCCAGCGGGGGCCAGTTGATGTAGCCGAAATCGCTGGTCAGGAAGGGACGCTCGTTAAACCATGCGCCCAGTCCGGTCGCAGCGGCAATCAGAACGCCCCAGCCGATCGTGCCGTGGTAGTAGAACCTCTGCCGTTCAATCGCCCAAGTGTAGCCGCTGGCCATGTATTGCATCAGATAGGCGATGGCGACGACCAGACCGGCGATAAAGCCGCCACCCGGCTGGTTGTGGCCCCGGAAGAAGATGTAGGCCCCCACCATCAGGGCAATCGGCATCATCACACGGGTTGCAACCACCATCATCAGAGGATGCGAATCCCCCGATTGCGGCCAATGCGGTTTACGGTTCAGCAGATAGCCGCGTACATTTGTGCTCAGAACCGCCTCGGTCAGGGCAAAGATGATCAGTGCCGCGATACCCAGAACGATGATCTCACCAAAGGTATCAAAGCCCCGGAAGTCGACTAGAATGACGTTCACCACATTGGTTCCGCCACCGCCTTTGTAAGAATTGGCCAGATGGAAGTCCGAGATCGTTGGGAAGGCAAAGTCACGCAGCATGATGGCGTAGATCAACGCGCCTGTCCCGATACCCGCAACAACCGAGATCGCAGCATCGCGCCAGCGCCGCGCGGCTGAACTGTCCCACGGGGTTTCCGTGGGCAGGAAGTTCAGCGACAGCAACAGCAGGATCATGGTGACAACTTCAACCGAAATCTGTGTCAGTGCCAGGTCCGGCGCGGACAGATAGTTGAAGGCAACCGAAACGATCAGGCCAACAACGCCAATCAGCACCAGTGAAAGCAGGCGATTGCGGTGGAACCACATGATACCCAGCGTCGCACCCACCAGACAGATCCAGCCGATGATCGGGATAATCTGTGCAGGCAGCGGAACGCGGGTTTCAACACCAATCGTGCCGGTTGTGTAGGCGTAGTAGCCAAGCCCAACGGTGAAGGCGACGAATATGATCGCATATCGGCTGAGGACACCATTGTGCAGCTCATCCGTGACCCACTGGCTGAGACGGGTGAAGGCGTTGATGATGGCCTCGAATATCACCTTGGCTTCGGGTCGGGGCAGAGCGTTCCAAAGCTGCTCACCGCGTTTGTGCATCGACAGCAGGAACAGACCGCCCAGCGTTGCCACGATAGACATGTAAAGGGCAGGCACAAAACCATGCCACAGTTTCAGCGAGTAGTAGGGCAGCTTTTCGCCACCGATCACGGCGCTGGAGACCACAGCGACCAACGGACCGACAATGGCCGCCGAATAAAGGCCGATCAGAATGACAAGCACCACCAGGAAAGCGGGCGCAATCCACAGACCAACGGGTGGGTCATGCGGATGGGCAGGGTAATCGTCGCGCTGCGGGCCAAGGAACACGTGGCTCACGAAACGGAAGGAATAGGCTGCGGAAAACAGAGATGCGAGCAAGGCCAGCCCCGGCACCAGATAGGGTGAATTCAACCATGTGGTGTGCACGGTCTCTTCCAGCATCATCTCTTTTGACAGGAAGCCGTTCAGGGGTGGCAAACCGGCCATCGACAGCGCGGCGATGGTGCCGATCGTGAAGGTGATCGGCATCAAATGGCGCAAACCGCCCAACCGCTTGACGTCTCGTGTTCCGGTCTCATGATCGACGATCCCGGCTGTCATAAACAGCGCGGCTTTGAAGGTCGCGTGATTGATGATGTGGAACACCGCCGCAACGGCTGCGAATTTCGTGCCGAAACCCAACAGCATGGTGATCAGGCCCAGATGTGAAACGGTCGAAAACGCCAGCAGGGCCTTCAGGTCATCCTTGAACAGCGCAATCACCGCACCCAACAGCATCGTCACCAGACCGGTGGTGGCAACAATATAGAACCACGCATCTGTCCCGGCCAAAACCGGCCACATCCGCGCCATCAGGAACAGACCAGCCTTCACCATGGTGGCAGAGTGCAGATAAGCAGACACAGGCGTCGGCGCGGCCATGGCGTGAGGTAGCCAGAAATGAAAGGGGAACTGCGCCGATTTGGTGAAAGCGCCCAGCAGGATTAGGATCAGCGCGGGCAGGTAGTAGGGCGAGGCTTGGATCAGTTCTTTGCTTTGTAAAATGACACTCAGATCATACGAGCCCACGATATTTCCCAGGATCAGCATCCCAGCGATCATTGCCAATCCGCCGCCGCCAGTGACGGCCAGCGCCATCCGCGCACCTTGACGGCCTTCGGGCAGGTGCTTCCAGTAGCCGATCAGCAGGAATGAGCTGAGCGAGGTAAGTTCCCAGAAAATAATCAATAGCAGGATGTTGTCAGACAGGACAATCCCGACCATCGCGCCCTGAAACAACAGCAGATAGGTATAGAACTGCCCCATCGGATCTTCGCGCGACAGGTAGAACCGCGCATAAAGGATGATCAGCAGACCGATGCCCAAAATCAGCAGGGCGAACAGAAAGCCCAACCCGTCCAACATGAAGTTCGCGTTCAGGCCAAGCCCCGGAATCCAGTCGAACCGGGCGGTCACAACGTCTCCGCGCATGATCGATGGGATGTGGATCAGCAAACCCATAAGGGCCAGAAACGTGGTCAACGCTGCAGCAGATGCAGCCGCGTTTCTGCCTGCACGGATCAGCAGAGCAGGGAATACAGCACCAAGGAAAGGAAGGGCCGCGATAAGGAATAGAGACAAATGCGATACTCCGGTCTGAGCGGTCAGGGTGAAGTCAATTTTGTAAGGATATTTTCTCGACTGTCCAGATATTGTAACTTGTTCACAAAGTTCTACTGAAACAGTCAGCTATTCGGTGGACCTGCGAAAAAATGACGCGATCTTGATCCTGATCAAAGGTTTAAAGGCATTCGTTTCCGGCCACATGTGCTAGATCAAGGGGCATCGAACAGGAGGCAACCGGTGACCGAGCAAGTGAACCGAACCCGAAGATGGGTGTTGATTGGCGGTGGTGTTGCGCTCGCTGCGGGGTTTGCGATCCGGGAAATTCGGTTGATCCCCGAAGATCACGGTGGTGAGCGGATCAGCGTTGAAACGGCGCATGAACAAGCCCGCAAAGGACGCATCCTGTTGGTCGACATACGAACGCCGCGTGAATGGCGCGCCTCGGGCATTGGCGAAGGTGCAGCACCCCTGGATATGCGGCGCGAAGACTTCGTTGAGGCATTGCAGCAGTTGACCGGCGGTCAACTGGATGCGCCAGTGGCGTTAATCTGTGCGCGCGGGGTGCGCTCAGCGCGTTTAAGCAACCAACTCATAGCGGCCGGTTTTACTCAAATCATTGACGTGCCCGAGGGTATGCTGGGTTCAGCCGCAGGCCCAGGTTGGGTCAGGGCCGGACTGCCGGTTCGCAAATTTAATGAGGATGCAGGATGATCCGAACACTCAGTCTGGCCGCACTTGTTGCTGCAACCGGGCAGGCCGCATGGGCGGGTTGTGCTGGTCAGGAGACAGTTTGTGAAACGCCGATGGGGGCGTATCACATTGAACTGCCCGATGAGGACAATGCACCGATGGTCCTGTTCCTGCACGGTTATGGCGGCAGCGGATCGGGGACGATGCGCAATCGCGCGATGGTCGAGCCCCTGTTGGAACGTGGTTATGCGGTCATGGCGCCTGAAGGTCTGGAGCGACCGGATCGGGGCGGCACCAAAAGCTGGAACTTCTATCCCGGCTTTGGCGAACGGGACGAAACCGCCTTTCTGACCGAGGTCGTGCAAGATGCCGCAGACCGGTTTGGCGTCGATCCCGACCGCGTCCTGCTGGGCGGATTTTCGGCAGGGGGATTCATGGTCAACTATCTGGCCTGTGAGGCTCCTGACACGTTTTCCGCGTATGTGCCGGTGTCCGGAGGTTTCTGGCGTCCGCACCCCGAGGTTTGCGAAGGTCCGATCCGCATGTTCCACACCCATGGCTGGACAGACAATGTCGTGCCTTTGGAAGGTCGCTTGCTGGGCGGCGGGCGTTTCCAGCAGGGTGATATCTATGCTGGGCTTGAAATTTGGCGCCAAGCCAATGGCTGCGTCGATCACAAGCCCAGCGGCTTCAGCACCACGGATGATTTCATGCGCCGCCGCTGGACCGGATGTACCGAAGGCAGCGCGTTAGAGTTCGCGCTGTTCCCCGGCGGGCATACTGTGCCTGCCGGTTGGGCAGACATGATCGTCGATTGGTATGAAGGGCTTCCCGGCAGCTGATTATTCTGCCGGGGTCATGTTGCCTTTGCCTTCGACCAGCCGCTTCAGCTCATCCCTGTACCGGCGAGCCGAACGGGTGATAGCAGGCTCGCTGAAGTCTTCCCGCATTCCGACCATCTTGCGCGCAGCGCCTGCCGAGACGCCGCTGAGCGCAGATAGCGGGATCGCCAGTGCGAGGCTGATGGCAATCGGAGCCAGCCAGATCGACACCAGACCGGACAGGATACCAACGCTCAGCGCGACACCGCTGACGGTTTCAAGGGCATGGCACAGGATCAGCGTGCGCAGACCATAGGTGCCGCCGTCGCGGGCCTGAGGCGACCAGCCACGCTGGATGCCAAAGGCCGTACGGAAGACGGCGATCATCTGCTGGACCATCAGGATCGGTGCATACAGGATGGACAACAGCACCTCAGCCAGAAACGAAGTCAGGAATTTGCGCCCGCCGCCGAAGTCTGAAAAGTGCACACCGCTCAGTGGTAAAGCCAAAACACCCAGCACCTTGGGGGCCAGAAGCATAGCGTACATGACCAGAATGATCAGCACATGCCGGGTTTCCGACATCTCTGGCCATTGCGGGAACAGAGGGTTGTCAGGGCTGAAGTAGTGCAGGACAGATGCGTCCTGACCCTGACCGATCAAGGCCCACATCAGCAAAAGTGCGAACCACAGGGGGGACATCAGGTATCCGACCGCGCCATGAAACATGTGAAAGCGCGACACGGCGCGGAACCCGGTCGAGCCCAGCAGCTTCAGGTGTTGCAGGTTGCCCTGACACCAGCGGCGATCCCGCATGGCGTGATCAATGAGGGTGGGTGGGGTTTCTTCGTATGACCCACGAATGCGCGGCAGGAAACGCACGGCCCAACCGGCGCGGCGCAACAATCCGGCCTCGACAAAATCGTGGCTCATGATCAGCTTGTCCTGACCGCTGATTGAACGCAGCTTGGGCAGACCGGCGCTGGTGGCAAAAGCCTTGGTGCGGATGATCGCGTTATGGCCCCAATAGTTGCCCTCTTGCCCGCACCAACGCGCCAGGCCTTCGGCAAATGCGATGCCGTAGACGCCGTTGGCAAATTGCTGCATCCTGGCAAAAACCGATTGCGCGCCAATGAGTTGCGGATAGCTTTGGATCAGACCAGCCCCCGGATCACGCGCCAGCGCATCGGTCAGGCGATAGATCGCGCGACCGGTCATCAGGCTGTCGGCATCCAGTACCAGCATGGCATCCCAGTCTGCACCCCAACGGCTGACCCAGTCGGCGATATTGCCCACTTTACGGTCAGTATTCTGTTCGCGGCGGCGATAGTAGAGCTCCAGCCCCGGAGCTAACGTGGTACGCAACGCCTCGACGCTGGCTTGTTCCTGTGCCGCAATCTCGGGATCGCGCGTGTCCGACAAAATGAACATGGCATAGTGGTGCCGACCACTGCGCGTCTGCAAATCTTCAAGCATGGTACGGGCGTTGCCCAGCACGTTCCACGGAACTTCGTTATAGATCGGGGTCAGCAGGGCCACGCGTAGCGGCTGCGCGCGGTGACTTTTTTGGGGGCGATCCTGCTTGGACAGGGACACCATACCCAAAAGCACCGTGCAGACCGTGAAAGAGATCCAGAAGAAGTTGAACGAAATCAGCGCCAACAGGATCGCTTCGACCAGGTTAATCCCTTCGGCGCTGAACCAATCGCTCATCACCCAGAGCAGACCCAATGTTGCCGCCATCGCGGGGGAAAACGCCAACGCACGCCAAAATCCGGCAGACGCCGCGCGGCTGCCCGACGGTGCATCCGCATCCCGGAACCGCGCGCCAAAGTTCTGCGCGGGCATCGCCAGAGGGGCCTGGGGCGGCATGATATGCAGATCGCGGCTCATGTGGTCCAACGATATAGCCAGACCTCAGAGGCAGGCTGTTTGTCCTTCAGCAATTGCGCACGCAGCTCAACATGGTTTCGCTCGCCCGGTTCGAACGAGAAAGCCAGTCGCAAGCCGCCGGTATCAGGATTGCGTTGCAGAACCCCGTCCGAGGTTTCGGCATGAGGCGAGTCAACAAAGATCGAGATCGCATCGATATCATCGAACAGATCGCTGTGTTCAAAATCGATAACGGCCAGACGACCCTCACCAAAGGTGTTTTCGCCCATCGCGGTGTTGATTACCCGCGGCATCGGCGTACGCTGGGGTTCTTCCCCCCAGATCAGGCGATAGGACAGGTCGACCTGACTGCCAGCGGCATAGGGCTCAGCCGGGCGCCAATAGGCGACAATGTTGTCATAGATTTCCTGATCTGCCGGAATTTCAACCAGCGTCACGGTGCCTTTGCCCCAATCTTCATTGGGCTCGACCCAAAGACCCGGACGTTTGTGATAATTGGCCTCAAGATCTGCGTAATCCGAAAACTCGCGCTTGCGCTGCATCAGGCCAAAACCGCGCGGATTCGTGTCAACAAAGGACGAGATTTGCAGCCGGGTCGGGTTGGCCAACGGACGCCACAGAACCTCGCCCGCGCCATTGCGGATCAGCAGCCCATCGCTGTCGTGAACAGCAGGGCGGAAATCGTCGAACCGGCTGTGATTGGTCTGGTCGTACAGGAACATCGAAGTACCCGGTGCAATGCCCACATGGGGCAGCTCTTCGCGCGGGAACAAGGTTGCCTCGACATCCATGATGCAATCTGCACCCGCCGTGACGTTGAACCGATAGGCTCCGGTCACGCTGGGGCTGTCCATCAGGGCATGCACAACCATATTGCGCTGACCGGGTGCGGGGCGTTCCAGCCAGAAGCGGATGAACTCGGGGAATTCCTCGCCATCCGGATCGCCGGTTTTCAGGGCAAGACCACGCGCGGACAGGCCATAAACCTCGTGCAAGCCTATGGCGCGGAAATAGCTGGCCCCTTGCCAGACGCAGAATTCATCTGTTTTGCCGGGGCGGTGCATCTCGGTCCGAAGGCGCAGGCCCGAAAAGCCCAGCGTGTCATCGATAGGCAGTTGCGGCACATCTTCGGACTTGTCGAACATGTCCAGATCGAAGGCGATCGGCGTGGCCATGCCATTCTCAACCGTTTCAACTTTCACGGTGCGCGGGAAATACAAACCCGGTGTGAAGAAATCGACGTTGAACGGCGTCTCGGTTTCGTACCACAGCGCCCGGTCCAGCCGGAACCGGATCGAGCGATACTGCTGATAGGTCAGGTCCTGCCATTCCTGCGGCACCATCTCGCGTTCCGCATAGGGACGGCTGGCCAGATCGCGCGCCATCTCGATCACATAGTCACGGTCAAATGGCACCTCACCACCCGTTGCATAGGCAGACGGGGCAAAGGCCAAGGCGGTCGTCGAGATGAGGAATGCGCGACGGGTAAAGTTCATTTCTTCGACTTCCAGGGTTGTGACTTGAACCACGCGGCCAGATAAGCCACGCCGATGATCATCGCAAAGCCAATCATGTTGGCGATAAAGACACTGGCAACATCCCGCCCAGATTGGTCAAGCGCGACACCGATCAACCGGGCTGCGGCCATGGAAAACACAAAGACCGCAAGGGATTGCTGGCCGACCTTGGTGATAACCGCCAGCAGTGTTTGCCAGATGCGTGCGCCCATACTGTGACCTGTTGCGATCAGGCGGTGACCATGCTCACCCGCTGCGACCCAACCCAGATAGGCCAGTGACAGGAAGTGGACATAGCGCAGAAGGCCAAATTCTGTTTTGCCACGCAGATCCTCAGTCAAGGGCCAGCCCGGACGGATCGTTGCGCCAAGATCAGGCGCGGCGGTGTTGATCCAGGTAAAGACCTTCCACGACCCGAACGGAGCCGACAGGACGACAAAGGCAATTGCAACCCAGATCAGGGTTTTAGAAACGGGTGGGGCGGGAATCCAACCGCGCATGAACGCGAACCCTGTGAAGAACAGAAGTTGCCAGCCAAACGGGTTGAAGAACCACTGACGGTTTGACCATGGCTCAGCCGGCAATGCCAGTGCGCCGGTCTGAGCGACTAACCAGATCGCCACGCAAACCGCCGCCATAAGCCAAAAGCTGACGCGGTAGAGCGCCATATAAAGCGGCATCAGCGCCAGGACCACCAGATACATCGGCAGGATGTCAAAGTAGTTAGGCACATAGGTCAGCGTAAAAATCCCAACCATCTGCGACGCAGGATCGTTGAAGAAGTGCTGCAGATTCAGGGATGAGACATAGGTTTTCTCGAACGCACCGGTCTGATCCAGCGCGGCCATGGTCATGGCCACAAAGAAAAACAGGCAGATATGCGCCCAGTAGACCTGCCAGATACGGAAGGCGACACGTGCTGTCCCCATCCACCATCCCTTGCGTAGAAACGCACCGCCAAAGGCAATGGCCGAGGCCATGCCCGAACAGAACACAAAGATCTCGGTCGCGTCGGAATAGCCGAACCGCGCAGGTATCCATTTGGCCCAGGGATCATTTGGGATATGGGCGATCAGAATGATGAACATCGCGATACCGCGATAAAAATCCAGCCGTGGGTCACGCGTGCGGGCAGGGGCTGCGGCCGGGGCCGCAGCGGGTGCAAAATCAGAAGCGGGCGATATGGTCGCCATACGTTCTCTGTCCTTCTTGGTCTTCTTGTTATTCGGCGGGGACGCTTTGTACGTCGCCGCCGTCACGGGCCGCGTCGATCAGGGCGCGGCGCGCGATGGCATAATTGTCTTCGCCTCCGGCACGTTTGGCGCGGCGGTCGTCCAGAATACGTTCAACCGCATCAAGTCGCCCGGCGCGCAGGCCGGAATCGATGGTAATTCGTTCAAATACATCACGTTGCGCATGGCTGCCACCGGCCAGTTGCATTGAACCGCGCGCTGCCAGCAGGTGATCAAACGCCGTGCCATAATGGCCGTCACCAAAGGCTTCGAGGCCCATGGCGGCTGCAACTCCGGGATCGGCCATGCGGCGGGTCGTATCGTCATTGGCGCGCGCAGCATCCGTGTTCATGCGGCTCAGCATCTTGGCAGTGGCGTCGGTGCGATTGTCACCGGTCAGCGCCAGAAGGTAATGCAGATCGGCGAAGATGAGGCAGCCATCTTCGGTGCGTGCGGCGCTCAGGTCAGCCAGCTCTTCCCAGCGATTTCCGACATTTACGCCCTCAAGCTCAAGCCGCATCAACAGCGAAGTGCCGTTCGAGATGTCGCGGTAATCGTCCGTTTTGTCCTTGCGGACATGATTGTCATACAAATCCATCACCTGATCGACCTGACCCAGATCCAGATGCATGAGCGCCTTATGCCACCAGACGTGATAGCGGAAGTTGTTGCAATGCGCCCACGCGTCTTCTCGTCCGGCCAGCCAGTCAAGGCCCAGCTGCGCGTTGCCGGTCATCTCATGAACGTGGGCCACCGCGTGCAGACCCCAAGCATCGTCAGATACCATCCACAGCGCCTGACGACCTGCGATCTCAGCTTTTTCATAAGCGCCGGTCTCTTCCAGCGCAAAGGAGTGGCAGCCCAGCAGATAGCCCCGGCCCGGGTGGTCAGGTTCATAGGCAGGCATCACGCGTTCGATCGAGCGACGCATCCCGTCAGCATCACCCAGAACAAAGCGGGTTGCGTGGCTGAGCTTCATCGCCAGCGTGTCCTGCGGATGATCACGCAGAATCGCCTCGAATTTCTGTGCGGCCCGAGCCTGTTGGCCCGCCAAATACAGGGCCAGCGAATCCACATAGAGACGCTCGCGCGCTGTGATGGGCTGACGTTCCATCGCTGCGTTGGCAGCAGCCAGCGCGTCGACGGCAACCGCCATCATCTCGCGTCGCCCAAGCAGAGCCATGAACAGACCCTTGATCGCATGGCCCAGTGCGAAGTCGGGCTCAAGCTCCAGCACTTTGCCCAGATGTTGGGGGGTAACGGCGGCATGGGCCATGAAACCAAGCAGAACACCATTCCAGGCATCGACAGCAGCCGGCTGGGTCAGGGTGTTCATCTGTCCAAAAACATCTTGTTTCATACTTGGGTCCAATCTGATTGCGATATTTGACACTGTTCGATGTAACAGAGTGTGCGAGAGCGGCGTAACAGTATCGACCCTGCTCTCGAATTGGTGAAATGACGTGTGCGTAAAAGACGAAAAAAACCGCCGATTCAAGGGCATGTTTCAGCAACTTGCCGCCTAAATGTGCAAGTATTTCAATCCTCGAACGGGTTTTCAGCGCTCAGAACGGCCTCGGTATCCGCCCCGCAGACCGGAGGGGCGCTGCGATATGTTACAGGCGTCCTCGACAGGTTCAGGGGATTCCCGATCAGGTTGACCTGACCCGGCTGGGCCTGCATTGCGATCTGCATCTGTCGTGCCGCCACCTGTTCGGTGTCAAACACCTGATCCAGCGTCTGAACCGGGCCAACGGGCACTTTGACTGCCTCGAGACCAGAAATAACGGTCTGCGTGTCCAATGCTTGCATTGCAGGTCGCAAAGTGGCGTTTAGCGCGTCCCGATGCTCCAGTCGGGCTGGATTGGTCGCAAATCTGGGGTCGTCGGCCAGCTCGGGATTATTGATGAAACTGCAAAGCTTTCTGAACTGACTGTCATTTCCGACCGCGAGAATCACGTGCCCGTCGGCGGTTTCATACACATCATAAGGTACGATATTCGGGTGCCCGTTGCCGCGTCGCTGCGGGACACTGCCCGAGGTCAGATAGTTCACGCCTTCATTGATCAGCCAGGCAATCTGGGCATCCACCAGCGCCAGATCGATTTGCTGGCCCTCACCAGTCAGGTCACGGTGGCGAAGTGCGGCCAGAATGCCGACGCTTGCGTACATCCCGCACATCACATCTGCGATGCCAACACCCACTTTCATCGGCGCGCCCTCGGGATCGCCGGTCAAAGACATGATCCCACCATAGCCCTGCGCCATCAGGTCATAGCCGGGCTTGCTGGAATTGGGCCCGGTCTGGCCATAGCCCGAGATCGAGCAGTAGACCAAACTGGGAAACTCTTGCGACAGGGTGGCATAGTCCAGCCCGAACTTCGCAAGCCCACCGGGTTTGAAGTTCTCGATCAGGATATCCGCGTGTGACGCCAGTCGCCGAATCTCAGCCTGACCTTCAGCCGTGGCGATATCCAGCGTGACGGATTTCTTGTTGCGGTTGGCCGACATGAAATAGGCACTCAGGTCCGAGCGGTTGCCCTCGGCATCCGTCACATAGGGTGGGCCCCATTGCCGAGTGTCGTCGCCGCCGGTAGCGGGATTTTCGATCTTGATGACGCTTGCGCCCAGATCTCCCAGCAACTGCGTGCAGGTGGGTCCTGCCAAAATGCGGCTAAGATCCAGAACCTTGACGCCCTTCAGGGGGCCTTCAGATGCGGCCATCATAGCCTCCACGCTCAATTTCAGCAGCAATGACGGTAAATGTCTCGGCTTTTACAGCAGCTTCCAGCGCTGCGCGCAACTCGGCCCGGTTGCGGACTGTGTGGCCGTTTCCGCCAAAGGCCCGGCCCATGGCCGCGAAATCATGATGGCCAAAGTCCACGCCCTTGTTGCTCATCTGTCGCTGGCGTTGTTTCAGCTCGATCAAGGCAAGGCTTGCGTCCACGAAGACCAGAAAAATCGGGTTGCCGCCCATTTCGGCTGCAGTCGACAATTCCCCGGCCACCATCAGAAACCCGGCATCGCCTGAGAAGCTGATGGCCGGGCGCTGGGGTTCGGCCAGTTTCAAGCCAATGGCCATCGGAACCGCGCAGCCCATAGTACACAGCGCCGAAGACTGGATCAGCCCGCGTTCTTCGCTGCACTCCCACATCTGGCTCAACAAGATACGATGCGCGCCGCTGTCAGCTGTTGCCAGCGTTTCAGGCGGCAGAACCGCCCGGGTTTCGGCGATGACAGCCGCAGGTCCCCAGTCTTCATCACTGGGAAAAGCCTCTGCCAGAGCAGCTTTGACATGCGAGGGTTCGCCACTTGGCCAAGTCGTATGGGCAGGGTTGCCCTTTGCGATGGCTTCCAGCGTTTCGCCCGTATCTGCAACAAGGTTCAAACCCGCCTGATGCATATAGTGATCATTGACGACGGCAGAGATATCGATGACGCGCTTATCCTCGGGATCCCAGATTTCGCGCCAGCCGGGGCGCATTTCGATAGGATCATAGCCCAGGCACAACACCAGGTCGGCCTGTTCGATCAAAGGAATCAGATGTTTGTCGGCCAGCGGCGACAGACCGGCCGCGCCCAGACACAGGGGATGATCTTCAGGCACCACGCCTTTGGCTTTGTAAGTGGTTACAAACGGAATGCCAAAATGCTCCACGAACGCCTGCACCACGCTGCGCGAGTCGTCATAGAGGACATCCAACCCGATTATGGCGACAGGGCGCTTGGCCTCGGCCACCCACCGGCGGGCTTTCTCCAGACACTCTCCCCCAGGGCTTACGGGTGCGACCTTTGCAAGGCGGCGGTGTTTCACGCCGGTCACAGGCGTATCTGCAACCGAGATTGGTACATCGACATGAACCGGGCCGGGGCGTGGCTGCATGGCCAGAGACACCGCCTTGTCGGCGACAACATCCGCGCCCTTGGCGGTCAGCGTGAAGGTCCCTTTGGTGATCGAGCGATAGACCCGGCTGTGGTCCATTACCTGATGCGTATAGGTCAGCGCCTCGTCCGCGTCGACACATCCGGTCAGGACGATCATCGGCACCCGGTCCTGCAACGCGTTCGCCACCACATTGATTCCGTTCATGGCGCCCGGGCCTAGCGTGGCCACCAAAATCGCTGGTGCCCCATCGCGGTGATGCACTGCCTCGGCCATGAACCCGGCAGAGTTCTCATGCTTGGTCAGATGAAAGGTAATCCCCGCCTTTTCCAGCGCATCCACCAACGTCAGAACCTCACCCCCGGGCATTCCGAAAGCGTGGCGGCACCCCGCTTCATACAGGCGTTGGGCCAGAAGATCCGCGGCGCGGGGCGAGGGGTCCTGCATCAGTCATGCTCCGAAGTAACCGTTTCGAAGCAGATTGCGGAGGACGCCCCTGGACGCAAGGCGGTTCACGCCAGTGTGACTATTTGACTGCGTCTTCGGCGACAGATTGAAACTTTGTGTCAAGTTCTGTGGCGATATTCAGCAAGGCTTGCCCACCTTCCGATGCATATGGCGCAAAAACAAAGCTGGGAGTTTTGTAGGACAGGGTGGCGGTTCCGCCCTCATTTTCGGTGACATAAAAGCGGATCGGCGCTTCGATCATCGCATTGGTCGATGTCTCAAGCACCCGCACCGCGTAATCATTGTTGAAGGCCCCAATCACCCGGTTGCCCGGTATGGTGATCCCGCGCGCGGCAGCAGCCTTGGTGGGACCTGCCTGTGTCACGACGATCAACCCGTTTTCCTTGATCGCGGCCTTGGTGGCGTCGACCAGTTCGGCATAAGGTTTGTCTGTCGGATGCACCGCCCAGCCTTCAAGGGCGTCTTGCGCCCAGACAGGCAAAGCGATCAGGGCGAGCAGAGGGATGAAAGTTTTCATCAACACATCTCCGATTTCTAGCTGAGACCTGTGTGCCAGACCTGAACGTATCGCGCAGTCACAAACCCGTGTGCTGGGCGCAATTACACGGCGCGCTTTTTCAACAGATAAATATCCATGATCCAGCCATGATCCGCTCGGGCTTTGGCGCGGGTGTCCAGGATTTTCTGGGCGACCTGATCCAGAGGGCCGCTGATCAGCAGTTCTTCCTTCATACCCACATAGGCCCCCCACCAGATGTCAAAATCCGCCATATCAAGGGATTGGAATGAGCATTCTCCATCCAGCATTACGGCGACTTTCGAGGCGGTTTCAGGCCATCCTTCATCCCGGATACGACGCCCGGTTGTAACAACGTAGGGCGCACCCAGATCATTGATCGGGATCGCGTGGGCAGCTGTCAAAGCCTGCAGGGCAGTAATACCGGGGATCACTTTTGTGTTGGGCTTGGGGTCCAGCCGCGCCGCGATGCGCAGCGAACTGTCATAAAGCGACGGATCCCCCCAGATCAGCAGCGCTACGGTCCGTGCCTCCGGGTGGGCGTTCATCACCTCCTGCCAGCGCAGGGCAATGGCGTCGTGCCAGTCGTCAACACCGCGAAGATAGCCGTCATCCGCTCGTCGCGTAGGGATGTCGAAATAGGCGATCTGCGGCGGGGTGTTTGCCACCTGCGCAATGATCTCTTCGCGCAAACCAGCCAGATCAGCCTTGTTTTCGCCCTTGCGCGGGATCAGGATCAGGTCCGCTGCCCGGATGGCCTGCGCACCCTGAAAGGTCACATGCTCCGGGTTACCGGTACCGATGCCGATCAGGCTCAGATCAATCATCTTCGAACTCCGCCAGCGGGCCATAAAGGATCAAGGCCGGGGCTTTGCCGATCTCAGATTTCAACTGCTCCGCCAAAGCGCCGATGGTGGCGCGATGCAGCTTTTGATCCGGGGTCGAAACGGATTCTGCCATCAAAGCCGGAGTGTCCAGCGGCAGGCCATGGGCGTTCAGCGCATCGACCAGCAGCGGGAAAGTGCGCTTGCCCATGAACACCACGGTGGTCGCTTGAGAGTCGGCCAAAGCAGCCAGGTTCAGATCGTCAGGCAGTTCACCGCTGACGTCATGACCGGTGACAAATTGCACCCGTCGCGCGGTCAGACGGCGGGTGAGCGGAATACCTGCCGCCGCTGCCGCCGCAATGGCAGATGGGATGCCAGGAATGATTTCATATTCAATTCCAGCTTCGCGAAGGGCCACAAGTTCTTCTTCCAAACGCCCGAACATGCCGCCATCGCCAGATTTCAACCGTACCACATGTTGGCCAGTCTGAGCATAGTCCACCAGCAACCGGCTGACATGGTCCTGCTTGGGCGAGGGGCGACCGGCCCGTTTCCCCACGCCCACAAGATCCGCGTCCTCGCGCGCGTGGCTCAGGATTGGCCCGCTGCTCAGGTCGTCGAAAAGAACGGCGTCGGCTTTTTGCAATCGGTCTACGGCCTTCAGCGTCAGCAGGTCCGGATCGCCGGGGCCCGAGCCGATGAAAGAAACAAAGCCGCTCATGCCGAGGCCTCAGCGATCAGGTGAAAGAATGTGCCGGTGACATTGCCGCGCACCGAGCCGGTCTGCGGGCCTTCTGCGCCTTCTGCATCAAACACACGCGCAAGCGGTGCATCAGGTTGGTCCACGATCGAAGAATAGTGGAACTCATGCCCGCGCAGCGCAGCGCCTTCGGCAAATCCGGGCATAGGGGCAAGAAGCTCGGCTTTGCGATAGCCCAGGTTGAACTTGCGTTTTTGATAAGACGTCACCAGTCCCAGCAAACCCGCCATTTCATGCTGCACGCCATCCTTGTCGATCAGCGCAGTCCCGAGCGTCATATACCCACCGCATTCTCCGTGCACCGGCTTTGTCTCTGCATGTTTGCGCAGACCCGTGAGGAACGTGTTCGCAGCGGCCAATGTGCCGGCGTGCAGTTCGGGATAACCACCCGGAAGCCAGACCAGATCGGCATCTGCCGCAGGGGCTTCATCGGCCAGTGGCGAGAAGGGCATGATCTCGGCCCCGGCCGAGCGCCAGCCTTTCAGCAAATGCGGATAGGTGAACGAAAACGCTGCGTCCCGAGCCAGTGCTATCCGTTGAGCAGGGGGAGGCGGCAGCGCGGTTGACGACGGCCCAACAGGGCCCAAGGAAGCCGCCTGTTTGATTGCATCCAGATCCACATGTTCGCGCAGAAACGCGGCATAACCCACAATAGCGCTTTCCAGATCAGGGTGTTCCACAGCTTGGATCAATCCCAAATGCCGCTCGGGCAGGGTCAGATCACCACGACGGGGCAGTACGCCCAGCACCGGCAGTCCTGCGCGTTCCATCCCTAGCCGGGTCAAACGCTCGTGCCGGGGGCTTGCGCAGCGGTTCAGGATTACTCCGGCAAAGGGCAGATCGGGGTTGTACATCTTGAACCCCAATGCCGTGGCCGCTGCGGATTGAGCCTGACCGCCCACATCCAGAACCAGCACCACAGGCCACCCCATCCGTGCAGCAGTTTCGGCGCTCGACCCATGGCCCAGCTCTCCGGGTTTGGCGACACCGTCGAACAGACCCATCGAGCCTTCGGCCACAACGATATCTGCACCTTCGGCCTGAGCAGAGATCGCGTTTAACAGCGGATCGCCCATCGCCCAGCTGTCGAGATTGAACGAGGCTCGCCCTGCCGCCGCCCGATGGAACGCCGGGTCGATGTAGTCCGGTCCGCTCTTGAATGGCTGCACGGTCAAGCCGTCTTCGGCCAACGCGCGCAAAAGGCCCAGCATAACCGTTGTTTTTCCGGTGCCTGACGACGGGGCCGAAATCAGAATGCCTGGGGGGTTAGTCATCACCGTGACTCCAGCTGGACCACGGGCTGTCGGTGCTTTGCGGGCGATAGCGGCGATCATAATCCTTGGAATACAGGCAGCTTTCATCGAAGCCTTCACCTGCCAAGGCCGGACCCACCATGATCAATGCGGTGCGCGCGATGCTTTCTTCCAGCGAGTCCTTCAGCGTTGCCAGCGTCGCGCGGATGATCCGTTCATCCGGCCAGCTGGCGCGGTAGACCACGGCCACCGGACAATCTGCACCATAGGCCGGAGTAAGATCGGCGATGACCTTGTCCAGATTGCCGATCGACAGGTGGATGGCGAGAGTCGCTCCAGTACGGGCGAAGTTCTCCAGCGTCTCGCCCTCGGGCATCGTCGATGCGCGCCCCGGTGTCCGGGTCAGAACGACGGATTGTGCGAGCCCGGGCAGGGTCAGTTCAGTACCCAAGGCCGCAGCGGCCGCGGCAAAGGACGGCACGCCGGGGGTCACGCTGACAGGGATGCCCATCTGTTTCAGGCGGCGGATCTGTTCACCCATCGCCGACCAGACCGACAAGTCGCCGGAATGCAGGCGCGCCACATCCTGACCCGCTTTGTGCGCAGCGTCGATCTCGGCCATGATCTGGTCCAGGTCCATGGGCGCGGTGTTCACGATCTTTGCGTCCTCGGGGCAATGGCCCAGGATCTCTTCCGGGACCAGCGAACCTGCATAGAGGCAGACAGGGCAGGATGCGATGATATCGCGCCCGCGCAACGTCAACAGGTCGGCGGCGCCCGGTCCGGCACCGATAAAATGAACGGTCATGTTTGTCCTCCGATGGCTATGGCGCAAGTCGCCAGCCGGTCGTCTGAAATTTGTCTGGGTGAGAGCAGCCGCGCGCCCGAGCCAAAAAGCTCTCCGGCGGCAGCCAATGCGGATGCTTCGGCCACACTTCCAGTGCCATAGGTGGCACGGCTGCGGGTCGAGCAGGTGAGGGTGCGTTGATCCGCCAGGTCGGCTGCGGCAACGAAATGCAAGGGCAGAGATACCTCCTCTGCGAAGGATGTCAGCGCCGAATGGCCTTCCTTGTCGGCAACGGTTGCCAAGGCTGTCACATCATGGTTCGCAGTTGCCACTTCAAATGCTTTACGCAAGCTGTCGGCTGTTGCAGCAGAAGAGAATCCAAGGCCAGCGACGATCATAACGTCACGCTCCACTGCACAACCGGGTAGGCGGATTTCCAGCCGCGCCTTGGTCCCAGAGGGGCAGATTGCGCAAGCTCGATTCGCAAAAGGTCACCGCCCAAATCTTCGTGCCATCGTGCTAGCAGGGCCTCGCTTTCCAATGTGACGGCATTGGCGACAAGGCGCGTGCCTTTAGGAAGCGCATCGCGCAGCCAGGCCAGCAGGTTGGCACTCAACCCTCCACCGATGAAAACGACATCCGGCAGCTCCTCGTTGAACAGCGCTTCTGGCGCAGTTCCGTGCACGACGTTCAGACGATCCTGCCCCAATGCATCGGCATTGCGGCGGATGCGCTCAGCCCGGTCAGCGCGGGGTTCGAAACATGTCGCTGACAGGGTCGGATCACACATCAGCCATTCGATGCTAATCGAACCTGTGCCGCCGCCGATATCCCACAGATGCTCACCCCTTTGAGGAGCAAGCGTTGAAAGGGTCAAGGCGCGGATGGGCCGTTTGGTGATCTGCCCGTCGGTTTCAAAAATGTCGTCCGGTTTGCCAGACGCTTTGGACAGCGCGGGACCTGCACCGGTAACGTCCAGTCCAACGCAGACGGGACGGTCGAACGTGCCCAGAAGGGCTTCGGTCAGAGTGACGGTCTGAGAGCTTTCGCGCGGACCGCCGAGCGCCTGCATCACATGAAGGGACGAGTCGGCAAAGCCGGTTTCAGTCAGGTATGTTGCCAGTTCCGCCACGGCCTTTCCGTCGCGCAGCAACAGAATCGCCCGCAGACCCGGGGCCAGATGAGGCCGCAGTCGCGTCAGGGGTGCAGCGTGCAGGCCGAAGGTCAGCGTACTTTCCAAAGGCCAGCCCAGACGGGCAGCGGCAAGCGAAAAGGTAGATTGGCCGGGCAGGGCGGTCCATTCTCCGGCATCGAAATTGCGCGCAACGACCGAGCCTGCGCCAAACCAGAACGGATCGCCCGAGGCCAGAACAACGGTCTGTTTTCCGCGCAAACCTTGCAGGATCGGCAAGCCATCTGAAAACGGCACCGGCCATTCGATACGATCTGCTCCGGTTTCGGGCAGCAGCGATAGGTGGCGCGACGGCCCCATGATCACTTCGGCCCGGTCCAGCACTTGACGGCTTGCAGGTGACAGGCCATCAAGCCCATCTTCGCCCAGTCCCAGAACTGTCAGCCACGGAGCATCAGACATGACCAACCTCCTGATCCCCAATGTGCTGATCCTTGGCGGTACGACCGAGGCCAACGCTTTGGCCAAAGCCATTGCGGAACAAGGGATTGCGGCTGTGTATTCCTACGCCGGACGTGTGGAAAGCCCACGCCCGCAGCCTTTGCCAGTGCGCGTTGGAGGCTTCGGCGGTTCGGAAGGTTTGGCCGAGTACATCCGCAAATACGCCGTTACCCATGTTGTGGATGCGACCCACCCGTTTGCGGCCCAGATGAGCCGGAACGCGATTGAGGCGTGTCGGACAACGCAGACGCCTCTGGCCGCTCTGACCCGCGCGGCGTGGGCGCTGCAGCCCGGCGACACCTGGCATCACGTCCCGGACATTGCAGCGGCCGTCGACGCGTTGTCCGGCGACGCCCAGCGCGTGTTCCTCGCCGTTGGTCGTATGCATCTTGAAGACTTTGCCGCCCAGCCCCAGCACCATTACCTGCTGCGCCTTGTAGACGACCCCGAAAGCCTGCCCTTGCCGAATGCCGAAGTTGTCGTTGCCCGTGGACCATTTACCGAATCTGAGGACCGCGCGCTGATGCTGCGCCACGGCACGCAGCTGGTTGTGTCCAAAAACGCAGGCGGCTCGGGCGCGCGGGCCAAGCTGGACGTGGCGCGTGCCTTGGGCCTGCCCGTGCTGATGATCGACCGCCCGGTTCTGCCGCAGCGGACCGAGCTTTCGAGTGTCGCACAGGTTCTGGACTGGCTGTCTCATCCCTGATCCTTATCAGGGGTGAAGCGCGGGGTGTAGACGATTGGTGCGCCGTTGCGTTCGATTACACGGGTGCGGGATGACCCCACAATAACCACCGTCTGCATATCGGCCATCTCAGGCGTGGCTTCGGCAAGTGTCGAAACCCGGATTGCTTCATCTGCCCGCGACACGGCGCGAGCGAACAAAATCAGGCGCTCTGACTCACATTCTTCGCGCAGGATTTCCAGTGTTTTTACAAACCCTTCGGGGCGAGACTTCGAGCGTGGATTGTAAAAGGCCATCGAGAAATCGGCCTGCGCCGCCAGACGCAGACGTTTTTCGATCAAAGCCCATGGTTTGAGGTTGTCGCTGAGGTTGATGGCGCAGAAATCATGCCCCATCGGAGCGCCCGCGCGGGCAGATGCGGCCAGCATCGCAGTGATCCCCGGTAGCACATCAATCTGAAGATTGCGCCATTCTGCAGGCCCGCTCTCCAACGCTTCGAAAACGGCCGCGGCCATGGCAAACACACCGGGATCACCCGAAGACACCACCACAACCTTTCGGCCGGCGGCTGCCATTTGCAATGCGTGTTGCGAGCGGTCGATTTCGACCCGGTTGTCACTTGCGTGCAAGGTCAGGCCGGGGCGTTCGGCCACACGCGCCACATAAGGAATATAACCCACGACATCGGTGGCTTCGGCCAGCGCCGACGTGACTTCGGGCGTCACCAGTGCCTCATCACCCGGTCCCAGCCCTGCAATCTTGACCCAACCGCTCATGGACGCCGTCCCTGACCATGCACCACGATGATCGAAAAGTACGGGGTAATCTTTTCGCAGGCCTCTGACAGTTTGGTCACTGTCTGGTTGGGCATCTGCGCAAATTCGACGATCCACGCCCTGTCAAAAAGACCTGAGGTCTTCAAAGCACGTTTCACCTTGTCGATGTTGCGCCCGATCTTCATTACGACGAGCGCGTCGGTTTGCGCCATACGCTCGGCCAGAGTGTCTTCGGGCAAAGTGCCAACCAGCACGGTCAGTACATCATCACCCCAGGTGATAGGATCACCAGTCGCGGTCCAGGCACCGGACATGCCGGTGATGGCGGGCACAACCTCGACCGGGGTCTGTTCGCGCAAGCGGCTGTAAAGATGCATGAACGAACCATAAAAGAACGGATCGCCCTCGCACAGAACCACAACATTCTCGCCCTGCTCGGACAGCGCTTTCAGATGGGCGGTACAATCTTCATAGAACGCAGCCAAAAGTTCGTTGTAGCGCGGATCAGCGACCGGAATCTCGGTGGTTACCGGGTATTCCATCGGAAACTCAACCGCGCCTTCAGGAATCATACCGTTTACGATCTTACGTGCCTGACCGCTGCGGCCCGGCTTTCGGAAGAAGGCCACATGCTTGGCATTGCGCAACAGGCGATCCGCCCGAACGCTCATCAGATCCGGATCGCCGGGGCCAAGGCCCACACCGTATATGGTACCCATGCTCATTCTGCCCGGCTTGCGATGGCGTTGACGGCCGCCACGGTGATGGCACTGCCGCCCAGTCGACCTTTGACAATGCAGGACGGCACCGGTTGGGCCTCCCACAGCGCATCCTTGGATTCGACGGCGCCAACAAAGCCGACCGGGCAGCCAATGATTGCTGCAGGGCGCGGGCAATTTGGATCTTCCAGCATGTTTAGCAGATGGAAAAGGGCCGTTGGCGCGTTGCCAATGGCGACCAGAGCGCCTTCCAGATGCGGACGCCACAGTTCCAGCGCAGCGGCGGAACGTGTGTTGCTCATCTCGGCGGCCAAGGGGCGCACGCGGTCGTCATGCAATGTGCAGATCACCTCGTTATCGGCGGGCAGGCGGAAGCGGGTGACGCCTTCGCTGACCATGCGCGCGTCGCACAGGATCGGCGCGCCGTTTTCCAATGCCGTGCGGGCAGCCGACACAAAGCCGGGTGAGAAATGCACGAACTCTTCCAGCCCAACCATCCCGGCGGCATGGATCATCCGAACGGCGACCTGCTCTTCATCAGCTTCAAAACGGGCCAGATCAGCCTCGGACCGGATGGTGGCAAAGCTTTCCTTGTAGATCGCCGCGCCATCGGTTTCATATTCATAGGGCATCAGGTGAAGTCCATGGTCATAAGTGTTTCGGGGTCGAGCCCGCGCTGGCAGGGCTCATCCCCTGCGCGGCCCTGTTTTACAAGATCAAATCGTCCGTTTGCGCCCACCAATGTAATGTCGGCAGCCCCCATCCGGGCACATCCCTTGGCGCAGCCCGAGACATGCAGGCGCCCGGGCACGTGCGAAGCCAAGGCGCGGGCGATGTCGCGGGTTTCCACCTGAGCCTGCGAGCAGAACGGGGCACCGTGGCAGGCGTCTGCGGTCATCAGCGGGTCGGTGCCATCCGTGACAAACTCTGGGGCTGGTATCACCGCGCCGCCTTCCAGCAGGATCAGCCGCCACGGGGTGACACGCAGGGCAGTCGCGCCGCTATCGTCAATCAGATCATAAAGCTTGCGCGCCGGCAGCGACCCAAAAGCCGCGCCGTACAGAGCGCCGAGTTCGCACGAGCCGGGTTTCAATTTTGCGCCGACAGGGCCGGGCGGGTTTCCTTGCCATTCCTGCGGCAGCGCGTCGACGACCCGCGCCATGCGGCGAGCCTCGGGCGTGTAGGTCCTGGCAAACCACCGTGCCAAAGCGATGACGTGGTCAATCGCGTCGCTCTCGGTCACACGGCGCCCGGTTTCGCAGCCGTCTGCACGCAGGATCAGGCCGTCAGCATCGGTTTCCAGACGAATGTCCGCTGAATCCGCGCTCAAAAGCCGCGCGGGGCCGGTGTCGATGGCAAAGCCGAACTTGGCGGGCAGGGCGGGCAGCTCTGCCAGCCGGTCAATCAGGTCCTGCGTCAGGCGCGCGGTTAAATCGCCCGCCTGATACAGCGGAGTGACCAGAATATTGCGTCGCACCTCAATGCCGGGCTCCGCATCCAGCAGGTTCAGCGCCGCAAGCTCCTTGAGCAGTGGCTGATGGTCATAGTCCTCCACGCCCCGCAGCTGCAGATTGGCCCGATTGGTCAAATCGATCGACCCGTTTCCAAACCGATCTGCAAGGTCGCACAGCCCCAGCGCTTGTTCGGCCTCCAGCCGTGCCAACCGGGGCCTTACGCGCACGACCAGCCCGTCGCCGGACATCATCGGGCGGTGGGCACCGGGGCACCATCCCTGAACAACGGGCGCGCTCATGTCAGACCCTCCAGATCCGCGCGGATCGAGTTACGGCGGGTGTTCCAAAGTCCGGCCTCAAGCAACGCGCGGAACCGGTCCTGCATTGCTTGATGGGCTTTGGGATTGGCCTCTTGCAGGAAAGCGTCCACCTCTTCGTTGCCCAATGTGGCATCATGGTACAGGTCGAACAGGTGCGGCGCGACCGTCCCGGACAGATGCGCGAACGAGGCCATGTGATCCAGCGTTGCGGCGATTTCAGCCGCACCCCGGAAGCCATGCCGCTGCATCCCGGCGATCCAGCCGGGATTGGCGGCGCGGGCATGGACGACTCGGCTGATCTCTTCCGGCAGGGTTCGGGCGCGGGGAGTTTCGGGGTTGGTGTTGTCCAGATGGTAAAGCTGCGCGCTGCCGCCCGTGATCATTTTGGCTGCGGCAAAACCGGCCTCATGTGTGGCATAGTCATTGGCCAGCAGCAGGTCGGTCTCGGTCAGATCCTGCAGGTGAACAAAGCTGTCGGCATTGGTAACGCGCTGGGTGATGCCGTCCTTGTCTTGCTCAATGTGCTCGCCTTCCAGCGCGAAAGAACTGGCCTCTAGCCATGCCTCGCCCGCCTGCGCGCGCGCTTCTTCGGTATAGACCTCGGACAATTGGGTCATATTGACGCCATAACTGCCAGGTGCCGGTCCATAGACGCGGGCCGAGGGGTCCTGACCTGCATAAGGGTTCCAGTCGGGTGCTTCGTCGCGCGCAGACAGCGCACGGACGGCTTGACCGAAAAGCGCCGAAAGGGTTGGGAACACGTCTCGGAACAAGCCCGAAACGCGCAATGTAACGTCCAGACGTGGGCGGCTGAGATCGGTGATCGGCAGGACTTCGATGCCTGAAACCCGCTCGGACCCTTTGTCCCAGACCGGTTTGACGCCCAGCAGATGCAGCGCCATCGCGAACTCTTCGCCCGCAGTGCGCATGGTGGCTGAGCCCCACAGGTCGACAATCAGCCCTTTGGGGTAATCGCCTTCTTCTTGCAGATGGCGGCGTACCAACTCCTCAGCCAGTTTGACGCCCTGCGCATAGGCCGCGCGGGTCGGAACCGAGCGTGGATCGGTTGTATAAAGGTTCCGTCCGGTAGGCAGCACATCCGACCGCCCGCGATAGGGGGAACCAGATGGGCCAGCTTCGATCCGCTTGCCCGCAAGCGCGTCGATCAAAGCGCCACGTTCGGCTTGAGCAGATGCTGCCGGGTCGAAATTGCCCGTCACCTCGGGCACCCTGCCAAAGATATGCAGCCCGTCTCCGAACTGACTTTCCTTGATGTCACAGACAAAACGGTCGATCCGGGTGATAGCCTCGGCGGTGCAGGTGGCCTGATCGAGGCCAAGATCGCTTTCCAGACCGATGGCTTGCGCTTCGTCCCGGATATCCTCTTGCAAACGGTCCCGGCGTTTGGGGTCAAGCCCGTCTGCATTCGAGAATTCATCCAGCAGCGATTCCAACCGCACCATCCGGTCCGGTGTACCGCTTTCCTTCATCGGCGGCGGGATATGGCCCAGCGTGACGGCCCCGATCCGGCGCTTGGCCTGCGCAGCTTCGCCGGGGTCATTGACGATGAAGGGGTAGATTACCGGCAGGTCGCGGATCAGCGCCTCGGGCCAGCAGTCGGCGGATAAGGCAACCGATTTTCCGGGCAACCATTCCAGCGTTCCGTGGGCACCGATATGGATCAGCGCATCTGCGCCCAGACCTTTGCGCAACCACAAGTAAAACGCGACATAGCCGTGGCGCGGCGTGCGCGACAGGTCGTGGTAGTCGTCATCGCGGAGTTCGGGCGTTCCGCGTTCGGGTTGCAGCGCGACCAGAGCTTTGCCCCGGCGCAGGGCTGTGAAGTGAAACGCGCCATCATCGAAGGCGGGATCGTCTTCGCAATTGCCCCAAGCCGTATGAAGGTCGGTTTGCAATTGTTCCGGCAGTTCGGCCAAAGCGCCCAAATACCCTTCCAGCGGCCAGGAAATCCGAGCGTCTGGCAACGTCTCGGAGACTGGTTCCGCTGGTGCGGTTTCATAGTCTTCGCTCTGAAGATCGAACAGCATTGCCTCGGCAGAGGCCAGTGCGTCCAGACCCACGGCATGGGCCATCTGCCAATCTTTGCCGGGATAGGTCGACAGCACCAGCGCAGGGATCTGATCCGCCTTCGGTTTGTCGGTCAGACTCAGCCAGCCTGAAACCCGGTCGATGATGGCTTCGATCCGTTCCGCCTCGGCCCGGTGGGCGAAGCGGGAATATTCCAGATGCGGGTCGCGTTTGCCTGGTTCCTTGAACGAGGCGATGCCCGCCGAAATTCGTCCGTCTACCTCGGGCAATACAACATGCATTGCCAGGTCAGCGGGCGAGAGACCTCGTTCCGCCTCAGCCCAGGCTTTGCGGCGCGAGGTGGCCAGAGCGATCTGAAATACCGGCACGTTGGCGGCGTCCAGCGGGGAAGTGCCCGACGCACCTTTGCCGGAAAAAGACGTGGCGTTGATGATCGCAGCGGGGGTCAACGTCCCAAGAGTCTCGCGCAACCAATCGGCTGCTGCAGGTGCCTTGAGGGACGGCGCGTACAGGCCCACTGCCGCGAACCCGCGCGCGCGCAAGCTGCGGATCAGAGCTGCCACAGGGGCGGTGTCGGCCGACGTCAGATAGGCGCGATAAAACGTGACGACGATACATTTCGCGTCCCCTTCGAACGCAGTGTCCGCTGGAATCACGCCGCGATCCGGGCACCATGCCCCGCATTCGGGCAGGGTCTTCGCGCCCATCACCGGCCCGGCATAAAGCCCGGCTGCCAAGGCCATCTGTGCCAATGCGGCTTGCGCTGCGACCTCACCACCGGTGTCGCACAGATGGGCCAGACGGCGCAGGGTTGAAACGGGCAGGGTGGAATAGTCATCCAGCCGCGTATCCTCGCGCCCATCCGCTGGCAGCACGGCTAGCGCGATGCCCTTGGCCTGCGCCAGTGCCAGAACCTGCTGCAAGCCGTACGACCAGTAAGGCACGCCGCCAATCAAGCGGATCAGAATACCCTTGGCGCCGTCCAGCGTCTGCTCGACATAGGTGTCGACGGACAGAGGGTGCTTGAGCGCCGTCAGGTTGGCCAGTCGAAGCGTCGGCATCCGCCCCTCGGACCCGCCACCGCGATGCCATCCCGCCGCGAAAGCGCCGAGGTCACTGTCCGAGAAGGACAAGACAACCAGATCCGCCGGGCTTTGGCCCAGATCGGTTGGGGTCTCGGTTTCCTCGAGCCCGTGGCTTTCGCGGAAGACGACGTGCATGGGTTACTCGGCGGCCTCGGTGACGCCCGCGAGGATCTCGCGGATTTCAACCTCTTTGATGTCGTCATGCTCGGCAATGACCACCAGACGCGAACGGCGCTCTTCACCCGGTTCCCACGGACGGTCATACTGGTGACGAACGCGCGCACCGACGGCTTGAACGAGAAGGCGCATGGGTTTGCCTTGGACGGCAGCGTAACCCTTGACGCGCAAGATGTTCAGCTCGGTCGCCAAGCGTTCGATATTGGTGACCAGCGCGGCCGGGTCGGTCTGTTCTGGCAGTTCGACGATGATGCTTTCAAAATCGTCGTGTTCGTGATCATGGTGACCGTCGTGATGCGACGGGCGGGCATCCATGTCATCCTCGGCAGCGGCTTCCAGGCCCAGCACGACGCGGACATCCACAACGCCTTCGGCAACCTCAACCACGGGCAGGGGGCGCGGCGCTTCGGCGGCGATGACTTCTTTGGCCTTGGCCACACCCTCGGGGCCCGCCAGATCGGGTTTCGTCAGCAGGATGATGTCGGCGCAGGAAATCTGATCCTCGAACACTTCAGACAGTGGCGTTTCGTGGTCGATCGAGTCGTCGGCCATGCGCTGAGCATCCACGGCTTCGACATTCGGTGCAAAGCGACCGGCGGCGACGGCCTCGGCATCGGCCAGAGCGATCACGCCATCCACGGTGATCTTCGAGCGAATATCGGGCCAGTCGAAGGCTTTGAGCAACGGTTTGGGCAGAGCGAGGCCTGAGGTTTCGATCAGGATATGTTCAGGGCGCGGCTCCAGCGCCATCAAGGCTTCGATGGTTGGGATGAAATCGTCGGCCACGGTGCAGCAGATGCAGCCGTTTGCCAGTTCCATGATGTTTTCCGCCGGACAGTCCGGGATGGCACAGGATTTCAGGATGTCGCCATCGACACCCACATCGCCGAACTCGTTGACGACCACGGCCAGACGCTTGCCCTGTGGGTTCTGCATCAGGTGTTTGACCAGCGTCGTCTTGCCCGAGCCCAGAAATCCGGTGATCACGGTGACGGGCAGTTTTTCAAGGTTCGACATGTCAGGCTCCAATCGGGGGAATGCGCGATGCGCAGTTTTTGCGGAAATGTTCGGGGCGCTCGCGCCATTTGACCAAGCCGTCTTCGGTGGCCAGATACTTTGTGACGCCGTCGATGATGACATCGACATGATCAACCTCATTCAGGTTCTCATAAACAAAGGTCCAGCGATCCGGGCCACCGCGCAGCACTATGGAACAGCCCTGATCGCAATTCGAAAGGCACTCGACAGGTTTCAGGGTAATGCCGTCGGGCAATTTGGCCTGTTCCAAGGCCTGGTGCAGCAATGTGCCGGGGCGCTGCGCATCATCCTCAACAGCCTGACCGCGGCGGCAGGTCGTACAGACCAGCAGCTCGACCGGTGCGGTCTCAGTCATATCTCTCATCCCCCCAAATCCTCTTCGCGGGGGACGGGGTTTCAAGCGGGCCACGTGTTGCAACATGGACCCGACACCGGAACACCCCGCCCGGTTTCAACTTCGGGTGCTGGCAGGTCTCCCGGCTTGCGGATGTCAGAGGCCCGGTTCGTCAGGGTCCTCTGTCGGATGTCCCGCCTTCCCGGCCTTGGCCAGTGGCATTGGGCACCCTCTCCGGTCACGGTCGCGGGGGCGGCTGCGTTTGGCGGACAACCCGTTGACGCATTCCCTTTTCATCTGCTGTTGCAGACACCAACGAAAGGGACATGCGGCACCGCTGACCCGCTTGTCAAGCGCGTTACGCGTAACATCTGGGGAAGGGTGCGAAAAGCGACCTGCGGTTGTCGTTGGGCGGCATGAATGGTCGCATAAATCCGTGATCGCATGACGGGCACATGCCAACAGGGAGAGGCGACATATGAAAGTTGGATTTATCGGGTTGGGAAATGTCGGCGGCAAGCTGTCAGGATCCTTGCTGCGAAATGGTATTGATCTGACGGTGCATGATCTGAACGCGGATCTGGTGACCGAGTTTGTCGCCCAAGGCGCAAAGGCAGCAGAGGGTCCGGCTCAGTTGATGCGGGACTGTGATGCGGTCATCACCTGCCTGCCGTCGCCTGCAGCCTCGGACGCCGTGATGCAGGAGATGCTGCCCGAGGTTGGCCCCGGCAAGATCTGGATGGAGATGTCGACCACCGACGAAGCCGAGGTCAAGCGTCTTGGCGCTGAGGTGATCGAACGCGGTGGCGCGGCGGTGGATTGCCCGGTTTCAGGTGGATGTCATCGGGCAGCCACTGGCAATATCTCGATCTTCGCGGGATGTGACCGCGAAACATTCGAACGGATTCTACCGTTTCTGACCACCATGGGGCGGCGTGTTTTGCATACCGGTGAACTGGGCTCTGCCTCGGTTCTGAAGGTGCTGACCAACTATCTGGCCACAGCCAATCTGATCACCTGTGCCGAAGCACTGGTGACTGCCAAGGCAGCAGGTATGGATCTGGGCACGACCTACGAGGCCATCAAAATCTCTTCCGGCACGTCCTTTGTGCATGAAACCGAAAGCCAGGTCATCCTGAATGGATCCCGCGATATTTCGTTCACCATGGATTTGGTGAAAAAGGATATAGGTCTGTTTCAGGAGGTCGCGGACCGCGCCGGTGTGCCGCTTGAGATGAACCCGGTCATGATCAAGATCTTCGAGGACGCCATCGCAAGGTATGGCGAACGCGAGTTGTCGCCAAACATCATCAAACGATTGGAAGAGGCCACCGGCCTGGACATCCGCGCGCCGGGATTTCCACCCGAAATGCTGGATGATGAGCCCGAAGAGCCTGGGTATGAGGTCGTCCCGCAAAACCGGATCGGGCACTGAACGCCGGTTGTTACTGGTGACAAAGGGCCGCCCGGTCTTGCGATTGTTCAAGATCGAGTACCCTTTGCCATCCTCAGAGCGACATTGACCTGTGCGTGCCCCATGATACTGGCGGTTTTTGTCGGGTTGACTCTCGCTCAGGTTTTTCTTGGAAAGGGCGACGTTGCCCTCAAGATAATGCACAACCATATCCAGCCATGGCCCCCTCAGAGGTATAGGCGGCTTCCATCGTCACGGACGCGAACGCGTTGTTTTTTGTTTACTGTCAGTCGGCTGTTCTCAGCTTGAATTGCTTTGTGTCTACACCTGCCTGGTCAGGCAGATCGTCCACATGCGCGACTTTGATCCATCCCAGGTTCCGTGTACGAGCGTCGGTGGCGTCGGGCTTTCAAGCTCCGCCTTGGGCTGGTCAATTGGCTTGGCTAGGCTCAGG
>NZ_LGXZ01000004.1 GCF_001238295.1 Ruegeria sp. 6PALISEP08
CCTGAGCCTAGGGTCAGGACCTTTTAAAACGCCCCAACCTCAATCGCAGCTATTGTAAACCGAAGACATTTGAAAAATTCGGGCTGTGGCCGCTGAGCGGACGAAACTGCCATTCGTCGTTGTGCTCAAATCACCCGAATTTGGACCGAACTTCAGTTATGGACCTGTGATTGGAGGAGGCTTGCGGCGTTGTCCAGACATTGCGTTTCCGACAATCGCGGCAAGCAGGACCGCGCCTCCGATCAGCGTGTTGGTCGTCGCGGTTTCTCCTAAGAAAAGCCAAACCCAAAGCGGGCCCAGTAGTACTTCAGCCAACGATAGGAGAGTGAGTTCTGCCGCTGGCAGACTTCTCGATCCAATGGTGTAGAGGATCAAACCGGCCCCGACCTGAAAGATCCCCATGGCAAAGGCTACGCTGCCGTCATTCAGGCTTGTGATCAGCGAAAGACCTTGAAGCTGGCAGATCGCAAGGGTGATAATGACTCCGAAGAGCCCAGACAGAAACACGGACGGCAGCATCTCTGACGTTCGACCCCAGCGCAGCGCAACTGTAAAGACAGCGAAACCGAACGCGGACCCAAGTGCGGCTAGGCTGCCTTTCAGAACAACGTTTCCTGATTTATCGACAACCATGATCGCAATTCCAACCAGTGCGATCACGATTGCAATCCAAGTCGCTCTGCGTACAGGCTCTCGAAGGACAATCCATGCTAGAACAGCCGTCAAAAACGGTGCTGTAGCAAAGAGCAACATCGCGTTGGCAACAGATGTATTCTGTATTGCGTAAATCGCGCCAGAATAAGCAGCCAGCAAAGACAAGGCAGCGACAACAGCGGGCAAGCCGGTTCGACGAAGCTGAACGAACGGGTTTTCACCAGACCGAAAGCAAATAACGACATAGAGGAACAGCGACATCGCCATCGAGCGGTAGAGCAGGATTTGCCAGACGCCGGCCTCTTCTATCAGGCGAATGCCGAGACCCACCGTTGACCAAAGAACGCCAGCGGCAAAAACAAACAGAACACCGTGTTGATGGGCGCCTAAAGAGCTCGGTATGTTGTCAGTAGTCGTAATTGCAATAAACTCCAAACCCAGAGCCAGCCTAGTTGTGTCAGCGCGTACGTTCTGCATCATTTGCGACAACGACACGTCGATCTTTATTGTGACTGTAGCTGCGTTCCGGCGAACAAATAACGTGAAATAGAGTTCCGGGGAGGCCCGCAGAAAACGGTCTCGGCTTTACCGCTTCGGCACAGAATCCGCCGTTCCACTAATCTGGACCAATGTCTACAATGCGGACTTAGCAGCCTGATGCAGATGCGGCGAACTTCGCGATCGAACTCGCGTCACGTCGCGGAGAACTTCGCGGCAATGCAGCGCGTTTTCCCGAAAACGGACATTGAACGCGTTGAACTTGGCCTTTTCCGAAAACGGACGTTCGCTGCGTGCGCTTCGGGCGTCCGAGTTGCGGACAGAGCCACCGTCCACTTAGCACAAGGCAATGACCGCTCTCAGTCCAAAGCGGACACCAAGATGTATTGCGCTAAGTAGGCTCGCGCACAAAACGCGAAGCTGACCTTGGGCAATTTCTTTGAAATCACAATTGATTTTGCAGCGAATGGCTCGGCAAAAACGCAAAAAATCTAATGTCAGATTTTGATTCAGCTGCTTTTCTCAATAGTGTCGGAAAGCAGAAAATTATTGATCGCATGTCGCCAATCATAAGGGTCAAGGTTGCAGAATGAAACTCTCGTATCTCCTTCACGGTCACGTAACCCATCAACTTTACTGGCGATCACATTGCGCTTCGCGGCAAGCGCTTCGTCTAGCACAAGTCCGTAAGCCTCCCAACGCGATGGAATCGCAATGATATCGACTGCTTGATAAGCCTCTGCTGGATCTTTGGCGTGACCCCGAAATTCGATGCGTGGGTCACCCTCTGCTAACGCCTCAAGGTATGAACGTTGACTGCCTTCGCCAAAGATCAACAAGCGCGCGCCCGGCGTTCGGGTTGACCGAAAGCCTTGGATCAGGATGTCGAAGCCTTTCTGCCGTTCGAGCCGCCCGATGGCGCCAATTGTGGTCTTTGACTTGGGAGGCATCGTCTTTCGTGACAACTGCGCAAGATCTACGGTCGGAGGAATGACGGCCAGTTTTTCTGAAGCAACTAAGCGTCGTTCTTTCATCCAGTCCGCCTGCGCATGGCTGACCGCCACCAACTGATCGAAGAAGGAATAGATCACCCGTAGCATCGCAAAAAACCGACGTTTGCGAGGGGCATTCAGGGTGGTGAATGCCCGGGTGTAACTGTGTTCGACATGGACCAGTCGAGTATTAACATGCATTGCGCGAAGGGCCGAGAACGCGGGCAGGCTTCTCCAGCTTGGTGCGACGTGGGACACGATGACATCCGCATTCAGTTTGCCCCAAGAAAACGCGGTCCGTTTGACCTTCAACACCTTTTGCTCGACCGCGCCGGACAGATCTGACTGCGCCAAAAGATGGTCGAGCATCCGCATCACGCCGCCCGCTGTCGTGTCGTCCACCAGATGGAGGACCTTTTTCTGATCCATGATGATGCCTCTCTCAAATCGATTGCAGTTTGAATTTCATTTGCCTCAGCCGGGTGATCGGGCCGGGTCCAATCGTTTTCAACACAAGGGCCGCGGCGAAGGTGCTGAACGACTTCACAGGTTCCTCAAGCACCGGTCGGAGGCTTTCCTGGACGCTTCGCGCAAACAACTCCCAAGCTGTGTCCCGCTCGAGGTTGGTTATGGCCCGCCGTGCCAGATAACGTAACTGATAGGCCCGCGCTGAGTTTTCGTGCTGGGCAAAGAACTCAGGGTTAATCGGGCGCAACTTCGCGACCAACCGCTCCCACGCCTCCAACTGGCGGTCCAAAGCCGCTGACAGCCCGCCTGCATTGATCCGGTAATAGGTTAACAGCCCCGGAACGCCTTCGATCTGCCAATCGGTCGTCAACATCAGCCGCATCCAGCATTCTATATCTTCGGACTGCCTGAACGTCTCATCGAAGACCCAATCCCGCTCGACCTCAAAACTCGGGCGGTAGGCCAGAGCCTCCAGTACCGCCTTTCGAATAACGGCCGCCGATCCATTGCCGATTGGATTGCGGTTCAGAACATGGGCTGAGGTCACATCCTTCAGGCGGGGCGCCTGTTTGATCCCCATCATGAACCCCTCCTCGTCGATCAAGGCACTGCCGGAGAAACTAACTCCCACATCCGGTTCGGCCTTGAGATGGTGAATATGAGCCGCCAGCTTCTCGGGCATCCACAGATCGTCGGCGTCGCAAAAGCCGATGAAAGTACCCCGCGCGGCAGCGATGCCAGTATTTCTGGCCCCCGCCAGCCCACGATTGGCTTGCCCGACAAGTCGTACGCGCGGGTCGCCTTGGTGCGCGCGGGCAATCTCAGAGGTCGCGTCCTGCGATCCATCGTCGACGATGATGATTTCGAAATCGTCATAGGTTTGCGCCTGCAGTGAGGCGAGCGTTTCGACCAAGGTTGCTTCGGCATTGTAGGCGGGTACGACGATGGATGCTGTGGGCATGGTGATCTCCTTCAGAATTCTTAAGAAAACAACGCGCGTTTGATCGCTTGCGGGAGGATCGGGGCCAGCGCGGCCCCTGCGGCGGTAGGCAGTCCTCGGCGCAGGGGCAGCAGGAAACTGCGCGCATGCAAGCTCAAGCCTTTGCATGTGTAAGACAGGGCCTGACCCTGATGGCCCAACCGCAGCGCCCGTCGGGCAAGATAGCGCAAATAGACGGCCTCGGACGACCGCAACGGGAACACGCCAAAAGACGCAGCCGTTTTCACCGCATAGGCCCGCCCAACGCGCATTGCGTTCAGGTCCGAGGACAAGCCCCCGACGCTGGTGCGATACCAGACCTGGAACTGATTGACCCCTTTGATAGTAAACCCCTTGCCTGCGAGGCGGATTAACAGCTCCAAGTCTTCGTTATGCACCGTTCTCGTGTCCAACCCGCCAATGGCGTTAAAGACCTCGCGACGGATCGAAAGATTCGACATGGTGCAGACGGGATTCTCAGCCATCAGGTCCTGAATGGTCAGTGGTGCGCTAGGAACGGTCGAGCATGTCTGAGAATCTCCGAGTTGATCGGCGAAGAACCCGATCTGCCCAAAAACCGCATCCGTCGAAGAGGATTGGAAGGCTTCGTTCAGCTGCGCCAGCTTGTCCTTGTGCCACAGATCGTCTGCATCACAGAACGCCAGCATGTCTCCCTTGGCCAGTTCGGCCCCATAGTTGCGGGCGGCACTTGGGCCATCGAAGGGGCTGCTTGCGACCCGGATACGGGGGTCTTGCGCAATGTGATCCAGCACGATGAACAGGCACGCCTTCGAGGGACGGTCGCCGACGCAGATCGCCTCCCATTCCGTGAAGCTTTGCGCGCGAATGCTGGTCAGCGTGTCAGCAATTGTGTCCGCATCGGTGTGAAACGGCACGATGATGGTAAATCGGGTCATTGGAAGCCGAACCTCTCTGTTGTCTTGTGATCCCTAGGCAGCAGCACCCAAGAGGCGGTCAACATGAGGGCAGCACTGGTCATCAGGTATCCCATCGCCACTGGCATTAGCCCGAACGGTGCCATGATCGCGGTGTTGAGGATCAATGCGAATGCAAGGGCCGTGCTGACCCTTAGCTCGGTGATCGCGCGGTTCTCGAACCGCAGCCAGCCGGCCACGGCGGACCAGATGACGCAGGGCAATGCGGCAAGGCACAAGACCGAGACCACCGGTGAAATTTGCTGCCACTCAGCACCCAGCAGCAGCGGCACATAGACCGGTGCAAGGGCGGCTTGCAGCAAAACCAGCGGGGACAGCACCAGGAGGGACGTGCCGAGCCCATGACGCAACGCCTTGGTCTTGTCCGGGGCTGCGCAAAGATGTGGAAAAAGAACGACTGAAAAGGCCTGCGTGAACGATGTCGCCAAGCCGAGCCCAGCGTTGAAAGCCATGAAGTAGATGCCAAGGCTCTCGGCCCCCAGCATCGCGCCGACGACAAGCTTGTCGGCCTGCAAACGCAGAACTTTGACAACCTCAACCCCCAGGACGGCCCAGCCGAAGCCAACAAAGGGGCGAAGGGCGGCAAACCCGCACTTCGCGTTTGATGCCCAGGGGCGTAGACGGCGCATCAGGACCAGCCAGATCGGAGCGGCCAGCAATCGGGGCAGCACCAAAGCCAGCGGCGAGGCCCAGAGCAGCGCCAGTAGCGCGGCCATAGCATTTGCGACAACCACCTGCCCTCCGGCAACGGCGGCTGTCTTTTGTAGCTTGCCCTCACGCATCGCAAGCGCGGCCTGCACCAGACCGGCGGGCATGAACAGGTATTCTCCGGCCAGAACAGCGAGCAGCAGCGCCAGGGTCTGGTGCCCTATCGCATAGAGGGCAATGGCGATGGTCACCTGCAGCAAAAACAACGCCCCGCACCAGACCCAGAAGATACGATGCGCGGTGTTGCAGCGCTGTTCCAGCTCGGACTGCGGGGCTTGGATGATCCTCTGCCCCACGCCGTTCTCAGTCAGCGCCTTTAGGATATCCCCTGACGCGAGGGCAGCAGCAGCCAGCCCTATACCCTCAGGGCTGAGGGTGCGGGCCACAACCACGACCACCGCAAGACGTGAGGCTTTTGCCGCCACTTCGGACGCCGCATAGGCCAGCAGGTGCCGCAGGAAACCGGAATGTGCAAATCGCTGAGTCATGTCGCCAAATGTCCAAAAACAGTGTTGGGATCAGTTCTAATTGGCAGCGACATCCCTGTCCCAGACGCGGGCGGACAGCCAGACGAACCATCGGGCGAGCGACCTATCCGAATAGGATAAACGGCAATCCCGATGCCGGTCTGACGCACATCAAGACACTGCTGTAGCTTTGGATGCAGTTCAGGAGAGTTCAAAATGACACGACATTTCAAAGTTTTGGTTTTAGGGGCCGTCAGCGTGATTGCTTTGTCGGGTTGCAGCAGCATGAAGACCCCGCGCAACATCGAACCCGTCGCAAAAGGCGAAAGCTATCAGGCGCAGTACCGTGCCCCATCGCGGCACCGGGCAAATGCGCCCTTGCTGCAAGCGGAACATTTGAACGGGCGCGCCTGTTTGCCTCAGACCGGGGATCAGGGCACAAACGCCTTTGCCAAATGGTCTAAACCCGCGCTTAGCCCTCTGCTGGGCGAGAAGCTTTCGCGCAATGACATGGTGCAGATCACCATCGACCGGGATGAGCTACTCAGCGACACCTATGTTGTGTCCCGCGATGGCGACCTGAAGCTGCCCTACCTGCCGCCGGTGCGCGCGCAGGGCAGAACGACCGAGCAGGTCGAGCGGGACGTGGCCCGGGTTCTGGTAGCCGCACAGTTCTACGACAGTACCCCGCGCGTCACGGCGCGCATCAGCGATTTCGCCTCGGTCACTGTTGGCGTGAAAGGCGCGGTGTTTGAACCCCATTCGGTCGAGATCGGAGGCATCCCCGGCGACGCGCTGGATCGAGGGCGTCAGGGCGTGCTGGGTGCCTCGACCGAGGCGCGCAACCTCTCGGTCGCCATTCGCGCGTCCGGAGGTGTGCGCCCGGATGCGGATCTGTCAGCAGTTGAGCTGCACCGGCAGGGCACGATCTACCGGATGGACCTGCGCGGGGTGTTCGAAGGCTCGGATCCGACCGACATCATGCTGCTGACCGGGGATCAGATCGTGGTCAACAGCCGAGGGTGTTTCCAGGATGATTTGATGCGTCCCAGCCCGATCAGCCCGCCCGGCGTAACACTTTATATGTCCAACCTCACGCAACCTGCCACCGGCAACGCAGAGTCGGCCATTGGACGAGACGTGCGTGAGGTACCCTATGGCACGCGCTACCTGCAGGCCGTAGTCGATACCAATTGCGTCGGTGGGGCCAAGACCACCAATGCCAATCGCAGCGCGGTCCTGTTCACCCGCAACCCGATGACCGGGAACTCGATCGTCATTGAACGCAATATCGAAAAGCTGCTGCGACGTGGGGATCGCGATGACTATGACCCCTATGTTCTGCCAGGAGATGCGATTTCATGCTACGACAGTAAGGTGACCGGCCTGACCGAGGTCGCCCGCGCGGTTGGCATCGTCGGCGCAGCGGCGCTGCTGGCGCCCTAAGTCAATCCCTAGCGGGCGATGATTTCGCCCGCTCCCAAGCAGTGGAGACTGCAGCGAGTTTGTCAGTGATGTCTCTGTGTTCTTTGGCTGCAGTCTCTACCGCAACTAACGCCTCTCGAAACTCTTCCACGCCGAAGGTTGCTGCACTCCCAGCCAGTTTGTGACAGACCTGAGCGATTTGATTTAATTCTGTCTGGTCAAATGCCCCGGTTTCT
The DNA here is from genome assembly GCF_001238295.1 of Ruegeria sp. 6PALISEP08. GTDB lineage: Bacteria > Pseudomonadota > Alphaproteobacteria > Rhodobacterales > Rhodobacteraceae > Ruegeria. The sequence goes on from NZ_LGXZ01000004.1 coordinate 7,384, forward strand.
AGCTGTTCAACCAATTCATCCCCTTCGGCAATGAACTTGGCATGCAGGCGGGCAAAGACTTCAGGGCCGAGGCTGTCTTTCAACTCCGCTAACGGATCCGGCTGCACATGCTCCGAAATCTGCCCGTCGGTGCGCGTGACCACCGAAAGCGCCCTGCGCAGGGCATTCAGCGAGATCGGTTTGCAAATGAAAGCCGTCATACCGGCGGCGCGAAAGGTCTCAACCGCATCTGGCAGGACATTGGCCGAAACAGCGATAATCGGCACATCGGTCGACTGCCCCCGACCGCTACGAATATGGCGCGCAGCGGTTGGCCCATCCATCACTGGCATGCTGATATCCATCAGGATCGCATCGAACCTCTGACTGCTGGCCTTGTCGACGCCAACCTGCCCGTTCTCCGCCGTGGTTACACGGTGACCGTCCAGCGCCAGCATGTTGCAGATGACCTCGAGGTTGATCTCGTTGTCTTCGACCACCAACAAGTTCAGCGGGATAGCGGTCTCGGTATTGATCTGAGCAGCTTCTAGCAGTTGGTCGCGCGCTGACGGCTGTAACGGTATCCGCAGCCAAAAAACACTTCCTTCGCCCAATGTGCTTTCCGCCCCCACCTCACCACCCATGGCCTGCGCGAACCTGCGGGCAATTCCCAGGCCAAGCCCGGTCCCTCCGACCGTGCGACCGATAGAGGGATCGCTGGTGTAGAAGTCATCAAAAATGGCGTCGATCTCATCCTCGGCGATGCCAGCCCCGCTGTCGATCACACGCACTTTGTAGACATGTGCCTTACCCTGACCGGAAGGTTCACATCTTTCGACCTCGATCGACACACGGCCATTTTCGGTAAACTTGATCGCATTACCCACAAGATTCAGCAGAATTTGCCGCAACCTTTGCGCGTCAGTCGCGACATGCGGATAGGCTCCGCCCACCCATTGCCACGAGATTGAATTGCCGCGTGAGGCCGCATTGCCGCTTTGACCATCCACAAGGTCCTGTAGCATCGCGTTCAGGTCGGTTGGCTCGAGCGCGACAGACAGCTTGCCGGCCTCGAACCGAGCAATATCCAGCACCGCATCCACATGATTTTGCAGAACCTGGCCCGAGATCTCCATGTTGCGGACAAACTGAGACTGCTGTTTGGTCGTGCGTGTATTCTTGAGAAGGGTGAGGTTGCCCAGCAATCCGTTCAACGGGGTTCTGATCTCATGACTCATAACAGTCAGAAAATCCGACTTGACCTTTTCCCCGGCAAGGGCACGGTCGCGGGCCGAGACAAGCTCTTTCTGATCCGCAACGCTTTGCGAGATATCGCGGACGAAACCGATAACAATTTCCTCGTCCCCGGCCTGAGCGGATTGCAAAGCGAGTTCGACGGGAAAGACATCGCCATTCTTGCGCAACGCCTCAAGCTGAACGCGACCCTTGCCAACCACGTGGCGGTCGCCCCCGCTCTGCATCCGCTCCATGCCTGCATCATGCGCCGCGCGTAGATGCGCAGGCACAATCAAGTCGCCGATCGAATGCCCTTTGGCCTCATCTTCGGAATACCCGAAAATCGCCTGTGCAGCTGGGTTGAACTCCAGCACTTCGCCGGCGGCGCTCACCACGATCACGGCATCCAATGAGGTAGAAAGGATCGTATTCATGCGCTGGTTGGCCTGCTGGATTGCCCCACCGCGTCGATCTGCCTTGCGATTGACCACCAAGAGATAGGCGCTGACCGCGGTTAGCGTCAGAAACAATCCCCCGGACAAAACGGCCAGTTGAAACAGGCTGAGCGCGGTTTCTTCACGGCGCTGATCCGACTGGCTTGCAAAGTACGAGATCGCCGAGACCGAAAGCTCTCGCACTTTTTGAGCGATCCCCTGCGCGCCGTCATAGAGAACCGGCAGCCCCGCCTTCAACCTAGGATCCTCAGCATCGATTGTAGGCACCGAGACCTCCAGATATGCGGAAACGTCGTTCAGAGGTTCAGCGAATTTCGGGTCACTTCGCAGCGTTTCAAATAGACGCGAGGAGTCTAGAATATCGATACGGCTGTAAAAAAGATCGAAACGGCGCCGGACAAGGTCCAGGTTTTCTGTGCTTGGCTCTGCGTCCGATACACCCGCCTCAAGCGCGTTGAGGTAGAAAAGGAACTCGACCTCGACCTGCGTCAGCGTCCATTGCACGTTATCTGTTCGGGCTGACTGCCGGTCGCGCAGGTCGGATATCACCTTGACGGAAAGCAACACGACCAAAGCAAGGGCAACCAAAACAGCGATACCGAGGAGCCCGAAAGCCCACCGGCGCCGCGAGTGGTGTTGGAAATTTCTTGTCAAAGTTTAACCCGTATCACCCACTTTATACTGTATTGTAACCCCACGCTATTTAACGATTTCCAACCTGTCGAGTTGCCAAATGCTGCGAGAGTAAATCACCTCGGTCTGGTACTTGGTATCACTGTCATAGGGATATACGATCCATAGCGGACCTTTCTGCCGCCGGGACATCGCCGCGCCGTCCATCTCATAGGCGACAATCGGGTCCTGCGCCGAAATTGAGCCCGAAGGTATCTCAACCGCGTAGTCGTTGATCGCCGTTGCCCGGATCGTAGCACCCTCTGCTCCGATCTGTTCCAGCAACACAGAGAGGGGAACGCCGACAAAGCTGGTCTCGCCTTCAGTCCAGATCGTCGAGGTTTCAAAGCTGCGCCGCGGTAGCGCATGCAACATTTCCATATCGAACTGCGCCGTCCCGTCGGAGCCAGTCTGTGCGATGTTGCCCGAAACGGTCAGGACGACTTCTCCTGTCGGAGTTCCCAAGTCTTCGGCTTGCGCAGGCGTCAGGCAAATGGTGAACGCCGCTGTGAGAATAGCAAAAAACAGACGCATCTTGGTCTCCACTTCTGTGACCTTAAGAAACCAGAAAGAGGTCCGGAGCGACAGATGGGCATGAGGATATGCACCTATCCGAACGGATAGGTGCTTCGGTCTCATGCGGCGGTAGACAGCAGATTCATGCGCTGACGCAACATGGTTTTGAACCCGTCACGCAGCTCGGCACGTTCCAATGCAAAGACGGTGGTTGCCTCAAGATACCCAGCGACCGACCCGCAATCGAAGCGTTCTCCCTGAAAGGCGAACCCGTGGCATCCGGGCCCTTCAATATCCGCCGCAATCGCATCGGTCAGTTGGATTTCATTGCCCGCGCCGGGTGCCAAACCTTCCAGTTGATCGAAGATAGAAGGGTGTAGCAAATACCGCCCTACAATGCCGAACTCTGACGGAGCCTGATCGACAGAAGGCTTTTCGACCAAACCGCGCAGGTGCTGTACCCGCCCTGCCCTATGCTCGATATCGACCACGCCATAGGCACTGATCCGGTCGGAATGAACGGCTTCGGTCGCGATCATGTGGCTGCCTTCGAAGCTTTGCGCCATTTGCGCCAGGACCGCGCGCTTCGCGTGGATCACATCATCCGGCAGGATCACTGCAAAGGGTTCATCACCGACTAAGTCACGAGTTAGTGATACTGCATGGCCCAGACCGCGAGGGCTATTTTGCTGGATAAAGCTGTATGTCTCATCCTCAAGGTTCGTGCGACGCAAGCGGTTCAGCAGGGTGGTTTTGCCGCCATCTTTCAGTTTGCGCTCCAACCCCGAGTTACGCCCAAAATACGCCTCAAGCGCGGATTGGCCGGTTGATGTGATGAAGATGAACTCGTCAATCCCGGCGGCGCGGGCCTCGTCCACCGCATATTGGATCAAGGGGCGGTCGATCAGCGGCAACATTTCCTTGGTCACCGATTTGGTTGCAGGCAGAAACCTTGTGCCCAGACCCGCGACCGGAAAAACAGCTTTACGAATACGTGTCATTTCAATGCTCCTAGGTTTGATCAGTAAGCGCCTCTGCCCGACACGACGGAACGTGCGGTCATTGCGATAAGGATGAGGTTCAGAAGGGGCGAGCGGGAGCGGACATAGGCCGTATCCAGCTCGATCATGCGGTCAAAGCCGATGCTGGCTCGGCCCGAAACCTGCCAAAGGCCAGTGATACCGGGAAGCACCTGTAGGCGCTCCAGCGCTTGTTCTGGATATGCGGCCACTTCTTCAGGCAAGGCCGGGCGCGGGCCGACCAGCGACATATCCCCTTTCAGCACGTTGAAGACCTGCGGCAGTTCATCCAACGAGAACCGTCGCAGAACCTTCCCTACACGGGTGATGCGTGGGTCGTTTTTGGCTTTGAAACACACGCCCTCACGATCCGACTGGGTCAGCAGTTCCGCACGACGCGTTTCGGCGTCTTGCGACATCGAGCGAAATTTGTAGATGGTAAAGGGAACGCCGTTTCGACCAATACGTGTCTGCCGAAAAAAGGCGGGGCCGCAACTGTCCAATCGCACCAATGCGGCGATTGCGGCCATGGGCAGGGCCAGAAGAGACAGCACGACCGCCGCCAAAGTGAGGTCCAGCAAGCGACATGCTGAGACCTTGGGAACAGAATAGTGCGTGGCACGCCTGAGGAATTCGAAATTGCCTATTAGATATCTGCGGGCCATGCGGCGGGGCTCCATCGCCAGCCGCCATGCCCATTCCATCCGAGAACGCCGAAAGATGCCCGGTGCCCGGCGCACCTTGCCTGCCAGAAAGTCGAACAAAGCCCCTACGCCAAGCGCGATGCGAGGGTCAAGCCGGTGGCGGTTTTGCGTGATCCACAGCTCCTGCAGTGGGACGCCCATTGCAACCAACAGAATGTCCGCGCCGGACTGGTTGATATCGTCGATCGCCTCATCAACCCGCGCGGCCCCCGCGTAGCCATCGCGCGTACCAGCCACGACCAAATCGGGGATCATGTGCTGCAACCGGGCCGCCGCTGCCTGTGCTGTTCCGGGACGTCCCCCCAACAGGTAGACCGACTGGCCAAGACGCGCAGCGCGTTTCAGCAGTTTGGGAACAAAGTCGGTGCCGTTCAGGTTCTCGGCCAACTGGACGCCTTGCAACTTTGCCGCTACCTCTACCCCAATTCCGTCAGGTAGGATCATATCTGCCCGCGCCAATGCCGCTCGATAGGTATGGTTGCGAGCCCGCATGTTTGCGCAATGTGCATTCAGGAAAAACACCGTCCTGCGTGCCCCATCCAGCAGTTTTAATATCACCTGTCCGGAATATGCATTCACAACTGACAAACCCAAAATATCGGTCTTTTCCAAGGTTGGTATGGATGTTGGCTGCGCGCCTTTATACATATCTTGGTCTGACAGGAACTGCATGAAACTCTCCGATCAACGATGACAATCTGTGGCCACAGACTGCCAATGTGATCCTGCAACCAATAGGAGAGCATCCGGAGAGAGATCGGAGAATAGGTCTATTCAAACGACCCAGCAGCACATAGCGTGGCGGAAACGGCCCGATTACCTATCCGATCGGATATTCACCTGTCCTTAAGGCAGGCTTCATGCCATGCGTTCAATGATTTATTAATGCGATTGGGTGTGGTTGGGGGCAGACGGAGATTTGAAATGAAAGTTCTTATTGCTGACGACCACGAGCTTATTTTGGACACGCTCGTTGCCTTCATAGATGCCGCAGGCGGGATCGAGGTGGAGACCGCGCCGGATTTCCCCGCCGCAAAATCTCTGATTGAAAACGACGGTGCCTTTGATCTGGTCCTGCTGGACTTGAACATGCCCGGCATGAACGGGTTGAGCGGGCTTGAAACCTGCATCGCTTTGGACGGCGCCCAGAACGTGGCCCTGTTTACCGGCGACACCTCGCGCGATCTGGCGCAACGAGCGCTAGAACTTGGGGCCGCCGGTTTCGTCCCAAAGACTTTACCGGCAAAATCCCTGGTCAACGCGATCCGCTTTATGGCGATGGGGGAGCAATATCTTCCTGCGGGCTTTATGAACGCAGAGCAACCCGAAGATTCCCACCCCATGGCTCAAAAACTGACTGAGCGTGAGCGGCAGGTTCTGAAAGGGCTTACCGAGGGCAAATCCAACAAGGAAATCGCCCGTGATCTGGACCTGTCCGAGCCGACGATCAAACTGCATATGAAGACGCTCTATCGCAAAGTCGGTGTCAGCAATCGAACACAAGCCGCCTTGGCTGCGCGCGAGGCTGGATTGTTCTAAGCGTGACTATCCAAAGGGATAGGGCGTCCTCCCAATCCCCATTCAGCCTAACCTGCTGAGCGAATGATCAGCGACCAGATGCGGTATATCACCCTTGAAAGAAAGGGTTTTTCCATGCCGCAACAGATTTCGAATTCCTCTGCATCCACGCGTGACACGCAATTTCTGTGGTGGGCGCACATTTCCCGATCCAATTTCAGAACACTCGGGTGGCGCCGCATCGTAAAGGGCGGGCGCCTTAGCGATGTAGGCCGCCTGCCCCGGTATGTGGCGCTGTACCTTCTGGGAGCGAGCTGCATCTGGGCCCCGATCAGCGGATATTTGGCAACCGCGCCTGTCAAATACACCTCTCACGCATCATTGATACTGCCAGGATCTGGCGCTTCGGCATCGGTCAATCTGGCCAATATCGGTCAGGCATCCTCATACGCGAATTCCGCCTTTGCCAACGGGTCAATCAGCCCGACCGAGACGTATAAACGTTTGTTGTCGGCCGACCGTATACTCGACGCGGCATCCAAGGCGGTAGAGGCTGACCGGGACGCGTTTGGAAAGCCGCGGGTGCAACTGGTCGATCAAACCAGCCTGATACATATCGAGCTTCAAGCTGCCTCTCCGGCAGACGCTCAGCAATATGGTGACGCCTTGGTGGCCGCTTTTTTCGCTGAGATTGACGCCCTGCGGGCCGATGAAATTGCCACGCGCGAGGCCAGTAATACGGGCGCGATCGAGGACTACACCCGCGCAATTCAGGCCACGCGGGCCGAAATCAAGGAGCTGCAGTCAGAAAGCGGGTTGATTTCGGTCGCGCAATACCAAGAACAGGTCGCCGCAAATGACCGTGCAAAACAAGAATTGCGTACGCAGGAGAGTGAGTTGGCACGCCAAACGGAACGTGTCGCCGCACTTCAGGTCGCGTTGGATCTGCCCTCTGATGGAGCGGCGGCAACGCTGAAGCTCTATGCCGATGCTCAGTACCTATCGTTGCTTAAGGACGTGTCGGTTGGGGCTGCAAAGCTAGCACAAGCCGATGCGACCTACGGAGCGCGCCACCCAATCTATGTGAATGCCCAAAACGAATATGAAGGGGCGCGATCGGTTGCTTTAAAACGCGCGACGCAGGTGACTGGTCTTGAGGTCGAGCAGCTCGGTGGACTGGATCGCGCGCCGGAAGGGCAACGGGCGCAGTTACTCAGCGAATTGGTGCGCGAAGATGCCTTGCGCGCCGGATTGGAAGAGCATGTCGCGACACAGCGCGCACAAGTTCGTCTGGAAACCCTGCGCCTGTCAGACCTCGCCCCCATCGCCGCTGAATTGGAGGACCGGCAGAGAGATTTCGCCGTGGCAGAAGCCGTGTTCGCCTCTGCCATCGCGCGGTCCGAGTCGAAAAAGACCGATGTCTATGCCTCCTATCCCTTGATCCAAGTGCTGGAGAACCCGTCTCTGCCGACTCGCCCGTCTTCGCCGAACAAGAAGATCTCGATTGCCGCCGGGATCGCTGCAAGCCTTATGCTGCTGATGGGTTTGGTTCTGGCATGGATCCGAAACCCGCTGATCTCAAAGCTGCTGAAAGACCAGAAAGAGGCCGCAGTTTGACGCGTGTGGCCCCTCAAACGCCAGCCGAAAAGATCGTCTGGTGTACGCTGATCTGGACATGGCCGTTCTACGGGCTTGGCGCGCTGTATGTTGTCGGTCCGGTGCTAGGTTGGATGTTGGCTGCGATAGCCGGGGTGTCACTTTATCTCGGCCCGGCGATCCGTTTGGATATGCGTGCAACGGGCCCTGTACCTGCTCTGGTCTGGATCTGGAGCGTTGGCATGCTGGTGATGCTGGTCTCACTTTGGGCAGGCCACGCGGATTGGAACCTCGGCACCACCAAAACGATCAAATCGGGTATCGGATGGGCAAAGGGTTGGGCGCTGATCCCGTTGTTTATCCTAGCAGGGGCGGTTTTGCCAATACGGCGCGAGGTTTTGGTCAGAGGGCAATGCGTGGTGGGCCTTTGGACCTTGTGCCTTCTGCCGTTGCTCATTGCCGCCCCCTATGCCGGTCTGCCGCATCTGCTGTTTACATCTCCCCTTAAAGCAGTGGGCGGCCCGGGACCTGAATATTTCTCGGTCTACCTGTATACAATCGACCCCGCCAGCGGCACGCCGCGGTGGCAGTTCTTTGCGCCCTGGTCGCCATTCGCAGCCTTGTTGGGCGTCTGCATGGTCCTATTTGCCCTAGAAGAAAAGCACCGCAGCTGGAAGGTCATCGGCTTGGCTGCCGGAGTTCTGATGATCTTGATGTCCAAGTCCCGAATGGGCATGGTTGGATTGGTGATCTGCTCGCTGTCACCCCGCCTGTTGCCACTTGTAGCCCGCAGCTTGGGGTGGATTCTTTTGTCTGCAGTCACCACCGCCGTAGCCGTTCGGGGCGCAGTCTTTGTCGAGTTCGGCAACCGAGCCCTTTACAGCTTCAAATCCGCGCGCGCCGACAGTACCCGCGTACGCGAAACTCTGCAGCGTATTGCGTATGAGCGCTGGCAATCGGATGCGATGGTTTTCGGGCACGGCACAGTCAGACCCGGAGCGCATCTTGTTGAGTACATGCCTATCGGCAGCCATCACACCTGGTACGGGTTGCTATTCGTGAAAGGGCTGACCGGATTTGCCGCGTTTCTCGTTCCTTTCCTCGTTCATTTAGCAATCGTCACGCTGGACGCCATAAAGTCAGAACGCGGGAGGCTGCCGCTCGGGCTGTTGCTCACAGTTCTCCTGCTGACCTTTGGAGAGAACGTTGAAATCCAAACCTATCTACTCTGGCCGACCCTACTGATGCTCGGATTGCATTTGCGAGAGGTCAAATCAGTGTGTCTGGGAAGCTGATGCGCCGCTAGGATTGTTGCGGCACCAGCGTAGTGTCAGACGTCACTCTTTTGGGTCGGGTCCTTCACTGCTGCTAGGGACATTTTGACCATGTAAAGTGAGTACTTTCACATCGGGCAAGCAACGAATTGACCGTGAAACGCTCTTCACCACGGCATTCAGCGGCGCTAGTCGCTGACTAGAGCCGGCTGAAAGGAGCCGCCCGATGTCCCTCTACTCAAAACTCTTCGGCGGCATTGAGAAGTCCAAGCCGGACCCACTCTCTTTCAAAGGGTTCGAGATCTTCCCCGACCTTATGGCCGAAGGCAGCAAATACCGTTTGTTGGCCCGTATAGAGAAGACCATCGACGGAGATCGAAAGACCCATACTTTGATCAGCGCGAAAGCGTTTTTGTCTCGGCAAGCCGGTAGCTTGAAGCTCGATCTACGATCGGGGACACTATATGAGCGGCACCTTGCGCGCCCGCTGGGCATGCTTCTACATTCAAGATTGAACGGACGGCTTAGGTTATCATTGGTCAACCATTTGTTGGGCAAAGGAGACTTCGTGCAACAGTTTATCCGCCCTGTTGGTTTGTTAGCGGCTGCCGCAAAGCGCAGAAAGCGCGGAAAGCGGACGTTCGCGTAAAACACTGGACGGCAGGTTTGTCCGCATTTCGGTCATTGGGGCACCGTGCAGCATTGATCAAGGTGGGCTCATTGCGGTCATTCGCTGCACTTGGCATGAGCGACCGCTATGCGGACCAAGCAGCCACTGAACGCAAGTTCGGCGTTTCCAAGGAACGAAGACCGCGAATGACAATCACCAGGACTTTGTTTTTCCTCTACGACACGCTCGTAGTCAGAAAGAGAATGTTACACCAACCAGTGGTCCTGTTTGCATGACGTCATAGGCGAATGTCCCATCGGACCGTTCAGTCCCATAGTCGATTTCGTAGTGCCGCCATCCGAAACGAATAGAGGTATTTTCCCAAGCTTGATAGGCGAGGCCCAGCGAAACACGCCAGTGGGAGTTGACATTTTCGCCACCAAGGCCTGCGTCAGCCGCAGCAACCAAGAACCAACGGTCCGAGAGCTCCCACGCGCCACGAGCGCCAACAACCACCTCGGTCCACGTTTCAGTCCCGCCAAGGGTAACGCTAGGCCCCATAGTGGAAACGTCAGCCTCCTGCTTCAGCTCGTTGTAGCGAAGCCCAGCTTGCAGATCTACGGAATACCGGTGATCGTTCTTGCCATAAACCCCATTTGCAACTTTGTAACCGCCCAAAAATCCGATCCACGATTGCTTAACATTGAGGTCAACGTCAATGTTCCCGGCCGGAAGTGGGATGGATTGATCGGCCCCTAGCTTTGCGTAGTTTGCGTCGACTATGAAGCCCCAGTTCCCCGTCCAACCTTCGTATTGTGCCGAGATACCGAAGTCCAAGAGTTCCAGCGCGTCTTGAAAATCCAAATCAAGATCAACGCTGGTATTAGCAATAGTCGACGTCCCCGTCAGCGATTGTGGTAGAAAACCGTAGACAGTCACGCCATGTCGCCAGTCTTCAGAAAATGAGAGGGCCACGGGTTCGGCCTTTGTGACCGAGGGTAACATTATGCCGAAAGCAGCAGTGATAAGAGCCAGAGTTTTCGGTGAGAAAAAGAAAGCAAGTTTCATCGCGTTCGGTCCTTCAATCGCGCAAGTTCTAAATAAACCTGACCGGACTGTGCCGGTCAGGACACTTGATCGGGGGCCGTTTAATCCGACTTTCTAGTGAGACCTTGAGCAAATAGGATGTTGTCCACGAGTTCCTTTGTTTCAGGTCGAAGGTTTTCAATTCCGCCATATAGTGGCCCATGCCCTGGAGGCATGTCAGGATAAAGCTCTTTCATGGCAAGATGGCGTTGGGCCATCAGACTGAAATTGGCGCCGAAACCTACTCCAATACGAATGGAATCCTGCGGGCGATCCTCACGCGGGTTCTTGTATAGGTCGTACATGGCAGCAAGGATGGGGTTTCCGCCAGGAGGTGGCAAATGCATCTTGTATTGCTGCTTGACCAGAGATCTCAGCACAAACCCTTCGTAGACAAATACATAATCTCGACGCCCATGCGTTTCCCCAAGAAGCCACAGAGCGGTCTGATCGACACCGTCGATGATCCGGTCGCGCGGGATACTCGCCTCACCGTCGCCCAGTCGCGCAAAGGTGCTGAACAAATCCGAGACATGGGTGATGTCTTTTACCCGAGACCCTTCCTCTATCATCCCAGGCCAGCGGACATAGGCATTGACGCGAACACCACCTTCCAAGTGTTCTGTCTTGCCGCCGCGATAGATCCGGTCGGACTGGCCACTTTTGTCGACGAATTCCATGAATGGGCCGTTGTCGCCCATGATCACAATGATCGTGCTGTCCGCGATCCCCAGTTCTTCGACTCGGTCCAGGATTTCACCGATATAGCCATCAACCTTAACAATTGCCTCTGGGATAGGCCCACCATTCAGGGTTTGTGCCTGTTCGATGTCCGTCCTCGTGAAGCTGATCGGAAACAACGGCCAGTATTGCAAAAAGAACGGCTTATCGCCTGCTGCAAGCTTTTCCAGCTGCTCCAGGGTGCTTCGCTTGTAGCGCTGTCCCATGGCAACATAATCGTCCTGCGAGAACTTCTGCCCCGACTCCATATGGACTTCTCTGATCGTCCCACCTTTTTCACCGGCGGTTCCGTAAACCATTGCGTATGGGTCGATGCGGAATGTGTCATCCAGCATCAGTTCGGTGGTGCGAAGCCGTAAATCGACACCGTCAACATGCCCCTCGTTCAGGGCCGTCGAGCTCATCAAGGCGAGTTGCGCCTGCTGGTGGATCGGGTGTTCGGCATAATCGAAACCCTGGTTGATTGCGTAGCTCTGTTCGATGTCACCCATGTGCCACTTACCTATATGGGCTGTTGCGTAGCCGTTTTCGCTCAGCACTTCGGCAAGGGTCACTTCGCGATCCGCCAGGCCTTCGCCTTCGGGCACTGCTTTTGCTTCATCAAAACCGGTACGGACTGGGTGGCGACCGGTAAGCATGGCAACCCGCGTTGGTGTGCAGGATGGTTCGGTATACATCCGCATCATGGACATACCCTGTTCGGCGAAGTCCGTAATGTTTGGCGTCGAGTATCCACGTACCACGTCCAGATCCGGCATTCCGACTTCGCCAAACCCGATGTCATCCAGCAGTATGTAAAGTATGTTGGGGGGGTTGCCGCCGTTCTTTTCTCGGAATTCGGCCAACTTGACGTCGATGCCCTTGTCTTCGACCGTCCAGCGTTCCCCGTGCTGTCGTTCCAGTATTCTATACTCGGCGTCGCGAACAATCGGTGCGTCTTGAGCCCGAGCTATGGTTGGCGACAGGACAAGAGCGATCCCGCAAATCGGTGCTAGGAATTGACATAGACTTCGCATTTTGGTTCCTCATTTTTTGTATTGTGAAACGGTGTTCGTGGTGCATGAAAATCACCCAAGCGCTCCAAACTCTCTTTTTGTTGTTCCAATTGACCCGCTTTGCTCAGTCGGGTTTGAGCTTTGCCAAAATTTCCTTCTTCAACCCTGCAAGGCTACTCTTGAAGGCATCGTTCCAAGCATCCTCTGGAGCGAATTCGCATTGCTGGCTCGTCATCAAAAGTTCGAAATCGTTGCAAATCTCGTCAAGCTCAGCGTCCGTTTTTCGGCGCTCCTGAATCTTTTCTGCAAGTCCACCAAAATGCCTCTCGAATTCCCGCATGTGCTTATCGAACCCAATAGCTCCCGCTAGGATCACACTAACTATCGCTGAAACCAGTGGAAGTTTCACACGGTGAGAAAGGGGTGAAAATCCTTTCAATTTGACCGTTTATCAGTAGTCTGCTGGCATGGGTCCCAGGGAAACTACAGGCAAAAAGCACCCGCATTGGTCGGGGCATCTGGAGTTGGAAGAAGTTCGTGAAGAGCTCAATCGTGTGAAGTCCAGTGAGCTTTTCACAGGCGCGAGTCGGCTCTCTGAATTGCTGGACTACATCGTAGAACAAAACCTTCTTGATCCCACACGAAAGCCACTCGCCAAAACAATCGCCGAGGATGTCTACGACAGATCTCCGGATCAAAATGGTGACAGCCATAACATCGTTCGGGTTGACGCTGGGCGTCTCAGGCGCCGGCTTGCACAGTATTTTGCCGGCCCGGGACGAGACGACCCTATCCATATTCATATCGATCCCGGCGGGTATGTACCTCGTTTCGAACTCAAGTATTCTTCGGACGCCCAAACTGAGGACGTTGCGACAGATTTAGAACTCCATAGCAGATGGAAGAGCAGGCCATTTCAGATTGGCGTAAGCATCTTCGCGGCGCTTAGTGTCGGCTTGGGCTTGGGGATCACGATCAGTTCTACCGGAGAAAACACGACCGACGTGTCCGGACAATTCGAGACCTCAAATGATCCCACGCTAGAGGCAGAAAGGCGCGCACATCTGGCGAAGTCGCCGTCTAGCCTTCAAGCTGTGACGCTCTCAGATCAGGCGCGAAATTTGATTTTTCCCATGATTGAGCGGGCACAGCTGGAACTAGCTTTGGCTATGTTCCGTCATGCAATCGAGAAGGACGAATCCTACTTTGGCGGATATGCAGGAGCATCCCAGTGTTTGGCTGCTTTTGCGATTTTTGCGCCAGACGGTCCTGAGCGTTCTGCTCTGCTAAAGGAAGCACGCCATTTGGCCAACCAAGCCGAACTTCTATCACCTGCCAACTCATGGACGCAATCGGCACTGTCCTGGGTTGACCTTGCCGAAGGTGATACAAAGCGAGCCGTGGAGCACGCAGACATTGCCTTGGATCTCGCCCCTAAGGACGGCAACGTTCTAGACTTCTATGCAATGGTCATGCTGGCGACTGGCGACTTTGACGCAGCACTCGCCGCGTCGACGAGCGACCGTCCGCGGACATCGGGCTTAGGACGATTTGCAAACAAGAGTATCTATGGCGCTGCTAGCTTTCACGCGGGAAAATACGAGCAAGCCATCGACGCTCTCAATGCCGCCACCCGCGCCGGAGACCCGATTTCGGCTCCCACTTTGGTCTACCTCGCAGCAGCGAATGCGGCACTCGGAAATCAAGCAGAGGCCTTGGCCTTGGAGGCAGACTTGAAGCAAAACTGGCCAACAATTGACACTATTGCTCTTTTGGATCGCCTTTATGTGAGTCCAGAGCAGGTTCGCGCCCTAGCTGATCACTTAAGTACCATACCTCAAAGGTGAGCTTTAGGCTCAGAGAAGCCGTAGCCGCGGAGTAGAAAGTAAGGGTTGGACAAATGGCCGCTTTGGGCTCGACGCGGTCATTCGCATTATTATCGTGAGCGTCTGCCACGCGGACTTGGCAATCCTTCGAACTCAGTCGAAATAACTTCCGGAGCAGAGTTATGCTATCGTGCCTTCAATTATGGAGGAAAAATTGTTTCGCTATGTTTTGCCAGCAGCTCTCATTCTGGGGAGCCCAGTCTTAGCTCAGGATGCAATAAATCCGTCAGGCCTTTCCGGTCCTTCCGGTCGACCTTATTCACCTTACGCCAAACGCGCATATCCAACTCACGTCTATTTTGGTGACACTCACGTTCATACTGGTCTTTCCGGGGATGCTGGTGGAGGCGGTACGCGCCTCATGCCGCGTGATGCCTATCGGTTTGCGCGTGGCGAAGAAGTTGTGTCGAACACGGGACAACCTGTAAAGTTGTCGATGCCTCTCGATTTCTTCATGATTACAGATCATTCGGATGCGATGGGTGCTATCACCGACATCATCGGAGGTGCTCCCAACATCTTGGCAGATGAGCAAGGCAGATATTTCCATGAAGAATTCAACAAGGGTGGAGAAGCCGCTCTAGCGGCTGCGCTCGAGCTTACAGCGGCTTTTGCCCAAGGACAGGTATCACCTGCGCTGAACTATCAACCGGGCAACCCCGCGTATGCCCGTGTTTGGGACGAAATTATCGATGCCGCGGAAGAGTTCAATGATCCAGGCGTGTTCAGCACCTTTATCGCCTATGAATGGACATCTCTTGTTGCAGGGAACAATTTGCACCGAAATGTGATCTTTCGCGACGGCCCTGAGCTCACAAGACAGATACTGCCTTATACAACAACGGCACCTGTGGGCTCACCTAACCCGCGTGATCTTTGGAAGTGGTTGGAGAACTATGAGCAAACGACAGGCGGGCGTGTTTTTGCTATTCCACATAATGGGAACTTGTCTAACGGTTGGATGTTCCCGTTAGTCGATAGCTTCGCGGATGGGGTGCCGTTAGATCCCGCATACGCAGAAGCGCGAAACAAATGGGAAAGACTGTACGAACCAACTCAGATTAAGGGAGATGGTGAGGCCCACCCGTTCCTATCACCTGACGATGAATTTGCTGACTTCGAAACATGGGATTACGGCAATCTGGATGCTTCGGTTCCGAAAGAGCCAGAAATGTTGTCCGGTGAATACGCTCGATCCGGGTTACTTCGAGGCTTATCTTTGGAAAAGGCTTTGGGAGTAAACCCTTTCAAGTTTGGCCTGGGTGGGGCCAGTGACACACACACAGGTTTAACGGCTCCAGATAACGACAATTTCTTCGGGAAGTTCACTGGTTACGAGCCCAGCGAAGAGCGCAGCCAACATGTCAGTAAGACCTATGCTGACGGGACTGTTGCGCTGCTTTCGTCGCAATACATTACTGGCGGTCTGACCGCAGTATGGGCGCAGGAGAATTCCCGAGAAGCCATTTGGGATGCGATGCATCGGCGTGAGACCTACGCAACAACAGGGCCCAGAATGCGCGTCCGTATGTTCGGAGGATTTTCTTTTACCGAAGAAGATGCCTTACGGCGCGACTTGGCGCTTGTGGGATACATCAAAGGTGTGCCGATGGGTGGCGAGCTTGACCCTGGTGAAAGCGCACCTTCCTTTCTGGTATATGCGCTTCGTGATCCGATGGGAGCAAACCTGGATCGAATCCAGATCATAAAGGGCTGGTTAGATGCAGATGGAGAGCAACGGGAAAAAGTCTACGACGTGGCCTGGTCTGGTTCTCGCGAACCAGATGCCGCTGGTAAGTTGCCGTCAGTAGGCACCACAGTGGACCTTTCTATCCCCTCGTGGACCAACACAATCGGAGCCTCTGAGTTGGGAACCGTGTGGGAAGACCCAGATTTCGATCCCTCGGAAAGCGCATTTTATTATGCCCGAGTTATAGAAATTCCGACCCCTCGCTGGACGGCGTATGATGCAGTGAAGTTCGGAATAGACATGCCGGGTGGCGTCCAATTAACAACGCAGGAACGCGCCTACACTTCGCCGATTTGGTATTCGCCACAACGGTAGTTCGATTAACAGTGTCGATCCGGTATGGTCTCAGAGCAGCCGTTCGCTGCGTTCCGTCTGAATGACCGCTGAGCGGACAAAGCCGCCGTCCACTCAGCGCAAGACAGTGCCCGCGCCCGGCTCAAAGCGGACATCGCGCTTCCGCGAAATGAAAAAACAGTTGTAGCGGTTCCGTTCCAATTGATGAGCTTTCTTTACAACTATCCTTGATCAGCAGAACCTTCATGCTCTTCCAGGTCCAACCCCGCAGGGTCGATCATGCGTTTGCTGGCGCTCATCTTGACGGAGTTCCGCATGGCTTCGCTTCGCCGAAGTAGTCGCCGGAATCGCGCTTCGTCTAGCTCAAGCAATGTCGAGGGTGCCAACACCCGCACGTTCACACGACGGGGCCGTTTCATTAGCATGGCCAATTGCCCAAACATTTCGCCACGACCTAACCGTGTGGTGTGTCTGCCGAATTCCACTTCGACTGCCCCAGAAGCGATGAAAAACACACCCCGAGTCAATTCATCTTTGGAAAGGATCGTGTCGCCCGCGTTGGCGTAGCGGGTACGCAGCGCTCTACTGAGTTTTCGCAGTGAAGCTTTGTCGAGATCAGAGAATAGTGGAAATTGCCTGACCAGATCCCGCCCCTTTAGGGCGATGTCCAGTACCGGACGCCCTTCAGATAAAGCACGTCGTGCCGCCACTTCCTGTATCAACACTGAATATAGCTCTTCGCCTACCAGGCCATCCTCTCGCATGACGGCGTATTCTCGCTCCTCCAGTCGCAATGCTGTCCTTCGGATGAACCGCCGCTCCAGCTTTTCCGCATAGCCTGGATATTGGAGCCGCAATCCTTCAAGCGCTGTCTCAACCGCCTCGGATCGGCGCTCCAACAGGTCGTCTAGCAACTCCGCAACCCGGCGACCGTGTATCCGGCGTATGCGACCACGGACAAACCCATCGAGATCCCGAAGGATCAGACGTTGCATGAGCAGCCTTTCGAACCGGTCCGCTGTTATACGAGTGAGCGGAAACGAGATTCGTAGGCGGTTTTGCAGGAACACGGCGATCCGAAAAGATTTTCCATAGACGACGGATCGATTGGACGCGCGCTGATAGCCGATCCGCCCACCGGTCCTTGCGCCTTCAATGAGCCGATCCGCGTCTGACAGAATTTTTTCGCTGAGAACAGATGACATGGTGCGCTCTCGCATTCGGGCCAAAACAGAATCCCGCTCTGCACCGGCCAACGCAATAAGGCCAAGTGTAATCCGGTCACGATCAAGGATCTCTGCGCTGTCTTCGGCGGCCTTTACAGCCTCGTCGAGACGTTCGCTAAATTGTTTGGCTTCGTTTCTTACAATTTGGTGGGTCAGGTTGTAGTTTTCTGCGGTGCGGGACACATCCTCGCGGACCGATTGCAAGGCGACCGCGACCACCTGGCGCGACAACGCCGTATCAAGCGGAGTAAGTTTGTCGAGCCCTAGCTTTGTGATCACCGTTCGCAAGGTTGTTCCTTGGACAATCAGTGTAAACAGCGTAAAGCCAGTGGCCAAAATGCCGACCAGACGCTTGGTTTCGAGCGGTACATGAGTGCTTTCGGTGACCGCCAGTGCCAACGCCAAAGTCACGGCGCCCCGCAGCCCACCCCAAAGCATTGCGGTGCGATAGGGGCGTTCCACAGCTGGCGAAAGACCGATTGTCGTTAGCAATGGCAACAAACCGAAAAGAACCGCTGCCCGCGCCAGTGTTGCGGCAAGAACCACTACTGCCAACAGGCCAAAGTCAGACGGTTGAACTCCTTCCAACAGTCTCGGGATCAACAATGCTGCAAGAATAAAGATCAGCGCTCCGGCCCAATGTGCCAGGAGATCCCATACTTCTTGCAGATTTGTCCAAGCGATCGGTGACAAACGACCGGGGCCGGTGAGGTTGAGCGTTAGTCCTGTGACCACCACTGCGATAACACCAGAAGCCCCGACGCTTTGTTCCGCAACGATATAGGCGAGGTACGGCATCGCGACAGAAATTGAAATCTGCGCCTTCTCCCAACGGTCTACGAAAGCCATCATCCAAACCGCCATACGCGCCATAAGCCAACCGGTGAGTGCGCCACCGGCGATCAACAGCGGAAACTGCCCCACGGCTTCACTTAGTGATGGATCAGGTCTGCCGAGCATCACAAAGCTCATGAATAGCCCGAAAAGAGCAATCGCGGCAGCATCGTTCAGGAGGCTTTCACCCTCGATTATTCGCGACAACCTGCGTGGTGCGGATATTGACCTAAAAATGCTGACAACCGCCGAAGGATCAGTTGTCGATACGATAGCGCCAATCAACAGGCAGGCGACCAGCGGTAGCGCACTTACCCAACTGAGCGCATAGCCTATGGAAAGTGTCGCCACAATCACCGCCACAACGGCCATCATCAGGATGGGCATCCAGTCATCCAGCATCCTGCGCAGGTTCATGCCGAGTGTCGCCTGGAAGAGCAACGTCGGCAGGAAAACATAGAGGAAGACGTCTGACCGGATCGGCAAATCAATTATCGCCTGCGCTCCCGGGTTCAGTGCATCCGTCAAGTCAGTGTTGAGAAAGAACGTTGCGCCAAGTCCGATCACTATCCCTAGGACCGCTAGGATAACGCTGTAAGGCAGGCGCATACGTGCAGCCAATGGTTCTGCCACGCCGATTACAACAAAAAAAGAAGTGATGATGGTCGTGATGACGACAATATCCATCAGTACGTATTATCTGAGAACTCGAACTAAGGGAATTCGCCCCTAAAACAGGATCTGCTTTGTGGGATCAACGTGTTGGCTCACAAACATCCAGATTGCGCACTTGCAAGGCGTGTTTGCAATGGCGGACCGCTCTTTGACACTAGCTCCGTAAGTGAACTGCTGGAACATGTCGACCACCCCGCTTTGCAAAGTCCGCTTCCTGCGCATTGCTTTCATTGGAGCTGCGCGCAGCAACGGTCAATTTGGGCTCGGTGCGGTCTTTCGCTGCAACTTGCGTGAACGTCTACTTTGCGGGACAAAGCAGGCGTTTCCCTGCGTCCAATAAATGACCGCTCTCCACGTAATTTAGCTTCCGGCCTCGCAACGTCCTATGGCATTTTCCGGTCCTGGAACAGGCTCCGACAAATGCCGGTAAACCTGTCAGCCAGCAGATTCTCTGGGGCTGCCATATGTGACGCGATGACAATTCGCATCGGCGGTATTGCATCGGAGAGTTTGATCGGGACAACCCGACCGCCGTCGTAGGTTTTGTTGTCGGCAGGTTTCATCGAGAGAAGCGAAACACCCAGCCCGTTTGCCACGTTACAGCGAACCGATTCAATCGACGACGATCGAAACGTGATATTCGGTGCAATATCGAACTCGGAAAAAATGCTAAGAAAATAGTCCCGGCTTTGAGGCGCATCGAAAAGCACGAACTCCTCTCCGTCGATCTCACGAATTGACACGGACACCCTTTTTGAAAGCCTGTGGTTTGGTGGGACGATCAGATAGAGGTCTGCCGTTGCAAGAGGACGTATGCGGAACAAGGTGTCATCAATGCCCAGATCATAAAGGATCGCTAGGTCGATTTTGTTTCGGCCCAGGGCTACGATCAGGTCTTCTTGCAGAAGTTCGTCGACATCCAAAACTACACCAGGCATGTGTCTCGGGAAGACGCTGAGGATGTGCGACAGGTAGAACGGCGCAATCGACTGAAAGCAGCCTAGGCGTAATGTTCCCATTCTGTGAGCAGCAATATCTGCCACTGCGACGTCCATTTTGTCGGCGTAAACCAGCATTTGTTCAGCATATCGAAGGAACTCGACACCTTGTGCCGTCAGCTCCATTCCGCGCGCGTGCAAGCGTCGAAACAACACAAGTCCCGTTTGAGTTTCCAGTTTGGCGATAGCTTGGGCAACGGCGGGCTGCGAGATGCTAACGAGCTGCGCTGCTGAAGCGACCCCACCAGTCTGCGCCACTGCTCGGAAGTAGCGGCATTGTTTGAGTGTTATTTCGACCATGACACTTGGATAACTTTTTCCACTTTAAAGGCAACAAAAAACAATTTTATTTGTTCTTTGTGCCTCTGTATCACGTCAACAACGCAACTTGACGGCAGGAGAGACCAATGGAGCTGAAAGACATTATCGACTTAAAAGCCTTTCCGATCGGCAATGCGGATTTCCGCGCAGCTTGTAAGAAAGAGTTTAACGAAACGGGTGTCTTCGTGATGCCGGGATTTGTTCAAAAGGGAGCGATTGATACAATCCGTGACGAGGGCATCGCCAACAAAGACAAGGTCTTTAAGTCAACAAAGCAACACAACGTCTACCTGACCCCAAAAGACGAAAGGTTTGCTGACGACCATGCACGCAATCGCCTCGTCACCTCATCCAAAGGATGCATTACCGATGATTTGATGCCGCAGGGTTCACCATTGCGCCAACTCTACGACGCCCCGGTTTTCCGGAGCTTCTTGTGCGATGTCCTTGGCGAAGACGCGATGCACCAATACGCAGACCCACTATCTTCCATCAACCTGCATTTTGCTGAAAAGGGAGAGGAGCTTGGCTGGCATTTTGACAACTCGTCCTTTGCCATCACCTTGATGGTGCAAGCGCCTGAAAAGGGTGGGCAGTTCGAATACGTTAACGCCGTTCGCGATGCAGATTTAGGCGAAATGGGATTTGAGAAAGTTAATGAAATTTTGGACGGAAGGGCGCCAGTGGAAATTGTCGAGGCCGATGCCGGTACACTGGTCTTCTTCCGGGGCCGCAACTCGATTCACCGGGTGGCACCGAATGAAGGCGATCTAACGCGCATTCTCGCAGTGCTTGCTTATAATGCCGAACACGGTGTCGAACTTTCTGAAGCCGCCCGAATGACCTTTTATGGTCGATTGAGCTAAAAGTAGCTCACCGCGATTGCCTCGCCCCGCAATGTAGAAAATACGAGAGCAACCTGAAAGCTGACATTGCTGCGACGCGCAGCATCAAGTAGTTTGGGCTCGGTTCAGACGTGCGCCCAAATATCGCGAGCGACCGCAATGCGGAGAAAGCAGCCACCGTGAAACCAGCTTACGTGCCCCTTTCACCACCCCAGTCTTGTTGAGCGCTAGATGTAATTCAAAACTGGATTTCAGTTTTGCGTGAGTTTAGTCTCCCAACTTTAGGAGGGTGTGTTTATGAAACGAAGACTGGCCGCAATACTTGCGGCAGATGTCGTTGGTTACTCGCGCCTTGTCCGCACCAATGAAGAACGAACATTGCTGAAATTGCGTGAACTTCGGGAAAATGTTGTAGAGCCCTCCGTTGCAAAACACGAAGGTCGAGTAGTCAAATGGATGGGAGACGGAGTTTTGACGGAGTTCGCCAGCGCCGTCGACGCAGTTTCATGCGCCTATGATATTCAAAAATCTATCCATTCACGCAACGGAGAAGCACCAGGCGATCACGAGATTACTTTTCGTGTCGGCATAAATATCGGCGACGTTGTGGTGGAAGGTGACGACATTCATGGCGATGGTGTAAATGTGGCTTCAAGATTGGAAACGCTGTCCGATCCTGGCGGAATCTGCATTTCGGCCTCGGTCCATGAACAGATCAAGCACCGCTTGGATGTGCCTTTTCAAGACGCGGGAGCTCAGCAGGTAAAAAACATTGTAGAGCCAATCCGCATCTGGAAATGGACGAACTCGGCAAATGATGACGCAAATACTAAAAAGTCCACCCCAGATTCAGGGTTGATTTCAACCCCGAGCTTGCCAAAAATTCCGTCTATAGCGGTTTTGCCGTTCGACAATATGTCAGGTGATGCAGAGCAAGAGTACTTCGCAGACGGCATGACAGAGGACTTGATCACCGACCTCTCAAAATTGTCTGGCTTGTTAGTCATCGGTCGCAACTCTTCCTTTGTTTACAAAGGCAAGGCAGTAGATCTGCGACGCGTCGGCAAGGAGTTGGGGGTGCACTATGTTCTTGAGGGCAGTATCCGCAAGGCAGGCAACCGGGTTCGCATGAACGCTCAGCTAATTGAAACCGCGAATGGAAGTCACGTCTGGGCCAATCGCAGAGACGGAACGCTGGAAGACGTTTTTGACCTGCAAGACGAGATTACAAGAGAAGTTGTCGACGCGCTGTCTATACAGTTGCGGGAAGGTGAGGAAAATCGTCTTGGCAGTCAATACACAGAGAATACTGAAGCGCGTGACTGGTTTCTTAAAGGCCGACTGCGCTATCGTGAACCGGGTCCGCAAGCCAACGCCGAAGCGCAGGTAATATTCACCAAAGCGTTAGAAGCTGACCCAAATTTCGCCTATGCTATGGCAGTTAGAAGCTACTTAAAATTCCATGCTTGGTTCTTCAAGTGGAACAGCCACCACAACGCGTTCGACGAAGCATTGGCTGAGGCCGAACGTGCCGCCAAGATAGACCCTAACCTTGCTGCCGCTCACGCGTTTCTGGGTTGGATGCATATGTGGGGCGACGGGTTCAAAAGAGCTCTTTCTGAGCATGAAACAGCCTTATCACTGGACCCTAATTCCTCTGATGGACATCTGTGGCAGGCTTCTTCACTTATCTACGCGGGAACACCGGAGTTGGCAATTGCGCCAATGGACCGGGCTATGCGGCTAGAACCACATACTCCGCCCATTTACCTTCTGAATTATGGTCACCTAATGTTGCAGCTTGACCGCTATGAAGAAGCTATCGAATACTTGCAGGCAGCAATACGAAACGCGCCTCAGTTTCCTATGAACTATATATTTTTGTCGGCGGTAAAAACGGCGCAGGGCAAATTACAAGAAGCAGAGGAAGCCGGTTCGAGGCTTCTCGAATTGATCCCTGTAGCTACGGTATCCACACTGAATTCCCAATTGCCCTACGCAAAGGAAGAGCACAGACTAAAGATTGTGGCGGGCCTAAAAGCCGCAGGATTGCCGGACTAATGAGACGGAAAGAAGCCCGCTCGAGGCTCGATGCGGTCATTTTCCAAATCGTGGCAGATGTCCACTTTGAAGACATTGCAGACTTTTTCTTTGTGACAAACAATCCTTAGACTAATGTAGCAGCAACACGATATGACTTTCATCGGCTCTCCACTGGATTAAGCAATATGGCAAAGCATACCGTCTATCATATCCCTGTATGCCCCTTTTCTCAGCGCCTTGAGATTCTGTTGGCACTTCGAGGTCTGCAAGATGCAGTTGAATTCCGCGTTGTGGACATCACGAAGCCTCGCGACCCAGAGCTTCTAAGGAAAACACGAGGAACAACGGCGCTTCCAGTTCTCGAAACCGTGGAAGGTCAGATTTTAAAGGAAAGTCTGGTTATTCTTCGTTACCTTGACGAAGTACTTGAAGGGCCAAAACTGCGGCGCTCTAACCCTGGCGAACACGCAGTGGAGTCTATGTTGATTGCCAAGGAGGGTCCATTCACAATGGCAGGCTATGTCTATGTCATGAACCAAGACCAAGGGCAGAAAGATGTGCACAACGAAAAGCTGCTTGCACTGTACCGCGATCTTAACGACTTCCTGCTTACCCACAATCCGGACGGCGTATTCTTGTTTGATGATTTCGGATTAGCAGAGGCGGTTTTTACGCCAGTATTCAAGCGTTTTTGGTTTCTTGACTACTATGAGGATTTCGAATTGCCGATTGGCGACGATTATGCCCGTGTCAAAAAATGGAGGGCTGCCTGTTTGAAACATGCAGCGACTGAACAGGTGACGGAAGAAGAGATTCTCAAACTTTATTATGATTACGCACTGGGCGCTGGGAACGGTGCCTTGGTGGACGGTCGAAATATGTCCAGCTTCACGTTTGAACCACATTGGAAAACCAGACCTATGCCTCCGCGGGACAAGTACTCTGGATCGGTTTCAGACGAAGAACTTGGTTTGGTTGTCGCCAATGCGGGACTAGGACCAGCCCCCACAAATTAGGCTTACCTAAATCCAACCTCCTGATAGCATTCATCATGGGTGAACGCTCGCCCTATGCAATCGGCTTGAGGAGGTTGGGAAGAACTCTACAAATCACTTTTTGCCTGCAGATCAAACGGAAGTTTCGTTAATGAAGCGAACGTGGAGCGGCAAAGTTTTTTGGATTTTCTCAAAGTAATGTATGATCTCAAATTGTTGGGACTTTAAACGAGTGTTTTATTGTTGACCGGTTCACACCCAACGTTGGGGGGACAAAACATGCATAAACTAATCATAGCTATTTCAGCTATTTCTTTTCCGTTTGCGGCAATGGCCGAACCGAGTTTGGCACGTGGTGAATACCTCGTCCGTGGTCCTGCGGCGTGCGGAAACTGCCATACACCTCAAGGACCAAATGGGCCTGATATGTCCAACGAGTTGGGTGGTATGATGGTTGAAAAGAGCGACTTGATGGAGGCCTGGGCTGTCAACATAACACCCGGTAGCCGGGTTGCGGATTGGAGTGACGAAGAGCTTGCCCGAGCGATACGCGAAGGTGTTCGTCCAGATGGTACGGTCATAGGGCCGCCTATGCCGATCGGCTTATATCGCGGTCTGAGTGACGACGACGTCATGTCGATGGTTATGTTTCTCAGAACAATGCCTGCGAGTGGTAATGAGACGCCCGGTTCAACGTATGGCTTTCCACTTCCTCCAGACTACGGTCCGCCGATTGATACCGTTTCATCGCCGCCGCAAGGCGCAACTGTCGAATATGGCGCATATCTCGCAGGGCCAGTCGCGCATTGCACGGAATGCCATACGACATTCGGCCCCAAGGGTCCTATGTTCGAAACTCATCTTGGCGCAGGTGGGTTCGAGTTCCATGGACCGTGGGGGGTATCCGTCGCTTCCAATATCACGAGCCACGAAGATGGGTTGGTCGGATATACGGAAGAAGAGCTGAAAACCATGATCGTTTCGGGTGAACGCCCAGACGGGACACAAATGCAACCGCCGATGGGTTACGCCTACTATGCGACAATGGCGCCCGAAGACCTTGAGGCTATCGTGATGTATCTACGCACCATTCCACCTCTACCTGATCCTTAACTTTTCTTATGGAAAACCGCTAGGACTAGCACACCCGAACTCAGCTTTGCGTTCGGCTTGTGGGGCCACTGAGCGAGTTATATTCGTTTCCGCTTTGGGCTCGATCCGGTCATCTGAGTCTTTTCGTCAGATGACGGCTCTGAAACAGATGGCGGTCATTGCTGGTGGTCATTTCGAGAAGTTTCGCCTGAAGTTCTGCGTTGAACGGCAGCGGACGTTCGCTGAGATCTTCTGAACGGCAGACTTGCGGACAAATCGGTCGGTTGCATTTAGAGCCGTGGGACTCAAAAACGGCCCAAAGCCGACCTCCGGCGATAACCATCGATGCTGCGATGCGGCCCGTCAAACCGGACTTTAGCCGCAGCTGCGAAGCCAAAGCGTAGATGATCTCACACAAAACCGGCATTTGAAACCTGCGCTCAGCAAGGTGGAATTCCACGCGTCCGAGGCCCATTCGGACACAACCGCCCAACCCGATGCGTTGGTCCCACAACAGCTAACTGCCGAGATTTGCCCCGCTGCAAATGGTGTACGTGATTGAGATATAGGCGAAGTACGACAATAGCATTCCGCAACAATATCTTCCTGAGGGATAGCTAAGGAATAAATCCTTTCGGTACCCCAAACTTCAATGAACCTGCGCTGACACCTGTCAACGAATGTAAAAATGCAATCAGGTT
The DNA here is from genome assembly GCF_001238295.1 of Ruegeria sp. 6PALISEP08. Taxonomy (GTDB): domain Bacteria; phylum Pseudomonadota; class Alphaproteobacteria; order Rhodobacterales; family Rhodobacteraceae; genus Ruegeria. Next base: position 33,445 of record NZ_LGXZ01000004.1, read on the forward strand.
TTGAATTTCTAACTCCGTGAGTTGGATCGGAACAATGTCATTTTTTTTGCGTTGCCGCTCCATCTCATAGTAGTCCTCCCAAACTAAGAAATCAGTTTTTTGCAACCATGGCACCTCGGGCAATGCAGCCATTTTGGGACTCCACTTTTCTAGGCTTGCCTGCGGGTCTAAATGATGGCGAACGACGCTTTCAAGATCGGGGAAGGCGCCATTGTGACCGTAAGGCGCAGTCAGGGCAACGTTGCGCAACATAGGGGTGCGAAACCTATAAGCATCCTCAAGGCGGTTGCTTTCACCCATGCGGCCAACATCCCGGACAACGGGATCCCACTGACGGGTGCGGCCCGGCCCAAAGGGCGGTAATCCCAAGGCATGGAACTTCTGATCTGACATGAGCGGTCCGGTGTGGCAGGTGGAGCAGCGGGCTTTGCCGTAGAAAAGCTTCACCCCATCCAATTGGGCCGGTGAAAGGGCATTTGCGTCACCTGCGAGGTAGTGGTCAAACTGGCTGTCGGTACTACGCCACTCGATCGCCATGAATGCGGCCAGAGCGTTGGCGACTTGCGTGATAGTGATGTCTTCGGTCGTCTCGACCTCATCAAAGGCGGCGACGATGGCCGGACCATAGCGTGGATCGGTGCGGACGCGTTTCGCCAGAATCGGCCAGCCCTTGTCAATACGATCATGCACCGCGCCTGTAACCTCATTCTCGGCCACATTGCCCGCCATCTCAAATTGTGAAGTCAGGGGAAACAGAGCCTGGGCCGCCAGCAGGGAATTCAGACCCTCAGGCAGCCACTCCTGCGCTGGGGAATTGAAGGCATTGCCGTAGACGTTGGAAATGCTCAACCGGCCGTCGTGAAATACGGTATGAATTTCCTTGGCCCCAAGGTTCCATAGGCCCGGAGAGTTGCGAGGGATGCGTTTGCGTATTCTGTCTGCCCCAGTGCCGGGTGTGCGGTCCGGCCCCAACCCCTGCCCGCCTTCTCCTATACCCAGTGACAACCCGTCCGAGGTGCCGAAATCCGGGTGGTGACAATGGGCGCAGGTGATGTTGCGGTTGCCTGACAGGATCGGGTCGTAAAACAGTTGATGACCGACGGCGGCCTGTTCCATATCAAAAGGAACAAAGTCATCATTGGTTAGCGGGCGCGGCAAATCCTGTGCCGCCGCGGCCCCAACCCACAAGAGAGCAACTATCCCATGCGCCAGCTTGTTTTCGCCCTTTGCGTATTTGCGTCTCCGGCCCTGGCTGAACTGGAGCAAGCACGCGATCTGATGGAAGCCGGTCAGTTTGAAGCCGCGCGCGAGGAACTTCTTCCAGCCGCTCGCTCGGGCAACGCCGAGGCCGAGGAGTTGATTGGCGTGATGTACGGGCTGGGTCTCGGGGTCGAGCAGGATTACGAACGGGCCTTTGAATGGTATCTGCGCGCCTCGATGAAGGGGCATCCGGGGGCTCAGTCGGGCGTTGGTTGGTATTATGAATTGGGTCTGGGCATGCCCGCGCCCGATCTTGTGCGAGCCTACTTGTGGTACACGCTCAGCGCCATTGGCGGCGACCCCGACGCGGCGATCAGCCTTGAGGAAGTGGTTAAGAAAATGTCGCCGGAGCAGATCGAAAGGGCGCATGTGCTTGTCAACGACTACAAAGGGTGGATGTACCCGTTTCGGTGATGGCCGGGCCGCAAAGCCCGGCCCTTGCATTTAGTTAAGGTCTGCTGCGCGTGAGGCGTTCACATCGGCCTCAGCCGCAGTAACCGCTTCGGTCAACGCGCCAAAGATTTCATCCCCGCGGGCGACGTTGGACTGGAACCAGTCATAAACCGGGGTAGCGGCCTCTTTGAACGCAGCCTTCTGATCTGGCGTTAGGACATAGAGGTCCCCACCACCGGCGACAAAATCCTCATAGGCCTGAATCGACTTTCGCTTGGGCGAGGCAAAGGTGGCCTGTTGCAGCGCATAGAAACCGTCGACAACGACGCGGCGCATTTCCTCGGGCATCTCCTGGAACTTGGCGTTGTTCATCCACCACAGCGCTCCCATATAGGCATGGCCGTCCAGCGTGACATATTGCAGACCCGCGTCAGGGAATTTCATGCCCATAATGTCGGTGATGCCGTTCTTGGATCCCTCGACCACGCCGGTCTGGAAGCTAGTGAACAGTTCCGGCCATGGGATCGGTGTCGGCGAAGCTCCCAGAGCTTTGACAAGTTCCTGCGGCAGGTCGGCGACCACGGTGCGGATTTTCAGACCTTCCATGTCGGCAGGCTCGGCAATGCGGCGCTGGGTGTTGGCGAAGTTGCGCCAGCCGCCGGTGTTGCCAATGGTCATAAGACGTATCGCACCGCCAGAATCTTCCAATGCCATGTCGCGCATGGTGCGGGTGAAGTCGCCGGACAGAACATGCTCGGCAATGCGGTCATCGGCCATCAGGTAGGGCAGGTCCAGAACCTGCACGTAAGGAAAGATGCCCGAGGCCCCGCCCGAGGTGGAGATGTAGATGTCGATGGTGCCATCGGCCACGCCTTGCAGGCATTCCGCGCCGTTCGAACACAGTTGGGTGCCGATGAACAGCTCGACCTCAATCGCACCGTTCGAGGCTGCCTCGACATAGTTCTTGAAGACGATCAGGCCGTCATAATCTTCGTCATTTTCGTTCGAGTTGGCAGTAGCGCGCAGTGTGTAGTCGGCAGCTGTGGCGGCCATAGCGGACACGGCCACAAGCGATGTGGCCACCGCTGCGGTTTTGATGAAGTTTCTGAGCATGCGTTTCCTCCCTGTGGAACTCAGTTAGTTGGCAAATCCCGTTATCCTAGGGATAGTCATAGATAGTGCGGGGATATAGGTGATTAGGAATATCACTATGATTTCGACAGCCAGGAACGGCAGGATCGCCTTGGCGATTGTTTCGACCCGTTCGCGGGATACGGCGGCGGCGACAAACAGGACCAAGCCCATCGGCGGAGTGGCGAGGCCGACGGTCAGGTTGACGCTCATGATGATGGCGAAATGGATCGGGTCTACACCAAGGCTGGTGAAGATGGGTCCAAGGATCGGGCCAAGGATGATGATCGCGGGGCCTGCATCTAGAAACATGCCGACGATGAATAGCAGCAGGTTGATCAGGAACAGCAAGATAAGCGGGTTTTCCGAAAGGCTGAGGATCAGCGAGGCCAGTTGTTCCGGCGCATGGCTGAGGCTGACAACCGTCTTGAACGCCATCGCCGCGCCGACCAGCAGCAGGACGACGGCGGAGGTCATGCCTGCGTTGCTGAGAACTTCTGGCACTTCTTTCCAAGTCAGCGTGCGCAAGACGAAGAAGCCGATGATGAAGGCGTAACCCACGGCGACGGCGGCGGCCTCGGTTGGTGTGAAAATGCCGCCCAGAATGCCGCCTAGAATGATCACCGGGGTCATCAATGGGAAAAAGGCTTTCAGGCTGGCCTGACGCCGTTCGGGCCAAGTGTATTTTCGGCTGGCAACGGGGAAGTTATATCGGTCTGCCATGAGTTTGATCATCAGCATCAGACCAACGCCGACCATCACGCCGGGGACGATACCCGCCAAAAACAGAGCGGCCACGCTTTCGCCCATCACATAGGCGTAAATGATCATGATGCCTGAGGGCGGGATGATTGGACCAATGACTGAACTGGCTGCTGTGATCGCGGCAGCGAATTTGCGGGTATAGCCCTGTTTCTCCATCGCCGGGATCAGCATCGACCCAAGCGCCGAGGTGTCCGCCACGGCGGACCCCGAGAGGCCCGCGAAGAGGATCGAGCTCAGCACGTTCACATGCGCCAGACCACCGCGCAGGTGGCCCATCAAGGCTTGGCTGAACTCGACCAAGCGGATAGTGATGCCACCGCGATTCATCAACTCTCCGGCCAGCATGAAGAAGGGAATCGCCATCAGCGGGAAGCTGTCCATGCCGTTATAGACATTGCGATAGAGCAGCGTGATGTCATTGGCCTGACCGTTGAGCCACAGCAAGATACCGGGCGCGGCCAAAAGGGCAAATAAGACCGGTAGGCCGATCAGCAGGAAAATCAGGAAGATGGGCAGGAACCAGATCAGCATTTATTCGGCCCCCACTGCCGCATCGGGAATTTCGGGCAACAGGTGGCCGCCGCCCAGCAGAGTGATGAAGGATCGCAGGATCAGCTCGATATTCACCGAGATCAGCAGGATGATCCCCACCAGCAGCGATGCCATCATCCAACTGCGTGGAATGCGATACCATTCGTCGAACCCGAAAGAGGTGGGCAGATACAGCGCGGCAGTGGCGAATTTGCCGCCAAAGCCGGTAACCTCGGACCAGCCGATGTTGACTGCGACCACCAAGACGGAGAGCGCGATCAAAAGCAGGAACAGATTCAACGTTTGGCCGACGACGCGGGGAAGGAAGCGTTCCAGCATGTCTATGGCCACAAAGCCGCCGCGCCGAAAGGCAGTGGGCGCCATAAGACCGGTCATCCACAACATACAGAACCGCGCGGCCTCATCCGGCCAGGGCAGCGCGTTGCCCAGAACGTATCGGAAGAACACCTGGATCAGAATTGCGATCACCATGAGCGCAATCGCAACAATACCAACCGCGCGGCCCAGACGCAGCACGGTTTCGTTCACGAATGCAATCGGCGCAAGCACCGATGCCAGTCCGCTCATGCGGATCCTCCCTTGTTCAGCCGCGGGTATGTCCCACGGTCGTCAAATCGCGCTTAGGCTTTCGCGAATTGGCCGAGTTTCCCAGCATAAAAGGTCAGCGCGTCTCCATCCGACATGCTGGCCTTGAGAACCTTTCCAACTACAATAACGTGATCGCCTGCATCATGATACGCGTGCTGTTCGCATTCGAACCGAGCAAGGCAGTCCGCCAACACCGGTGTCCCATTCTTACAGCGCTCGTGGTTGATGTCCCGCAGTGCAAAGGCGTCTTTCGAGCAGCCGAAACACAGCTCGGCCTGTTCCGAGGACAGCACGTGGACGCTGAAATGACGGGCTTTGTGGAAATAGGGGAAGCGGCGCGAGTTGCGGTCTCCGGCCCACATGATCAGCGGTGGGTCGAGCGATAGGGACGAAAAGCTGTTCGCGGTGATGCAGACCGGCCCGTCCGCGCTATCACAAGTGACGATGGTGACACCGGTCGCAAAACGGCCGAAGGCATCGCGCAAGGTGCGGGTGTCCTCCTTTTGCGGAACGAAGGTGTGGGTCATGTCCTTTGAGATTGCGTTCATCATGGAACCTCGTTCCCCAGTGCCGCCTCGTACAGGCGGAACCAGCTTTCCCGATCCAGTTTGACTTTCAATGCGTCCGAGGCGCGTTTGATCCGGTCCAGACTGTTGGTGCCTAGAACCGGCAGGATGCTGGCCGGATGGGCCAGCAGGAACGCCACGGCGACGGCGGCGCGATCCACGCCGAACTCGGCTGCGATTTCATCAGCGACAACCCCAACCGGTGGGTTTCCGGCCATCAACAGGCCTCCACCTAGCGGCGACCATGCCATCAACGGATGGCCATGCTGTTGGTGAAACGCCAGGTCTCCGTTGGTGAAGGGGCTGATCTCACCCAGAGAAATTTCAATCTGGTTAGTGACCAACTGCGTTTTCATCGCCGATTGCAGCAACGACCAATCCCACGGGCGGAAGTTGGACACACCGACGGCGCCGACCTTGCCACTGGCAACAACCTCATCCAGAGCTGCTCCAGTTTCATGGTGGTCCATCATGGGATCTGGGCGGTGGATCAGCAGCAGATCGATGTGGTCAATCGCCATTTCGGACAGCGACGTGTCGACCGATTTCAGAATGTGAGCGCGCGAGGTGTCGTAGTATTTTACTTTCGCATCCGCGTAACGGCCAACCGGCGCGACGATGTCACATTTGGTGACAAATTCCATCTTCTGACGCAGGCTTGGATTGGCGCGCAGGGCCGTGCCCAGCACAGCCTCGGCCTGGTAGCCGCCATAGATGTCGGCCTGATCGAAGGTGGTGATGCCCTGATCCAGACAGGCCTGAATCTTGGCCTCGACATGGCCCGCGGACGTGTCACTGTCATCGCCCAACCGCCACATGCCATAGACAAGGCGGCTCATTTCAAGCGAGTCAGATAGTTTCACACGTTGCATCAGCGGCGTTCTCCGTTGCCCAGCGGTGTGGCCGGGGTCGTATTTGGAATCCTTCCGTAAGCTTCGGGAAGGGAACAGATTTTCAGGTTCGGCAATACGCGGGCGCCGAAATGACGGGCTTCGTCCAGATGCGGGTAGCCCGAGAAGATGAAAGCGCGGATGCCCATCTTCTGGTATTCCTCGATCTTCGACATAACCTGATCGGTGGATCCGACCAGAGCGGCACCGCAGCCAGACCGCGCCCGGCCAACACCGGTCCAGAGACCGGGTTCAACATAGCCGTACTCATCCGCCAGGTCGCGGTTCCTGGCCTGATGCGCCACACCCAGCGAAGTCGAATCCAGCGCCCGTTCGCGGATGGCGCGACCGTATTCGTCGTCCAGCTTCGAGACGATGTAGTCCGCGTATTCCTGCGCCTCAGCCTCGGTATCGCGAACGATCATATGGACACGCAGGCCGTAATCCAGCGTGCGGTCGTAGTTTTCCGCGACGGCGTGAACAGCCTTCATCCGTTCAGCCAGTTGGTCCTTGGTTTCAGGCCACATCAGATAGACATCGCAATGCTCACCACACAGATCCAAAGCGGAGGGAGAATAGCCGCCGAAATAGAGTAGCGGCCCTCCAGCCTGGTATGGCTTGACTGGGTCAGTGGTCAGGCCCGAGAAGTTATAGACTTCGCCTGCATGATTGATCTCATCCTGGGTCCAGGCCTGTTTCAGAATCTCCACCACTTCGCGCGAGCGTTGGTAGCGGAACGCGCTGTCGGCTTTCTCACCGGGAAAGTCGGATGAGATGATGTTAACCGTCAACCGCCCCTTCAGCATGTGATCCAGCGTTGCGATGGTGCGGGCCAGCATGATCGGTTGCATCTCACCACAGCGTACGGCGGCCAGCAGGTTGATCCGTTCGGTGATCGGAGCGCAGCCGGCGACAAAGCTCAGCGTGTCTTGACCGACCTGATAGGAGGACGGGCATAGGATGTTGCGAAAACCCTGCGCTTCGGCCTCCTTCACAATGTTCGAACAATGCTCCCAACTCGACCGCAGGTCGCCATCGGGAACGCCAAGGAACTGGTAATCATCGGAACACAGCGCGGCAAACCACGAAACTTCGGCCGCATCCAGATCGGGGGATGTGATGGGGACGATGCTCATTTGATTTACGCTCCGTACATCTTTGACTTTCCTCTTGCGTAGCAATCGCTTTGATGTAGATCAATAGTGTATCAATTTTTCCTGCGGCCGAGTGAAGCGTCTACTGTGCCTGTGTCCAACCGAAACCCAAATGCCCTGCCGGTATTTATTCAGATCGCGGAACTTCTGATCCGTGACATCTCGGCTGGTCGCCTTATTGAAGGTGAGCGCTTGCCACCCGAGCGCGAGATGGCCGCGGAGTTGAATGTCTCGGTTGGAACGCTACGAAAATCGCTCTCTGAGCTAGAAAAAAAAGGGATGTTGGAGCGTATCCAAGGCTCAGGAAACTACATCCGCGAGACCGGCACACAAAATAGCGTCTATGCAATGTTCCGGCTGGAACTACCTGAAGGGGGTGGCCTGCCACGTGCGGATATCCTGTCAGTTGACCATCAAAAAAAGCCAATCGATCTGCCTAAATTCGGTGATTCTGATGCCGGTTCGCGCGTGCGGCGGATGCGCTACCTGAATGATACAATCATCGCTGTCGAAGAAATCTGGCTAGACGAATCAGCTGGTCTGGTCGACCAGAGCCTACTGTCCGACTCACTCTATCGCTATTATCAGCGGCAATTGGGATTTTGGATCGCAAGAGCCGAAGACAGAGTATCGGTCCGGCCGCTACCGGACTGGACCCCTCCTGAATTTACCAAACCAGCGGGCCAAGCGGTAGGTTACATCGAGCGGTTCAGCTGGTCGGAAAACGCCGAAGCCGTTGAATTCTCAAAAACATGGTTCGACCCAGATCGGGCCAACTACGTACAACGTTTGAAGTAAAAGGAATCGCACATGACCCGGACCATCAATTACGGGCTGATTGGATGCGGAATGATGGGGCAAGAGCACCTGCACAATATCGGATTGCTGGAAGGTACTAATGTGTCAGCGATCTTTGAGCCCGATCCAGAGATGACAAAAGTCGCCAAGGCACTTGCGCCAACTGCAGCCATGGTTGGTTCCGTGCAAGAGCTTCTGGCGGTTGAAGAACTGGACTGCGTCGTCATTGTTAGCCCAAACCATTTTCATGTAGACCAGATTTGCGAAATCGCTGAAACACGTCCACTACCGCTTTTGGTAGAAAAGCCATTGTTCACCGACCCGCAAGACGTGACCCGACTCGAGCAGTTGCAGCGCGACTACCCCTGCCCGGTTTGGGTCGCGATGGAATACCGGTACATGCCCCCTATTGCTGCTCTGATCGAGAAGACTCAGGCGACAGGTGGTGTAAAAATGTTATCGATCCGCGAGCATCGATTTCCATTCCTGGAAAAGGTCGGCCACTGGAACCGTTTCAACCGCAATACGGGCGGTACTTTTGTTGAAAAATGCTGCCACTTCTTCGACCTAATGCGCCTGATATTGCAATCCGACCCGGTACGGATAACGGCAAGTGGTGGGCAGGCGGTGAACCATTTGGACGAGAGTTACGACGGCCAAACCCCAGATATTCTGGATCACGGCTATGTTCTTGTCGACTTTGCTTCGGGCGCGCGCGCGATGTTGGAACTTTGCATGTTTGCCGAAGGCTCTCGCTATCAGGAAGAAATTTCGGCCGTCGGACCAGATGTTAAAATCGAGGCGCTGGTTCCAGGACCCGGACGCTTTTGGCAGGATCACTTGGGCGCCCCCCCGCCTCCGCGTGTAATCATTAGTCCGCGCATTCCCAAAGGTCCCGTATCAATGGACGTTCCAGTGGACCCAAATCTGTTGGCGGCTGGGGATCACAATGGGTCGACCTACTACCAGCATGAAGGATTCTTGGCTGTGCTTCGTGGCGAAAAAGCAAAGCCGGATGTGAGTTTGAATGACGGCCTCTGGGCCGTTAGGATGGGGCAAGCGGCGCAACAGGCAATTGACACCAGCGAAACAGTATTCATGGTCGATTGAATAGATTAAAAACGCGGGTGCGTTTTGTAGCCGCTAAATAGCCCCATATTGCGTGAACTTATGTCATATATCGCCACTCGAGTTGGCAAAGGGCCATTTATAGCGACTGTAGAAGCCTACTTTTCCGCATTCCCGCTGGGATGCCCACCCTACACTATTTGTCCTGCCTTTCCGGCTGGGAAAGGCCACTTTTCATGATCGAGTGAGATGCTCTTTCGGTTGCAGCGAATGCCCGCTTTCCGCCCATTTTGCCGATTACTGCAACGTGTATAGAGGTCACCTTTGGGCTCGATGTGGTCATCTGAGCATTTTTGTCGGATGTCCACAAAGCGATTGAAACCGGACTCTCAATACCGGTCGGCTCCGCGACAACGTCTGCTTTGGAGCGCCACTGACCGCTTGAACTGGAACCGGACGTTGGTTTGAACGGGAACTACTTCCTAGTTGCGGGACAAAGCCGTTGTCCGTGTCCGGTGGAGCGATGTCTGCTACCGATGGTCAGAGGTCTTTCACTCCATTGAGAGTGAGCCGCTTGCAGCATCCACGAAACATCACGAATGCCCTATGCCGCCGTTTGACCTGAACAAAGTTCTAAAACGCGATCTTGTACCGGAGACTACTAGCAAGCTCCAATGCATGTGGTGTTAAATTCGATGGCATTGTAGTCTTGCGTGTCAAACAGCTCGGATGAACAGCGCCTGAAATGCTTTGGGCATCTAAGCCATTGCACTTGAGAACCTGATTTGAGGAATACCACCGTGAGCACGGTTCCCACTTCTTGGCTCATTTCGATTCTCGCGGTTTTCGTCGCAGTAGCAGTTGTCAGCAGACCGCTGCTGCCCGTTGCTGCGCGCGTACTTTTTAGCCTTGCACTTGGCCTTGTTGCAGTGGTCACCGTCTTTGTGGGATTGAGATCGGAATATGGGATTGATGGGCTGAGCCGGATACAGCCTCATATTGCGATTCTGATAGCTCCCACGCTATGGCTTGGTTTTCAATCACTTGCGTCAACGACCGGGTTCCCAACCCGAGAGAGGCTTCTGATGGCCGCCATTGGTATTGTGATTGGGCAACTTGCGCTTTTTCTACCAACGGCCTGGTCCGCTGATTTGGTCGTGATCGGCACCAATGCCATCTGTGCGATTTTGCTGGCGAGGATGTTGCGCCAGCCGCCGGAAGCATTTGTTCAGGTCGCCCCCAACAAATTTCGCATGACCAGGCTTGCGTTGCTCTTTGCACTCCTCTTCATCGCCCTGATCGTTGCGGCTGATATGATCTTTGTTGCGGTGCTTTCTGCAGGCAATGCAGGGGTCATCCAGCTGCTGACAGGCATATCAGGTGTGATTGTTACGGCCGTCTTGCTCTGTGCGCTTGTTGGTGTGCCAATTGTCCTTGGGGGCCAGACGCGGCACGCTTCAGGCGCTCCCGCGGCAGAGCCTCCTCTGGAAGAAGATCAGGACCTGTTGCGCAAGCTAGATCAGCTGATGGCAGAACAGCATATCTTCAAGGACCCGGATCTGACGCTCGCGCGGTTGGGCCGGCGGCTTCACTGCCCCGCACGAAGCGTATCAAAAGCGGTCAATCGCGTTCACGGAGAGAATATTTCTCGCTATATCAACGGCTTTCGCGTGCGACATGCAGCAATGCTGCTAACAACCACTGATCTGCCCGTGACAGACATCATGTTAGAGGCCGGATTCCAAAGCAAGTCCAGCTTCAACACGGAGTTTCGTCGCCTGACCGGCCAAACTCCTTCTGCCTATAAACGCCAGGGGAGCGGCGACAAATACGTTCTCAATCGCGATTTCAAACGTTCGGAAACGTAGATCCGGGCGCGGGTTTCGCACCTTTCAACTTTCTTGTTTGCACTACCCACAAGCTTGGGACAGCAACCATGAAAGGAATTGTCATGAAACTCAGAACGCCAAAAGGTTATCTGGCGACCATTGGATTGGCGGTCAGCCTGATTTTGATCTCCGTCGCAACAACCGATGTTGCAAACGCCGAAGCGATCACCAAGCCGGAAAGCGACATCGCCGTCATCAATATTCCGCACCCAAAGGAAGGGAATCTTTTGATGCTGCGCGGGATTGCCGGCAAAGGCACCGCCTCGTTTCGCATCAACAGTGCTTGTCGCACGATGCCTGTCCGTTTTGTGGCAGGTGACTTTACTGGTGAACATATCGATGTGGGTCGAACGGGATCGATCCGAATTGTCATCACGAACCCCAATGTGATGCGCGAACTGCTGGCAGGGCGGGATCTGATCAGCGACATGGTGCGCGTTTCATCCGATGCCACGGATCAGGGGGCGGACTTGTTTCTTGCGAAAGGCCTTTCGGCGGATACCGGATTTGTTATCAACCCAGGCCGAAACCTGTTGGCGGATATGTTTGGTTCTCGCAAGACAGACGTGGACTGCGCCAGCCTTTCTACAAACCTTCCATAGACCAGAACATGTATGCGCAGCTGAAGCGAAGGACGAAAACAAATTGTGTGTTTTCTGGGTTTCACGCTGCGCACATTTCTGCGCCAAACTAAAAGAGAACTGATCCAGTGCAAACCGAAACCACAAACCCGAAACTTCCCGCCATGTACCAGTTAATCCCCTGCTGCGATTGGCAGGCTTTGCGATTGGGCTTGCGGCCATCGCTGCTTACGACTGATGGTTGAGGGCGCTCGGTGAAGACTGCGCGCTATAGACCTCAGCGATTGCTTGGCCACAAGACCGCGTGATGACCAGACCAAACTCCGTCAAGTACTTCAAAAGCAGTCCCGAGGTCATTCGTCCAACCGTGATACTGATCGGCATCCTAGCCAAATGGCTTGCCGCACAGGTTGATTAACAGACATTTGTGCGACTTGCATCATCCGGTATTTTGGGCTCAAACCGCTAATTCGCTGCGACCCATCCCAACGACCGCTGCGCTGACGAAGCCGCCATTCACTGCATTGCTTTGATGATACCCAGCGGTCACTTCGCCCGCTTCAAAAGATGACAATAACTGAACGTTGTTTTAACCTTGCTATATGAGAGCTCGCCTTGCTGTGATCTTGATGGCTGACCTGGTCGGCTATACGTCCGCGATGGAGGCGGATCAGTCGCTCGCAATCGGGCTGGTCCGCGAACTTCGGGATAAACTACTGGAACCAGAGGCGGTACAAAGAGGCGGCGAGATACTGAAGCGCTTGGGTGATGGATGGATAATTGCCTTTCCTTCAGTATCAGCGGCAATCGAAACCGCTCAGTTTGTACAGTTGGCCTTGGTCGACCATGAGAAAATCAGGCTTAGGATGGCTGCGCATCTCGGGGAAATTGTTCAAGACGAGGCCGACATTTATGGTGCCGGTATAAACATCACCGCACGCTTGCAAACTGAGGCTCCACCCGGTGGTGTGATGATCTCCGAAGACCTTAAGCGGCAGTTGGACGAAAAGCTTTCAGCGGACTTCAGCGATGCGGGTAGATTCGATTTAAAGAACCTTGCCAATCCTGTGAATGGGTTTCAATGGCGGCCCGCCACACAGCGTGAAATTGAACTCACCGAATTGCCTTCCATTGCAGTCGAGCCGGTCACAAGTGCTCCCGAAACGAGAGAGACGCTTGAGGTTTGTGCTGACCTGCAGGAGCAGTTGGTTCACAGTCTTTCGCGCCGCACTGGTGTGCGTGTAATTGCAACAGATTCAACATCCGAGACCGAAGCAACTTACAGCCTGAGGTGCAGGTTGCGCTGCCGGGAGAGCGAAGCAAGGATATCGTCTAGCCTTACCCGGTTGGGAGATGGACAGGTAACCTGGTCGCGCTTCTTAAACGGAGAGTCTGAAGATTTGTTTGAATTAAGCGACCGGGCTGCAGAACAGCTGTCAGACGATTTACGTCTGCAAATCAATGCGTTTGACGGTGACCGGCTTAATGATATTCCAGACGATCAATTGAGCCCTAGTGAGTTGAGATCCCGAGCGGCAATGCTGTTTTACCGTGCCACCGTCGAGGACTATAGTCATGCGGGTAAATTACTGGAGCGAGCGCTTGGACTTGATCCCGAGAACGGGTCCGGGCTTGCAATGTGGTGTGAAGCCAAACTCTACCCCCTAGAAGCATGCTATCGCGAGGCTGATCCTGATTTGCGTGTGCGGATCATTGAATCTTCGAACAAGGCCGTTCAAGCTGCGCCTCGCTCTGACTACTGCTGGTATACGCGGGCGCAGGTACGCGCGCGCCTCGCGGGTGATCTGCATGGCGCCCGGAAGGACATTGATAGGATTTTCCGACTGAATCCCAGCTACGTTTTGGGTATGGAGGCGAGTGGTTACACCGAAGTCATTGCCGGCAACTGGGAAGCTGCTCGGAAGAGTTTAGCGAAGGCCGTGAGTCGTTCCACCGAGGATCCGTTTTTGCCGTACCGGCTTTATCCCCTTTCGATTGCACACATGATGGCGGGTGATAACCAACTCGCGATCGAAGCAATTTCAGACGCGACTGAAATGCGTCCCTACTGCAGACACTTCTGGTTAGTGAAGTCGTGGATACTCAGGAAGTCGGGAATGCTCTCCAACGCGGAAACTGCTGCAGAACGTGCGGAAGCGCTGTCAGAAAAGGCGGATATCCTCGCACAAAATCTTCATCTGCCTGACCACATCAGAGAGGCGATAGGGTTGCCAGGTGATCCGATCCAAGCATAGAGGCCTAGATGGGTTACTAGAGCATAGGCTAGTAATCGAATGGCAGACATGTAAGACATTCTCGGCTTTCGATATTCTATCGCGACCCAACCTAAAGCGCGCTATCTACATTCACCGCGGGCGATAGGTTGCGCCATTTTTTAGGGTCGATTTGGGTTCTCTGCCGTCATAAGACGGTTTCAATCGGATGACGGGTTCTCATGCTGAGCGGTCATTACTCAGTAGATTCCGTCAACTGCGTTATCGTAATTCAAGGGCGACAGGAGGATTATCCATATCGCATCTGTTCTGGCTCGACCACGAGGGTCTCAACCGCATCAAGAACATTTTCTCGAAACCACGCGGCGTTGCTGGGCTCCACGACCGCAAGGTTCTCAGCGGTACCATCCATATCACCAGCAACGGCCTGCGATGGAGGGCGCACCAACCAAGTAGTCACTTTCGTTGCCCGGATTGACGGGCACTGCGTTGCCCGCGCCCATCATGCGCTGAACAAGGTGGTCGAGCGGGCTGGCCTCTTCTGCATCGACCTTGCCCGCGAACATGTCCAAGTCTTTGGCTATGTTCTCAAGGGTCTTGGTCCGGTCCTGCACCTTGATTTCGACACCCTGCTTGGTTTCCTTCACACCATCGAACACGAGGCGCGCGGCGGGGCTGAGTTTGCGGGTGTCTGCCATGCGGGTGATTTCGATCCCCATGCCGGAACACTCAGGACAGGCCGGGTTTGGCGGGTCTGTGAGGCGATAACCGTAACCGCTTGCATCGTCTGGGATACGCGGGTCTACGATTGCACCTGACATTGCGCCGTCGCGCTCATTGTCGTCGTGGAACAGGAAGAACACCTTTTCAGCCTTGCGCTCGGTGAACTCCCGCTCTGTCTTCCACCGGTACTGATGGTCGATGCCGTAGCAGTAGCGACAAGGCGCGTGGATGTGCTGTGTCAGTTCGTTTGGGTCTGACAGGGCGATTTGCGTCCAGAGGTTCACAATGCCCTCTGCATCCAGCATGGTCTTGCTCTCGACCTGTTTGCGACCCTCAGCGATGGCGCGGGCAACCTTAACATTGCTTAACAATCGCGAACCTTGGGCCTATGCTGATCCTTCTGCATATCCGGCGTCGATTGCGGCCTTTTTCGCGTTCGGATCAGCAAGGTAGGTAAGCACAAAGGCCCGCTGACGCGGGTTCAGGTCGAATTGATCGAGCCGGGTTGTGTCTGCCAAGGCTGGATTGTCGGTTGTGCTGCTCATTCCGGGGCGGTGCCTCTTTCGCCTCAAGATCGACCGCAGGATAGGCGCGAACTCTGCATTAAGCAACAAACTGTAAACGCGAAAACCCTATCATCAGCATCAATGTATTTGTTTACTTGTTACTTTAGTGACCTTTCGCCGACCTCGAACCTGACCTTATCTTGACTTCCGTACTATATTTTATTGTTTTAAATCTATAACATATCTGACCTTATATTGACCTTGCGCCTGACCTTTTGGGTTGTGCCGATTTTTTGTCAACACGTTCACTTTGTTGTTGCTTAATGCAACATGTTTACTTTACAAAAGAGACCAAGGAGAACTCGCATGGAAAAGATCATGGGTCGATAAAGTGCCTAACCCTGAGCTTGTGATCCACCAATGCAACAAAGAGTGGAAATGGCACTCATCAAACGGATCATCCCCCAATAAAGTTCGTCGAACCTGCAGTTCTCAACCGATACGACGCAACCTCCCACAAAGCCCAATTGATAGACTCCGAGGCAGATGCGGTTCACCGCACAGCAAACCCCATAGAAACCGCCAATGCGGGCCCCACAATGGCTCCAAAGATCGATCATGAAGATACGCATTAAAGAAATCCGGCAAGCCAAAGGGCTTACTCAGGACGAACTTTCAGTGAAGGTTGATTTATCTCGATCTTATTTGGCGCAATTAGAAAAGGGAAAACGTCCACTCACCACCAAGAAGCAAGCTATTATTGCCGCAGCCCTTGATGTGGAGCCAACTGAGCTTGTAGATTTCAGCGCACCTGACAAAGACGACGAGGCGCTTCTTCTCGAGGCGTTCCGTGCCCTTTCCCCCGAACAGCGAAAAGCTTGGCTCGAATGGGCAAAAGTAGCTAAGGGGTCCGCCCTGGAAAAAGAGTGAAAGCTCTATACACCATGCCAATCGGATCAACCGATCTTTTGCACCGAGAAAAACCGTAAATTGAAGATTCACCGGGGCACGGGCTGCAAGATGGTGAAGGTCGAAGATCTGGAAAACCTGATCGAAGGAAAGGCCGCATAATCGGCGGGTAAAAAAACTCTGATGTGGGGCAGCTTCAGCTTCCCCCTTTTTTATTTCTTTATTTTATTAGCGCTTATCGGGTTTTTATGGAGCGGGTAGCGGGAATCGAACCCGCGCGTTCAGCTTGGGAAGCTGACAGGCTACCATTACATCATACCCGCCGCTTTCCTTGAGATATCATCAGTGAGGAGACAGGTTCAACCCGACTATGGGTAGATCGTACGCAATTTGTCATTCCGTTCGCGCGCGCAAGCTGTCGATCAGCGATTGGTCGACGTCGAGGGCTTCGCCGGCAGCCTCTATTGTCCGCTGGTCCAAGTGTTGCGGGTTCAGGTCAACACCATCTGCGAACGCATCAACAATGGCTTGCATCGCATTGATCCGGGCGAATTTCTTGTTGTTCGCTGGAATGACATGCCACGGAGCCACTTTGGTCGACGTACGCGCCAACATTTCATCAACCGCAACTTCGGCAATGTCCCATTTCTCACGGTTTCTGAAATCTTCGTAGGTCAGCTTCCAGCGTTTCAATGGGTTTGTCAGCCTCTCCGTGAAACGGCGCATCTGTTCCTCTTGCGAAATATGAAAGAACAGTTTCACGATCCGCGTGCCGTCATCGACCAGCATCCGTTCAAAATCGTTGATTTCCTGATAAGCCGCGCGCCAGCGTTCTTCGGGCGTCAGCTTTTCGATCCGCTCGACCAGAACCCGGCCGTACCAGCTGCGATCGAAGGCAGAGATCGCACCCGAGGGCGGCAGACGTTCCCAGAACCGCAGCAGATAATGCCGGTTGAGATAGTAGTTTCGGGGGGCTCCGATCGGCCAGACTTTGAAACTGCGCGGGTCCAGAGCCTGGCTGACCCGGCGAATGGTTCCCCCTTTGCCTGCTGCATCCCAGCCTTCAAACACCAAAACACCCTTGAGCCCGTGAAACAGATAGGCTTGTTGAATTCTGGCAAGCTTGGCCTGCAAATCAATCAACTGGTCGAAATAATCTTTCTTGTTCAGACGCTTGCTCAGGTCCGCCTCCGAGAGTTTCGGGGGATGATGTTTGCTCATGGTGCCACCTGATCCTTGTTCGCTTGATCGGGCCATAGTGAAACCTTCTGCGCAATCGACATTGATCAGGGTCAAAAACAACAAAAGGCCGGGCGCTGGGCCCGGCCTTTGGAATTTGTTTGGATCAGATCAGGCGCGGCGACGACGACCACCACCGCGACGGCCACCGGCGGCACCGGCCTCGTCGGGCGCTTTGTTGAACCGGATCCACTCACCGCCGTGGGGGTCATTGTTGGTCAGAAGGTTGGCGGCGCGGATGGCCTCCATTTCCTTACCGGCGCGCGGCTTGGTCGAACCCAGCCCGAACAGCTGGCAGAAAGTTTCATCATCCATGTCAGCAGGCAGAATTACGCCTTTGGCTTCGATCTCGGCCCTCTTCTCGGCAATTTTCTTGGGCCCTGTTGGCAGTGCAACGGGGTTCATGATGGCCGAAGTCATCCCCGCGCCCATCGCCATCGGAAGGAAAGCGTTGTTGATGCCATGACGGTTCGGCAGACCAAACGACACGTTGGACGCACCACAGGTGGTGTTTACGCCCAGCTCTTCGCGCAAGCGACGGACCAGAGCGAACACCTGCTGACCCGCAGTTGCCATTGCACCGATGGGCATGACCAGCGGATCGACCACGATGTCATGCGCGGGGATGCCGAAATCAGCAGCGCGCTCGACAATCTTCTTGGCCACTTCGAAACGCACATTGGGATCTTCCGAGATACCGGTGTCATCGTTCGAGATCGCCACAACAGGCACGTTGTACTTCTTGACCAGCGGCAGAACCAGTTCCAGACGCTCTTCTTCGCCTGTGACCGAGTTCAGCAGCGGACGGCCTTCAGCGGCTTCAAGACCGGCCTCCAGGGCACCGGGAACCGACGAGTCGATGCACAGCGGCACTTCGACCAGACCCTGCACCATCTCGACGATCTTGCGCATCAGCGGCGGCTCGGTCTCGTTCGGGTTGGGGTTCGAGTTGTAGACAACGCCAGCGTTGATATCCAGAACGGTTGCGCCTGCCATCACCTGCGCCAGCGCGTCTTTCTCGACGGTCGAGAAATCGCCCGCTTCCAGCTCGGCCGCCAGTTTCTTGCGGCCGGTCGGGTTGATCCGCTCGCCGATCACGCAGAACGGTTCGTCAAAGCCCAGAACTGCAGTTTTTGTTTTTGATTCTACGACTGTACGGGTCATGTCCGTTCCTTAGGAGTTTACAGGCTTTGCCGAAGCGCCGCCGTTATTGATCGCCCAGTTGGCGTTGGTCTTGATCCCGCCCAGCGGAAAGAAGTGTACGTTGGTGATGTTGAAGTCCGGGTTGGCCGCCTTGTGCTCGGCCAGTTCAGTCACAACGTCGGTCGGCTCATAGGGCAGCAGCAGCTTGGAGACGTCCATGGCGCGCTTTTGCAGAACCTTCAGCGACGGACCGACGCCACAAGCGATAGCGAACTTGATCAGCGTCTGCAGCTTGGCTGGACCCGCGATGCCGATATGGATCGGCAGATCGATCCCCGCCTCTTTCAGGCTGTCGGCCCAAGCGATGATCGGCTTGGCGTCAAAGGCAAATTGGGTGGCCAGCGCCATTTCGGCATCGGTTGTTTCGCTGAACTTTTGCTTCCAACGCAGCGCATCGTCCACGTTCTTGGTCGAACCGTCCGGGTCGATGTCCTTGTTGCCCTCGGGGTGGCCTGCAACATGCAAACGCTTGAAGCCCGCCTTGTCAAACAAACCTGTTTCCAACAGTTGCATCGAGCTGTCGAAATCGCCGTGCGGTTTTGCGACGCCGCCGGCCAGCAGCAGTGCCTGATCAACGCCCGCTTCACCCTGATACATCGAGATCCAGTTTTCCAGCGTCGCGACATCCTTGATGATCCGCGCCGGGAAGTGCGGCATGACAGGGTAGCCTTCCGCCGCAATACGTTTGGCGGTCTTGACCATATCCTCGATGGGCGTGCCCTCGATATGGGCGATGTAGACGCGAGTGCCCTCGGGCAGCAGAGCGCGGAAATCGTCGACCTTTTCAGCGGTTCGCGGCATCACCTCGATCGAATAGCCTTGCAAAAAGGCTTCGACGGTCGGGTTCACAGGGCCCGTTTCGACCGCATCACGTTTCTTGAAGTTCAGCAAAGCCATTTCGGCCTCCCATAAAAGTCTGGGCTCACGCCCAACCGTCGTTGGCGATCAGAGCTTTGATGCGGTCCTGATCGTATTCCGTTTCCAGACGCACGGCTTCGGCTTCGGCAATCTCGGACGGATCGCCGTCGACTGCAAAAGGTGCGGCCTTGCGCCATTCAGCCAGATAGGCATCACTGTCCTTGGCGTTCACCTTCATTGCGGCACGGTCGATGGCTTGCTCGAACCGTTCTTCCAACTGCCGCTTTGCGCCACGACGGCCTTTGCCGACGATGACCTGAGCGGGAATGTCGCGCCAGTACACGATGGTGACGTCAGGCATTGTTGTGATTCCTCCTAACCCAATGGGCCGGTTCTAAACTTCAATGTAGGCTTGGGTCGGTCGATTTTCGACACACGGCGCTTTTCCAGCGACGTTTTTGCCCAAGGTGGTGTACCGGGCTTTTAACCAGTTTCCAGGCAAACGCGCATATCATATTTCTCATCGTCTCTATGAAAGTGCTGCATAAAAACGAAAAACCCCGGACGGAAAATGCCGTCCGAGGCAAGATTTCAGGGGTCAGATCGCTTCAACCAACCAAACCGCCATCTTCGCGGGTAATGGCGATGATCGCCGAACGCGGGACCGAGTCGCCGCCCTCGGGCCAGTGGCTGTTGCCGTCTTCGCCCGGGTGCTGAACGCCGACAAACATTGCACGGCGATCCGGCGACCAGCTTAGGCCGGTGATCTCACATTCGTTCGGACCGACGAGGAAGCGGCGGATTTCACCGGTGACTGGATCACCCGCCAGCATCTGGTTGTTGCCTTGACCGGCGAAGTCACCTTCGTTGCCATAATTGCCGTCGGTTTGGATCCACAGCAGGCCATTGCTGTCAAATTTCAACCCGTCGGGCGAGTTAAACATGTTGTCGGCGTTCACGTTCTGGGACCCGGCATAGGCATCTTCATGCACAGTGGGATTGCCCGCAAGCACATACAAATCCCAGCCAAAGCCAGCGGCAGTATGGTCGCCGCCATCCGGACGCCAACGAACGATCTGACCGTAGTTGTTCTTGTCCCGCGGGTTCGGACCATTGGCCGAAGTGTCATCGCCCCCGGCGTTTGGCTTGACTCCACGGTTCTTGTTGTTGGTCAGGCAGCAATAGACTTCTGGCGCGTTCGGGTTTGACGCAACCCATTCCGGACGGTCCATGGTCGTGGCACCAACCACCGAGGCGCCTTGACGCGTGTGGATGCAAACCTCGGCCTGTGACGCAAGGCCGGTGGTTTCGGGCGTCAGCGCCAGCCACTCACCTGTGCCATCATCGTTGAACTTGGCCACCGAAAGCGCGCCATTCTCAAACAGCGCATTCGTGTCCACTCCGGCTGCGTAAACGCCATCGGAAACGAAGCGGTACAGGAATTCACCACGCTCGTCATCACCCATATACACCACAACGCGACCGTCGTTGTTGACCACAGTATCCGCGTTCTCATGCTTGAAGCGACCCAGCGCGGTCAGCTTGCGCGGGGTCGAATTCGGATCGGTCGGATCAATCTCAACGACATAACCAGCGCGGTTTGGCTCATTGGGGTCTTTAGCAACGTCGAAACGGTCGTCAATTCTGGCCCAGCCATAGCCCCAATCGCTGGCTGATACGCCATAGCGCTTCAGTTCCGGGCTCACTTCGTGGTTTTCGTCCTCAGCCGAGAAGTAGCCGTTGAAATTCTCTTCACAGGCCAGATAGGTACCCCACGGCGTCTTGCCGTTGCCGCAGTTGTTCCAGGTCCCTTTGCAAGCTGTGCCCGACGGATCGGCGGTTGTTTTCATAAGGTCGTGACCTGCTGCCGGGCCAGTGATCGTCATGTCGGTCTGAGGTGTAACGCGGCGGTTATACTGACTGTCCTTCACGATGCCCCACCCGCCATCCGCGTTGACGATTTCAACAACCGTAACACCATGCGCCATCATGCCTTTGGCAACGTCGTCGTCAGATGCCGCCTTGGCATCAGGATTGTTGCCCCAAAGGATGTCGCGGTTGGTGTATTCATTGTTCACAACCAACAGAACATGACCGTCATGGAAGAATACATCCTGACCATCCGTGTTGTCGCCAAAGGCGCGTTCCTGACTGGCTGCCGTGCCTCGGGTGGCATGATCGAATTCAGGCACATCCGACCACAGCGGATCACCCCAGCGTACCATAACCTCGGCTTTATAGCCCGAAGGCACAATCACTTCGTCGGCCGTCGAAACCGGAATCGCTTCGAACGAGAAACGGTCTGCCGCAGCGCGCGCACTTGTCGGCAGAATCGAGCCGCCAACGGCAGCGAAACTGCCCATCGCCAAGACGCCACCCATAAAGCCGCGACGCGACAAAGCACGCTCGACGACGCGGTCAAATTCGCATTCTTCAGGGCGTGGATTTACAACTTCATCGTACTCATCAAAGGAAAGGGTGTGATCGTCTTTCATGGTAACCTCCGTATCTGGCAGTAAGTTTTTAAAGAATCCTGCAGAGGGTTCTGTGGATGCCCATCGCACCTCTGTATGAACGGCTTGTGACACTCACGTTAATTTCAAAAATGAATTTGCTTGCGCCTCGGCGATCCCCCGCCTAGGGTCAAACTAACTCGAAAATCGGAGGGCGTGATAATGGCGCCCAAGCGTCCCAAAGGTGCGGGCGCGTTCCCGAAAGCGGTCGAAAGCCCCGCGCCGGCAAGACCCGATCCAGATGCGTTGTATGCGGCGCTGGATCTGGGGACAAATAGCTGCCGCATGTTGATAGCCCAGCCCAAGGGCAGCGGGTTCCATGTGGTAGACAGTTTTTCCAAGTCCGTGCAACTGGGTGCCGGGCTTGAACGGACCGGACGTTTGTCGCGGTCATCGATGGCGCGCACCATTCAGGCGCTGCGAATCTGCCAGCAAAAGCTTAAGCGGAACAAGGTCAAACGGATGCGTTTGATCGCAACCGAAGCCTGCCGTCGAGCCAAGAACTCGCGCGAATTCATCCGACAGGTGAAGCGGGAAACCGGACTGACGCTTGAAATCATCCAGCCCGAGGAAGAAGCGCGTTTGGCGGTGATTTCCTGTGCTCCGCTGGTCTCGACCAAGACCGAGCAATTGTTGGTCGTGGATATCGGTGGCGGCTCGACCGAGTTGGTTTGGATCGACATTTCGTCTATTGCGCGACGTGACCGTCCAGCAGCAATCATGCGCTTGCACAATGGGTTTCACACAGCCGACAGCCCATTTCCGGCGGCGAAGGTCGTGGACTGGATCAGCGTTCCCCTGGGTGTCGCCACCTTGCGCGATCAATTCCACGACGTCGAAGATGATGCGGCCCGCTTCGCCCTGATGAGCTGGTTTTTTGAAGAAAACCTGGCCGATTTTGCGCCCTACAAAGACGAACAAACCCGCGAAGGGTTTCAGATCGTCGGCACCAGCGGCACGGTCACGACGGTTGCGGCCTCGCATCTGGGGCTCAAGCGGTATGACCGGACCAAAGTGGACGGCCTGCGGATGACCAGCGATCAGATTGACAAAGTCATACGCGGGTATTTAGAACTCGGCCCTCATGGGCGGCGCCGGGACCCTCGGATTGGGGATGACCGACAGGCCCTGATCATGTCCGGCTCGGCCATTTTGCAGGCATTGCTACGCTGCTGGCCCACCGACCGCCTTTCCGTGGCGGATCGTGGGCTGCGCGAAGGCCTGCTTTATGCGCAGATGAGCGCGGACGGGGTATTGGAAGACGGACCGTTCTGATGGCGAAGACACCGACTGGAAAAAACAACTCGGGCCGCGGGCAGCGCGACCTGAAGGTCAAGGTCAAGACGGCGCGCGGGCGCAAGCTCAGCTCGACCCGTTGGCTCGAACGGCAGTTGAACGATCCTTATGTCAAGCGTGCTCAATCCGAGGGCTATCGTGGACGTGCCGCGTATAAGATTCTGGAGTTGGACGACAAATTCCGTTTTCTCGTACCCGGAGCGCGCGTGGTTGATCTGGGCTGTGCACCCGGCGGCTGGTGTCAGGTGGCTGTCAAACGCGTGAACGCGCTGGGCGAGAAGTCGGGCAAGCGGATCGGTACTGTGCTGGGCATTGACCTGCAAGAAGTTGAACCGGTCGCCGGGGCCGATATCCATGTGTTGGACTTCATGGAGGATGACGCCGACCAGAAGGTCAAGGATTGGTTGGGCGATAAGGCGGATGTGGTAATGTCGGACATGGCTGCCGCATCATCGGGGCACAAACAGACAGATCACATGCGAATCATGGCGCTGTGCGAAACCGCCGCCTATTTCGCTTTTGACGTGCTGGAAGAAGGCGGCACGTTCGTCGCCAAGGTTCTGGCCGGGGGTGCGGAAGGTGATCTTCAAAAACTCCTTAAGCAGAAGTTCCAGAAGGTCGCTCATGTCAAACCGCCTGCATCGCGCTCAGACAGTTCGGAAAAATTTGTTGTAGCAACTGGATTTCGAGGGCGAAGTTAATCTTCGAGCGTAATGCGATCCTGGGTCAGGCATTGCTCGCGTAAAGACGCTGCAGCCATACCCTGCAACATCAGCGTATCGCCATGAGACACGTAAAGTGCCGCCCGCCCACGTAGCTCTTCAATCCGCTGGGCAAGCGAAACCGAACTTAAACCCTGCATCCTCTGTTGCTTGGTTTCTTTGGACATAATTCACCTCTGAACACACATTTGTAATGTCTGTAGCGTGAAATTCTGCCGTGAAGATGGAGCAATTCGGGCGGGGATGTGCCGGATCAGGGGCCAAGCTGTTGCGATAACTGCTGCAGGTTCGGGTCATTTGGCAACAGATTCAAAGCCTCACTCAGCACCATACGCGCAGCATCAGGACCGCGATTTATTTGCGCCAGTTGCACCAACATGGGCCACGCTTCGCCTCTTTGCGGGTCTAAAGTTACGACTTCTCGAAAGGCCTGCTCTGCAGCAGGCGCATTGCGTAGCGTCAAAGCCATGCCCCCCAAAACAAGATGGGTTTCCGGGAAATCCAATCTGTTCGCAATCGCCTGCTGCCACTCTGACATGCCCTGTCCGGCCAGCGTTTGTTGCTGGGGTGAAAGAGCTTGCGGCGGTATCGTCAGGAATTCTTTCGCGGCAGCGATGCGCACATTGCGCAGCGGGTCGGACAACAATGGTTCCAATCGCTGCACCTGTTCGGAAGGGCTGGCCTGACGCTGCAAGGCCGCTGCATTTGCGCGGATCAGGGGATCATCATCTTGCAACAATGAGGCAGTCGCCTGAGCCAAATCCGGAGAAGCGAAGGGTTGCAGCAAATAGGCGGCCGTTGCCCGCACAATCCCCGCATTTGACGTGTCCATCGCAACGGCAAGCAAACCTTCGGGCGAGTCCAGCCTGCCCTCAAACGCGGCTTTGAAGACCGTACCAAAATGCGGGTCTCGGTGTGAGGCGTCCGGGAACCACCCTTCGATCTGATTTGCTGCCCAGTCCTGATCCTGATCTTCATGACAATCGGTGCAAGCATCGACGCCCAACCCCAGATCGGGCCTTGGGATGCGGAAGCTATGATCGCGACGCCCATCTACGCCCATATAGACCCGCTCGATCATGTGGCAGCTTTTGCACTGCGCGCCGTCACTGCCTTCTGGATGTTGGTGATGCGCGGGTGTGTCGTATTCTTTTGCTGTAAGCGTCGGAAAGTCCGGGTTCCCTGCTGGGGAATGACACTGAGTGCAAACACCGTTCCCTTCCGCCTTCAACCCGGCGCTGTGGGCCTCATGACAGTTCATGCACCCGACGCCCTGCGCATACATCTTGGATTGCAGGAACGAGCCATAGACATACACCTCATCCAATATCTGCCCGTCCGGGTGGTAGGATCCAGGGCGCAACAGAGCCAGGTTGTAAGCGTCGTGAAACGGGGTGCCGGGCACCGGGTTTCCGTCGCCATGCGCCTCACGTCGGGAATGGCACCCGGCACATTGCTGAATTTCTGCCTCAGTCTGGCCTTTGCCCCAGTTCATCAGAAAACCTGCCGGTCCAAGATTTTCAGAAGTGCCCTGCCCGTTTACCCAATCGATATGCGCGGAGCCCGGACCGTGACAGGCTTCGCACCCGACGCCGATCTCAACCTGTTGCGACGAATAGGTTCTGGATTGAGGAAAATAGCTCTTTTCAAACCCTGTGGCATGGCATTCGGCGCAGCGGCTGTTCCAATTCTTGTAAGGACCCGTCCAATGCAACCCGTCATCCGGTGGCAAGTCCTGATCGGGATAGAGATGATACCATTGCTTGCGCTCGGTATCCCAGACCACGTCAAAGCTTTGCAGACGCCCCGGTTCGGTTTCGAAAAGGTATTGCTGCAATGGTTCAATCCCGACGACGGAATGCACATCGTAGTCTGTTGTCACACCGTCCAGTTCGGTGACACGTGCCGTGTATTTACCTGCGTCTTCGCCGAACTCAACTTTCATCCCCTCAAGGGAAAACTGGGTGCCGTCAAAATCTGCGACCAGCGCGCCGTCATCTACATCCGTCCAGGCCAGCGCGTGGTGTGAGGTGGCCCAGGCCTCGGCTTCTTCCTGATGGCAGTCTGTGCATTGTTCCGAACCGACATAATTTTGGGCCTGTGCCCCGCCTGCCAGCATCAGGCAGAAAGAAAGAGCTACATTTCTCATGACTTGCTCCCGTCTGCTGCGTTTTTCAGGTCGATCAACGCACCATTGTATTCCGCCCCAAGGATCAGCATCGCCGAACACAGATATAGAAAGATCAGCGCCGCCATAGCACCAGCCAGTCCTGCATACGTGGCGCTATAGGTGGCAAATTGGCTGATATAGATCGAAAACGCCCATCCTCCTGCCGCCCACAAAGTCAAGGTGAGTATCACCCCTGGCAGAATTTGCGGCAGGCTGTGCCGGCGCGTCGGCAGAATCAGATGCGCCAGCAGGACCGTACCCACCGGAACAGCCACGGTAAATGTCCAGCGCAGGCGATCCACCGACAGCCATTGTGTTACGGCCACGTCCGTATGCTCTGCCACAAGATTGGTGTAGACCGGCAAGATCACCTCTACCGTGGCGATGATTAGGATGGCGGCACCCCCTAGGATAACCAGCACCAGACACAGAAGCCGCGTTTTCCAAAACGGCCAGCTATCCTGATCGTGATACGCTTGGTTCATGGCTGCACGTACTGCCGCCACTCCGTTTGAGGCAAAATAGATCGCGAGCAGACCGCCCAAAGTGATGACCCCCGTGCCCGATCCGGCCAGAACCGCGCGCAGTTCAGCCACAATGGGATCGGCGACATCTTTGGGCCAAGCGCCAAAAAGCAACTCGATCAACTCATCGGTCATATAGCCCTGCGACAGTGCGCCGGCCAACGCGACAGTGAACAGCACAAAAGGAAACAACGCCATCATCAGGGACATGGCGACATGGCTGCTCATGACGGCTCCGTTCTTTCTGCCGAACCGGTGCAGAGCCAGCCACAGGGCCTGAACAAGCCGGCCAAACAGGGGATTCGCAATTTCGGTCATCCTGCAACCCTAACCCGCCGAAATAAAACACAGAACCCGTCATCGGTACCAAAGTGACAAAAGCGGCCGATGGGGCGGCGAACACGTTGCATCCAACCAGCCGCACGTGCAGGATTGGGCAACTCAGGGCCGTAGCGGCCCAAGCCTCGTCGAACACACAGGAGGGCAAATGACCCCGGATCAGAGTGACACCGATGTTCGACCCAGGTTGCGATTGTCCGTTGTTCGCGACACATGCATCATCGCAACACTGATTGTGCTGGGCCTTTATGCCGGGGCGGCCTTTTTGATCCCGCTGGCCATGGCGCTTTTGATCAATGTCCTGATCATCGCGCTGAGCGACCGTGTTGTGGCCCTGACCCGTGCACCGGTCTGGCTGGCCAATATCGCCGGTGTCACAGTGGTTCTGGTGGGTTTGTTTATGATCATGTACGTGCTGGGCAGTCAGGCCACGCAGTTTGCGCGGTCGATCAGCACCTATGAAAACCAGTTCGACGGAGCGGTTGAACGCGTTACCGGCTTGGTTGGCAATGACGTGACCAGGTTCATTCGGGACAATCTGGTCAATATCGACATGAACTTTGTCGGTCGCCTGCTTCTGGGCAGCGCCACGTCGCTGCTGAACCAGTTCTTTCTGATCAGCCTCTATGTCGCCTTCCTGATGGCCGAGCGCTTGGCCTTTCGCAATAAGATACAACTGGCCGCCGGAGACCCCAAAACCGGAGCCGAGTTTTCGACGATGTTGGACGCAATCTCGGTCAGCCTTCAGCGCTATGTCGGTGTCAAAACACTGATCAGCCTGATTACCGCAGCCATCAGCTATACTGTATTTCGCACTCTGGGGCTGGAGTATGCGGAAACCTGGGCCGTTCTTACCTTTGCGCTGAACTTCATCCCGTCCATCGGATCAATCATCGCCGTGTTCTTTCCAGCCATGATTTCGCTGGTTCAGTTCGACTCGATTGCCCCGTTTCTAATCATCATCTTCGGCTGCGGAACATTGCAGTTTCTGATCGGCAACTTCCTTGATCCGGCGATGCTGGGCCGGTCGCTGAACATGTCGACCTTTCTGGTTATTCTGGCCTTGACGTTCTGGACCACTGTCTGGGGCCTGATCGGAGCTTTCCTGAGTGTCCCTCTGACCGTGTGTATTCTCATCGTATTCAGTCACATTCCCGCGTTGCGCCCGGTTGCGATACTGATGTCGCTGGATGGCAGGTTGGGCGAAGACAACCGTCAGGCCCCTGCCCGCTGAACCATGCAGAAGCCCCTGTTCATCGGATCGGAAATCTACCGCAACTCCACCTACGGCTCGAAACACCCGCTGGCCATTCCAAGGGTTTCAACCGCAATTGACCTCTGCCGCGCGCTGGGCTGGGTGACGCCCCAGAACTACCGGGTCAGCCCCTGCGCGAAACCCAGCGCGTTAGAGACGTTTCATACCCCGGACTACATAGCCGCGCTGCAAAAGGCGGAACAGGAGCAGTACGTTACGGACAAAACTCGGGAGCAATACGGTCTGGGGACATTGTCTAACCCGGTGTTTGCGGAAATGTACCGACGCCCGGCCACGGCGGCTGGCGGTTCGATGCTGGCGGCGGAACTGATCCGCGACGGCGGAATCGCTTTCAACCCGGCTGGCGGCACGCATCATGGTCTGGCAGGTCGGGCCAACGGGTTCTGCTATCTCAACGATCCGGTGCTCGCGATCCAAACGCTGTTGAATGCGGGGCTGGATCGCGTGGTCTATATCGACATTGATGCCCATCACTGTGACGGGGTCGAAGCCGCCTTTCACGGCTCAACAAAACTGCGCATGATTTCCCTGCACGAAGCGCGGCGATGGCCCTTTACCGGAACTCTCGACGATGACGCAGGCGGGGCCGCATTCAATCTGCCAGTTGATCGGAATTTGAACGACGACGAATTCCGCATGATCCTGGAACAGTTGATCCTTCCCGCCACCGAAGTGTTCAAGCCCCAAGCCATCGTCCTGCAATGCGGCGCGGATGCGGTGGCCGAGGACCCCCTGTCACGGTTGGCCCTGTCAAACAACGCGCATTGGCACGCCGTTGCCAGTTTGCGAGACATGGCACCCCGTTTTCTGGTTTTGGGCGGCGGCGGTTACAACCCCTGGTCTGTTGCGCGCTTGTGGTCCGGCGTCTGGGCAACACTGAACGGATATGATGTTCCAGAAGTTTTGAGCGCAGAGGCACAGACCATTCTTGAATCTCTGACGTGGTCGCGTTCTGCCGGAAAAAACCCTCCGCGCCATTGGATCGAAACACTCAAAGACAGCCCGAATTGGGGTGAAATCAGACCTGAGTTGAAAAGAGATCTGACCTATTTGTCGAAGCGAATTTCGTAAAGGACCGCAGTAATCAGGTCTGACAACTGGCGATCAACGCGCGCCGGTCCAGCAGTCGTACACGGCCATAGCCTAGCTCGATCAGGCCCAGATCCACCAGCCGGTGCAGGTTTCTGTGCAAAGTCGGCTGCGACACAGCAATCATGGCTGCCAGTTCGTCTTGCGACACGACAATCCAATCCTCGTTCTTCGCGGTCCCCTCATCCAGATGCAGTAAGCGCAGAACCAACCGTTTCTCGGTGCCTGTGACTGCAAGGTTGGCCATGATCCGCAAGGCGGTTTGCATGTTGTCGTGGGTCAGCGCATAGAAATCGCGGATATATTCGGGGTTGTTCTGCACCATCCGCATGATGCGCGCGTTTGGAAAGAACACCGCCTGCGTCGCCTGCGTGGTGATCACACTGACCAGTCTTAACGCACCTGCAAACAGAGCCAAGTCGCCAATCCAGAACCCCGCGCCTTCGCGATGCAGCACAAATTCATGGCCGTCATCTGCCGGGGCGGTGATCTGAACACCACCGCTGAGGATCGCATAGACACCGTTTGCCGGATCGCCAAAATGATAAAGGGTTTCAAATGCTTCGACGGATTTTGCTATCCCGCACGCCGCCAAATCGGTCTGAAAAACCGCCGAACGCTCGCGGAACCACCCTGTGTCTTGCAACTGCTTCAGAATCTCCATTCATCCTCACATAAGTATTTCGCAATATAATCATATGATGAGTTTATAGCATCAGAACTGACTTAGACTAAGCGTGTTTGATTCCTGTCGTCTTCCGTTTATTTCAGATGGGAATCAATAATTTACAGCCGCGTTCTTCAAATATTTCGAAGGTTGGCTTTTTCTTTCGTACTCCGAGCCTCGTGGCTCGCTCAGATCAGGAGCACATCATGTCACCACCCCGTTCCTTAACCGATACGTGGCGCATCGGGTTGCGCCGGTTTGCCGTGGCATCCGTTGCGTTGGCGCTGGCTCTGCCCGCGTGGGCGCAGGACCAGAAACCCAATATTCTTGTGATTTGGGGCGACGATATCGGTCAATCCAACATCTCTGCCTATACCATGGGTCTGATGGGATATCAGACACCCAATATCGACAGGGTTGCAAAGGAAGGCATGATCTTCACCGACTACTACGGTGAACAATCCTGTACGGCTGGCAGGTCCTCGTTCATTATGGGCCAGTCTGTGTTCCGTACCGGACTGTCCAAAGTTGGCTTGCCGGGCGCGAAAGAGGGCATGCAGGTTGCAGATCCAACGATTGCCGGCCTACTAAAAGCTCAAGGCTATGCAACCGGTCAGTTTGGTAAGAACCACTTGGGCGATCGGGACGAGATGTTGCCGACCAATCATGGGTTTGATGAGTTTTTCGGAAATCTCTACCACCTGAACGCCGAGGAAGAGCCTGAAAACGAAGACTACCCCCAAAACCCGGAATTCCGCGAACGGTTCGGTCCGCGCGGGGTCATAAAATCCAGTGCTGACGGAATGATCGAAGACACCGGCCCATTGACCAAAAAGCGCATGGAAACGGTGGATGACGAAACGGTTGCGGCCGCGCTCGAGTTCATTGCGCGCAAGACGGAAGAAGGTGTTCCGTGGTTTGTATGGTGGTCCGGCACCAGAATGCACTTCCGCACTCATGTCAAAGACGAGATGCGCGCAAAAGCCGACGAAATCGCCGGCAAGCATATGGATGAGTACCAAGCAGGGATGATCGAGCATGACATGCATATCGGCCAGTTCCTTGCCCTGCTGGATGAACTGGGGATCGCGGACAACACGATCGTACATTATTCCACCGACAACGGCCCGCACATGAACACTTGGCCGGATGCGGCAATGACACCGTTCCGTGGTGAAAAGAACACCAACTACGAAGGCGGTTGGCGTGTGCCGTCAATGGTACGCTGGCCCGGCAAAATCGACGCCGGCACAGTCAGCAACGAGATCATGCATCACATGGACTGGTTGCCGACCTATTTGGCGGTTGCGGGAAATCCAGACATCAAGGAACAGCTGCTTGAAGGGATCACCGTGGCCGAAGTTGGCGGCGGACGAGACTACAAAGTGCATTTGGATGGATACAACTTCCTGCCGTACTTGACCGGTGAAACAAATGAAGGCCCACGTCACGAGATTTTCTACTTCTCTGACGATGGTGACCTGACTGCGTTGCGTTATGATGACTGGAAAGCAGTGTTTCTGGAGCACCGCTATCCGCAGACTTTGCGCGCTTGGGCTGAGCCCTGGACCGAACTGCGTATTCCGTTGCTCTTCAACCTTCGCCGCGATCCGTACGAGCGGGCCAATATCACTTCCAACACCTATTGGGATTGGTACATAGACCGTGTTTATCTGCTGCTGCCTGCGGCAGAATATGTGGGCCAGTTCCTGGAAACCTTCGAAGAGTTCCCGCCGCGTCAGAAGCCGGGCAGCTTCACGATTGGCGACGCCAAGGACAAGATCTTCAGTCAGGTCGGCTCCAAGTAAATTCGCGACACCTGAACCCGCAGCACCTGAACGGCGCTGCGGGTTTCTTGTTTTAACCACGGTATTTTTTGCCAAAACATGCGTCAAAGGAAACAAGCAATGACAAGAGCGCCCCTAGCCTTGGCTGTTGCAGCCTTACTGAGTGGATTTGCAAGCGTCACGGCATTCGCAGATCCGCTGCCCTCATGGGCGAACTCGGAAACGCGGGACCGTATCGTTGAATTTGTCGAGGCGGTGACGGACCCTGAAAACGCAAGCTATGTAACCCCGGCAGCCCGGATCGCAGTATTCGACAATGACGGAACACTCTGGGCTGAACAGCCGGTGTATTTCCAGTTCATTTTCGCCATGGACAGGCTGTCTGAGTTGGCGGAACAGGATCCTTCGATCCTGTCCACACCTGCTTTGAAAGCCGCTGCCGAAGGTGATCTTGCGACCATTCTTCAAGGCGGTCACGATGCGTTGATCGAAGTCGTCAACGCATCCCATTCCGGAACCAGCGTCGAGGAGTTTCAGACGCAAGTCGCCGAATGGTTGGCATCGACCCGACACCCGGACACCGGTTTGCCTTATGATCAGATGACCTATCAACCCATGGTCGAACTGTTGCGCTATCTACGGGATGAAGAGTTCAAAACCTACATTGTCTCAGGCGGCGGCATTCATTTCATGCGAGTCTTCGCTGAACAGGCTTATGGCATTCCGCCAGAGCAGATTCTGGGCACCTACGGAAATTCGACTTTCGAAGATGTCGATGGTGTCCCGACTGTGATCAAGGCCCCGGGCATTGCTTTTATCGATGACAAGGACGGCAAACCGATCAACATCGAACGCACCATCGGCAAGCGCCCCATTCTGGCCGGAGGCAACTCGGACGGGGATTTCGCGATGCTTGACTGGACCACCTCGGGTGATGGGCCACGTCTGGGCATCCTGATCCACCACACAGACGACAAGCGTGAATGGGCCTATGACCGCGAAAGCCCGGTTGGAAAACTGGTTGACGGTCTGGATCAGGGGCCAAACAAAGGCTGGGTCATAGTCGATATGGCGAATGACTGGTCACGGGTCTACACTGGAGGAAACTGAACGGCCAGAAAGGCTTAAGACCTCATGTGGACAGTGCTTGTTTCCGTCTTTGTTTTTGCGCTTTACGCCACTGCTTTTGTGTTTTCAGTCCGCGCGGCACAAACCGCGCGCACACCACAAGGTGCAGTTGGATGGGTTGTCTTTCTGATCTCTGCCCCGTTTTTTGCGGTGCCATTGTATCTGTTTCTGGGACATCACAGGTTTCGCGGCTATCGTATTGCACGCCAGCAAAGCGAGCGGGTTGTCGAGGGGATCAAAACCTTTGCCGACTACTCGCGACCTGATCCGGACACGATGTCGCTTAATCCGCGTCCGTTTGAGTATTTGGCACATCTACCGGTCTCCAGCGGTAACGGCGCTCAGCTTCTGGTCGATGGTCAGGCCACATTCGATGCGATTTTTCAAGCTATCGACAGCGCCCAGAATTATATTCTCATTCAGTTCTACATCGTCCGCGACGACACTCTGGGCCAAGAGCTTCAATCCAAACTTATGGAGGCAGCCAAACGGGGTGTTCACGTCCGTTTCATGACCGACGCCGTGGGCAGTTATGGTTTGCCCAGTACGTACTTGGACTCCATGCGGGATGCGGGAATTGACGTGGCGGACCCGCGACAGCAGCGCGGGCCGAACTTCCGGTTTCAACTGAACTACCGCAACCACCGCAAGACTGTGATCATCGACGGGGAAACCGGTTTCATCGGTGGTCACAACATCGGAGTCGAGTATCTGGGGCAAGACCCGCATTTCGGCCATTGGCGGGACACGCATATCAAGATGACCGGACACATTGTCCGGCAATTGCAGCTTATCTTTACGGAAGATTGGCACTGGGCCCGCGACGAGGATCTGATCGACGATCTCGACTGGGCCGGGAGCGAGTCAGAGCAGAACATGAACGCGTTGCTGGTCGCAACCGGACCCGGAGATGACACCGAAACCGGCGCGATGTTGTTCTTTTCAGCCATCGCCGAGGCGAAAGAGCGGCTTTGGATCGCCTCCCCCTATTTTGTGCCAGACATCGACATCATGACAGCCCTGCAACACGCGGCGATGCGGGGCGTGGATGTGCGTATTCTTGTCCCGGATGTCATCGACCACCGCCTGCCCTGGCTGGCCGCTTTTGCCTATTTCGACGAAATTCGCGATTGCGGCGTGCGGGTGTATCGGTACACAGACGGGTTCATGCATCAAAAGGTGTTTGTCGTGGACGACACTTTGGCGGCCGTTGGCACCACTAATCTGGACAACCGATCCTTCCGCCTGAATTTCGAAGCCATGGCCTTGTTCTTCGATGCGCGCGCAACTTTGGCCGTCGATCAAATGCTAAGAAAGGATTTCGAAGCCAGCTATGAGCTGACCCGCAGGTTGGCACAACAACCGGCGCATATCCGGTTTGGTGCCCCACTGGCGCGGTTGTTTGCTCCGATTCTCTAGGTAAAGAACTTCTCTTGAAAGACGCGGGTCATCATGGCCACCAGATATGCGGTCGACAGACCAAAGGCCAACAGACCGGCAACCGAGGCAAATGAACCGAAGATGCGCAAACCTTCACCCAAAACGATGTCGCCGTAGCCCAGTGTTGTGAATGTCACCAGCGAGAAATAGATGGCCGTGTTCCAATCCGGCAAAACCTCAAGCAGCACCCACACGATGGCCCATATCCAGACTTGAATCGTATGTGTCGCAATGATGAACGCCAAAGACACGGCAATGGGTGCGGCGGTTGCGAAAAACACCCCTTTATTGGACCATTTTTTATCCCATTTTATGATCGTGACGGTACACCAGGTCAGCAGAAGGATCTCGATCACAAAGCAGATACCCAAAAAGGTACTGCCCCAAATGATCTGATGCAGCAACGTCATGTTTTTCGTCCTGATTTACGGCAGTGGATCATCGGCGCAGAATGACGGCTTGGGCAGGAAGGCACAAGCCCGGCCCGAAGCGATTTAACCTGCGGCGAATGGAACCGGGCGTTGGTCCACACTGGACAGTCTGGAAGTCTGACGCACATCCTGTGAAGAAAAAGGGCAGACCATGTTGTTAACCATCGACCGTGTTCAGAAAACCTACCGCGGCGGACGGCCTGTTCTGCGCGATGTATCGCTGGTTCTGGATCAGGGGCAAACGCTGGCGCTGACCGGGGAAAGCGGCAGCGGGAAGAGCACCTTACTGAACCTCGCTGCAGCCCTGGACAGTTTTGATGGTGGAGAGATCACGCTCGACGGCACGGCCTTATCTCCTTTGGACGATGCAGGGCGGGCCGAGTTGAGGCGCAAGCAGGTGTCGCTGGTGTTTCAACAATTCAACCTGATCCCATCCCTGACCGTCGCGCAGAACCTGTCGTTTCACGCCCGTCTTGCCGGTGTCGAAGATCCTGCATGGAACACCCATTTGGCTGAACGTCTGGGCCTGTCGGAGTTACGCGATCGCTACCCCGAGAACCTGTCGGGCGGTCAACAACAAAGGGTTGCCATCGGGCGGGCCATGGCCGCACGCCCCAAGCTATTATTGGCGGACGAGCCGACAGGCAATCTGGATGAAACCGCCAGCGCAACTGTGCTCGACCTGATGTTGACGCTTGTGGCCGATACCGGGGCGGCGTTATTGCTGGTGACGCATTCACAGCAGATCGCCGCGCGTTTGGACCGCCAGGTCAGACTGACCGGCGGGCGCATTCAATGACACGGGCCGTCATTCAGGCGCTTCTGTCCCATTGGCGGGCGCATCGATTACAACTGGCGACCCTGCTGATCGGCATCGCTTTGGCCACCGGATTATGGTCGGCTGTGCAAGCCATCAACGCCGAGGCGCGCGCCAGCTATGCACGTGCCAATGCTCAACTGGCAATTGGGCAATTTGACGAGCTGCGTGACCCGTCGGGCCCGATTCCGATCTCTCGCTATGTCGACCTGCGTCGCGCGGGTTGGCAGGTCGCTGCGGTTCTGGAAGGTCCTTACCGGGTCAGCGGGCGGACCTTGCGCCTGATGGGCGTGGACATGGTTGCCTACCCGGCCTTGCCGGGCGTGACCGAAGCGGAACAAAGCACGGCACCGCCTGAGCCTGCCGACATGCTGACCGCTCCGGGTCGTGTACTTGCATCTCCGGAATTGGAGCCACTGCTGCAGGATCAGATCAACCTGCCCCCTATTCTGACCACCTCGGCCCTACCCACCGACGTTATCCTGACTGACATCGGCGTGGCCGAGCGGCTTCTGAATCAACCGGGCGTCATCTCGAGGCTTGTTTTGCTGCCAATCCAACCGCGCGACCTGCCGCCGTTATCTCAAATCGCGCCGGAACTTGAACGTGTGAGCCCGTCCTCACAAGTCGACACCGCGCGGTTGACCGACAGCTTTCACCTGAACCTGTCGGCCTTTGGTCTGTTGTCCTTTGCCGTTGGCCTGTTCATTGTAAACGGCACCGTTGGTCTGGCCTTTGCGCAGCGGCGCGGCATGATCCGCACTCTGCGTGCGTTGGGTGTGTCGATGCAGAGGCTGGTTTGGCTGGTCCTGACCGAACTGACCGTATTGGCGCTAGTCGGTGGCGGGTTTGGATTGCTGCTGGGTTTCTTTCTTGCCGGGGCGTTGCTGCCTGACGTCGCCGCCACGTTACGCGGCCTCTATGGTGCGCCCGTAACCGGACAGCTGACGTTGCAACCGCAGTGGGTTTTGGCAGGGCTCGCCATGGCGGTATTCGGAACCTTACTGGCCAGCGGTCATGCGCTGTGGCGTTTGTCCAACATGCCTTTGCTGGAAGGGCCCGGCGTACAGGCGTGGCAAAGCAATTCCCGCGCACGCCGCATCGTCGGAGCAACAGGTCTGGTCCTGATCGTCGGCGGGTCGCTGGCTTATGTCAGTATCGGAGGGCTGGTTGCAGGTTTTATTTTGCTGGCCGGGCTACTGACAGGTGCCGCGCTGTTGTTACCTGCCCTTTTGGCCATGGCGCTGTCTGCCTTGGCACGCACGGCGCGTGGTCCGATTGCCCAATGGGTCTGGGCCGACATGCGGGCGCAATTGCCTGGTTTGTCTCTGGCCCTGATGGCGCTTTTGCTGGCACTGGCGGCAAATATCGGCGTGGGCACAATGGTGTCCAGCTTCCGGTTAACCTTTGTCGGCTGGCTGGATCAACGACTGACCTCCGAGCTGTACGTGACCGCGCGTGATGCGGACCAGGCGCACGCGATCACCGCCTGGTTACGCCCACAAGTCGATGCCATCCTGCCGATCCGCAACGTGGAACTGTCCCATGAAACCGGCCCGCTGTTCCTGTATGGCGTGGTGGATGATCCCGTGTATCGGCAGCACTGGCCATTGATTGCCTCAACCCCCACCGTTTGGGATGATGTGATGGCTGGAGACGCGGTGCTTATCAACGAACAACTGGCGCGACGCGCAACTCTTTGGCCCGGCGATGAACTGAAACTGTCATCTGAACGCATTCTGCCCATCGCTGGCGTCTATTCCGATTACGGCAACCCAACCGGGCAAGCGATCGTTTCAATGGCACAGTTGGACCATATCACACCGGGAACCGAAACGCGGCGGTTTGGCGTCAGAATGCCGCCTGAAGACGCGACCGCCATGGCACAAACCGTGCGGGACCAGTTTGACTTGTCGCCAGGTACGGTCGTGCAGCAAGCCGCGATGAAGGCGCAATCGCTTGCGATCTTTGAAAAAACTTTTGTCGTGACCTCGGCACTCAACGTTCTGACCCTTGGCGTGGCAGGCTTTGCTATCCTGACCAGTCTATTGACCTTATGGACCCAACGCCTGCCACAGATCGCCCCCGTTTGGGCATTGGGTCTGAACCGCACGCAATTGGCCCGGCTGGAGCTTTTGCGCAGCGTGTTGCTGGCAGCGCTGACCGCGTGTCTGGCCCTGCCGCTGGGCTTGGTTCTGGCTTGGGTTCTTCTGGCGGTTATCAATGTGCAAGCCTTCGGTTGGCGTCTGCCGATGTTCATCTTCCCATGGGATTGGCTGTGGTTGTTCCTGCTGACACTATTGGCCGCTCTGATCGCCGCGACGGTGCCCGCGTTTCGTATGCTGCGACTGCCGCCTGCTGAATTGCTGAAAGTGTTCGCAAATGAACGTTAAGACCCTATTGCTCTACCTATTCATCTCTTTCCCGCTGCCACTGTGGGCACAGGGATATGCAGGTCTGGGCGGATCAGCCGAAGGTTTTAACGAGCCTCAATCAGGGTATGCGTTTGATTTCCCCAAAGATCATGGTCCCCACCCTGCCTATAGGATCGAATGGTGGTATCTGACAGCCAACCTCAGGGGTGAGGATGGGCGCGACTATGGAATTCAATGGACCCTGTTCCGATCGGCACTGAAACCTTTTGAAACAGAAGGCTGGCAAAGCCCGCAAATCTGGATGGGCCACGCGGCCACAACAACGCCTGACGCGCACTTCTTTGCCGAGCGTCTTTCGCGCGGTGGGATTGGTCAGGCGGGTGTGACTGCTCAACCCTTTGAGGCATGGATCGACGAATGGCGCATGGCCGGACCGGATTTCGACACACTGACCCTTTCGGCTAACGGAGAAGATTTTGGATATGATCTGTCGCTGACCGCTCAAGGGCCATTGGTGTTTCACGGCGATGCAGGCTATTCGGTCAAATCCGCTGATGGGCAGGCCAGCTACTATTACTCTCAACCGTTCTATGCGGTTGAAGGCACTTTGCGCCTGCCAGACGGAGATATGCGCGTAACCGGTCAAGGCTGGCTGGACCGCGAATGGTCATCGCAACCTCTGGCTGCGGATCAAAGCGGGTGGGATTGGTTTTCGCTGAGTTTCGAGGGCGGAGACAAGATGATGGCCTTTCGGTTGCGTGGGGCGCGGGGCGATTTCACCTCAGCCACATGGATCAATGCCGACGGCAGCACCGAGACGATCCCTGACGGTTCCATTCAAATGACGCCACTGCGCACCGATCAGGTCGCCGGGCGTGCAGTGCCGACGCATTGGCGCATCGCATTGCCGGACCGAGATGTGGATGTCGAAGTTTTGGCCCTGACACCCGAGGCATGGATGGGCACCCGCTTTGAGTATTGGGAAGGCCCTGTCACTGTGACAGGCAGCCATGATGGTATCGGTTATCTGGAAATGACCGGCTACTGATCTTTGTGTCGCCACGCTGTCACACCAGGTCCTTATAAACGCCCGGCCAAGGAAACGTTACAGGGTCATACCGGGCGGTTGGGTATCCACGGACTGTTTTATAGCCTGCCTTTGGATTGCCGCGACCCTGATGTGCGCGCAATTGTGTAAAAACGCCTGCCTCAGGGGCTGGACGCTGCAGCCGCCCTTGGGGCGACCGGCGCCCCTCCGGTAGATTATTATGTGCGGACGGCGGGCACGCGGTTGGCCCATGTGCATCTGCAGGACACCGACGGATATGCCGACCGCCACTGGGCGCCCGGCAAGGGGACAGTCAATTGGCAGGCCGTCTTTGAAGCACTGACAAAAAGCGCCCCGGACGCGCGTTTGGTATTGGAGCTACGCAACAGCAGCGATGTGCCGCCGGGATTTCCACACCTCTGCGCGTTGGGGCTGGCCGAATAATCAGCGGACCACGTAGACCGAAACAGTAGAATGCCGCACCACGCGCGCGGCATTCGGGCCAAGCAGGTAGTCCTTGAGATCCGGCTTATGCGCGCCGATCACGATCAGATCGGATCCGGCCCCTTCTGCGGTTTTCAGAATCTCCTGATAGGCTGTTCCCGTCGCAACAACATGGCGGATGCTTTCATTACGCTCTGCCCCCAAAGCCGAAACGCACAGCGCCGTTAGTTTGGCCTGAGCCTCCTCCAGCGCTTTTTCGTGGAAATCGGATTCAAAGAAACCGGACACCCAGCTTTCACCGAAATCCGGCAGCACGGTCACCACATCCAACTGCGCCCCTTCCAAATCCGCCAGAGCGGCCGCCTTTTGCAGGACGGGCGCATCAATTTCGCCATTGCTGATATCAATGGCGCACAGTACCGAACCAGTCATGCGAGCACCTCTTCTCTGGCGGCCCGGCCGCGTTGCAGGAAGGCGATGAAACCCAGAAGGATCATCGCAGGAATATAAATCAGCTGCTTCGGTGGCTGGCTGGACGGCAGGCTGACCGAGGTCAGACGCACGGCCTCATCCCCATAATAGTCGAAGTTGCCAAGATCATCGGCTACTGGTGTGCCGAATAAGGGCTCTTCCAACTTAACCAGTCCGTCTTCGGGGATCAGCAGCAGGCCCATTGCCTCGACCCGTGCGGCGCCGCCTTCTTCTTCGCCCACGGTGACAACAACAGTTGTATCCACCATTTCAAGCGTGTCGAAATCGGGTCCGGACACAACCAGCCGAACTTCTGAACCCGGAAGTGCCTGACCGATTGTCTCTTCGAATGCAGCAGGCTCAACCAACTGGAACGGGGGCGAAATGCGATCCATGAAAAAGTCCGGCCTGAACAGGGCAAAGGCCACAAATATCAGGGCAATGCTTTCATAGATACGGCTGTGGGTCAGGAAGTACCCCATGGTGCCAGCTGTGAAGACCAGAATGGCTATGGTCGCAAATATGGCGACTATGATACCTTCGACCCAAGTCACATCGATCAACAGCAAGTCTGTGTTGAAGATGAAAACGAAGGGCAACGCTACAGTGCGCAAGCTGTAGAAAAACGCCGTGAAGCCGGTCTTGATCGCGTCACCACCAGAAACAGCGGCCGCAGCGAAGCTGGCCAGACCGACCGGAGGCGTGACGTCCGCCATGATCCCGAAGTAGAACACGAACAGATGGACGGCGATCAGCGGCACGATCAGGCCGCTCTGTGCACCCAGTTCGACAACCACACCGGCCATCAACGAGCTGACAACGATATAGTTCGCCGTGGTAGGCAGACCCATGCCCAGGATCAGGCTGAGGATACCGACCATGATCAGCATCAGGATCAGGTTGCCGCCTGAAAGAAACTCGACCAGATCGGCCATCACTTGCCCTACACCAGTCAGGGTTACTGTGCCGACGATTACGCCCGCCGTGGCCGTAGCCAGAGCGATCCCGATCATGTTGCGCGCCCCGTCGATCAGGCCCTGCCACAGGTCGGCAATGCCGTCGATAAAGCGGTTATAGACATCGCTTTCACCCCGGAAGATCGCCTTAAGCGGTTTCTGGGTCAGCAAGATCACGAAAAGCAAAGCGGTGGCCCAGAAGGCCGAAAGGCCGGGCGATTTCTGTTCGATCATCAGGAAGTAGACCAGCACGATGATCGGCAGAAGGTAATGCAAACCGGCCTTGTAGATGTCGGCGATGACCGGCAGCGTGACCTCTTTGGCGTTTGGATCGTCGGGCTCAAGATCCGGCACTTTAGAAGCCAGATAGAGCAGCACGACATAGATCGCACAGACAATCAGGCTAAGGATCAATCCTGCGGCAGAAGGTGCCCAGCTTGTCACCGCCTCCACCGGGAATTGTGAACTGTAGCAAAGGCCGGCAAACACAAGGAAGAACGACAACATTCCGACAACGGTTCTCGCCAGATGCACTTCCCGGTCGCCCAAGGTCGGCATGTTCCGCTTCACCGCTTCAAGATGCACGATGTAGACCAGCGCGATGTAAGAAATCGCGGCGGGCAAAAATGCGTGGGTGATGACCTCAACATATGAGATGCCAACATATTCCACCATCAGGAAGGCCGCAGCGCCCATCACAGGCGGCATGATCTGCCCGTTGACCGAGCTTGCAACCTCAACCGAACCCGCCTGTTCGCTGGAAAAGCCCACGCGTTTCATCAGCGGTATGGTGAAGGTCCCGGTGGTAACAACATTTGCAATCGACGAGCCCGAGATCAGCCCGGTCGCAGCAGAGCCCACAACAGCCGCCTTGGCGGGACCGCCACGCAGGTGGCCAAGCGCCCCGAAGGCCATTTTGATGAAATAGTTCCCTGCCCCGGCCTTATCCAACAAGGCCCCGAACAGAACGAAGAGGAACACGAATTTCGTGGAAACACCCAACGCGATACCAAAGACGCCTTCGGACGTGATCCACATATGGCTCATTGCCTTTTTCAGGCTCGCACCCTTCCAGCGGATAACTTCGGGAACGTATTCAGATGAGCCAAAGAAAACATAAGCCAGAAAAATCGTTGCGATGATTGCCATGGCCGGGCCAAGCGCACGGCGCGCGGCCTCGAACAGCAACAGCAGACCGCCCAAAGCGATCCACTTATCCGTGTTATCGGCCAGACCGCCCGCATTGACGATCTTGTCATAGAAGAAATAACCGTACAGCGCGACAAACGCGCCCAATAGTCCCATGATCCAATCCTGGATCGGGATATAGCCGCGCGGGCTGGATTTCAGCGCCGGATAAGCCGCAAACGCCAGGAACATCGCAAAGGCCAGATGGAACTGCCGCGCGTTGTTCACAACGCTTCCGGGCAGAACATAGTTCGAGATTGGTGAGGCCAGAACAACCTGAAAAATCGACCAGATCGCGGCCACGATGGCCAGAAAAATCCCTACGTTCCCGACCGGGTTACGCCCTCCGGCGTCGGAAGATGCGACCAGATCCTGAAGTTCTTCTTCGGATAGCGGGCGATTGGATTGTGTGTCGGAACTCATGCAATGTCTCCCCGTCACGGCCTTTTTTGGCCTTTTGGAACCCCGTTTCACACGGGTTGTGTGCAGGGCGCCCGTGAGCGCCCTGCGTCAGGTCTGGTTTATTGAATCCAGCCTTTTTCTTTGTAGTACTTCTCGGCGCCCGGATGCAGCGGTGCCGACAGGCCATCCGCGATCATCTCTTCCGGCTTCAGGTTGGCAAATGCAGGGTGCAGCTTCTTGAAGTCATCGAAGTTCTCAAACACCGAGCTGACAACCGCGTAAACCGCGTCATCCGACACGTCCGCCGAGGTCACAAAAGTTGCGCCCACACCGAAAGTCGCAGTGTCGCCATCGGACCCACGGTACATGCCACCTGGGATGGTTGCCGTGCGGTAGAACGAGTTGTCGCCCACCAGCTTGTCCACAGCGTCGCCGCTGACATTTACCAAAACTGAATCACACGCGGTGGTGGCTTCCTGGATCGAACCCGAGGGGTGACCCACGGTGTAGACCATCGCGTCGATCTGGTTGTCACACAGAGCCGCCGATTGCTCAGCCGCTTTCAGCTCGGTCGCCAGTTCGAAATCACCGGTGGTCCAGCCCATTTCACCCAGCAGAACCTCCATGGTGCCGCGCTGACCGGAACCGGGGTTACCGATGTTGACGCGCTTGCCTTTCAGGTCCTCAAAGTTGGTGATGCCGGAATCGGCACGCGCCACAACGGTGAAGGGCTCGGGGTGGACCGAGAAAACCGCACGCAGATTTTCAAACGGGCCAGCCTCTTCGAATTTCGAGCTGCCGTTATACGCATGGTACTGCCAGTCGGACTGCGCCACACCAAATTCCAGCTCGCCTTCGCGAATGGTGTTGATGTTGTAGACCGAACCACCGGTCGATTCGACCGAACAGCGCACGCCATGTTCTTTACGGCCTTTGTTCACCAGACGGCAGATCGCGCCCCCTGTCGGATAGTATACGCCGGTCACGCCACCTGTGCCGATGGTGATGAATTCTTCGGCATATGCGGCAGGCGCCATCATGGCTGCCGTCACAAACGCGCCAAGGCTCAGTTTGCTACTGTTTTTCATGTGTTAACTCCCAATTTTTTTCTGGCAGTTGGAACCAAATGGGTCTCTCTGCTCAGGGAAGCGTGCCGATACTGAAAATCGGCCCGTCCTGCAACAGGTCTAACCATTTG
The DNA here is from genome assembly GCF_001238295.1 of Ruegeria sp. 6PALISEP08. Lineage (GTDB taxonomy): Bacteria > Pseudomonadota > Alphaproteobacteria > Rhodobacterales > Rhodobacteraceae > Ruegeria. The sequence goes on from NZ_LGXZ01000004.1 coordinate 77,033, forward strand.
AATTTTCCAGTGTCTCCCAACCCTTAAGAGGTTTCATTCAGAGACACTGATTGTCAAGGTCAGCGCCAAGATTGATCCCGCCAAATCGCATATATGACCTGAAATCCCGAAGTTTCCCCTTCAGAACGCCAGAGGCCATCCCACTTTTCGAGCGACATTTAAAGTTCAAACATACGCCTCATTCCTGGCGCAAATGACAGGCACCTGCTCGCCAGGTTCGGGCGGAATGATTGCCCATTTCGCCGGACCCAGCGAACAGAAAACTCCCAATCTTGGAACTCAAAATGGTAAAAAAATACCTCTTCGTGCTGGCTGTTGCAACGACGGCGGCCACCCCGGTTTTGGCTAAGAACGTTTTACAACAAGATGATTTTACAGTTGAATGTGTGTCGGATGTCGATGGCAGCAGCGTTACTGTGAAGCGGTCGGACGGTTCGGACAAAGGCTATCTTGCCACAGGTGATCTGCAGGGCCAGGCCACAATTTATCCTGTCGGAGAATCAATGACGATTCTGTTGATGCAAGACGAACAGGTCGTCACGTTTGTGGTGAACTACGACAGCTTGAAATACGATATGATGGTCAAAGGCACGGTCCAGAAGTTTGATCGAGGCACCTGCCCCGCATCCTGAAAACCATGCAAGGATAACTTCTGCACCGCATTGAGAAAGACATGATACGGCGCAAGTGTGTTCATCCTTCACGCGCGTATTGACATCTAAAGAAACTATATCTGTAGATATCTGGCCTGCGGTTAGAACACAAAAAGCGGCGCAACTGCGCCGCTTTTATATTTTGTTTCAAAGCTCAAACTGACGCTTTGAAAATCTTGTCGATGTTTCCACCCAGGGCTGCATTGAACTCGGCATCCGATTGCTGTTTTGACAGACCTTCGGTCAGCGCGCGCGAAAAAGATGCGATCATCTTGCCGTTCCGGGCCAGCAGATCACACGCTTGTTCCGTTGAATATCCACCTGACAAAGCGACCACACGCACCACACGGGGGTGATCGGCCAAGTCGTCATAAAGGTTTGCCGCGCTCGGGATCGTCAGTTTCAGCATGATATCCTGCCCTTCGCCCAGCTGGTCGAGGTTTTTCAGGATTTCAGCCTTCAGGATCTCTTCCGCTTCGGCTTTGGTTTCCGAGTTGATATTCACCTCGGGCTCGACAATCGGAACCATCCCTGCGGCAACAACTTCGCGCGCGACGTCGAATTGCTGCGCCACAACGGCGGCAATGCCCTCTGCGTTGGCTTCGTGGATCACCGAACGCTCCTTGGTGCCGAACACACCCTCTGCCTTTGCAAGTGTTTCTGCCAGACCTGGAATCGGTTTCATCATCTGAACGCCATTGGCTGTCTCTTCCAGACCTTTATCGATTTTAAGGAAAGGAACGATACCTTTGGCCGACCAAAGGTAATCCGCAACTTTGCGGCCTTCGATCTGTTCGCCCAGCGTGCGTTCGAACAGGATTGCGCCGATGACTTTGTCCTTGGTGAAGTCGTCCGCCAGAATAATCCGCGCACGCATGTTCTGGATTTCGCCAAACATCTCTTCTTCCGAGGCGTAATCCGACGCGTCCACCCCATACAGCGCCAGCGCCTTGGGGGTCGATCCGCCGCTTTGATCCAGTGCAGCAATAAAGCCTGCTCCGTTGGACATCTGCGCGCGCTGTTCTGCTTTGGACATAATGCTTTCCCGTTCAAGAATGATTCCGATTTCATCCATCGCATACAGCACGGTGATGGACGATGGTAGTTTGTTAGCGCTCAACCAACCTTAACCATATCCCGTCTTTGGATCGAACAGTCAGATGCGCCACTGGAACCGGCGTTTTGCTTGGGATTGTTTCGAATTTGAAATGGCGCAACAGCATCGACAGGATCAAAGGCCCCTCAACCATCGCAAATCCGGCCCCGGTGCAGACCCTTGGTCCGGCAGAGAACGGAATGTAGGCATTGCGCTGGCACGCCTTGCCGTTCGCGGTACTCCAACGCGAGGGATCGAACCCATCCGGATTGTCCCATAACCGTTCCTGTCGATGCAGGTGCCACGGGCTGATGACGATTTGTGCTCCCTTGGAAATGTCCCTGTCCCGGAACCGTTCAGGACACTGGGATTCGCGCACCATCATCGGCACTGGAGGATAAAGCCGCAAAGCTTCGCGAAACACATCCCGGCTGATCTTTAGTCTGGACATGGTCGAAAAGGACGGATCGCGCAGTGCCTGAGCCTCATGCGCGACTTTTTCCTGCCAGTCGGGGTAAAGCGCCAGAAGGTAAAGTGCCCAGGCCAAAGCAGACGCGCTGGTCTCATGCCCAGCCAGAAAGAATATCGCCACTTGGTCGATCATCTCGTTGGTCTCAAAACACTTCCCGGTTTCCGGATCTGGTGTTGTCATGATCTTGGTCGCCAGATCGTCAGGTGCCCGCCCTTCGGCTATGTCCGCCGCACGTTTCACTGTAAGTTGTTCGATCAACTTCCTGATATCGTTTGCACTATTCCATGCGCTATCAGAATGAAACCGGGGGGCCCAACGCGGAAGAGGTACAAAGGCAGCAAGGTTCAAAAGCGGTTGCTGCCGCTGATAGGCGCGAAACTTTTGGAACACTTCCGCCGCGATTTCATGTTCGATAGGCACCGAGAACAGCGTCCTGAAAATGACATCAGCAGCGACATGGCTGGTGACTTCTTCTACTTCGATCTCATCCCCAACTCTGGCACGCAGCCGACTTGCGCAGGCCTGCGAGGCAGCAAGCATAGCTGGAAACGTGTCCTTCAACCGCCCGCCTTCGAATGCCGGATCAATGATGCGACGTTGCCGTTTCCAAGCCTCGCCATTGGCCAAAAACACCGATTCCCCCAGAAGAGGCCGCAATCCTTCACTGATCCGGTTGGATTTCGGGAAGTCAGCTGGTCTTTTTTTCAGAACAAGATCAACAAGTTCCGGCTGATTTATCATGTAGGATCTAAAGAACGGCGTTCGAAACTCGGCCATCCAGGCGCGATAGAGCCGTTGCGGTTGTGCCGAAAGCAGATCCTTTCGAAACAGCCTAAGATACTGCCAAAGCGATACCTTGTCAGGACGCGGGGTTGGCTTTGGCGGGATCATGTGTGGACCGTGGTGTATTTTGACACGGGACGATCAATACATGTCGGCGAAGGTGCGCGCCCTGCAAATCGCGAGGCCAGTGTTTGCGGGCCCGCCGTGATGCGAAAATAATCGTATGCACCCGGACGGTCAAAAGCGCAGAGATACTGAAAATGCAGTTTGAAGAACCGCCAACGCTCCGCCTTCCAACGCTCAGGCGACAGAGTTTGAGTGAACGCTGCTGACAGGACCAATGGCCACTTCTTGTCAGGGCTGCCCACTCCACTGACCGCAACCGGGTCGCACAGCGCAAAAGCACAGCCGTCGCCGGGGGCGGTAACGTCGACCCATGCCACATTGGGTTGCGTGGACAAAAACTGCAAATCCGCGCGCAAACGGTATGCGCTTGGTAGGAAAGACACCATCGGAACCACCTGCCCCAAAGTCAGAAACGACAATATCGGGCCACTTTCGTGCCCTCCTTGGTTGCGGATCAGATCAGCCAACACCGACACACCAAGATGCGCGCCCGAGCTGTGGCCGATCACCAGAACCTCATCCACGTCGTCGGTCAAAGCCTGTTTGATCAGGTCTTGGAACGTGTTCAGTCTTGCCTGCAACTGCGGCGGTGTTTCCCCATTCAATTGCGCAGAGTATGCGTAGTCATACATGAGGTAATACGCGAACAAGCGGTTATCGATTGTGCGAAACCAATGAAGCACGAAATAGGCCAGGACACCTGCCGGAACCAAAGCCCACAGCCCCACCATCGGGTTCAACAGTTTCGTCATCGCCCAGGCAACCAGAATCGCGACCAGCAATTGCAACAACAGCATCCCAACCGGATATAGCGCGGCAATTACCGGCCCTTTACGCAGCCCCATCAACCGGCGCAGGGTTCCTGTTGAGATGTAAATCCAAGCGGTTCGAACCAGTTGCAGATAGGTCGACAAGATCGACCCCGTCATGCTGTCGCGCACGATATCCGACCAGACCAGTACGTCGATCTCCGTGTTTACCCGGTCATCATCTTGAACCGACATGACGTGCCAGCCAAAGACCTCGGACCGCGGCTTGGCTGACACAGAAATCTCGTAGCCGGAAATCGCGGCCTGGACCTGTGCTTCGGACCGATACAACTCGCGGTATCGTCTGGGAGGAAACGGATCATAGCCGGGTATGTAGAACACCCTGCGTTTGCGCACCCGAGGCCTATTTATCTGACTGCTCATGCCCTTACCTTCTTCCGTGCAGGTTAACGCAGGCTTGAGGTCAAGGTAAGGGGGTCAGCGGTTTATCCGAAGTTTGCCAAAGCCGGGAAGGTTTCCAGCAACCACCAGCTGAACCGGGTAAAGAGGCCGGTGATCAGCATGATCCCCACAAACAACAGCAAGCCGCCCATAACCTTTTCGATTGTACCCATATAGGGCTTGATGCGGTTCATCACTGTCATCGAGCGGTTCAGGAACATTGCGGCCAGCAGGAATGGAATGCCAAGCCCTGCCGCATAGACACCCAGCAATACTGTTCCCCGCGCAACAGACGCCTCATTCGCCGCCAGCGAGAGGATCGCGCCCAGCTGAGGTCCGATGCAGGGCGTCCAGCCGAAAGCAAACGCCAAACCCAGGATATACGCACCAAAGACCGAACCGCCGGATTCGCCGGTGTCTATCCGAGCCTCACGGTCCAGAAACGGGATGCGGAAAACGTTCAGGAAATGCAGGCCAAACACGATCACCACAGCGCCGGAAAGCTTGGCGAAAAGCACCTGATTTTGCAGAACAAACACCCCAAAGGCCGACGCGGTGAAGCCCAAAAGCAGAAAGACGGTCGACAGTCCCATCACAAAGAACAAAGCCGACAGGGTTGCCTTGCGCCGCGCGCGGGCTTCGTCCTGCATCTCGTTGATTGTGACACCACTCATATACGCCAAATAGGGTGGCACGATGGGCAGCACGCAAGGCGACAGAAAGCTGATCAAACCACCCAGGAGGGCGACGAACATGGCGGGCAGCAGTCCCGCGTCTATGATTTCAATTCCGAACATGTCTCTGCACATAAGTGATGATTGGCGATCCGTCACGGGGCCATTCGGTCACATCCTCGTGGTTGGAATCTGGACAATATTTCAACTTGGCCCTATCCCGATTTGCATGACCGAGATTACAGAAACGCTGGACGCTCTGGGGCTGTTGTGCCCTCTGCCCGTTCTCAAAGCCCGTAAACGGCTGAAATCCATGCCCGCAGGGGCCGTCCTGCGCGTGCTGGCCGATGATCCGGCCGCTATCGTCGATGTTCCGCATTTTTGCGCTGAGGTAGGGCATACGCTGTTGTCACAAGATCTTGATGGGGCACATCAGGTGTATCTGATCCAAAAATCTGTCTGAATAACCCTGCGCTTACGAAAAAGGCGGGCCCATCGGCCCGCCTTTTCTTTAGTTGCCCAGCGACCACCACCCGCGTCGCTTCGGCTTGGCAGGGCCAGGTTCCGGTTCTTCCGCCACAGTTTCCAAAACGGGTTCGGGCGTCTTCTCCTCAGGGGCTTCTGCGGCAGGCTCGACATCATCTGAGTTGGAGTCTTCCGCCGCTTCCGTTGCAAGTTCTTCCACAACAGCAGAAGTTTCTTCGGCTGGTGAATCCTCAACGGTGGCCTCTTCGGCAATCGCGGGTGCCTCAGGCGTGGTTTCAACGGTCTCAGCTTCCGCTTTAACACCCTCGCCAAGGTCTTCAGCAACTTCTGGTGTTTCGACCTGTGGGCTCTCAACAACCTCATCTGCCGCAGGCGTATCCGTAACGATTTCAGCTTCGGCAACTGCCGTTTCAACCTGTTCGGTCGTTTCTTCCGCGACTACGTCTTTCTTCCGACGACGCGGTGCGCGTTTGCGCTTGGGCTTGGCGGGTTTTTCTTCGTCAGCAACTTCTTCTTCGGTAACTTCTTCTACGACGACCTCAGCCGCACCCTCTTCATCGGCTTTGTCTATCGACGTGCTTTCCTGCGTCTCGGCGTCAGTACCTTCGCTGGATTGCTCTGTCGCGTCACCATTGACCCCGCCCTTCTTGCGCCGACGACGGCGGCGTTTGCGCTTGGGTTTAGTTTCTTCCTCGGTCTGAGCAATTTCGTCTTCGACCTCTTCCTCATCGGACGAATCCACCAAATCCATCAATGAGGCATCGACGGATACAACAGGTGCTGTGGCTTCAGGTACGATTCGGCTGGCGGTCTTGAATTTCTCCATCGAGAAATCAGGGCTGACCAAATGAATATCGCCTTCGATCCGCACTGACAGACCATAGCGCGCTTCTATCTGCGCAATGTGCTCCCGTTTCTGGTTCATAAGGAAGTTGGCGATGCTGACCGGGCAGCGCACCAGAACCTCACGCGAGCGACGGCGGGTGCCTTCCTCTTCGATCTGACGCAGAATCGACAGGGCCATATTGTCGTCCGAGCGGATCAGACCGGTTCCATGACAGGCCGGGCATGGCTGCGTGGTGGCCTCGATCATACCGGGGCGCAGACGCTGACGGCTCATCTCCAACAGACCAAAGCCCGAAATCCGGCCCACTTGAATGCGCGCACGGTCGGTTTTCAGCTTGTCCTTCAGACGTTTTTCGACCGCCGCATTGTTCTTGCGCTCGTCCATATCGATGAAATCGATAACGATCAGACCAGCCAAATCCCGCAGACGCAACTGACGCGCCACTTCTTCGGCGGCCTCCAGGTTGGTTTTCAGCGCGGTTTCCTCGATCGAGCCTTCCTTGGTTGCTCGACCTGAGTTCACGTCGATCGCCACCAGAGCCTCAGTGACACCGATCACGATATAACCGCCGGATCTCAGCTGAACTGTCGGGTTGAACATGCCCGCCAGATAGCTTTCCACCTGATAGCGCGCAAACAGAGGCAGCGCATCTTCATACCGTTTCACGTTCTTGGCGTGGGACGGCATGATCATTTTCATGAAGTCTTTGGCGATGCGATAGCCGCCCTCACCTTCGACCAGAACTTCGTCGATTTCGCGGTTATAAAGATCCCGAATCGAGCGCTTGATCAGGTCGCCTTCCTCATAGATCTTTGCAGGCGCAATCGACTCCAGCGTCAGCGCGCGGATCTGTTCCCACAACCGTTGCAGATATTCATAATCGCGCTTGATTTCGGATTTTGTTCGCTTGGCCCCTGCCGTTCGGATGATCAAACCCGCCCCGGTCGGCACATCAATGTCCGAGGCAATTTCTTTCAGTTTCTTGCGGTCGGGTGCATTGGTAATCTTGCGGCTGATGCCGCCGCCACGTGCGGTGTTCGGCATCAATACGCAATACCGACCCGCAAGCGACAGATAGGTTGTCAGTGCAGCACCCTTGTTGCCGCGTTCTTCCTTGACGACCTGCACCAGCAGAACCTGACGTACTTTGATGACTTCCTGGATCTTGTAGCGACGCGGGCGTGGTTTGCGAGGCGGACGGATGTCTTCGCTGTCATCCTCGTCGGCCACCGATTCAATCGAATCGTCCTTCGAAGACGCATCGGCCCCCTTGCTTTCAGCACCTTCACCATTCGCGTCCTGGTCGACCTCGGACTCCGAAGGGTTTTCGTCCAAGGCGTCGGCGTCGCCAGCGGCAGACTTTTCAGCCTCTACCACATTCGCCTCGTCCGAAGGTTCGCTGAGTGCATCTGCAACGTCTTCAGATACCTCATCAGAGGTTTCACCGGCATCTTCAACAGATTCACGGGCATCGTCGCTGGTTGCTTCGACCGCATCAAATGTGTCATCGCCCTCGACAACAGTCGCCTGCTCAGCGTCTTCAGAACCAGCTTCCGATGGGGTTGCATCATTGGCTTCCGGCTCTTCCACCGGCGTTTCAGCCACAATCTCCATGGGTGAGGTCCCCTCAGGCACCTCTGCATCTGTTTCTTCGCCGTCGGCCAGATCGATGGTTTCCATACCGGTCGGCTCGGCTGAAACCTCCATCGTTTCAACCGGATCGTCCGACTTCACATCAGCGGCCTTGGATCGCGTCCGGGACCGCCGCTTTTTGGGCTTGGCTTCTTCAGCTTCGTCACGCGCCTTCATCGCCTCGGCATAGGCGCGCTCTTCCTCCATCAGCGCCTCACGGTCGGCGACGGGGATCTGATAATAATCCGGATGAATTTCCGAAAACGCGAGGAAACCGTGACGGTTCCCACCGTAGTCGACAAATGCCGCCTGCAGCGACGGCTCAACCCGTGTTACTTTTGCAAGATAGATGTTGCCAGCAAGCTGGCGTTTGTTTTCGGATTCAAAGTCGAACTCCTCGACCTTATTTCCGTCGACCACCACAACGCGAGTTTCCTCCGCGTGGGTGGCATCGATAAGCATTTTCTTAGCCATGTTTCCTTGGTGCACCGCGCCAAACGCGTTGTCCTGACCTGTCCAGGCGGACAGGCGCTTTTGGGGAGGTGTCTTGTCAGGGCGATATCAGACGGCGCGCGGCAGGGTCTGGCGCTGTGGCCCCCTGCCCGTTCTCTCAATCGTTGCGCGCGCGTCATCGCGGTTCTTCTCCGACAGGCGCTGGTCGCTGCCTGCCCATTTATTCCTTTCGCCCAGATCTCCTGGGCTCAGGTATTCTACTGCCCCTATCGGGGCACAATCGGTCTGCTGAACCGTGAGGGGTTGATCCTCATCAACGGATCAGCAGCGAAACTCAAAGATTCGGGGCTTATGGGCGTCGAATTCGCCCGGCCCGTCCGGATACAATAAAAGCAACCCTGTGGAAAAGACAATGGGCAAACTGCATTCCGTCAGTCTTCCCGCGCGACGGATCCCCTTCATCTGGCCAAAAATATCTCGGGGGAGTCGCCATTGGCGATGGGGGCAGAGCCCCCAACCGCAAAGCTTACAGATAGTCCGAACGCTGGAGGCCATATTTGGCCATTTTTTCATTCAGCGTCCGGCGCGGCAGACACAGCTCATCCATAACGGATGCAATCGAGCCCTTGTGACGCCGCATCGTGTTGTCGATCAGCATCCGTTCGAACGCCTCGACATATTCTTTCAACGGCTTACCCTCGGTGGTCATCACCGGCTGCATTTCTTCATGATCTGACATCAACAGCGACGCAATTGTGCCCGACCCACGGCGCGACTGCAGCACGGCACGCTCGGCAATATTGATCAGTTGACGTACGTTGCCCGGCCACGGGGCTTGCAACAATTGCGCTGCCTCCTGCGCACTGACCTGAGGCGCGTCACACCCGTATTCCTCGGCAAATTGCTCGCTGAGACGGGTGAACAGGGTCAGGATATCCTCCCCGCGCTGGCGCAGCGGCGGCATGGTGATACGCAACGCGGCCAATCGATAAAACAGATCCGGGCGCAGAACATCCTCGGATGTTTTGCCCGCTTCCTGCAGGTTCGAAATCGCAACAATCCGCGTTTCCGCAGGGGTGCCCTGCTCGTTCATCACGCTCAACAGCTTGGCCTGCAACGTATCACTCAGTGCCTCAACGTCTTCCAGCACCAGCGTGCCACCGCGCGCTTCTTCGATGGCGGGCAGTTGCGCATCCTCTGGCATCATCGGACCAAACAGACGCTTGGCCAAGGCGTCTTCTTCAAGTGCTGCACAGGACACAAGGACAAACTTCTTGCCGGCACGGCTGCCCACCGCGTGCAGCGCATGAGCCACCAGGGTTTTACCGGTTCCGGTCTCGCCGTCGATCAGCACATGGCCATCAGCTTGCCCAAGATCCAGAATATCTTCACGCAGCCGCTCCATCACCGGGCTGGCACCGATCAGCTTGTTCATGATCTGCGTTCCGCCGGACAGTTCGCGCCTAAGCGCACGGTTGTCCAAAGTCAGGCGGCGTGCATTGCTGGCGCGTTTGGCCAATTCGGACATGCGGTCTGGATTGAAAGGTTTTTCAAGGAAATCAAACGCACCAACACGCATCGCCTCGACCGCCATAGGAACATCGCCGTGACCGGTGATCATGATCACAGGCAAGGTGCTGTCAGCCCCCATCAGCTTTTTCAAAAGCTGAATGCCATCCATCCCCGGCATTTTGATGTCCGAGATCACGATCCCTGGATAATCCGGCCCCAGAACCTTGAGCGCATCTTCCGCGCTGGCAAAGGTCTCGGTGTCATATCCGGACAAAGCTAGCCATTGGCTGATAGACTGGCGCATGTCCTGTTCGTCATCCACAATGGCAATTTTCATGGCCTGTGCCATAGTCATTCCTCGTTATTCCGCGGCCTCAAGGCCGTCGCTTCCCAGTGCTGGCAACTGCATTTCAAACACCGCGCCGCCGTATTGGCCGTTGCGCGCAGTCAGCCGTCCCCCATGGTCGTTCACGATCCCCGACGAGATAGCAAGCCCAAGACCGACCCCGTCACCGGGTTGTTTGGTGGTATAGAACGGTTCGAACAGGTTCTCGATGTCCTCGATACCGTGACCGTTGTCACGTACGGTCAGAACCGCCATATCGCCCGCCGCCAGGATGATTTCCACATCCGGCTCTGCCACTGATTTGGTGGCATCCAACGCATTCCGCAAGAGGTTGACCATCACTTGCTCGATCCGCATCCGGTCCCCCATGGCCATCACGGGTTCTTCGGGAAGTATTTGAGTGATCTTCACATGGCGTTGACGCAGCTGCGGTTCCATCATCGACAAGGCCGAGGCCAGCGCTTCGCCAAGGTTTACTGGCGAAAGCGCATCCGCCCCCTTGCGTGCATAAGACTTGAGCTGACGCGTGATCGCCCCCATCCGTTCGATGAGACCATCGATGCGTCCAAAGCTGGCAAGTGCCTCTTCCGGACGGTTACGCCGCAACAACAGACGCGCCCCGGCGAGATAGGTTTTCATTGCAGCCAGAGGTTGATTAAGCTCGTGACTGACTGCTGCGGACATCTCGCCCAAGGCGGCAAGTTTCGAGCTTTGCGCGAGGGTCTGTTCCGCCAAATCCAGCGTCTTTTCAACCCGTTCCCGCTCAGCAATTTCTCGCTGTAGCCGCGCGTTCAATGCGCGAAGCTCTGCCGACTCGCGCTGAAACAGCGCCATGCGCAAGGTGGCCCGGCGGCTGAGCGCATAAAACGTCAGCGCCAGAAGAATCGCAAAGCCCATGATTTCCAGCGCTAGAACGCTGTTCACCTTTTCGCGGATCGAGGCAAAGGTGGTGAACGACGTCATTTGCCAACCCCGGAACGGAATACGCGTTTCCAACCGCATGACCGCCTCGCCCTGCAGGTAGGCATCCGGCGGTAAAGCGGTCCAATCGGTTGTGGCCCTTATAGCGCGCTGAATCGCGCCCTGCGGCGGCTGGCGCAGCATCGCCGTGCTTTCTTCCAACCCACGCCAACGGGGCTCGGTGGACAGGATGATCGTTCCGGTGCTGTCCGTGACCATCACTGCGTCCGAGATACCAGCCCAGGCGCGTTCGAATTTCTGCAGATCGACCTCAACAACGATGACGCCCAGAATTTCCGATCCACTTTCCAGTCGCCGGGAGTAAACAAAGCTGTACCCGCCGGATTCCTTGGGAATGACCGAAAAGATCGTCGCATTGGACCGGATCGCATCCACAAAATAAGCGGTGTTTCTATGCCCTTCGCCCAGCTTGTTGCGATCTGTTGCAGCGACGGTTCGCCCATCACTGTCCAAAAGCATCAGTGACGCCGCGCCAATTTCTTCAACGAAGGAAATCAGGCGCTGCGTCGACAGTGTATAATCACTGGATTGCAGCGCTGATATGAGGGTCGGGTCCCGCGCCAGCAACTGCGGCACGATCGAGTTTCGACGCAGCTCACTCAGCAGGTTGCCGGAATACAGGGCCAGGCGCAGCTCGGCTCGATTTCGGGTGGATTCCGTGAATCTGTCGGTTAGCAGCCGGTTGGTGATCCAGACTGTCGCGATAGTCGCGACAAGCAGAACAAGCACAGCAAAACGCAAACGCCAGCCCAGCGGGGCGCCGCGAAGCGGTTTCAACATATCTGACCAGGCTGATCGCACGTCCGAGTTCATGTCCAAACGTTACGCGCGGGCGCGCATGACCTCAAGTCACGCGACTTCAAACACTCCTGACAATGCGCGGAACAGCGCCACCCCGTCGGTGCCGCCATGACCTTCGTCAGCGGCCCGCTCGGGGTGAGGCATCATCCCCAACACACGACGGTTTTCCGACAGAATGCCTGCAATGTCACCGACCGAACCGTTCGGATTCTCGGCATAGGTGAATGCGATCCGGTCCTGATCTTTCAGCGCCGACAGCGTTTCGTCATCCGCAAAGTAGTTGCCATCATGATGCGCAATCGGGATACCGATCACGTCACCCGCATTATAGCCCCCAGTAAACACGCTATCGCTGGTTTCGACCTTCAGGCCCACGGTTTTGCAAATGTATTTTAGCCCTGCATTGCGCAACAGCGCGCCCGGCAGGATGCCGGTTTCGGTCAGAACCTGAAACCCGTTGCAAATGCCCACCGCATATCCACCGCGTTCGGTATGCTCGATGACCGCCTTGCAGATCGGAGATTGCGCGGCAATTGCGCCGCAGCGCAGATAGTCACCATAAGAAAAGCCACCCGGAACGCCCACGATATCAACACCTTCGGGCAGTGCCGCGTCTTTGTGCCAGACCATATCGACCTTGAAACCGGCCTGCTCGAAAGCGACGGCGAGGTCTCGGTCACAGTTGGATCCGGGGAATACGATTACAGCTGCGCGCATGGCGGGCCCTCCTACGAGACAAAATCAGTGACCACCGCAACACCCGGAGGGGTTGGATGATCAAAGGCGGCAAGCTCTTCGCTCACCTGGTTGAGAGATATTTTTCGTGTGACCAGTGGCGTCAGGTCGATTCCGCCCCCCGCGATCAACGACAAGAGCGAAGGATAGCGCCAGCTTGGCATCCCGCGCGTTCCAAAGACGGAAAGTTGACCGGAATAGAGCACATCCATCGGCAACGCCATCTGGGTGTGATCCCCAGCAGGCATCCCGATTTGCACCATGCGCCCCATTTTGCGCAGGGACCGCATCGCGGACACGGTCGTCACTTCGATACCCAGGGCTTCAATCGCCACATGCGCACCGCCGCCGGTGATGTCTTTCACTGCTTGCGGAGCATCACAGGTGGCCCCGTTGACCACCGCATCCGCCCCCAAAGACGTGGCATAGCGCAGTTTGTCATCTACAACATCTACAACAACAACCCGCGCGCCAAGCGCCTTGCCCAACAATAGGGTCGAGATCCCAACTCCACCGCCGCCAAAGACGGCGATCCATTCACCACCCTGAACGTGCGCCCGTCCGACCAAAGCCTGCCAGGCCGTCGTAACTCGGCACCCCAGGGCGGCTGCCACTTCGGGCGCGATGCTTTCGGGCAACGATGTAAGGTTCGCGTCCGCATGGGAAACAGCAATGTATTCCGCAAAAGCGCCATCACAGGTGAACCCGGGCACAATCTGGTCGCTGCAGATTGTCTGATGACCCTGGGAACAGTCCGTGCAATGTCCGCAGGCCAGAATGAAGGGTGCGATCACCTTGTCGCCAACACGCCAACGCGTGACGCGGGCGCCAACCGAGACAACTTCGCCACAATATTCGTGGCCGGGTGTGATCGGCAAAACAACGTCCGGGTCTGCGCCCCCCCACGCGTGCCAGTCGGACCGACACACACCACAGGCCAATACCCGCACCACAACACCGTCTTCGGCGGGTTCGGGATCCGGTACCGTCATAACTTCAAGCGGTTGACGATAGGTGATCAGACGCGCGGCCCGCATCAATTAGACCAGTTCGATCTCGTAGCGTTCGATGACTGTGTTGGCCAACAGCTTTTCGCACATCTTCGTGACATCCGCTTCGGTCGCACCGTCGGCCAGCTCAAGGTCGATCACTTTGCCCTGACGGACACCTTCGACCTGATCAAATCCCATTGCGCCCAATGCGTGCCGAACTGCTTCGCCCTGCGGGTCCAGCACCCCGTTTTTGAGCATCACGTGAACCCGTGCTTTCATCTTGGCAACTCCACCTGAGGGCCACATCCGGGCCATTTTCATTGCGCGGGGGATAACGTGCCAAATGCTTTTGGACAACCCTGTTTGCTACGCAGTTTGACGCAGTGTGCGGCCTACCCTGCCTCCTTGGATAATCCCGGGTAATGCGCATCTATTGCATCGAATGATCCGGTCAAAACCATCTCGACAGCGACGGCAACCAACAGAATCGCCATGATCCGGGTCAGCACGTTGATCATTGTCTCGCCCAAAAAGCGCGAGATCTGATCTGCAAACAAAAGCCCCACCCCCACAATTGCACAGGCAATCAGGATCGCTGAACCCAGTGTCACGATTTCTGCCCCGTCCGACAGCTGGTGGGAAAAGACAACAGTGATGGCAATCGTGCCCGGCCCGATGGTCAGAGGAATGGCCAAGGGAACAACTGCGAAATTCAGTTTGCGTTCATGCCCGTCCGCCACCGCGGCCTGATCACCCGGAGGGCGGTCTTCGGCTTTCAACATAGACATGCCAATTCCGAAGATGATGATGCCGCCGGCTATTCGAAAGGACGAGACGTCTATGCCGAAAATCCCAAGCACTTCTTCGCCGATCACGACGGCAATCAAGGCGATAACGGTAACCGAAATCATCACGACGATCGCAACGTGGCGGCGTTCAGCCGCCGAGCAGTTCTTGGTCATGCTCAGAAAGATCGGGATGTTGTATAGCGGATTGAAGATCGCAAGCACGGCTGCCAGAAACTTCAGAAAGATCGTCTGATCAAACAGTTCAGCCATTCGAAAACCATCCTTATCGCGCCCTTCACGGCTGCACGAGGCAAACATGCTCAGGAAACGAGTAGCTGTCAAATTCAACAAGAACGAAAAAACGCCGCTACTGAATGAGCGGCGCCTTTTTTAAACTCAGAGGCAAACTTGATCAGTTGATTAAAGTCGGTTTGGTCACGTTGTTACCGGGCAGAACACCCAGTCGCCGCGCGACTTCGGAATACGCATCGGTCAGGCTGCCAAGATCACGACGGAACACGTCTTTGTCCAGCTTCTGACCAGTTTCGATATCCCACAAACGGCAGCTGTCGGGACTGATTTCATCAGCAACGATCAGGCGCTGATAATCACCTTCGTACACGCGTCCGATCTCAATCTTGAAGTCTACCAGTCGGATACCCACCGCCAGCATGACACCGCTCATGAAATCGTTCACACGCAGCGCCAGGCTGAGAATATCTTCCATGTCCTGCTGGCTGGCCCAGCCAAAAGCAGCGATGTGCTCTTCCGTGACAAGCGGATCACCCAGAGAGTCGTCTTTGTAGCAATACTCGACAATCGGACGTGGCAGTTGGGTACCTTCGGCAATACCCAGACGTTTCGACATCGATCCGGCGGCATAGTTGCGCACGATCACTTCCAGAGGCACGATTTCACAGTTGCGAACAAGTTGCTCACGCATGTTCAAGCGGCGGATGAAGTGGTTCGGGATGCCAATCTGGGTCAGGCCGGTCATGAAGAACTCGGAAAGGCGATTATTCAGCACGCCCTTGCCGTCAATCACATCCTTCTTTTCCGCGTTAAACGCGG
Organism: Ruegeria sp. 6PALISEP08; assembly: GCF_001238295.1. Classification (GTDB taxonomy): domain Bacteria; phylum Pseudomonadota; class Alphaproteobacteria; order Rhodobacterales; family Rhodobacteraceae; genus Ruegeria. Next base: position 92,692 of record NZ_LGXZ01000004.1, read on the forward strand.
TGGCGTCATCCTTGAAATACTGCACGATGGTGCCCGGTTCTGGGCCTTCATACAAAATCTTGGCTTTGCCTTCGTAGATTTTCTTGCGACGCGCCATAAGCGACCTTTCCGATCAGAGCAGAGGGATTGAGTCCCCCCTCGTTAGGCGTCCTCATAGTGCAAGCCCCCTTTTCCCGCAAGTTCATGTGCCCGAGAGGGTTTGACGCAGCGCAAATACCTTGCGCACCGGACATCGTATGGTCATATCATCAGGAAAGAAGATGTAACCCAAGAGGTCCTCACCCAATGACCACGTTCGACGAACGCGAAAACGCATTTGAAGCCAAATTTGCCCATGATGAAGAAATGCAGTTCAAGGCGCAGGCCCGCTGCAACAAACTGCTGGGCTTGTGGGCCGCAGAAAAGCTGGGCAAATCAGGTCAAGAAGCCGAAGAATACGCCAAAACCGTTGTAGTCGCTGATTTCGAAGAAGCCGGACACGAAGACGTTATACGCAAGGTCGCCGGTGATCTGGGTAATCTGTCATCGGCCGAAGAAATTCGCGCCAAGATGGCTGAGATTCTGCCTGAAGCCAAAGCTCAGGTCATGAGTGAATCCGACTAAAGCACTCTTAGACGACTCATGATCTTCATGAGTTTTATGAATTTGATTTGACGCCCCGGTCATGTGAGATGGGGCGTCTCTATTTTTAACGGCGACTTGCACCTTTGCCTGGATTGACCCAATGACAAATGCTCTGAGCAAACTTATGGACACCAATGACGCAATTCTGGCGGATGGTGCGACCGGGACCAACCTGTTTAACATGGGCCTGCAATCCGGTGACGCCCCCGAACTTTGGAACGTTGACGCACCCGAAAAGATCAAAGCCCTGTATCAAGGTTCGGTAGATGCGGGCAGCGACCTGTTCCTGACCAACACGTTTGGCGGCACGTCGGCGCGGCTCAAGCTGCATGACGCCCAAAACCGTGTGGGCGAACTGAACCGCATCGGTGCAGAACTGGGACGCGAAGTCGCCGACAAGGCCGGGCGCCCCGTTGTGGTCGCTGGATCCGTTGGCCCGACCGGCGAGATCATGAAACCTGTGGGAAGCCTGTCACATTCCGAGGCCGTGGAAATGTTCCACGAACAAGCTGCCGCACTGAAAGAAGGTGGTGTGGATGTTCTCTGGGTTGAGACCATAAGCGCACCCGAAGAATTCCGCGCAGCAGCCGAAGCCTTTGCCCTGGTTGACATGCCCTGGTGTGGCACGATGAGCTTTGACACCGCTGGGCGCACGATGATGGGCGTGACCTCGGCCGATCTGGCGCAACTGGTTGAAACACTGGCCAACCCGCCCATCGCCTTTGGCGCAAACTGCGGAACCGGCGCGTCGGATATTCTGCGCACTGTTCTGGGCTTTGCCGCGCAGGGAACTGAGCGCCCTTTGATTTCAAAGGGCAATGCGGGCATTCCGAAATATGTGGATGGTCACATCCATTATGACGGCACACCCGCGTTGATGGGCCAATATGCGGTAATGGCACGCGATGCTGGTGCCACGATCATTGGCGGGTGCTGCGGTACCATGCCCGATCACCTGCGCAGTATGCGCGAAGCGCTGGATACCACGTCGCGTGGTGAACGTCCGACCCTAGACCAGATCACCGATGCGTTGGGGCCGTTCACGTCGGCCTCTGACGGAACAGGCGACGATGCAACACCCGAGCGCCGCACGCGCCGCCGTCGCCGCGCCTAAAACAGCCTTAATCAGCGCCCTTCGAATTTCGGGGGGCGTTTTTCCATGAAAGCCACCACACCTTCGGCGAAATCGCGCGAACGACCACATTCGCCTTGCAGATGCGCCTCTTTTGCTAGCTGTTGTGGCAGGGTGTTTTCGTATGTTCCACGAATGGCCTGCTTGATCGCGCCATAAGCTGCCGTAGGACCATTGGCCAGATATTCCGCCCGTTTACGCCAATGTGCAGCGAAGTCTTTATCGGGTACGGCTTCCCAGATCATGCCCCATTCATCCGCTTGCCGCGCGGTGATCTTATCGGCAAACAGAGCGGCCCCCATCGCCTTGGCCAGCCCCATCTGACGCGGCATGAACCAGGTTCCTCCGGCATCGGGCAACAACCCGATCCGCGCAAAGGCTTGCAGGAAGTAGGCACTTTCAGCTGCAATCACCACGTCCGCGCAAAGGGCAAGGTTGGCCCCTGCCCCGGCCGCAGGTCCATTTACGGCAGCAATGGTCGGCACCGGACAGCTGTGGATCATCTCCAGCATCGGTTCATATTCGTCCCGCAGCGACCGCTCCAGATCAATCTTGCCGGTTGACGATGCATCGCCCAGATCCTGACCGGAACAAAAGGCAGGACCAGCACCGGTGATCACGATGCACCGGGCTCTGGTTGCCGCATCTTTCATTGCATGGGTGATTTCAGCGCGCATCTGAGTTGTCAGAGCGTTCATCTTGTCTGGTCTGTTCAATGTCAGAACCGCCAGACCGCCCGTAATGTCCAGAACAACCGTTTCGTACTTCATGAAAACCCTCCCGTCGCGCCTCGCTTTTCTGCACACTTACTGGCCCAAGCGAGATGGGAAAAGCAGAACCATACGTCAGTCTTCAAGAATTCGGCGCAGACGTTCTTTTTCATCCTCACTCAGCGAAGTGTCCGCAACCGATGCATGGGCTTTCGAGCGATTGCGTAGGAAATTGAGGCCAACGCCCGCCGCAATCAACAACATGATCGGCCCGGCGAGCCAAAGAAACAGGTTCGAACCGCTGGTGGTCGGCTTCAGAAGAACATATTCGCCATAACGATCCACGATAAAGGCAATCGCCTCTTCATCGCTGTCACCGGCCACCAGACGCTCACGCAGCAATAGACGCAAATCTCGCGCCAGATCAGCGTTGCTTTCGTCGATGCTCTCGTTCCGGCAAACAAGGCAACGCAACCCGGTGCTGAGATCGCGGGCCCTTTGTTCGAGCACCGGATCATCCAGCACCTCATCCGGCTGCACCGAAAACACGGGCGACGCCAGCAGCATCAGGATCAGTACAAGACGTTTCATTCTGCCGGCACTCCACCAACCGGGGTTTTTCTGGCCCCTGCGGCGACACGGAACCGCCTGTCACACAGGCTTAGGATACCCCCAAGCGACATCAGAATGCAGCCGCCCCAGATCCAGTTTGCGAGCGGCTTGATATAGGTGCGCATGACCCACCCCCCATCTGCCTGCTGATCACCGATCACGACGTAAAGGTCACCCAGGAAACGATAGTCTATCGCAGCTTCAGTCGTGGGCATACGCGCCACCGGATAGTCGCGTTTTTCAGGGTGCAATGTACCCATCAGGCGCCCATTCCTTTCAACCAGAACATCTGCCGTGGTCGAGAAATAGTTCGGCCCCTCGACCTGTCGCACGTCTTTCAGCGTCAGCGTGAACTGCCCCACTTCGAACGGTTGGTTGGGTTGCGCCACGCGGATATCCTCGTCCTCCCACGCAGTCAGGCCAGCGACGGCGAAAATGGTGACACCCAGACCCGTATGGGCAACCGCCTTCCCCCAATCCGCACCCGGCAGGCGGAAAAGGCGTTTCAGACTACCATTGCGGCCCGTGCGGTTCCACAAATCGATAGCCGCCCCAAAGGTGATCCAGGCCCCAAGGAAAAGACCCACCGGACCCAGCGCGCTGCGCCCGGTTTGCATCGCCCAGACCAGCAGGGCAATCGCCAACGCAAGCCCAAAGGCATAGCGCAACGACCACGCGGTCTTGCCAATCCTTCCCCGCTTCCAGGGTAACATCGCCCCAATCGGCAGAACCAGCCCAAGCAGCACCATGAACGGAGAGAACGCTGCATTGAAAAACGGAGCCCCGACCGAGAGCTTTCGGTCGAACATCATCTCGGCCACCATCGGCCACATGGTTCCAACGAACACGACGAAACAGCTGACCGCTAGCAGGACGTTGTTTACAATCAAAGCGCTTTCCCGGCTGACCATGCCAAAGACGCCCTTTGCCTCCATCGTTTGCGCACGCGCGGCAAACAGGGTCAGCGCGCCACCGATAAAGAACACCAAGATCAGCAGAATAAACACGCCCCGTTCAGGATCGGTTGCAAAGGCATGAACCGACGTCAGAAGGCCAGATCGCACAATGAACGTGCCGATCAGTGAAAATCCGAATGCGATGATCGCCAGTAGAATGGTCCAGCTTTTTAGCGCCTCGCGCTTTTCCACAACAATGGCAGAGTGCAAAAGGGCTGCCGCCAGAAGCCAGGGCATGAACGAGGCATTCTCGACCGGATCCCAGAACCAGAATCCCCCCCAACCCAATTCGTAATAGGCCCACCACGACCCCAGCGCGATACCTATGGTCAGAAAGATCCAGGCCGCCAATGTCCAGGGGCGCACCCAGCGCCCCCAGGCCGCATCAACGCGCCCTTCGATCAGGGCCGCGATGGCAAAGCTGAATGCCATGCTCAGCCCCACGTAACCGAGATACAGAAATGGCGGATGAAAGGCCAACCCGGGGTCTTGCAGCAACGGGTTCAGATCGCGCCCGTCAAACGGTGCAATTGCAAGCCGGTCGAACGGGTTCGAGGTGAACAAAATGAAGGCGAAGAACGCGACAGCAATTGCCGACTGCACTGCCAGCACACGCGCCTTGAGCGACGGCGGCAACCCGCCCCCAAAGAACGCAGCCAATGCGCCAAACAAAGTGACGATCAACACCCAAAGCAACATGGATCCTTCGTGGTTGCCCCATGTTCCACTGATTTTGTAGATCATCGGCTTGGCAGAATGGCTGTTCTCAACCACGATCCTCAGGGAAAAGTCGGATACGACGAAAGCCCAGATCAAAGCACCGAAGGAAAAAGCCGTCAGCAGGAACTGAACGATGGCCGAAGGTTCCGCAAACGCCATCCATCCGGCCCAGCGTTTCGAAGCCCCGATCAGGGGCACTACACTTTGTACAATGGCGACAAAGAAGGCGAGGATAAGGGCGAAGTGGCCGAGTTCTGTAATCATACCCCGGAATATACTCCGAGGCTAAACCGGGGGCCAATAACTTTCGCCCGATCAGAGGGCACATAGTGTCGCGGGTCAGGTCCCGCGACGCTTGCGCCAATCCTCAAGCGCCAGGTTGGCATCCGGGTGTTTGACATCCAGAAGCAAAGCAGCATCCGGACCCGGATCCGCACCACCCGGGCTGTCACCTCGCATCGCGCGCACTTGTTCGATGTTGTTCAGCACCGTCGGCAAGCGCAGCATCGTCGCGCCGATATCACGCTGAAATTCCTGCATTTTCATCTGATGTCGCGCGCCAAAATAGAAGGATACGACCACACCCAACAACCACCATAAAGGCTCAGGAACCAAAGCGATGCCTTGCATCCTTGCGGCAAACCACAGCGGGTCTACCATGGCCGCAATGAACAGCCCGAGCGTTCCCAACGCCAAAGCCGGGCGGGGCAATCGATTCACACCATCCATGAAGCGATCGAACGCCCCCTTTTGAGGGATTTGAAATTCCCCGCCAAATTGCGACATGGCCTGGGTTTGCAGCTCAGTGCTTCGTCGCGCCCGCGCCTCCGTATTTTCACGATAAAGCTCGACGGTTTCCTGCACCGCATTCCGCCCATTCCCAAACAACAGCGCCAAAACACCCGAGATCAATCCCATGCCGCAACCCTTCTTTGAAACTCTGCGTCCGTCAGATGGTACCGCTCTGACAGAAATTCTTCGGCGCGTTTGATCCAGCCGCCTTTGCCGCCAGACCGGGAACGCGCGTATTTTCTGGAGGCAGGCCGCCGATCTGCAAGGCGGAAGTAATAGTTTCGCCGCGCAACCCCATAGGCATCTCGCAAAGAGGTCGGATCCGGTTGCGCAGCGCTTGCGCAGGCCGCTGCCGTCTTCGGGCCGATCACACTGTCTGCCACCACATCGAACCCCATATCATTCAAAAGCCGCTGCAAAATTTTGACCGCCTGCGTCCCGGCATTGACGTGCATGTCAAAGACCGACGCCTGCAGGACATCGGGCAGGCGCGCAATCCCCGGTTTCTCATAGTAGTGACGCAAAAAAATATCGACTGCTTGCCGCCGGGATAAATCCCTTACATCGCTTACATCGACCACGCCATCACCGTTGAGGTCCAACCCCAGGCGTCGCAGGGTGTGAATGGTCACGCCATGTTTTGTAGAGCCACCGGGATCATCCGGATCATCCACGAACCCGCCCTCCCGCGCCACGATTTCTTCTGCGATCTGTTGAACCGACTGCATGACGTCCCCCTAATTCACCGATCGGGGAAACGGTCCTGCAAATTCATTAAAGTTAGCAAAAAACAAAGGGCGCTGCCCGCCTTACACGCGCAACGCCCCACTTCTTATGCTCAAAAATACCTCTGCCAGAGGCACGCAGCGCAGCTGCGTTCAGCTTCCCTCTGCTTCTTGGTAAACGCCTTGCTCCTTGAGTGCGTCGACGACCTCTTTCGGCATGTACGTCTCGTCATGTTTTGCAAGGATTTCCGTGGCTTCAAACACGCCGTTCACGTAACTTCCAGTGCCAACCATACCTTGGTTCTCGGTAAACAAATCTGGCAGAACACCCGTGAATGATACCGGAACACTCTCGCCCCCATCCGTGACCACAAAATGCACAGTTTCACCCTGGCCGCGAATGATCGAGCCTTCTTCAACCAGCCCACCAATGCGGAACACCTCGGTCGGTTTCGGCGGCTCTGCAATCACTTCACTGGGCGAGCGGAAGAAGTTGATGCCATCCTGCAAGGCCCACCCAATCAAAGCCGTCGATGCCACCAAGGCAACGGCCGCTACCAGAATGACTTGTACTCGACGACGTTTCTTGAGCGTTTTCATACCGTCCTCACGGGAAAAGTGGGGCCATCATCAGACCCCGGGTTTCATCTTCACCTAACATCAGGTTGGCGTTCTGCAAGGCTTGGCCACTGCTACCTTTTGTCAGGTTATCCAGCGCAGCAACCACAATCACGCGCCGCTCGATCCGGTCTGCGACGACGCCGATATGGCAGAAGTTCGACCCCCGCACATGATGTGTCGAAGGCGCTTCACCCATCGGCAGCATCTGTATGAAAGGCTCGTCCACATAGGCTTTTGCCAGTGTTTCATAGACGCTCTGCGGGTCGCCTTTCACATAGGTGGTCGCCAAAATACCGCGGTTCGCAGGGATCAGATGCGGTGTGAATTGCACATGTACTGTCCGACCAGCCAGCTTCGAAAACTCCTGATCGAACTCTCCCAGATGCCGGTGCGTGCCGCCGACCGCGTAGGCGTTGTATCCTTCACTCAGTTCAGCGTGCAGCAGATTTTCCTTGAGCGACCGCCCGGCCCCGGACACTGCGCATTTCAAGTCCAGAATAATATCGTCCAGATCGATGACCCCCGCCGAGATCAACGGCCGCAGAACATATTGCCCGGTTGCTGCGTTACATCCAGTCCCCGCCACAAGGCGCGCCGAGCGGATCTCATCACGATAAAATTCAGTCAGGCCATAGACGGCTTCGTCCTGCTGCTCCAGCGCGCTATGTGGGTTTCCATACCACTTCTCGTATTCATCCGCGTCCTGCAGCCGGAAATCCGCTGACAGGTCGATAATTTTCAGATCTTTTGGCAGCGCCCGAATGACTTCCTGACTGGTCTTGTGCGGCAAAGCACAGAAACACAAATCAACATTGGAAAAGTCGATCTCGGAAATCTTGCACAGATCCGGCAAGTTCATGTGGCGCAGATGCGGGAAGACCTGTGCCATGCTCATGCCGGCCTTCCGCTCGGCAGCCAAAGCAACGATGTCCATATTCGGGTGCTCGGCGATCAGCCGCACCAGTTCCGCGCCGGTATAGCCGGAAGCGCCCAGAATTGCGATATTATGGGTCATGTCAGACCTCTTCTTTACGTGTGTCACATATCACGACCGCCGATGTGACGGTCTTTGAATTAGAAAATCGGAAGGGGTGCGTCCTTGACCTAAATCAGGCCGCCTCGAACGAAATCTTTCGTCGGAGGAACTGCGTTGCCCGATCGCTGACAAAACCCGGCTTGCCCGTGGTCAGGTGCCCACCCGCGCCTTCGCCCTGCATGTTCGGATGACGCTGTAGATAATCAGCAAGGCTTTCAGCAACCAGATCGCCCTGGCTGAAAACCTGAACATCCGGTCCCAACGCCGCCTGAAAGGCCTCTGCCATCAACGGGTAATGCGTGCAGCCCAGAATAGCCGCCTGGGGTTCTGGCATTTTGCGTTTCAAAGCATCCACATGGCTGCGCACCAGCGCCTCGGCCAGGATCATGTCACCATCTTCAATGGCATCGACCACACCGCCACAGGCCTGAGCCTCGACATCCACGCCGATTGCCCGGAATGCCAGTTCCCGCTGAAACGCCCGGCTGGACACGGTGGCAGGTGTCGCAAACAAGGCCACATGCTTGACGGCCACTTCGCGCGGCGGCGAATTATCGCCCCACTGCCGCTCAGTCAGTGCTTCGATCAAGGGAACAAAGACGCCCAGCACCCGCTTGCCCTCGGGCACGCCTTCTTCCTGCATCCGCCGTAACGCGGCAGCGCTGGCTGTATTGCAGGCCAGAATCACCAGATTGCAGCCCCGGCCCCAAAGATCGTGCACCGCATTGCGGGTCAGCTGATAGATATCCTCGGCATCGCGCACACCGTAAGGTGCATTTGTACTGTCCGCATAATACAGGAAATCCACGTCGGGCAGCCGTTGCTGCGCGGCGTTGAGGACGGTCAGACCGCCCAAACCGGAATCAAAGATGCCTACTGCCATTTGCCCCTTCAGGCGCGATGCCGTTCCTCAAATTCATAGCCGTAGTCATAAGACTTCAGCGGTGTCGGAGACAGCTCATACGTGGCTTTGCGCAAGAAATCCATCATCTTGCGCGTATCCTTGCCCAAAGGGTCCAGAATGTCGCGGCCGATCGGCTCGCCGATCACCACTTTGACAGGCGTATCCACCCGTTTCTTGAACTCTTTAATCAGCAGGCCCATACGCAACGTATTGTGCAGATGGCTTGCGATCTGGAACAGGCGCGAAGTGTGCCCGTCGAAGAAAACCGGCACGACCGTGGCATTTGATTTGGCCACCATCCGGGCGGTAAAGCCGCGCCAGCCCGGGTCCATTGGATGCGAAAACGGCTTGACAGCGGTGCTGACTGTTCCCCCCGGAAAAATCCCGATCGAACCACCGTTGTCGAGGTAGTTCAACGCGGTTTTGCGCGTCTCAAGGTTCAGTTTCATCGCCTCTTTCGTCTCATCAAACGAAATGGGCAAGATGATCCGGTTCAACTCCTCAGCCTTGCGGAACACCCGATGCGCCAGAATGCGGAAATCGCCCCGGGTCTGCGACAGCATGTGACCCATCATCATGCCATCCAGAATCCCGTAGGGATGGTTGGCAATCAGGATCAAGGGACCGTCTTTCGGGATGTTCGCCAGCGATCCTCCCACCACATCCAGCGTCAGTCCATAGCGTTCGACCATAACGGTCCAAAAGTCTCGCCCATTGGCGACTTCTCTTTCGTACCCATCCGCGCGTTTGATCAGGCGCATGCGGCCTGTGGTATTCTCCATCAACTTGATGACCATCCGCCCGCTTTTGGTTTCGGCGGAATGAGCATACGAGATGTCACGAACGACATGACGGCGAGAAGGCATTTGGGTCTCCGGTTTTCTGCCTGCAAAATAGGTGTAAGTAACAATTTTGCCTAGCTATCGTGACACCCTTGTGACGATTTACTCTGCTGCGGCCTGCATTTCAGGTCCGCCGCTACGGATAGTCGCCAGCAATTCTTCGCGCCTTTTCGCAGCTTTGGCTTCGTTTTCCTGCAAAACAGGGCCAAATCCGCGGATGTCCAGTGGCAAACGGGCCAAGGCCGAAATCGCGTCACGTGTGTCCTGCGACACCATGGGCAACACGTCGCGCATGTCCTTTTCATACTGCCGGATCAAAGCACGCTCCATCCTGCGTTCAGATGAATACCCGAAGATGTCCAGCGGGGTGCCACGAAGCGCCTTCAATTTTGTCAGCAGTTTCAACGGGCCCAAGACGGATTCGCCGAACGCGCGCTTTTGGGGCCTGCCATTACTGGCCGATCCTCCGAAAACCGGCGGGGCAAGGTGGAAGGTCATCTTGAAGTTGCCATCAAACTCGGCAGCCGCCTTTTCCCGACTGGTCAGCAGAAGGCGCGCAACTTCGTATTCATCCTTGTAGGACAACAACTTGTGATAGCCCTTTGCTACCGCTTCACGTACCTCGGCATCCTCTACACTGTCCACCAGTTTGCGATAGCGCTTAGCCAGCCGGGCGCTTTGGTATTCAGTCAGATGCTGAGCACGGAAATCGATAATCTGGTCCAGCGTTTTGGGCATCTCTGCCACGGCTGGGGACAGAATGGACTGTACTTCTTCTGGATGCAGTATCGCCCAACGACCGATATCAAACGCACGCTTGTTTCGTTCGACAGCGGTTCCGTTCAACTCGATGGCATCAAAGATCGCCTGATAGCTGACGGGCAACAACCCGCGCTGCCACGTCGCGCCAAAGATCATCATGTTGGAATAGATCGAATCCCCCATCACAGCGCGCGCCAGATCGGTGGCATCGAACAAAGAGACGCCTTCTTTCATTCGCGCCTGCAACGCCAGTTCCAACTGATCGGCAGGAATGCGGAATTCGGTATCACGCGTGAAATCACCGGTGACCGTTTCATGGCTGTTCACGACGGCGCCGGTACGTCCGCTGCGCGTCAAACCCAAGGTCTTGGCTCCGGCTGAAACCACCAAATCACCGCCGATCAGCGCATGGGCTTCGCCAGTCGCGACACGGATGGCACTGATATCATCGGGGCTGTTGGCCAGACGGCAATGAATGTGGACTGCGCCACCCTTTTGCGCCAAGCCCGCCATTTCCATCATACCCGCGCCTTTGCCGTCAATCTGGGCGGCCTGCGCAAGGATTGCACCCAGGGTTACAACACCCGTACCACCTACACCCGTAATCACGACGTTATGGGTTCCACGGATCTCGGGCAGATCGGGCATTGGCAGATCAGGCAGGTCGATTTCGGTCGTCGCCTCTTTACGGATTTTCGCGCCCTCAAGGGTTACAAAAGAAGGGCAAAAGCCGTTCAGGCACGAAAAATCCTTGTTGCAGCTTGACTGATCGATGGCCCGCTTACGGCCCAGCTCGGTTTGTTTCGGCACGATCGACACACAGTTGGACTGCACACCGCAATCGCCACAGCCTTCGCATACATCGGTGTTGATGAACACCCGCTTGTCGGGATCGGGGAATGTACCGCGCTTGCGGCGGCGGCGCTTTTCGGCGGCGCAGGTTTGAACATAAACGATGACCGAAACACCCTCGATCTCGCGAAACTTCTCCTGCACCTGCATTAGGTCGGCTCGCTCGAATGTCTGAACGCTGGCGGGCAAAGCCTTAAAGTTGACGTCTTCCTTTTCGTCATAAACCAGAGCCACCTCTCGGACACCCATTGCCTTGACCTCGGCAACGATCCGTTCGGCAGTCAGGTCACCTTCATTGTCCTGCCCGCCGGTCATGGCGACAGCGTCGTTGAACAGGATCTTGAAGGTGATGTTGGTACCTGCGGACAACGCCGCCCGGATCGCCTGAACGCCCGAATGGTTGTACGTGCCATCGCCAAGGTTCTGGAACACGTGCTTGGTTGTCGAAAACGGTGCCTCGCCGATCCAGTTCGCGCCTTCCCCACCCATTTGCGTGAATCCGGTCGTCTCGCGATCCATCCACTGAACCATGTAGTGACAGCCGATACCGGCATAGGCGCGGCTGCCGTCGGGCACCTTGGTTGAGCTGTTGTGCGGACAGCCCGAGCAGAAATACGGAAGTCGCGTTGCGATTTCCTGTGCGTTGTCAGCCCTGCGTGCCTCGGACAACGATGCCAGCCCGGCCCGAATACCATCGGTTTCGCGCCCCTCTTCAATCAGGATCTCGCCGAGCTTTTCGGCGATCATGATCGGATCCAGCGCGCCGCGCGTCGGGAACAGTTCTTCCCTGTGCAAAGTCCCGGCCCCACCCTTGTACCAACCATAGACCCGACGGCCGCGCCGGTCGTCAAAGATTGCCTCCTTAACCTGAACCTCGATCAACTTGCGCTTTTCCTCGACGATCACGATCAGGTCCAGCCCTTCAGCCCAATCGTGGAACCCCGCCATATCCAAGGGGAAAGTCTGCCCTACCTTGTATGTGGTGATCCCCAGCCTTTCGGCCTCGGATTCATCGATGTTCAGAAGGGACAGACCATGTATCAGATCCAGCCAGTTCTTGCCTGCTGCGACAAAGCCGATCTTGGCACCGGATTTGCCCCACATCCGTTTGTCGAGCTTATTGGCATGTGAAAACGTCTCAGCCGCGAACCGTTTGTAGTCGATGACGCGCGTTTCTTGCAGATGTGGTGTATCGCCCAAACGAATGTTCAATCCGCCTTCCGGCATATCAAATTCAGGCACAACAACGCGCATCCGGTCCGGGCTGCCATCCACGACCGAAGTGACCTCGATCGTGTCTTTCATCGTCTTCAAACCGACCCAGACGCCGGCAAAACGGCTGAGCGCGAAGCCATAAATGCCGTAATCCAGGATTTCCTGAACGCCAGCGGGGCTGACGATAGGCATATACATGTCGACCAGCGACCATTCGGATTGATGCAGAACGGTCGAGCTTTCGCCAGTATGGTCATCGCCCATTGCCATAAGAACGCCACCATGCTGGGCCGTACCCGCCATGTTTGCGTGGCGCAAGACGTCGCCGGACCGGTCAACCCCTGGACCTTTTCCGTACCAAAGCCCGAAAACCCCGTCGAACTTGCCATCCCTGCGCAATCCAGCCTGCTGACTGCCCCAAAGCGCAGTGGCAGCCAGATCTTCGTTCAACCCGAACTGAAACGTGACATCGTTTTCGGTAAGTGGCTTTTGGGCCCGCATCATCTGCTGGTCAACAGCCCCAAGGGGTGATCCCCGATACCCGGTAACAAGGCCTGCTGTGTTCAGGCCCGCCTGTCGATCTCTGGCCTTTTGCATCAGCATTAACCGGACCAGCGCCTGAGTTCCGTTCAAAAGAACGGGGTTTTTCTCAAGATCGAACCGGTCGTTTAGCGTTATCTGTGCCTGACTCATCAGACGTCTCCCCTCGTCAGATCAGTGTGCTTCATCTCAATTCATTTTAGGTCATAATTTCTGACCTGTATAGGATTTATCCACTGATAAGTAACGATTTCACCCTTTGAATGTAGAACTTGTCACCCCTTTCATATAGGCGTTCAAATGGATAACGAAAGTTGCGGCGATGGATTGGGACAAGCTTAGAATATTTCACGCAGTGGCCGATGCAGGCAGCCTCACACACGCCGGGGACAAGCTCAACTTGTCTCAATCCGCCGTGAGCCGACAGATCCGAGCGTTGGAAGAATCGCTGGATGCCACCCTTTTTCACCGTCATGCGCGGGGGCTGATTCTCACCGAACAGGGTGAACTGCTGTTCGACGCCACATCCGCCATGTCAAAAAGACTGGACGCCGCAGCCGCGCGCATTCGCGACAGCGAAGAAGAGGTCTTTGGCGTCCTGCGGGTTACGACGACATTTGGCTTCGGCACGCTTTGGCTGGCCCCGCGCCTGCCTAAACTGTACGAGCAATACCCCGATCTGAACATCGACCTGATGCTGGAAGAGCGTGTTCTGGACCTTCCGATGCGCGAAGCCGATGTCGCCATTCGGATGAAAGAACCCAGCCAAGCGGATCTGGTGCGCAAACGCCTGATGACTGTTCATATGATGCTTTATGCGACACAGGATTACATCGAAACGCATGGCGGAATGCTGCAATCTTTGGACGAGATTAAGGACCACCGCCTGATCTGCCAAACCCCCGCCGCACCACAGGTTGGCGCCAGTGCGGCCATGGTACGTCATTTGATGACCTACAATCCCGGGTCACTGCTGACAGTGAACAACTATTTTGGTGTGCTCCAAGGCGTCCTGCACAATTTGGGCATTGGGGTTTTGCCGGATTACGTCACACAAGACTTTCCGCACCTCGTACCCATACTTTCAGACATCGAAACCGCAGACGTCCCGGTCTATTTGGCTTATCCCGAAGAGCTGCGACATTCAAAACGCGTTGGCGCCTTCCGTGACTTCGTTCAGGACGAGATCATTGCCCAACGTAAACAATTGAAAAAAATGGGAAAACTTTAGCTATGCACCCATAGCATATCGGGCATGAGGTCTTAGCAGCGTTAAATTCCTTGAACGTACACAAACTGCCCCCTAAATCAGCAATCGAAGGCGATGATGCCGAAACGCTCATCATCTTCATACCTCCCTGTTGGACTACGGCCGAGCTTATTGCTCGGCCTTTTTTTTGCCCAAGGCTCCGCATTAAGTCAGCGAAAGTTCTGGGAAAAATACACGCATAAGCATATGATCCCAAAAAAACGAAACAATTTCGTGTTCGAGGGAAAATCCATGCTCCAACCACTCCGCCTCTTGTTGGCGATTGTCTCCGCTTTATTTTTAGCGGTACCGCTATATGCGCAAGACACCGGCACAACGTCTACAGTGACCATTCCAGAAGACCTGACACCCGAACAGGTCGACGATCTGGTTGCGCGCATGTCCGATGACCAGGTGCGCGCGATTCTTTTGGAACGGCTGGATGCAGTTGCAGAAGAACATGCGGCTGAAAAAGCGGACGTGGAAGACCCGCTGACCGAAATAAGCGAGATCTGGACCGAGATGGTCTCGTCCTGGACACATGTTCTGACCACGCTTCCCAACATCGTCACAGCGCAGATTACCGCGTTCAGCAACTTTAGTGACACGTTCGGAACGACCGGCGTGTTTACACTGTTCGGGCTTATCCTCTCGGTGCTGATTGTGGGTTTCATAGCTGAAAAGCTGTTCATATTCCTGACCCGTCGTTGGCATGAAGCGACGGAAGTCTCGGATGAGGGCGACCTTTGGGGCGCAGTCAGTTATCTATTCCGCCGGTTTTGCCGCGAAATCGCCGGGTTGATCGTTTTCTATGTTGTCATAAGGGCAGTTGGCCGTGGTTTACTGACGCCTGAACAAATCACCTATGCCGCTCCGTTTGTCTTCTACCTGATATGGATTCCGCGCTTGGGAGCAGCAGCGTCACGCTTTGTTTTGGCACCGGAGAAACCGCAACTCCGGCTGGTCAACATTGACGACCATTGGGCGAAATACCTGTACCGCAACCTCATCGGCCTGTTGATACTGATCGGCTTCACGCTGTTTGTCGTTCGCTTCAACGCGCTCAATGGTGTCACGGGTGATGATACCCGTATTGGCTTCTGGCTGAACGCAGCAATCCACATCTACATCGCGGTTATCGCATGGACCGCCCGCGAAGGACTGTCTCAGATGATGCTGGGTACGGACCCGGATCATACGAAGTTCGACAAGGAAGTCGCGCACTATTACCCCTATTTTGCCATCGGCGTTTCGGTGGCAATCTGGCTTCTGGTCGAGTTTCTGGTTGCACAGCGCGATCCATCGACATTGAGGTTGCTAACCAGCGGCGCGCATTTCACAACCATGTTCTGGTTGTTGATAGCCCCCGCGCTCGACACACTGATCCGTGGATTGGTGCGCCATTTGCAGCCCCCTATGTCTGGCGAAGGCCCTCTGGCTGAACGCGCCTACCGTTCTGCGAAACGCAGTTACATTCGGATTGGCCGCGTTATCGCGGGACTGATCGTGGTGTTCATGATCGCGCGCACCTGGCAACTTGATCTGCGTAACGTTGCTTCGGCTGGTGTCAGTGCCGAAGTTGGCGGTGCTGTCA
The DNA here is from genome assembly GCF_001238295.1 of Ruegeria sp. 6PALISEP08. GTDB lineage: Bacteria > Pseudomonadota > Alphaproteobacteria > Rhodobacterales > Rhodobacteraceae > Ruegeria. The sequence goes on from NZ_LGXZ01000004.1 coordinate 108,578, forward strand.
TCGAATTCCTGCTGATCATCGCCGTTGGCTATATCTTGAACGAGGTCGTCTCGTTGTGGATCAACCGTCGATTGGCAAGGGAACAAACTGCGGCCGAGGAGCTGGACGAAGAAGCAGGCGGTGAAGGCGGCGGTGCCGGTGGGTCTCGTCTGGCGACTGTTTTGCCCCTGATGCGGATAACGGCCCAGATCACAATTGCCGTGATTTTTGGCCTGCTGGCACTGGGTGCATTAGGCATCAACATCACGCCGCTGCTGGCCGGTGCCGGTGTTCTGGGTCTGGCTATCGGCTTTGGCGCGCAGAAGCTGGTCGCTGATATCGTGGGCGGGGTATTCTTCCTGATCGACGATGCCTTCCGCGTTGGAGAATATGTCGACGTCGGCGGCACGATGGGAACGGTCGAGAAGATCTCGGTTCGCTCGATGCAGCTGCGTCACCATCGAGGTGCTGTGCATACGATCCCGTATGGTGAGATTCAGAAGCTGACAAACTTCAGCCGTGACTGGGTTATCATGAAGCTGAAATTCACCGTGCCGTTTGATACCGACCCTAACAAGGTCAAGAAGATCTTCAAGAAGATCGGTGCCGAGATGATGGCCGACGAGACCCACAAGGATGGCTTTCTGCAACCCTTCAAATCGCAGGGCGTGTTCGACTTCGACGATGTCGGCATGATCATCCGCGGCAAGTTCATGGCCAAGCCCGGAAAGCAATTCACACTGCGCAAGGAAATCTTCAACCGGGTCAAGGCAGCCTTCAAGGAAAACGGCATCGACTTTGCCCGCCGTGAGGTGCGTGTTGCGATGCCGGGGCAGGAAGAAGCCGAAAACCTGAGCCCGGAACAGAAGGCCGCTGTAGGTGCCGCAGCCGCAGCTCAACTCAACAAAGATCAGGGGTCAGCGTAACCTACGCGGTTTACGCCTTCAATTTGCGCCAGTACTGCGGTGCATTCCTTCGGAACCGGCAGTGATGCCGGTTCCGTTTTTCTTTGAAAGAAGCAACCTGCGCCGTCTTGACCCTTTCCACGGGCGCGCCCTTGCCCTACAACGCGCGCAATCTCGGCCCACTTGGACACAGGACAGAAGATGCAAGAGCCCGCCATCACACCCGATCTGATTGCTGCACATGGGCTCAAGCCCGCGGAATACGACATGATCCTCGAGATCATCGGGCGTGAACCGACCTTCACTGAACTGGGCATCTTCTCGGCCATGTGGAACGAGCATTGCTCGTACAAATCGTCCAAGAAATGGCTGCGCACTCTGCCAACATCCGGCCCTCAGGTGATTTGTGGCCCCGGCGAAAACGCAGGCGTTGTTGACATTGGCGACGGGCAAGCGGTTGTTTTCAAAATGGAAAGCCACAACCACCCGTCTTACATCGAACCTTATCAGGGTGCGGCGACCGGCGTAGGCGGCATCCTTCGCGATGTTTTCACCATGGGCGCACGCCCAATCGCGTCCATGAACGCGCTGTCTTTCGGTGAACCCGGTCACCACAAAACCCGCCAGCTGGTGAACGGTGTGGTCGAAGGCATCGGCGGTTACGGCAACTGCTTTGGCGTGCCGTGCGTTGGCGGCGAAGTCCGGTTCCATCCGGCCTATAACGGCAACTGCCTGGTGAATGCTTTTGCAGCGGGTCTGGCTGACAGTGACAAGATTTTCTATTCGGCAGCGTCCGGCGTCGGGATGCCCGTGGTCTATCTGGGCGCCAAAACCGGCCGTGACGGCGTGGGCGGCGCAACCATGGCGTCTGCCGAATTCGACGACACCATCGAAGAAAAGCGCCCAACCGTTCAGGTTGGCGACCCCTTCACCGAAAAACGCCTGATGGAAGCAACGCTGGAGCTTATGCAGACCGGCGCCGTGATCTCGATCCAGGACATGGGCGCGGCGGGCCTGACCTGTTCTGCCGTGGAAATGGGCGACAAGGGTGGTCTGGGCGTACGCCTCGATCTGGAAAACGTGCCTCAGCGCGAAGAAAACATGACAGCTTATGAGATGATGCTATCGGAATCTCAGGAACGGATGCTGATGGTCCTCAAGCCCGAACTTGAAACCGAGGCCCGCGCTGTTTTTGAAAAATGGGATCTGGACTTTGCCATCGTTGGAGAGACGATTGCCGACGACCGCTTTCTGATCATGCATAATGGAGAGGTGAAAGCGGACCTCGTCCTGTCCAAGCTCTCCTCCACCGCGCCGGAATATGACCGCCCGTGGGAACCGACACCCGCGGCGGAAGAGCTGTCCGAAGTGCCGCAAATCGACCCGATCGACGGGCTGCGCGCCCTGCTCTCTTCTCCCAACTACGCAGGCAAGCAGTGGGTGTACGAGCAGTATGATACCATGGTGATGGCCGACAGCGCCCGCACGCCCGGTCTGGGCGCTGGCATGGTGCGCGTCCACGGCACCGACAAGGTGCTGGCTTTCACGTCAGACGTGACACCACGCTATGTGCGCGCTAACCCGGTCGAAGGTGGCAAACAAGCCGTGGCCGAAGCCTATCGCAACCTGACCGCTGTTGGGGCCAAGCCGCTGGCCACCACCGACAACCTGAATTTCGGCAACCCCGAAAAGCCTGAAATCATGGGCCAGTTCGTTGGTGCCGTTCAAGGCATTGGCGCGGCGGTCGGCGCGTTGGATATGCCCATCGTATCGGGCAACGTCTCACTTTATAATGAAACGGATGGTCAGGCGATACTGCCCACGCCGACCATCGGCGCGGTCGGCCTGCTGAACCATGCGGACGAGATTATCGGAAATGAAGTCCGCGAGGGCCACGTGGCTCTGGTCATCGGCGAAACCAAGGGCCATCTAGGTCAATCCGCCCTACTGGCCGAGGTGTTCAACCGCGAAGACGGTGATGCGCCGCATGTCGATCTGAGCGCGGAACAGCGTAACGGCGACTTCATTCGCGCCAATCGCGAGATGATCAAAGCCTGCACCGACCTTGGCGATGGTGGTCTTGCATTGGCCGCCTTTGAATTGGCCGAAGCGGCTGGTGTTGGCGTTCATCTCGACGACGCGCCGACCGAATTCCTGTTTGGCGAAGATCAGGCGCGTTATCTGGTCGCCTGCAACTTTGATCAGGCAGAGGCACTTATGATTGCCGCCGGTCAGACCGGTGTGCCGCTGTTTTCGGTTGGTCGCTTCACCGGTGATGCGGTGAAAATCGGCGGCTCGGAAGCTTCGCTGGATGAACTGACGGCGGTTTTCCGCAGCAGCTTTGCCGAGGCCGTCGCCTAACAACGCGACACAAAAGCCAATCGAAACCCGCGTCTTGTTCCGACGCGGGTTTCGTTGTTTTTGAATGTGCTCGTGCTCTTGCGCGCCCGGTTCATGCGCTCTACATCTTGGGAAAGACCTTCTGGAGTTACATACATGCCGATGAGCACCCACGAAATCGAACACCTGCTGCGCGAAGCCTTTCCTGATGCTGAGATTCAGGTCGGCGGTCAGGACGGTGTTCATATGTCTGCCATGGTGGTGGACGAGAGCTTTCGCGGCAAAAACCGGGTGCAACAGCAACGCGCGGTTTATGCAGCGTTAAAGGGCAAGATGGATGGCCCGGATGGAGAGTTGCACGCACTGGCGTTAACGACAAAAGTGCCTGAATGAACGCATCTTTCTGGATATATGGCACTCGCGGGTTGATAACCCTGATTGGCTGCTTCGCCATAATTAAGTCCGCTATAAATCCAAAACACACTGACAAAATACGCGGTGTGAAACCCGGTCAGGGCGATCAGTTAATAGATCATGGAACTGTGCTTGGTGGCGGAGGCGGCCATGTAACCGTTTCGAGGGTCACGCGAGACCCACAAGAATACGCCAAAGCAATGGCTCTGAAGACATGAACAACTGGCTCATCTGGGTAGGCGGAATAGCAACATTGATAGTTGCCGCCGCTCTGATCGAAGCCTATGTGAAGCGCAACAGAAGTCGTAAACTCGCCGACATGCGTCCCGACCCAGACAAACTCAGCAAAGTCGGCGGTATCGAACGCTATGGACTTGATCCGCTGGCCTTGGCGCAGGCTGAGCACCGGCGGCTGGAAGAAGAAGAAGGATGGGTGCCCGACCCATCAAGGAACGAAACGACCGCCCCGAATGCGGGTGAAGAGGAAAAGCAAGATGAGCGACGTTAAAACTCAGATCGACGAAACCGTCAAAGCCAACGACGTGGTACTGTACATGAAAGGCACCAAAGAGATGCCACAGTGCGGGTTCTCGTCGCGCGTGGCCGGCGTGCTGAACTACATGGGCGTTGAATATGCCGATGTGAACGTTCTCGCTGACGAAGACATCCGTCAGGGCATCAAGGATTATTCTGACTGGCCAACCGTGCCGCAGCTTTATGTCAAAGGAGAGTTCGTCGGTGGTTGCGACATCATCACCGAGATGACTCTGTCGGGTGAACTGGACACTCTGTTTGACGAGAACGGTGTCGGCTACAACAAAGACGCAGCCGACAAAATCCGTGAAGCAAACGCCTAAGCCAACCTATCGGCTGGAACAGTTCTGATAGATCACCTGCTCATTGGCGGCACCTGCCGCCGAGTAGCTGATCGACGCGTTCCAGCCTTTTGAACGCAGGATATACGTTCCCTCACCGCCGGTGGATTGATAGCGGATACCTGATCCGCTTTCCACCTGGCGCATGGCGACCAGAGTGTTGTCCACCATTGTCGCCGCCGCGCCTGAGCCATCGGTTGCATTGAAATAGCTCACAGGCAATGGAACTCCGTTTTCACAGGTGAACGTGACCGACAATATGTCGATCTCTGCCAAGGCGGACGATGCAGGCAATGCCAGCGCGGCCGCAAACAAGATCTTTCGCACCATCGTTGTTATGCCTTCTTTTCTTCGACAACTGCGGCCAGGGCTTCTGCCCGCGCCGCCAGTTCCGCCAATGTATCTGTGACAGAGGGCGGCACCACCGCCACTTCGACCCGTTCAGGTTCCGGTGCCGGAGCGTTCCGAAGGCTCTGTAGTGTCGCCTCAACCTCGGCCAGCTTCGCCTCCAGCGATTTCACTTTGTCTTCCGTTGCCGCCGTCCTGTCGGCTAGCATGAGGCCGGCCATCAAAAGCATACGGGATTCAGGCATCCGACCGATCTGATCGGACAACACCTGGGCTTCATCGTCCAGCATTTTGGCTGCGGAATGCAGAAAAGGCTCCTCACCGTCCTGACACGAGACGTCAAAGCCGCGACCGCCGATATTAATGGTCACTTCGGGCATTACTCCACCTCACCTTCTACAAGTTTCGCTTGCGACAGCAGCGGCTCAAGGCGCGCAAGAACGGCCTGCGCTTCGGCCGCGTCCGAGGCTTGCGCGGCCCGTGTGGCCTCAAGCTCGGCGACTGTGGCCCGGTTCAGAAGTTCCGCATCTGTCACCCCGTCAGTTGCCGCCGCCCGTAATTCGTCAACCGCATTGCGCAACTGTTCGTTTGCCTTGCGCATACGTTGCAGATCGTCATCCAGACGCGACATCGCAGCGCCATGGCTGGCGCGTTCGGCCCGCAGCATCTCCAGCTCGGCGCTCAGGTCGTCGACCCGCACGGTGTCTTCCAACTCGGCCTTGAGCCGGTTGTTTTCTGCTTCTACGGCCTTCGCCTGATCCAGCATCCCGCGCAATTGTTCCAGTTCGGCCCTTAACGGTTCGGGATCTTCAAGCGCGTCAAAGTCCGCCCGCATCCGTTCGTTTTCGGCCTTCAAAGTTTCAAGCTCGGTGCTGTTGTCCAACGCCGCCTTGGCTTCGGCCAGTTCGGCACGTGCAGCTTCCACCGAAGCGATCTTGACACGGGCTTCCTCTAGCTCGGTGCGTAGCGCGTCAGTTTCTTCGGTGTCAGACGGAGCCGCTCGCAACTCTTCAAGATCAGCACGCAAGCCATCCATCTGCTGTTCGTGCTGCTGTTTCAGGGATTTCAGCCGTTCCTGAAGCTGTGCGTTGGCGACGCGTTCATCCTCAAGCGCAGTCTGAAGCCCCTCATCCGGCCCGGTGTCCCCGGGTGCAGCACCCAATGCCTCGACTCCCACGCCAATGCGGTCCATCGCGGAAATAATACGGTGCTGTAACTCTTCTATCTGGCTCATGCCCCTGTCACCTCTTTATCAAGGTTCATTCTGTTTCGATGCGATCCGAATCAAAACCGAATCCCGCCTGCAGACAGTCTAACGGAATGCGACAGAAAATACCCACTGTTTGCTTTCAACCACTTGAGCCCCGCTCTTCATGCATTGCGGCCCGATTCACCCCAGTTCTACTTGCACTTTGGGTGTTGGATGGTATTGAGCCCGCAATCTGCTTCAAACCCAAAGGAACAACGCCCGTGGACCTGACTGCGCTGCGCAAAGCCAACCCCGAACACTGGGACAAAGCTGCGGCCATCCGCACCCTGACCCTTGATGCCGTCGCGGCGGCAAATTCCGGCCATTCCGGTATGCCGATGGGCATGGCCGATGTCGCGACCGTGCTGTTCGAAAAACACCTGAAATTCGACGCCTCAAACCCAAGCTGGCCCGATCGCGATCGCTTCATCCTGTCCGCTGGTCACGGCTCGATGTTGGTCTATTCGCTGCTGTATCTCACCGGCCACGCTGACGTGACCCTGAACGAGATCAAGAATTTCCGTCAGTTGGGCGCAAAAACTGCGGGCCACCCGGAAAACTTCCTGATCAACGGTGTTGAAACCACCACCGGCCCGCTGGGCCAAGGTATCTCGAACGCTGTGGGCTTTGCCATGGCCGAGGAAGTCCAACGCGCGCATTACGGCAAGAAAGTTGTCGATCACTATACCTACGTCATTGCAGGCGACGGCTGCCTGATGGAAGGCGTCAGCCAAGAGGCGATCACGCTTGCTGGTCGTCACGAGTTGAGCAAATTGGTCGTCTTTTGGGACAACAACAATATCACCATCGACGGCACCGTTGATATTGCAGACCGCACCGATCAGGTCCGCCGTTTTGCGGCCTCGGGCTGGCATGTGATTGAGGTTGACGGCCACGATCCAAAAGCCATTGACGCGGCTATTATCGACGCGAAGAAATCCAGCAAGCCGACCATGATCGCGTGTGAAAGCCACATTGCACTGGGTCACGCAGCGCAAGATACGTCGAAAGGCCATGGCGCGCTGACAGATCAGGATCAACTGAAGGCGGCAAAAGAAGCCTATGACTGGCCTCATGACGCGTTCGAAGTGCCTGCCAGCGTGAAGTCCGCTTGGGAAGCCATCGGCGCCCGCGGTGCTGTCGAGCGTGCCGCCTGGGAAGAGCGTTTCGCACAATTGTCTGAACGCAAGCAGGCCGAGTTCAACCGCGCTTATGCGTTTGAAGCCCCCAAGAAACTGGCCGGTGCCATTCGCGCGTTCAAAAAGCAGATGTCGGAAGACCAGCCGAAGCTGGCCACCCGCGCCTCGTCTGAAAAGGTTCTGAACGTCGTCAACCCGATCATGACCGAAACCGTCGGCGGTTCCGCTGACCTGACCGGATCGAACAACACCAAATCAGCCGATATGGGCGTGTTTCTGCCGGAAAACCGCAAGGGCCGTTACATCCACTATGGGATCCGCGAACACGGTATGGCCGCTGCGATGAACGGCATGGCGCTGCATGGCGGCATCCGCCCCTATGGCGGTACATTCATGGCCTTCACCGACTATGCCCGCCCGTCGATGCGTCTGGCGGCGCTGATGAAAGTGCCTTCTGTCTTTGTGATGACCCATGACTCCATCGGTCTGGGCGAAGACGGCCCGACCCACCAGCCGGTCGAACACCTGGCAATTTCACGCGCGACGCCGAACACCTTTGTGTTCCGCCCCGCCGACACGATTGAAACCGCCGAAGCGTGGGAACTGGCTTTGACCTTCAAAGACAGCCCATCGGTCCTGTCGCTGACCCGTCAGGGCGTGCCGACCGTACGGACCCAGCACAAAACCAAGAACCTTGTCGCTAAGGGTGCGTATGTTCTGGCCGAAGCTGAAGGCAAGCGTCAGGCCATCCTGATCGCCACCGGGTCCGAGGTGTCTTTGGCCATGGAAGCCAAAGCAACGCTTGAAGCGGAAGGCATCGGAACCCGCGTCGTTTCCATGCCCTGCATGGAACTGTTCGCGCAGCAGGATGAAGCTTATCGTAAGCGCGTTCTGCCCGCCGGTCCTGTCCGCGTTGGTATCGAAGCCGCTGTCCGAGCCGGAGGCTGGGATCGCTGGTTGCTGGGCGAACGCGGGCGTGAGGCCAAGGCTGGGTTTATCGGCATGTCAAGCTTTGGTGCCTCGGCCCCGGCGGGCGAGCTTTACAAGCATTTCGGCATCACCGCCGAGGCAACCGTTGCCAAGGTAAAAGACCTGCTGGCTCTGTAATACAGACCCAGTTGATCGAGCAAAGGGCGGCCATGGCCGCCCTTTTCATTTGGGTTCAGCGTTAACCCCAAGCTTGAGTGCGTCATAGGCCTTCAGAGCGTAATCCTAACGCAACTCATACCGTCCTTGCACCACCACTTTCTCAGAGGCTTGCAAACCGAGGCAAGACAACGCCTGGCGAAGATGTGTTCCAGATAGCGGAACATAAGTGGCCGATTGCCCCACCAAAGCGTTGTAGAAGCGTCCCCCGAACCAATTACTACGCTTCTGCGCCTTTAACGCGGTATCAATACGAAAATGCAAGAAACCATACAGCTCCGATTCATCGAATGGGACTTCGTCGGCCGCAACACTCAAAGCAGATAGAATTGAGGATCTGCCGTTTAATCCGCGCGTGCCGACTATTCGAATAAGCGGGCCATTGATCGTCGTGCACAGACGATAACAGGTCAACTCAATGTTTCGCCTTCTTGTTTAACAGTGGTGAAATGATCCGGGTCGCAACCGGGATCAACACCAGCCCCCAGGCCAGACCAAACACGCCATCCATGGTGGCCTTGGACATCCATTTAACCGCCCCGGCCCACTGCTCGGACACCGAATGCCCGATTGCGTTAGCCCAGTCGTAGATATGATGGCCCAGCCATCCAAAGCCCAGCACTTCCAATCCGTGGATGATGATCGATCCACCCACCCACAGCATCGCTGCGGTTCCGACAATTGACAGCGTTTTCATTACGCCGGGCATCGCCTTGACCAGACCACGGCCAAGGCCGCGACCAATCGGTGTTGGCGCGTTCTGTGCAAGATACAGCCCCACGTCATCCATTTTCACGATCAGTGCAACCGAACCATAAACGGCCACCGTAACCCCGATTCCGACGACGGCCAGCGTCGCGGCCTGCATCCACAAATTGGGGGCCTCAATCGCGGCTAAGGCAATCGTCATGATCTCAGCCGATAGAATAAAGTCCGTTTTGATCGCACCCTTGACCTTTTGTTCCTCGAGGTGTCCGGGGTCCCGGACGTCCATGTCTTTTTCGATGGCGTGACTGCCGTGCGGGAATAAGACATGAAATATCTTCTCAGCCCCTTCAAAGCAAAGATATGACCCACCAAGCATCAGCAAAGGGGTGATCAGCCATGGCGCGAAATTGGCCAGCAACAGAGCCACCGGCAGCAGCAATACGATCTTGTTGAACACCGACCCTCGCGCGATGCGCCAAATGATCGGCAATTCGCGCGCGGGCGCAAATCCCTGAACGTATTTCGGAGTGACCGCTGCGTCATCAATGATAACACCCGCTGTTTTCGCCCCGGCCTTGCCCGCCGCCGCAACCACATCGTCGACCGAGGCTGCCGCCACCTTTGCGATCCCAGCCACATCGTCCAATAGGGCCAACAGTCCGCTCATCGCGTGTCCTTTCCCGTCACCTGTCGCACCCGGACCCTACCTGATCTCTCAGCTAGCGCAAGCGTTAGCGCAATCGCGTGAGGTTTGCGCTAACACCTTAAAAATATACCTCTTTTGCCCTTTTGAGATTCCCGTTTCGCAGCTATATGGCCCTCAACGCAAGCGCATCAGGAGACATCAAATGACCATCAAGGTCGGTATCAATGGTTTTGGCCGCATTGGCCGCTGCACCTTGTCGCACATCGCCGCTTCGGGGCGCAACGACATCGAAGTGATCAAAGTCAACGCCACCGGCCCACTGGAAACCTCGGCGCACCTGTTGAAGTATGACAGCGTTCACGGGCGTTTCCCTCGCGAAGTTTCCGTTGATGGCAACACCATGGATCTGGGCCGTGGCCCGATGCAGATGTTCTCAACCTACGACATGACCGAGCTGGACTGGGAAGGCTGCGACGTCGTTCTGGAATGCACTGGTAAATTCAATGACGGGACCAAGGCGAAAACCCATCTTGAGCGAGGCGCAGGCAAGGTTTTGCTGTCGGCCCCTGGTAAGAATGTCGACAAAACCATCGTCTTCGGCGTGAACCACAACACTCTGACTGCCAATGACAACATGGTGTCGAACGGCTCTTGCACCACCAACTGCCTGGCCCCGCTGGCCAAGGTGCTGGACGAAGGTGTCGGTATCGAACACGGCATCATGACCACCATCCACGCCTATACCGGAGACCAGCCCACGCTGGATCGTCGCCACAGCGACCTTTACCGCGCACGCGCTGCAGCGATGTCGATGATCCCGACCTCGACCGGTGCGGCCAAAGCACTGGGTGAGGTTCTGCCGAATCTGAAGGGCCGTCTGGACGGTTCCGCAATCCGCGTCCCTACCCCGAATGTCTCGGCTGTGGATCTGACCTTCCGCGCCTCGCGTGACACGTCGACAGCGGAAATTAACGCCATCGTTGAAGAGGCCGCCAAGGGCCCGATGCAGCGCGTTCTGGGATATGAGCCCGCACCGCTGGTGTCGACCGACTTCAATCATACCGAAGAAAGCTCGATATTCGCACCGGATCAGACCCGCGTGGTCGACGACCGCATGGTCCGCGTTCTGGCCTGGTACGACAATGAATGGGGCTTCTCGGTCCGCATGGCCGACGTTGCTGTTGCGATGGGCCGTCTTAACTGACCCTTCGGACTTCGCTTGTACCTTAATGCCCGCTCAGGTTATCTGGGCGGGTATTTTTGTTCGGAACGGCCATGACCAATCAAATCGCCATCTGGCTCGGCGTCCTTCTGCTTGGGGGCGTGATGCTGGACATGACCCTGTATAACGGCGATCACCTGCTATTCCTTGCCAAGAAGCTTTACGAATTTTTGGACTGGCTCGCCTTCTGGCGCTAATTGAGGTTTTTCTTGACTCTTTTGTTGATCTGGAGTTGTTAGCGCTAACTCATCTTATAGAGATATTTCGACGGAGCAGACCATGACCTTGAAACTCGCGATCAACGGATTTGGACGGATTGGGCGCGGGGTTTTGCGCGCTGTGATGGAAAGTGGCCGCACGGACGTAGAGATCGTGGCCATCAACGATCTGGGCAAGCCGGACATGAACGCACATCTGTTCGAGTTCGACAGCGTGCATGGCCGTTATCCCAACCCGGTAACACTCAGCGATGCAGGTCTGGATGTGGGCCTTAGACCGATCCGACTGACCAGTGAACGTAACCCCGAGGATCTGCCCTGGTCTGATATTGATGTCGTTCTGGAATGCACCGGTGTGTTCCGCACCCGTGAAGCCGCTGAGCGTCACTTCAAGAACGGATCAAAAAAGGTTCTGATCTCGGCCCCGGCCCGCGGCGACGGTAACGTGAAAACCGTCGTGTTTGGCGTAAACGATCATGAACTGACCGCCGAAGATCTGGTTGTATCGAACGCATCCTGCACCACCAACTGTCTTTCGCCAGTCGCGGCCGCCCTGGATGCTGGGCTTGGCATCAAGCACGGCAACATGACCACAGTTCACGCATATACCGCCAGCCAGCCGGTACAGGATCTGGTCGGAAAAGACCCTTACCTGTCGCGCGCTGCTGCGTTGTCGATGATCCCCACCACAACCGGCGCGGCCGCAGCCGTCGGTCTGGTTCTGCCGCAACTGCAAGGCAAGCTGACGGGTCAGGCGATCCGGGTCCCGACCCCGAATGTCTCGGTCGTCGATTTGGTGGCCGAAGTTTCGCGCCCTACCACTGAAGAAGAAGTAAACCAGTTGTTCATCGATGCCGCTGCCAAAATCCCCGGCGTGTTGGCCGCGGAAAGCCGCCCGTTGGTGTCCATAGATTTCAACCACGACCCGCACAGTTCGACTGTGTCGTTGGCCGAAACTAAAGTCACTGATGGCACGCTGGTACGCGTACTGGCCTGGTATGACAATGAATGGGGCTTCTCGAACCGGATGCTGGACACAGCCGCCGCGATGGGCTGCCTAGCCTAGCCGTTCTTTCAATGCGGTGTTGACGCGGGGCGTGACGAATTTCGACACGTCCCCGTTCAATCGGGCAATTTCCTTGACCAGCTTCGAGGCAATCGCCTGATGCCGGGCCTCCGCCATCAAAAAGACGGTTTCAATCGAATCGTCCAAAGCACGGTTCATGCCAACCATCTGAAATTCGTATTCGAAATCAGCGACCGCACGCAAGCCACGCACAATGATCTGCGCCCCAACGTCGCGTGCACAATCAATCAGCAGGTTTTCAAAGGGATGCGCGATGATCTCGGTTCCAGTCTGCTCCGAAAGTTGGGCGCATTCGGCTTCGATCATGGCCACGCGCTCTTCCAACGAAAACAGAGGGCCCTTGTCCCGGTTGATGGCGACGCCAATGACCAATTTATCCACCAAAGCTGCCGCTCGACGGATGATATCGATATGTCCCATTGTGATGGGATCAAAGGTTCCAGGATACAAACCAACCCGCATCGCGCCCTCCTGCGCAACAAAATTTCTGCGCAAGCAAACATAACTTTGCTGCAGGTGCAAGTGATTGCTGCGGCAACCCTTGCCGTTAGTGCCCCATTATCATGCCTTCCAAAGCATCTTTTTCCATGGCCAGTTCGGCCAACTGTGCCTTCACGACATCGCCAAGTGTGACAATGCCGACAAGCTTCCCGTCTTCCACCACCGGCATATGTCGAAACCGCCCTTCGGTCATCCGGGACATGATGTCTTCGACCGTCGCCTGACGGGTCGTCGTGACAAGTTCCTGCGTCATGTAAGACTTGACTGGCTGGTTCAGGCAGCCACTGCCACTGCCCGCCAGTTCGCGGACAATGTCACGCTCGGACAGGATGCCGGATGCGGTTTCCCCACCGTCTTCGGAAATCACGACTGTTCCGATCCGCTTCTCCGCAAGAATCTTCGATACCTCCGAGACCGTCGCCGTTGGCGCAACCGTCACAACACCGTCTGTCGCTTTGGACTTCAGGATGGCCTGTACAAGCATGAAGAATACCTCCGGAAATAATGACACTTATTCCAAAGCGTTGCGCGATTGCTGCGACCTGTCAAGCGTCGGTCCCTGCTTCCAAACGAAGCACTTCCTCGCGAATGCCGCGTGTCAGGGCATCTGCGAAGCGGTTCAACCGTTCGTTGCGCTGATCTCCCTCATGCCGAACAAGATAGAAACTACGCGTCAAACTCACTTGATCCGTCAGGATTTTCTGAAGCCCCGGATGAAACGGCAACGTGAAATCATGGGCGACACAAACGCCCGTTCCCAACGTAACCTGGCGCAATTGAACCGAGACCGAGTTCGATGCAAGCGCGACACGGTCAATACCAATGTCGTTCAGGTAATCCAGTTCTCGGTCGAAGATCATGTCTGGGATGTAGCCGATCCACCTGTGCCCCTTCAGGTCTGTGACAGATTGGATCGGTCCATGCCGTCTCAGATAGTCTTCGGTTGCAACCATGTGCAATTTGTAATCGCTGACTTTCTTGACCAGCAGTCGCCCTGCTGTCGGCGCACTGACCGTCAACGCCATATCCGCCTCACGCCGGGACAGGTTGATCACCCGAGGCAGCGCAAGAATCTGAATGTCCAGATCAGGGTTCGCATCGCTGATTTTCGCACAGACCTGCGGCAAAAGGTAATTGGCGCTGCCATCCGGTGCGCCGATCCTGATTTGCCCACTCAGCGATCTTGTCGACCCGGCCACGGCCCCGGCAGCGGCGCGTATCGCCTCTTCGGCGTGCAGCCCATGTTCCAAAAGCCGTTGCCCCGCTGGAGTCAAAACATAGCCCTGCTGCGATTTGGTGAACAGAATCGAATCCAAAGTGGATTCCAGCCGGGCCACGCGACGCCCAACAGTGGCGGGATCGATTTTCAGGACACGACCAGCAGAAGACAGGCTTTCTTCCCGCGCGACGGCCAGAAAGATTCGCATATCGTCCCAGTTTGGGGTCATTTCTTTCCTTTTGCATTTTTGCAAAGCTCCTTTGAGACATTGCCTCTGTTCGCGGGATTTCTGCAAGCCTATTCTGCGCGCAAATCTATCGGAGGAACTATTGATGCAAGACCTGACCCATTTCCTGAACGGCGAAATGGTCGCCGGTACATCCGGTCGTTTCGACGACATTTACAACCCGGCAACGGGCGAAGTTCAGTACAAATGCCCGATGGCCAGCGCAGCAGAAACCACAGCTGCCATTGAAGCCGCGGCCGCGGCCCAGCCTGCATGGGGAGCGACCAACCCTCAAAAGCGCGCGCGCGTCATGATGGCCATGGTCGGCCTGATGAACCGCGACATGGACAAGCTGGCCGAGGCGCTGAGCCGCGAGCACGGCAAAACCATCCCCGACGCCAAGGGTGACCTGCAGCGTGGTCTGGAAGTGATCGAGTACTGCATTGGTGCGCCACAGATGCTGAAAGGTGAGTTCACCGACAGCGCAGGTCCGGGTATCGATATGTACTCGATGCGTCAGCCTCTGGGCGTTGTCGGTTCGATCATGCCGTTCAACTTCCCTGCCATGATGCCACTGTGGCACGTTGGCCCGGCGTTGGCCTGCGGCAACGCCGTGATCCTGAAGCCGTCCGAACGTGACCCCTCGGTGCCGCTGATGCTGGCCGAACTGTTTGTCGAAGCCGGCCTTCCCAAGGGCGTGTTTCAGGTTGTGAACGGCGACAAGGAAGCAGTCGACACCATTCTCGACAGCGAGATCATTCAGGGCGTCAGCTTTGTGGGGTCTACCCCGATCGCGCAATACATCTATAGCCGCGCAACCGCGAATGGTAAGCGAGCACAGTGTTTCGGTGGTGCCAAGAACCACATGATCGTCATGCCCGACGCTGACCTGGATCAGGCGGCTGACGCTCTGGTTGGGGCCGGTTTCGGAGCGGCAGGCGAACGTTGCATGGCTATCTCTGTCGCGGTTCCCGTTGGTGAAGAAACAGCAGACAAGCTGATCGAAAAGCTGATCCCACGTGTCGAAAAGCTGAAAGTTGGCCCCTACACTGCGGGCGACGATGTCGATATGGGCCCGGTTGTGACCGCCGCCGCGAAAGAACGTATCTTGGGCCTGATCAACTCGGGCGTCGAACAAGGCGCCAAGCTGGTCGTTGATAACCGTGATTTCAGCTTGCAAGGCTACGAAGACGGCTTCTTTGTCGGCCCGCACCTGTTCGACAACGTGACCCCGGATATGGATATCTACAAACAGGAAATCTTCGGCCCGGTCCTGTCAACGGTCCGCGCGGGTTCGTACGAAGAAGCACTGAAGCTGGCGATGGATCATGAATATGGCAACGGCACCGCGATCTTCACCCGTGACGGTGACACCGCCCGTGACTTTGCCAGCCGGATCAATATCGGCATGGTTGGCATAAACGTTCCGATCCCGGTTCCGCTGGCCTATCACACATTTGGCGGCTGGAAGAAATCGATGTTCGGCGATCTGAACCAGCACGGCCCGGACAGCTTCAAGTTCTATACCCGCACCAAGACCGTAACCTCGCGCTGGCCGTCGGGCATCAAAGAAGGTGGCGAGTTCAACTTCAAAGCCATGGACTGATCTTTTAAGCTCTTAGTATTGAAACCCGGCCTCTAATTGGGCCGGGTTTATGCGCTTTTCCGCCGATTTCACTGACAAAGCCTCTGTTCACAAGAAATTCAGATCGGGCACTCTGGAAAAATGGGATCATCGCCAATATTTTTGCCGTAAAGTACGTATCGCGCATTCAATTTACCGGAGGCAGTCTTGTCCCAATCCCGTATGACCCGCCGTTCCGCCCTGCTGGGCGTTGCATCCTTGATGACGACCCCTGCCCTTGTTCGGGCTCAAAGCGTGGATGCCTTCCCGGAAACGGAAGACGCAATCAGCACGCAGCTGCCGGTACGGCGCAATGTATCGTCATTCTCGCAACAAAACTGGCAGGATCATTTTGACGAACTGGGTGTCGGTTGTCTGTTGGCCGATATCACCAGCCGTGCTGTGCACTTTTGGGCCCCCGACGGCACTTACAAACTGTACCCAAGCTCAGTCCCAATGAGCGAAGAGCTCACGAAACGCGGTTACACGAAAGTCGTGCGTAAAACTGAATTCCCAAGCTGGACGCCAACGGCATCGATGCGCGAACGGGATCCTTCGCTGCCACTCCGGATGGAGGGCGGTGATCCGGGCAACCCGCTGGGAACCCGCGCTATGTACCTGGGTTGGCCAGCTTACCTGGTCCACGGTACACAGGACACGCGTAAGATCGGTCGCCAGAGTTCGTCCGGGTGCATCGGCCTGTACAACCAACATGTCGAAGAACTGTATCCACTTGTTCAGGTTGGAACACAGGTTCGTCTGGTCTGACTTGCTGGTTGAAAATGCAAAAGCCCCGGTCACTGGCCGGGGCTTTGGTGTTTTTGAAGGGGGGCTTATTCTGGCAGGATAACCGCGTCGACCACGTGAATCACACCGTTGCTGGCTTCAATATCGGCCTGCACAACCTTGGCATCGTTCACTTTTACACCGTTTTTCGCATTGACGCTCAAACGTTCGCCCTGAACGGTCAGAACCTTGGCGCGCTTGCCAGCGATGTCACCAGACATAACCTTGGCCGGAACCACGTGGTACGTCAGGATCGAGACAAGCTGGTCTTTGTTTTCAGGCAGGAGCAGAGACTCCACGGTACCTTCGGGCAAGGCTGCGAATGCCTCATCGGTAGGAGCAAAGACGGTAAACGGTCCGTCCCCCTTCAAGGTATCAACCAGACCAGCGGCCTGAACGGCGGCAACCAAAGTGTTGAACGAACCGGCGGCAACGGCGGTGTCAACGATGTCTGCAGCCTGCGCCTTGAGCGGCATGGCAAAAGCAAGTGCGGCGGCTGCACCCATGAATGTACGACGGAACATAGCTGTATTCTCCTCTCCAGCGTGTTATGGAAGGGGATACGGACCTTTTGCCGCCGCGGATCATTCTGAGATCAATTTTCTTTGAGCTGAACCCAGATGCTTTGCGCGCGCCCGTCGGCGAGAAACGGCAATGCCTTTACTGCATCCGGGCGGTCCTGTTGCAGGTAGTATCCCGGCCAAAGCATTGAATACGCGCCAGATTGCAGCAATGCATGCAGCATGTACTGCTCGCCCCAGCCCGGGCAGTCATAGAAGAACCGCTTGGGATACTCGTAGGGTAGAAAAACATCGTGCACATGGATGACCACGCCGGGTCTCAACGCCGGAATGATGCGGCAGAACAGATGGGCGACGTCGTTACTCATCCGTACGACATGGCTTGAATCGATGAACAGAACGTCTCCGGCTTCAAGCTCAGCAAAGAGCGATGGGTCGGCCTCTTCAAGACGTTTTTGTTCGAAGCGATCTACAACATGAGCAATATCCGCGCGGGGGTATGGATCAATGGCGGTAATCGTTGTGTCCAACCCACCGTCAATAATCGCTTGCCGCGTTACACGGGTTGAGTTCCCACACCCCACCTCGATCACGCGCTTGGGCTGAAAGCGGCGGATCATCAGATACAAGGCATCCGCGTCCGGGCTGTCATAATAGCCGTTGCCTGAGCAATAGCCTGTCTGGTTGCGCCCAGGGTCTTTCAACGCCTGCAAATCCCCTTTGAGACGATCATATTCCGCCACCAGTTGCGAGATATCGAACCCCTCCATCCCCGGCGACAAAGCATAAACGGGGCGCGTCAGGCCCCCTGAGGCCTCATATGCCTCAAGCCGCGCGCGCTCATCCTGTTCCGTGACCGTATCGACCAGTTTCACACCCAACTCATCCAGAGCAGCGTTGATCTTCGGGAATTTTCTGGGTTTCACGGCGTTGGCTCCACGTTCTGTGCTGTCCCGTTCCTTACAATTGCGGCCCGCACCAGTGCAAGGACAAGCCCGGCAAACCCTTGGCAAAATGAAAATTTCCGTATTCACTGAGGCCCACGTCAGACAAAGAGGGCGCTATGCAGCAGGAATTCACACTGGGCATTGAAGAAGAATATCTTCTGGTAGATCGCGACAGCCTGCAATTATCCGAAGCGCCCGAAGCGCTGATGACCGCCTGTCAGAATGATTTCGAAGGTCAGGTCAGCCCCGAGTTTCTGCAATGTCAGATTGAAGTCGGCACACGCCCGCACACAACCATCGCCTCGGCGCGGGAAGACCTGAGACGCCTGCGATCCTGCGTGTCAAAACGGGCTGCCGAATACAACCTGTCCCCGATCGCTGTGTCCTGCCATCCCTTTGCCAACTGGAAGGATCAACATTACACCCGCAAGGAACGGTATGACGCGTTGCAACACGCCTTGGGGGGCGTGGCGAGACGGATGTTGATCTGCGGCATGCATGTGCACGTGGGGGTCGAGGATCCTGCCCTGCGCGCCGATCTGATGCCACAGCTGTCTTACTTCTTGCCCCATCTGCTGGCGCTGTCCACATCCTCACCCTTTTGGAGCGGCGAAGATACTGGCCTGTCCTCTTATCGCCTGACAGTGTTCGACAACCTGCCACGCACCGGCCTTCCTCCCGTTTTCGGCAGTTGGGCTGAATATGAACGCACCACCGGTATTCTTGTCGAACTGGGCGTGATCGAGGACACGACCAAAATCTGGTGGGACCTGCGCCCGTCGCATCGCTTCCCCACGCTTGAAACACGGATCATGGACGTACAGCCTCGGCTAGAGCACACATTGTCTCTGGCTGCCCTCGTTCAGGCGCTGACCCGCATGCTGTGCCGGCTGAAAGACCGCAACCTTCGTTGGAGGCAATATGATCGTTTCCTCATCGGAGAAAACCGTTGGCGTGCGCAGCGCTATGGCGTAGGCGAAGGCCTGATTGATTTCGGCGACCGCTCGGTTAAACCCATGTCCGAGCTGATTGGCGACCTTATGGGGTTATTGGCGGAAGACACCGAGGCGCTCGGCACGATGACTGAACTTGCACGGTTGCGGCAGATCGCCGAGAACGGCACCTCAGCCACGCGTCAGCGCCGTGTCCACGCCGAGGCCGTCGCGCGAGGCGATGATCCAGGGCAAGCAGTCGTGCGCCACTTGATTGAAGAATTTCACGCGGATCTTTAGACTGATTTACCCGTTTTGCGACCCATTGTTGAACCTGCAAAATTTCTGTAAGAATTCGGAAATAAACAACCGTTCAATTCATTGCCGACGGGAGGGAGCGCCATGGATTTCGCACTCAGCGAGGAACAAACAGCCATTTTCGACATGGCGCACGCATTTGGGCAGGAAAACATTGCACCCTTTGCGCGGCAGTGGGAAACCGATGGCACCATTCCCAAAACCTTATGGCCACAGATCGGTGAGCTTGGCTTTGGAGCTTTGTATGTATCCGAGGACAGCGGTGGTTCGAACCTGACCCGCCTCGACGCCACTCTGGTTTTTGAGGCCCTTTCGATGGCCTGCCCTTCGGTCGCGGCCTTCCTGTCGATCCACAACATGTGCGCCAAAATGTTAGACAATTTCGCGGATGACGACCTCAAAGCGCGCATCATGCCCGATGTTCTGAGTCTGAACACGGTTCTGAGCTATTGCCTGACTGAACCCGGTTCCGGCTCTGACGCAGCGGCATTGAAAACCCGCGCTGAACGCACCAACGAAGGATATACCTTGAACGGCACCAAGGCGTTCATCTCTGGCGGTGGCTATTCCGATGCCTATGTCTGCATGGTGCGTACGGGTCAGGATGGTCCCAAAGGCATTTCGACCGTTTATGTCGAGGACGGCACGCCGGGTCTGAGCTTTGGAGCGCTGGAACAGAAAATGGGCTGGAAAAGCCAGCCCACTGCGCAGGTCCAGTTCGACGACTGCAAAATTCCCGCGGGCAACCTTGTGGGCACCGAAGGCGACGGGTTCAAATATGCCATGATGGGGCTGGATGGCGGGCGGCTCAACATTTCGGCCTGTTCGCTCGGGGCTGCTCAGGCCGGGCTAGATATGACATTGCAATACATGTCCGAGCGTAAGGCATTTGGCCAATCCATTGATCGGTTTCAAGCCCTGCAGTTCCGTCTGGCAGACATGGAAATCGAATTGCAGGCCGCGCGCACATTCTTGCGTCAGGCGGCGTGGAAACTGGATCAGGGCGCACCCGATGCCACGAAGTTCTGCGCCATGGCAAAAAAATTTGTGACCGAAACCGGTTCGAAAGTGGTGGATCAATGCCTGCAACTGCATGGGGGGTATGGCTATCTTGCGGATTACGGCATCGAAAAGCTTGTGCGCGATCTTCGCGTGCACCAGATACTGGAAGGCACCAATGAGATCATGCGCGTGATCGTTTCGCGCCAAATGCTCGCCAATCGCTGAGGCCCCAATGTCAGACATCGAAATCCGCACCACGGGTCGGGCCGGACGCATCACCCTGACCCGCCCACATGCTCTGAACGCGATGAGTTACGAGATGTGCATGGCTATCGACACGGTGATGCGCAACTGGCGCGAAGACGATGCCGTTGACCTGATCATTCTGGACGCCGAAGGGGAAAAAGCCTTCTGCGCAGGCGGTGATATCGCCGAACTCTATGAAACCGGCACCAAGGGCGACTATGCCTACGGACAGACATTCTGGCGCGACGAATACCGCCTGAATGCGATGATCTTCGAGTACCCCAAACCAGTCATCAGTTTCCTTCAGGGCTTTACCATGGGCGGCGGTGTCGGCATCGGGTGCCACGGCAGCCATCGCGTGGTCGGAGAAAATTCCAAAATCGCCATGCCCGAATGCTCGATCGGTCTGGTGCCGGATGTGGGCGGCTCACTGATGCTGGCGCTCGCCCCCGGTCGGTTGGGCGAGTTTCTGGGAACGACAGGGTTCCGAATGGGTCCTGCAGATGCGATTCTGGCAGGGTTTGCAGACCACTACATTCCGCAATCGCACTGGTCTGATCTGATCGAGATGCTTGAAGCCTCTGGCAACGCGGACCTGATTTCCCAGCACGCTGAAACCCCACCCGTCGGAGAATTGGCCGGGTTGCAGGCCGACATCGATCGGCATTTCTCGGGCGAAACGCTGGGCGACATCGTGGCAAGCCTGCGCAACAGTGACCAGGAGTTTTCGAAGACGAATCTGACGACGCTGGGAAAGAACGCCCCCCTTTCCACGGCCTGTACTGTTGAGGTGTTGCACCGTCTGCGCGGCCCCGCATTGACCATACGGCGTGCTCTGGAATTGGAATACCGTTTCACCCATCGGGCGATGGAACACGGTGATTTTCTGGAAGGCATTCGCGCACAGATTATTGATAAAGACCGCAGCCCAAACTGGCAGTTTCCCGATATGGACGTCCCGTTGGCGGCCGTCTCAAAAATGCTTCAGCCACTGGGCGCGGATACCCTGACTTTCAAGGAGGACTAAGAGATGCAGATCGGTTTCATAGGGCTGGGAAATATGGGCGCGCCCATGGCGGCCAACCTGGCAAAGGCCGGGCATCAGGTTCTGGGATTTGATACGGCAGGCGTCACAGTGGAGGGTGTAACACAGGTCGAAACGGCAACTGATGCCGTCACGGGGGCAGATGCCGTTATCACCATGTTGCCAAACGGGGCTATCCTGAGGGCCGTTACAGATCAGGTCATTCCTGCCATGTCGAAAGGGGCCGTGCTGATCGACTGCTCGACAGTTGACGTGGACAGCGCGCGCGCCGTGGCCGAACAGGCCATCGGTTCCGGGCTTCTGTCTGTGGACGCGCCTGTTTCAGGCGGTATCGGCGGTGCGTCGGCAGGCACGCTAACGTTCATGGCTGGCGGATCAGAAGACGCATTCGCCAAAGCAGCACCCCTGTTCGATATCATGGGGCAAAAAGCGGTTCATTGTGGCAAGGCCGGAGCTGGCCAAGCCGCCAAAATCTGCAACAACATGATCCTCGGCGTCACGATGATTGCCACCTGTGAAGCTTTTGCACTGGCGGACAAGCTGGGACTGGACCGTCAAAAGATGTTCGACGTCGTCAGCACATCGTCAGGCTATAGCTGGACGATGAACGCCTATTGCCCCGCCCCCGGCGTTGGCCCGCAAAGCCCTGCCGACAATGACTACACGCCCGGATTTGCTGCTGAGCTTATGCTAAAGGACCTGCGTCTCAGCCAGCAAGCCGCCGACAGCGCTGATGCGGATACACCGATGGGTCAGGTCGCGACTTCTCTGTATGAGCAATTTGTTGAAAAAGAAGACGGATTGGGCCGTGACTTTAGCGCGATGCTGCCACGCTTCGAAAAACGCGGGCGTGAATAGGCAATTCGGCAGCCTTTTGCCCAGTCGTTTGACAGACGATCGGTAAGGGGCCATCTAACCCGTCATGTTCCGAGGCGTCTTTAGCCTTTTCGCAAAGGAAAGCGGCATGACAAAATACCTGGTGACCACTGCAATGCTTGCGGCCATGGCGATTGCACCTGTTTCAGCCGTAGCCAAGAACAAAAACGGGCATTGTCCGCCGGGTTTGGCCAAAAAGTCCATTCCTTGCGTGCCACCGGGACAAGCGAAAAAGATCTATCGGAATGGTGATTTCATCCGCAACGATTATCGCTGGGTCGACAACCCGTATCACTATGGGCTGAACCGGAACTATTCCTATATCCGCGCGGGTGACTATGTATACCGGGTTGACCCTGACACACGCAAAGTCCTGAATCTGATTGGTGCGGTTGCCGATATTCTGAACTGAACTGGCGTCGCAGCAGCTATTCTGCCGCGACGCGCGCGTTTTCCAACATCGATTTCAGATAACGACCGGTATGGCTGCGCTCGGCGGTGGCGACATCTTCGGGCGTCCCCGTGGCCACAATCTCACCGCCGCCATCGCCGCCCTCGGGACCAATGTCGATGATATGATCCGCGGTTTTCACAACGTCCAGATTGTGCTCGATCACAACAACCGTGTTTCCCTGATCGACCAGTTCATGCAGCACTTCCAACAGCTTGCGCACGTCTTCAAAATGCAGACCCGTGGTTGGCTCGTCCAGGATGTAAAGCGTCCGTCCCGTTGAACGTTTCGACAATTCCTTGGACAGTTTCACACGTTGTGCTTCGCCACCAGAAAGCGTGGTAGCCTGCTGACCAACCTTGATGTAACCCAGCCCAACGCGGGCCAAAGCATCCATCTTGTCCCGGATCGACGGCACGGCCTTGAAGAACTCTTGGGCATCTTCCACAGTCATATCAAGCACATCGGCGATGGACTTGCCCTTGAACTTGATCTCAAGCGTCTCGCGATTGTAGCGCGCGCCTTTGCAGGTCTCGCAGGTAACATAGACATCGGGCAGAAAGTGCATTTCGATCTTGATGACACCGTCACCCTGACATGCTTCGCATCGGCCACCCTTGACGTTAAAGCTAAACCGCCCTGGTTTGTACCCTCGTGCTTTCGCCTCAGGTAGTCCGGCAAACCAGTCCCGAATCGGAGTGAAAGCCCCGGTGTAAGTTGCTGGATTCGAACGCGGAG
This sequence comes from Ruegeria sp. 6PALISEP08, assembly GCF_001238295.1. GTDB lineage: Bacteria > Pseudomonadota > Alphaproteobacteria > Rhodobacterales > Rhodobacteraceae > Ruegeria. The sequence goes on from NZ_LGXZ01000004.1 coordinate 132,286, forward strand.
TCCGCCCGATCGGGCGCTGGTCGATATCGATGACCTTATCCAAATGTTCCAATCCCTTGATCGTCTCACAAGGCGCCGGAGTTTGACGGGCACCGTTCAAACGCATCGAAGCGGTTTTGAACAGCGTCTCAATGGTCAGTGTGGACTTGCCGCCACCAGACACCCCTGTCACACAAACGAATTTGCCCAAGGGAAATTCGGCCGTGACATTTTTCAGATTGTTCCCGGTGGCCTTCACCACGGTCACTTTCTGTTTCTTGCCCTTGCGCCGCTCTGCCGGAACCGCGATTTCACGCGTTCCCGCCAAATATTGCCCGGTGATCGAGGCCGCATCCGCCGTGATGACGGCAGGCGTACCATGACTGACAACCTGTCCCCCATGCACGCCGGCACCGGGGCCAATGTCGAACACATAATCGGCTTCGCGGATCGCTTCCTCGTCATGTTCGACAACAATCACGGTGTTGCCCTGATCCCGCAGGTTCTTAAGCGTGTCAAGCAACCGGTCATTATCGCGCTGATGCAAGCCGATTGAGGGCTCGTCCAACACATACAGAACGCCCGTCAGACCCGAACCGATCTGGCTGGCCAAACGAATACGCTGACTTTCACCGCCGGACAGCGTTCCACTTGAACGGGACAGCGTAAGGTACTCCAAACCAACATTATTCAGGAAACCAAGGCGTTCGCGAATCTCTTTCAGAATGGCGCGCGCGATTTCATTTTTCTGCGCACTCAGGTGGTTCGGGGCATCTTCGATCCAGGCCAAAGCTTCACGGATCGACATCCGCACCACTTGCCCGACATGCAGACCGGCAATCTTGACCGCCAGCGCCTCGGGCCGCAGACGATACCCCTCGCATGTGCCGCATGGGCGATTGTTCTGATACCGTTCGAACTCTTCTCGAATCCACGCGCTGTCAGTTTCGCGATAGCGACGCTCCATATTCGGGATCACGCCTTCGAAACTGCGAGTCACTTGATACACCCGCCCGCCTTCATCATAGCGGAACTGTATTTCCTCATCGCCTGAGCCTCGCAGGAACACCTGCTGCACGTTCTTGGGCAAGTCTTTCCAAGGCGTGTTCTTATCGAACTCAAAGTGCCTTGCGATGGATTCGATGGTCTGAAGGAAATACGGCGACTTGCCCTTGCGCCAAGGCGCCAAGGCCCCGTCATAAAGCTTCAGCGTCTGATCCGGCACAACGAGACGCTCATCAAAGAACAACTCGACTCCCAACCCATCACAATCCGGGCAGGCCCCGAATGGCGCGTTGAAGGAAAACAGGCGCGGTTCAATCTCGGGGATGGTGAAACCGCTGACCGGGCAGGCAAAATTCTCGCTGAAGGTGATACGCTCCGGATCGCCCTCACGCGGTGCAGTTTCCAGAATTGCAATGCCGTCCGCCAGATCCAATGCGGTGCGCAGGCTGTCGGCCAGGCGGGTCTCCAAGCCCTCTCGCACAACCAGGCGATCAACCACCACATCGATATCGTGGCGGAATTTCTTGTCCAGTGTCGGTGGTTCATCCAACTCATAGAATGCGCCGTCCACCTTGACCCGCTGGAACCCCTGCTTGCGCAGCTCCAGGAACTCTTTTTTGTATTCACCCTTGCGGTCGCGCACGATGGGTGCCAACAGATAACCCCGCGTGCCGTCTTCCATCGTCATGATCCGGTCAACCATGTCCTGCACCTGTTGGGCTTCGATCGGTTGTCCTGTCGCGGGGCTGTAGGGGGTTCCGGCGCGCGCGAACAGCAGGCGCAAATAGTCGTAAATCTCTGTAACCGTGCCAACTGTCGAACGCGGGTTTTTGGACGTCGTTTTCTGTTCGATGGAAATCGCCGGGCTCAGACCGCTGATGTGATCCACATCGGGTTTTTCCATCATGTCTAGGAACTGCCGCGCATAAGCTGACAGGCTTTCAACATAGCGGCGCTGACCTTCGGCATAAATGGTGTCAAACGCCAGCGAGGACTTGCCCGAACCGGACAGTCCGGTGATCACCACCAGCTGATCCCGCGGGATATCGACATCAATGCCTTTGAGGTTATGCTCGCGCGCGCCACGCACCTCGATATTCTTCAGCTCAGCCATTTCCGGCCCCCAACAAACAAGTGGTTTAGAGATAGGCGAGCTTGCCTGAGTCTCCAACAGAAAAGTTAGAACAATTAGTGAACGTACAGGTTTTCGCCGACCAAATCAAACCATGGTTGCTCAATAGGCAATTCCGTTGAGATCGTTTTTGGCCAAATCGGAAAATTAAAAGAAAAATGGCGCGGTTGACGGGGCTCGAACCCGCGACCCCCGGCGTGACAGGCCGGTACTCTAACCATCTGAGCTACAACCGCGCATCTATTTTCGTGGCCTTTATCCTGGACCAAGGTTGGCAGCGGTGGCGCGGTTGACGGGGCTCGAACCCGCGACCCCCGGCGTGACAGGCCGGTACTCTAACCATCTGAGCTACAACCGCCCGCTGCATGTTCATTGCTGAACGTTTGGGTGTATTATGGCTACGGTCGGGCAGCGTCAAGCGGCGTTTTGAAGTTTTTTGTCAGAATCCAGGTTTTTGTTCTGCGCTTCGATTTTTACGTGCAGATCAAAGCCTAATTCGCTTGCAGCCGTTCCGCTGGACAGATATCAACACGTCCCATGGGTGATTAGCTCAGTGGTAGAGCGCTTCGTTCACATCGAAGATGTCAGGAGTTCAAATCTCTTATCACCCACCACTCCCTTTCGAAGATTACGCTTGAAATTGAGGGGCTTGCCAGCGCGCAACCTCGGTGACTATCGTGTTCTATCGGCCAAGTCTTGGACCGATTGCAGAGTCTGGGGTCATCATGGCAGAGCTAAAGCGGGACATCGGCCTGATCGGACTGACCTTCATTTCGGTTGGAGGAATCATCGGTTCAGGCTGGTTGTTCGGCCCTCTTCTGGCGGTGCAGCACGCTGGGCCCGCGGCCATTCTTTCTTGGCTGATCGGCGCTGGTGCGATGTTCATTTTGGCGATTACATTCGCGGAAATCTCAGCCATGTTGCCCATTTCCGGGGGGATTGCCCGGGTTCCTCAGTTTTCACACGGCAATATCGTATCAATGGCCATGGGCTGGACTGCATGGATTGGTTATAACACCACCGCCCCCATCGAAGTGGAGGCGATGCTGAAATACCTTGCGCCCTACGCCCCCTGGCTGCACGCTGCCGATACGGGCGATCTGACCGGTGCAGGTATCTTTGTGGCACTTGTCTTCATGTTGCTTTTTGTTGCGGTCAACGCGCTTGGGGTCAAGTTCTTCACACATGTGAATGCAGCGCTGACCTGGGCCAAAATCGCCATTCCGGTGGTTCTGTCTGTTCTACTGATTGCCAACCGTTTCAACGCTGACAATTTCACCCAACCGGACGGGTTTGCCCCTTACGGGTTGCAGGGAATCATGGCTGCCGTTTCGACCGGAGGTGTCATTTTCTCGTTCATAGGATTTCGCCATGTGGTCGATATGGCGGGTGAAGTACGCAATCCGAAGTTCGCCATCCCCGCAGCTTTGATCCTGTCGATCATCATGTGCGCCGCAATTTACCTTGGCCTGCAAGTGGCCTTCATCGGCGCGCTGGACCCTTCTTTGCTGGCCAAAGGCTGGGCGCAATTAAGCTTTGGGGGCGAAGGCCCTTTGGATGCCGTGATCATGTCCGTCGGACTGGTTTGGTTCCTCAGCCTTTTGAATGTGGGATCCGTCGTTGGCCCCTTTGGCAACGGTTTGGTCGCGACGGGGTCGAATGCCCGGATTGCCCTCGCCCTTTCTCAGAACGGATTTCTGCCAAAACGTCTGCAAACCCTGTCTTCATTCGGGGTTCCTGTATGGGCTCTGGCATTAAATTTTCTGATCGGAACATTGTTCTTGCTGACCATTCCCTTCACCACGGTCATTGCCCTGAACGGAGCGGCAATTGTCTTGTCCTTCGCCGTTGGTCCCATCGCCGTCGTTTGCCTAAGGGACCTGCTGCCAGACCAACCCAGATCGATCCGCATTCCAGCGGTGCGTCTGGTGGCGTTGACCGCATTCGCCATCGCAACTCTGATCGTCTATTGGAGCGGATGGGACACGGTCTGGCGACTTGGCATCGCCCTGATCGTCGGAAAAATTCTGCTGCTCATCCGGTTCCGAGGGCGGTTGGACGAAATGGACCTGACAGAAGCCATTTGGCTGATGCCTTATTTTGCCGGGCTTGGTTTGATCTCATTTCTGGGTCAATTCGGTACCGGGTCTTTGAAACAGATCCCGTTTGGGTGGGACATTCTGCTTTGCGTCTTGTTTTCCGCAATCATCTTCGCCTTGGCCATACGTTCGGCGCTGTCGGACGAAAAATTCATGAAATACATAGCGGAAGAAGAAATACTTGATCCTAAACAACCTGTCATAGGGCTATAAAAAAAAGGCAGAGCAATGCTCTGCCTCTTCCGGAATTCATATTACGCTTCTTAGTGCGCAGTGGCTGATGCATCAGCAGGTTTTACCGAAGCAGCAGCCGCAGCTGCAGCTTCTTCTGCCGCTTCATCCCACTCGATCGGCTCGGGCTTGCGCACCAGCGCCTGCTCCAAAACTTCCGAGACATGCTTCACAGGGATGATCTCCAACCCTTCCTTCACATTGTCAGGGATTTCCGCCAGATCCTTTTCGTTCTCTTCCGGGATCAGGACAGTCTTAATACCACCACGCAAAGCCGCCAGCAGTTTCTCTTTCAAACCACCAATCGGCATTGCGTTACCGCGCAGCGAGACCTCTCCGGTCATGGCGATGTCCTTGCGCACAGGAATGCCGGTCAGAACCGAGACAATCGATGTCACCATCGCCAAACCAGCCGACGGACCATCCTTGGGGGTCGCGCCATCCGGCACGTGCACGTGGATATCCAGATTATCAAATTTCGGCGGCTTGACCCCGATCTTTGGCGAAATCGACCGAACGTAAGACGAGGCCGCATCAATGGATTCCTTCATCACATCGCCCAGCTTACCTGTGGTCTTCATCCGCCCCTTGCCGGGCAGTTTCAACGCCTCGATATGCAGCAGATCGCCACCCACGGATGTCCAGGCCAGACCAGTAACGACGCCGATCTGATCGTCCTGCTCAGCCAGACCATAGCGGAACTTTGGCACACCCAGGAAATCATCCAGATTATCCGGCGTTACCGTGACCGAGTCCGCCTCTTTCTTGATGATCTTGGTCAGCGATTTCCGTGCCACCTTGGCGATCTCACGTTCAAGGTTCCGAACGCCCGCTTCACGGGTATAGGTGCGGATAATCTTTTGCAGCGCTTCATCCGTCAGGTCAAATTCCTTGGCTTTCAGACCATGGTTCTTGACCTGCTTGCTGATCAGGTGCTGTTTTGCGATCTCGCTCTTTTCGTCCTCGGTGTAACCGGCCAGTGGGATGATCTCCATCCGGTCCAGCAGAGGCCCAGGCATGTTATAGCTGTTCGACGTGGTCAGGAACATCACATTTGACAGGTCGTATTCAACCTCCAAGTAGTGGTCCATAAACGTGTTGTTCTGCTCTGGATCCAACACCTCAAGCATTGCCGACGCCGGGTCACCACGGAAGTCCTGCCCCATCTTATCGATCTCATCCAACAAGATCAGCGGGTTCGTGGTTTTTGCCTTTTTCAGCGCCTGGATGATCTTACCCGGCATCGAACCAATATAGGTCCGACGGTGGCCACGAATCTCGGATTCGTCACGCACGCCACCCAGCGAGATTCGAATGAACTCGCGCCCAGTGGCTTTCGCAACCGATTTACCCAAGCTGGTCTTACCCACACCCGGAGGGCCAACAAGGCACAAGATCGGGCCTTTCAGCTTTTTCGAACGCTGCTGAACGGCGAGGTATTCGACGATCCGTTCCTTGACCTTTTCAAGGCCGTAATGGTCGTCGTCGAGGATTTCCTGCGCCTTACCCAGATCCTTTTTGACGCGGGATTTGGTGCCCCAGGGCAGCGCCAGAATCCAGTCGAGATAGTTGCGCACCACCGTCGCTTCGGCTGACATCGGTGACATGTTGCGCAGCTTCTTCAGTTCGCCTTCGGCCTTTTCACGGGCCTCTTTGGACAGCTTGGTTTCGGCGATTTTCTCTTCCAGCTCGGCAACTTCGTTCTTGCCGTCCTCGCCATCGCCCAGTTCCTGCTGAATGGCTTTCATTTGCTCATTCAGGTAATACTCGCGCTGGGTCTTCTCCATCTGGGATTTAACGCGGGTCTTTATCTTTTTCTCGACCTGCAGAACCGACATTTCGCCCTGCATCAGGCCATAGACTTTCTCAAGCCGCTCGCTGACGCTGAGGGTTTCCAGCAGTTCCTGCTTTTGCTCGACCTCAATACCCAGATGACCCGACACAAGGTCAGCCAACTTTGCGGGCTCGGTGGTTTCACCTACGGCGGTCAGGGCTTCTTCAGGAATGTTCTTGCGCACTTTGGCATAGCGCTCGAACTCATCCGTGACGGTTCGTAACAGGGCTTCCGTCGTGGTGACATCACCGGGAATTTCGGTCAGATACTCAGCTCTAGCCTCGAAAAACTGGTCGTTTTCAAGAAACTCGGTGATCTGCACACGCGCCTGCCCTTCGACCAGCACCTTCACGGTGCCATCGGGCAGCTTCAGCAGTTGCAGCACATTGGCCAACACGCCCGCGCGATATATCCCATCTTCATCGGGATCATCAACGCCAGGGTCGATCTGGCTGGACAACAGAATTTGCTTGTCATCCTGCATCACCTCTTCCAGTGCGCGGACCGATTTGTCACGGCCCACGAAAAGCGGCACGATCATATGCGGGAACACCACAATATCGCGCAGCGGCAGGACGGGGTATGAGGAATTCAGAGGCTCTTGCATGCTCTATCCTTATCGTTGGCAAGACGGCTCCTGTCCCTCATCGAGGCAACACTTGGCCGTCTCCTGTCTTGGACGATAAAGGTGGGGCCTCATCGCCCTTTTTCAACCTTACCGCCATGTATCGCCATTCAGAATGAACCGAGGTTTGACCGACTGCAAGGCGTCCCGCGAACATATCCACCGAAATTAGCACGACAAGCATAGGCAACGCGCAATTCAAAGGTCAGAACACCCGCTGTACTGCACGAGACAAGAAAAACCCGTGACCGTCCAAGTTGCGACATTCCAGACCTTTCGTTGAAGAACTGCAGGTGAATCCTCCAAACTGACCTGTGACACCGTATTCCGCGCGGTCAAATCCGTCTTTGTTTCGGTTCAGTGGCTGGCACAATATCTCTACCGGGCCAGTGTCGAACATTAGAAAATCATGCCCCCAGTCTGATTGACAATTCGCGGGGCGCGGCATCGCAGGTGGTCCGGATTTCTCTATGATCGTGCACTGGATATCCGAGGACGACGCGCTTTCCCCGACTGAGCACTGAATATTTTCGGACGGCGTTTCGAAGGTCCAGACATCTGAAATAGCGGGTGTCGCGCTCAAAAGCGCGGCGCCCAGAAAAAGGCGAAACATGAAAAATCTCCGGGTCACGAACTAAAATAGTATTGCTTGAAGTGACCCAAGTTTACTGGAAAACCACTCAATTGTCACCCGAATGGAAAGGCTACAAGGGCTCGATATCGCCTTGGGCACGTTGCGCGTGGAACTCGGCCTGCCAGGCATCGAAGGTGCCCGCGGCAATCGCATCGCGCATGCCCTGCATGATTTCCTGAAAATAGTGAAGATTATGCCAGGTCAGCAACATGCCCGAGATCATCTCGTTGGCGCGGAATACATGGTGCAGATAGGCGCGCGAATAGTTCGAGCAGGCAGGACACGAACACTGTTCGTCCAGCGGGCGCGGATCGTCAGAATGGCGCGCGTTCTTAATGTTTACCACGCCATAACGGGTAAACACCTGACCAGTACGCCCCGAGCGGGACGGCAAAACGCAATCCATCATGTCGATACCGCGAGCGACTGCCCCAACGATGTCGTCAGGCTTGCCAACCCCCATCAAATATCGCGGCTTGTCCATCGGCAGACATTCGGGGGCATAATCGAGGCAAGAGAACATGGCCTCCTGCCCTTCGCCCACGGCCAGCCCACCCACCGCGTAGCCTTCAAATCCAATGGATTTAAGTGCTTCGGCACTTTCTTCGCGCAAATCTTGTTCAAGACCGCCCTGCATAATGCCAAACAGGGCGTGACCCGGACGATCCCCGAATGCTTCACGAGACCGTTCTGCCCAACGCATCGACAGGCGCATGGACTCGGCAATCCGGTCTCGGTCGGCTGGCAACGCGGGGCACTCGTCGAAACACATGACAATGTCCGAGCCCAACAGTCGCTGAATCTCCATCGACCGTTCCGGAGTCAGTTCGTGTTTTGACCCGTCGATATGAGATTTGAACGTCACGCCTTTTTCAGTCAGCTTCCGCAGCCCGGCCAGCGACATGACCTGAAACCCGCCCGAGTCGGTCAGAATGGGGCGTTCCCAGTTCATGAACTTGTGCAACCCGCCCAAACGGTCAATCCGTTCCGCAGTTGGGCGCAGCATCAGGTGATAGGTGTTGCCCAAAAGAATATCCGCCCCCGTGGCGCGTACGCTTTCCGGCATCATCGCTTTGACCGTGGCGGCTGTCCCGACCGGCATGAAGGCCGGCGTCCGCACCTCTCCGCGCGGTGTGCTGATCACACCGGTGCGTGCCTTGCCGTCTGTGGCCTTTAGCTCAAATGAGAATTTCTGGGTCATGTCATCGCCTCGGATCGCCGAACCGGGCAGGCTTTGCCCGATCCGATCCGTCTTTGCAACCCGTCAGGGCAACGAGGCAACGCGATCGGTGAACAGACGAACAACCCCTGCCTCGTCCACGTCGCAGCACACCCGGATCGTGGGTCGTTCGGGATCTGGTTGTGTCGCCCCCATCATGTCGCCGTCGGTGACAACCCGCAGCCCTGTTTCGACCATGTTGAACATGGCCTGATGGGAACACGCGATCACGGCGGTTGAATCGTGCAGGCCGCAGCCTTCCAGCCCCCCAATCTCTTTGTAAAATTTCAGATAGAAGCGGGAGATGTCGCGCAGAAATGATCCCATGTCCGGTGACCTCTGCGCCAGGGCTTCGAAATCCGCTGTTTCGTAAAGCGTCTTCAGCGTCACGTCCAATCCGACCAGAACAGTGTTGGGCGGTGTGGAAAAGACCTCCTCGGCTGCGAGGGCGTCGTGATAGATATTGGCTTCAGCGTGTTGGGTGATGTTGCCCGGGCAATAGACTGCGCCCCCCATGATCACCAGTTGGCGCAGATTATCTGCAAACTCTGGGTCCAGACGCATTGCATTCGCGATATTAGTCAATGGACCCACAGCACAGACCACCAGTTCACCCTTGTGGGTTCGTGCCATTTCAACCAGAAACTCAGCTGCTGGCAGCGCGTGGTTTTGTCCAATCTCGGGGATTTCGGTCAGATCACCAAAACCTTCGGGGCCGTGAACATGTTCCGACGGGGCATGAGTATCTGCCCCTAATGGGTATGAGGCACCTTCGGCAACCGGAAGGTCGAGACCCAGCTTATCCAACAGAAACCGAGCGTTACGGCTGGATTGATGAACATGTGTGTTGCCAAACACCGTGGTCAGCCCGATCAGGTTAAACTCAGACGCAGCGGCGGCGTAAGCGATGGCCATGGCATCGTCGATGCCGGGATCTGTATCGATAATCAGTTTCATCCCCGCCCGATACCGCAAACAAGTCAGGATGCAAAGCGGTCACAGCAGTTCAGTTCAATGTCGAATTCCCATATTGGGACGTTTGCATTTAGCGGCTTTCCCGCCATACCTGAGTTGAAATCGGGCGACTCAATTCCCACATGTATACCATAGTACACAATAATAAGAGGACAGAATGACCGAAGATCAGATTATCGGATTGATTTCGTCAAACATCATTTACCTGCTGGCCGCTGTGCTGGTGATTATCGTTATCCTCAAAGGCATCAAGATTGTGCCGCAATCTGAGAAATACGTCGTTGAACGTTTTGGCCGCCTGCACTCGGTGCTTGGCCCCGGCATCAACTTCATCGTTCCGTTTCTGGATGTTGCACGCCACAAAATCTCGATCCTTGAACGCCAGCTGCCCAATGCGACACAAGACGCGATCACCAAGGACAACGTGCTGGTGCAGATCGACACCTCGGTCTTCTATCGCATTCTTGAGCCGGAAAAGACGGTTTACAGAATCCGCGACGTCGATGGTGCGATTGCAACCACCGTGGCCGGTATCGTCCGCGCCGAGATCGGCAAGATGGACCTGGACGAAGTACAGTCTAACCGGGCACAACTGATTGAACGCATTCAGGAAAGCGTTGAAACCGCCGTTGACGATTGGGGTATCGAAGTGACCCGCGCCGAAATTCTGGATGTGAATCTGGATCAGGCGACCCGCGATGCCATGCTGCAACAGCTGAACGCGGAACGCGCCCGCCGTGCGCAGGTGACCGAAGCCGAAGGTCAGAAGCGCTCTGTTGAGCTGCAAGCTGATGCCGAACTTTACGCCGCAGAACAAACCGCCAAAGCCCGTCGCATTCAGGCCGAAGCCGAAGCTTACGCCACTGGCGTTGTCGCCAAAGCCATTCAAGACAACGGTATCGAGGCCGCCCAATATCAGGTTGCTTTGAAACAAGTCGAAGCCCTTAATGCGCTGGGTAATGGTTCCGGAAAGCAGACCATCGTAGTTCCGGCAAACGCACTTGAAGCCTTTGGTGACGCGTTCAAAATGCTCAAAGGAGGAAAATAATGGCTGATCCCTTTTGGCTGACTTGGTGGATCTGGCTGGCCGCCGCGCTGGCACTGGGGATTCTCGAGATTGCTCTGCCAGGATTCATCTTTCTTGGCTTCGCGATTGGCGCTGCAATCACAGGTCTTGTCCTGATCATTCCGGGTCTGACACTGTCGCTTCATGTCCTTGCGCTGGTTTTTGCGGTACTGTCGCTGATCGCCTGGCTTGTCTTGCGCAAACTCTTTGCCCTACCGCATGGTCAGGTCAAAACTTTCAAGCATGATATCAACGATTGAATCGCTGTGGCGCTCGTTCGAGCGCCACTCCCCTACTGGACGCTGTCGCAGCTATTCCCTATATAATCACTCAGGCAACTGACCCGAGGCAAAGATGACTCACCCGAGCGAACAGTTTGAAGGCACCCCGCTGATAGCGCCGTCAACGATTGAACACCCGTTGTACGACCTCGTGGTTGAGGCGTGCCGCACGGTCTATGACCCGGAAATTCCGGTCAATATCTACGACCTTGGCCTGATCTACACGGTTGATATTTCTGCGGATAACTCAGTCAAGGTGATCATGACCCTTACTGCGCCCGGATGCCCGGTGGCCGGCGATATGCCCGGCTGGATCGTCGAAGCCATTGAGCCCGTTGCAGGTGTCAAAGAGGTTGATGTCGAGCTGACCTGGGAACCGCCCTGGGGTATGGAGATGATGTCGGACGAAGCGCGTCTTGAACTGGGCTTTATGTAAAACCAGCACCCGTCGCGCCTTACTCATCTGAAAACGCTGTTAGTTTAGATTGCAGGTTTCCTTGATCTCTGCGGCACGCGCATCCAGCTGTTTGATGTAGTCGCCAGACAACATCTGAAGGTGTTTCTGCTCGGTTCCGGTGACCAGACCCAACAGCGCCCCGGCAGGTGTAATCGCAGCCACGCTTTCCAACTGTTTGTCTTCAGCGTGTTTCTTTTCCGCCGCAATGGCACGCAAATCGCCTTCGGCGGTCGCACAATTGACTGGGTGCCTTTCGGCATCAGATGCAGCCTGTGCATCAACCGGCACAAAACATGCAACAAAAGCGGCTACTGTCCCGCACAGAAAAACTGGTTTAGAAAACTTTCGTAAAACATTCATTTATATAACCTTTCCCACCCAAGTTGCACATGTGTCAGCACTGGGCCTTACATACGCAAGAACAGCTAAACCCGCTTTCTAATCCAAAGCAAGGTCGCATGGCACTTCTTGCACCTTTCAAATGAACAGCACGCTTTATCCCTCACCATCTTGAGCCTGAGGGACTTGGACCCTAAGTTAGAAGGGACGCGCGACAACGGAGACTTACATGTTCGGCATTCCCGGCAAACAGGCTGTGACCATGACGCCCAAGGCCGCAGAGCAGATCACCCGCCTGATGAGTTCAGGCGGACACGCTGGCCTGCGCATCGGTGTCAAAAAAGGCGGCTGCGCAGGCATGGAATACACCATGGAATATGTCGATCAGTCAGATCCGCATGATGAGGTGGTTGAACAGGACGGCGCGTGCATAATGATCGCGCCAATGGCGCAGATGTTCCTGTTTGGGACCGAGATCGACTATGAAGTGTCACTGTTGGAATCGGGGTTCAAATTCAAAAACCCGAATGTTGTTGATTCCTGTGGATGCGGTGAATCGATCAAGTTCGACGAAAACATCGCCCAGCAAAGCTAGATCATCGTTCTTGTGCTGACCCTAGCGAGGTCGGCAGGCGGAATTGTAAGATCCTGCAGACAATGCTATCCGCATCCTTAAATCATCGAATGATCAGGGAGATACGGGTATGCGGCGGAAGCTGGCGGCTGGAAACTGGAAAATGAACGGAACCGGCGCAGCGCTGAGTGAGCTAGAAACGCTGTCGCAAAGCCACCCCCAAGCCTCGGTCGATATTCTGATCTGCCCCCCCGCCACCTTGCTCAGCCGCGCCGCGGACTCAGTGGCAGGCACCGAGATTTCGGTTGGCGGGCAGGATTGTCACTTAGAACATTCAGGTGCGCACACAGGTGATATCAGCGCGGATATGCTTCTGGATGCCGGCGCGACTTCGGTCATTCTGGGCCATTCGGAACGGCGCGTGGATCACAGTGAGCATGACGAGGATGTTCGTGCCAAGGCGCGAGCGGCAATGGATGCGGGTCTCAAGGCGATCATTTGCGTCGGCGAAAGTCTGGAACAGCGAGAGGCAGCCAACACGCTCGATATCATTGGCGGCCAGATGTCTGGTTCGATCCCGGATCAGTCTACCGGCGAGAATCTGATCGTCGCGTATGAGCCGATCTGGGCGATAGGAACCGGCAAGGTTCCGACCCTGGAAGAGATCGGCGAGGTTCACGACTTCATGCGCACGCGGCTGGAACGTCGTTTTGGCGAAGGTGTAGGCCGGTCGGTGCGACTGCTGTATGGCGGGTCCGTCAAACCCAGCAATGCGGCCGACATTTTTGCAGTCTCGAATGTGGACGGCGCTCTGGTCGGTGGTGCCAGCCTGAAGGCTGCGGATTTCTCAGGCATCATTCAGGCGCTGGAAAGCGCCTGACCCCAGACTTCATTCCGCAATATCTTCGGCCCAAAGCTCGGGCTTTTCTTCGATAAACCGCTGCATCAAAGCGATACAGTCGGGGTCGTCGGCAATGACAACCTCGACCCCGCGCTCACGCAGGAAGTCTTCATTGCCTCCGAAATTCTGCGTGTCACCGATCACAACGCGCGGAATGCCGAATTGAACGATAGTGCCGGAACACATCATGCAGGGCGACAGCGAGGTATAGAGCACCGTGTCGCGATAGGTTTTCTGCCGCCCTGCTTTGCGTAAGGTATCCATTTCCCCATGCGCGATGGGATCACCCCCCTGCACACGCTGATTGCGACCTTGCGAGACAACCTCGCCGCCCCGTGCCAGAACGGACCCAATGGGGCATCCGCCCTCGTCAAATCCGGCTTTGGCCTCTTCATAAGCCACGCGTAGCAGGCGCTTGTCGATCTCGGTCAGCATTCCGGGCTCCATGTCTTGAGTTTCGCGCAGACTGCCGAAGACCAAGGGCATGGTCAATTACGGGCTCAGGCCAGCTTCATCACGACAAGACCGGTCACGATCAGTATCGCCGCTGCAATCCGTGCGGGTGTCAGGGCTTCGCCCAGAAACAAGATACCCACGCTGAACGCCCCCACCGCGCCGATCCCGGTCCAGATCGTGTAAGCGGTGCCCAATGGCAGGTCGCGCATCGCAAGTGCCAGAAGGCCAAAGGAGCCAATCATCGAAACGCCCATCAAAGCCGTCGGCCACAATCGGGTGAAACCAGCCGATTGCTTCATGGCTACGGCCCAGACGATTTCCAACAGGCCGGCAAAAAGAAGAAAGATCCAGGGCACAAGAGAACCTCGTATCTGTTCGGGTCGTCCCGAAAGATGTCCCAAAATGGGGAGGTCGTCCTCTGAAACCTCAGATAAGTACCCAATATATGGTTTCAAGACACGAAAAAGCCGGGCAGTCGAAACCACCCGGCTGTGTTCATTGTCAGACCATCTAATTGGTAATGATTTCCGGCCCCATGAAGGTGTTGGGCAGGAAGGTCGATATCCAAGGTATGTACGTCACCATGATCAGGAAGACGAAGAGTACGGCCAGGAACGGCAGCGCCGCCTTCACGACACTCATCATCGGCATTCCCGCAACGCCCGAGGTCACAAACAGGTTCAGACCGACCGGAGGCGTGATCATCCCGATTTCCATGTTCACCACCATGATGATACCCAGATGGATCGGATCGATGCCCAATTCGATGGCAATCGGGAACACCAGCGGAGCCACGATGACCAGCAGACCCGAGGGTTCCATGAACTGACCGCCAATCAGCAGGATGACGTTGACTACAATCAGGAAAGTGACCGGTCCCAGACCCGCTGAAAGCATGGCGCTTGCAATGTGCTGTGGCACTTGCTCGTCCGTCAGCACGTGCTTGAGGATCAACGCGTTGGCAATGACGAACAGCAGCGTGACCGTCAGCTTACCCGCCTCAAACAGTGTGTGTTTGGTGTCTGGGTGAAAGAATGCCGTAACCAGCGCATAGGGCTTTTTAAGCAGTGACGCGTTGGGCTGACCGTCTTCGGTGCTGAGCGGGCCCATGTCTTTGTAGACAAAGCTGGCAATGAAGAACGCATAGACAGCAGCGACGGCAGCGGCCTCAGTCGGGGTAAAGATACCCCCATAGATACCACCCAGAATGATGACGATCAGGAACAGGCCCCAACCGGCCTCACGGGCCGAGGTAAAGACCTCTCCCCAGCCTTTCCAGTCACCCTTGGGCAGATTCTTGACCTTGGCCATGACGTAGATGGTGATCATCAGCATCAGACCAGCCATCAGGCCCGGAATGACACCCGCCAGGAACATTCGCCCAACCGAGACCTCAACGGCTGCCGCATAGACAACCATCACGATGGACGGTGGGATCAGGATGCCCAAAGTACCGGCGTTACAGATCACACCAGCGGCGAATTCCTTGGAATACCCAACCTGACGCATCCCGGCGATGACAATGGAACCAATGGCCACAACGGTTGCTGGGGACGATCCCGAAAGTGCTGCAAACAGCATACAGGCAAACACGCCAGCAATTGCCAGACCACCGGGCAAGTGCCCCACACAGGCAATCGAGAACCGGATGATCCGGCGCGCCACGCCGCCTGTTGTCATGAAAGACGAGGCCAGGATGAAGAACGGGATCGCCAGCAGGGTAAAGTGCCCCTCGAACGCCTCGAACAACGTGCCCGCGACCGAGGCCAACGAACTGTCCGAATAGATCAGCAGAAACAGGGTCGAGCTGAGGCCAAGCGCAACCGCAATCGGAACACCGATCAGCAGCAGGCCGATGACCATCGAGAAAAGAAGTACAACGTCCATCAGTCATGCTCTCCCTGCTGAGCGCGGACTTCTTCGATCTCGTCCTCGACTTCGTGGCTGGCGACAAGGCGATCCGTTTCACCGCGCCAGATTTGAACGGCGACCTGCGCGAACCGGATCACCAACAGCAGCATCGAAACTGGCAGAACCAGATACGGCACGACCTTGGGCAGTTTTTCGTAGTACTCACCGTAGTTGATCAGGTCTTCCAGGAACCGCAAAGGCGCAACCATCGGGATGTCGTCGACCTCGTAAAAACTCTGACTGCGGGCGTCGACATTGAACCCGGTAGGGAACCAGCGCCCCGACGTGGGCGGCAAATCGGCGAACACAGCCCAATAGTCATAAGCCCCTTTCAGCAGAAGCAGCGAAAACACCAGACAGCAGCCCACTGCAATAAGCGCCAGAATGCGGCGCGGCGCCGGGGCCAGCATGTTCAGAATGGCATCCACGCCCAGATGCGCATGTTTTTTCACCGCATAAGACGCACCCAACAGCACCAGCCACCCGAAGGTGAACACCGTCAGTTCCAGCGCCCACAGGATATTTGAGTTAAAAACAAACCGCGCAATCACGTTGGCAAATGTCACGACCGTCATCAGGCCCAACAGCAACGCAATCAGGGTTTCTTCGATATGGTCGACCAGCCCGCCTTGGCCGGAATTCGCACCAGACATCTTTCTGTCCCCGCATTTTTGTGATGAGAGAGTGTGGGGCGGGCCTGATCAGCCCGCCCGGCCATCGCGTCAAATACTCCCCAGTCCCCGGACGCGCGGCCTCTGACCGGTTTAGAAACCGGCGTTGATGGCCTGTGCGGCGTCGATCTTGTCCTGACCCACATCACCAGAGAACTGGTCCCAAACCGGCTTCATTGCGTCGACCCAGGCCTGACGCTGTTCAGGGTTCAGTTCACGAATGATACCACCCGCGTCTGTAATCGACGCTTTGGCCGCTTCGTTGACGGTAAAGGCTTCTTTGTTCCGGGTTTCGGTCACTTCGGTCAGAATGGTCATGAACTGGTCACGCACCGCCGGATCCAGGCTGTCCAGCCAGTCAACCGAGGTCACAACAAGGTAGTCGATAATACCATGGTTGGTCTCAGTGATGCCGTCCTGAACTTCGAAGAACTTCTTGCCATAGATGTTCGACCAGGTGTTCTCCTGCCCGTCCACAACGCCTTGTTGCAACGCACCGTAAACTTCCGAGAACGCCATTTTCTGCGGGCTGCCTCCGATCGCTTCCATCTGCGCAACCAACACGTCCGAGGACTGAACACGGAACTTCAGGCCGTTTGCGTCCGAGGGATCTTCCAACGGCTTGTTGGCCGACATCTGCTTCATGCCGTTGTGCCAGAAGGCCAGACCCTGCAGGCCGCGGCGCTGCATGCTGTCTTTCATTGCCTGACCATCGGCCGACGCTTGGAATGCGTCCACGGCATCAATGTTCTTGAACATGAACGGCAGGTCGAACAGGCGGAATTGCTTGGTGAACTTCTCGAACTTCGACAGAGACGGCGCGGCCAGTTGAACGTCGCCTTGCAGCATCGCCTCAAGCACCTTGTCGTCATTATAGAGGGTCGAGTTCGGATAGACCTCCATGCACATCACGCCGTTCATCTCGTCATTGACGCGCTGCTCCAGCAGCGAGGCGGCGATGCCTTTGGGATGTTTGTCGGTGTTCGTCACATGCGCGAACTTCACAACAATTTCACCGTCGTCACAGGCTGCCATACCCGCAGTTGCGGTGACTGTCAGCGCCAGAGCCGTTGCGGCTGTTGTCAAAATCTTCATCTGTTTTCCTCCCAGACTTCCTAAATACAAGCGATCAGCGCCAGACAGGCACCGTATGGCGTGCAGTGAAGCGACTCAGCCGTAAGCACACAACTTTTCCCTCCAAAAGCCGATTCAGTTGTTTTAAGTGTTTATTACCAGCGCTTTACACCACACCAAACACAAGGAGAAGAATCACCTTTTCTTCGACGTGCGAAAATCCGCACACAAAAAATTGCTGATTGTGCGGGTTTCCGCACAATTTGCGAATCAATCATGCGAATCAATGTGCAGCGTAAGTTCGCCGGGCGAATTACCTGCGATAATCCTCTGGGCGGATTTGATAACGGGCCAGCTTGTCATAAAATGTTTTGCGCGGAAGCTTCAGCGCCTTTGCCGCGTCTGACGCCTTTCCGTTGTGCCGCCCCAGCGCTGCGATCAGCAGCGATCGTTCGACCCGCGCCATCTGTTCACTAAGACCCAGATCCGTAGCCTGTGCGACCTCTTCCGGCATCCCCAACACAAAACGCATGGCAGCGGACATAAGCGACCGCGCATTCCCCGGCCAGTCGCTGGCCATCAATGCTGCCAGATGTTCCGAGGATATCTCGGGAACAGGGATTCCAGCCTGTTCAGCCGCCTGTGCGACATAATGACGAAAGACAACGGGAATATCGTCAGGCCGCTCCGCCAGGGATGGAATACGCACGCGCATCACATCCAGCCTATAGAATAGATCGGCATTAAAACGGCCTTCGGAGCTTAAGTCAGACAGATCAGCGGTGGTACCAGCGATGATCCGCCCTCCCGGCCCACGTTCGATCAGCTCAAGGGCCGCAAATTGCGTGGCCTGCGGCATGGCCGAAACTTCGTCAAGAAACAGCGACCCACCCGCTGCATCCTCGCAACTGCGGGTCAGATCTTCGGGGCTGAGCGTCGAGGCCGGGCGTTTCACAAACGGCCCCTGCCCCATCGACGACATAAGATGAACAACTTCGGCCACTTTTGAAATCCCGCTGCCTGGCGGGCCAGTCACCAGAACTTCGGCCCCTGTGGGCGCAACAGTTCGAACCCTTTCACGCAATGCCTCCGCCTGCGGCGACAGGCCAAACAGCAAGCGCGCGGCCGGGTCTCCACGTTCGAGTTCGGATTTCACAGCTCTCTGCTCAATGACCTCGGATCGGGCTGCAAAAGCACGCTCCAACACATCCAACAAATCAGACGCCGCGCAGGGTTTTTCCAGAAAGTCGAACGCGCCCTTACCCATCGCGTCAACAGCCATGGGAATATCCCCTTCACCGGTCAGAAGAATGACGGGAAGATCGGGATCAACCTCTCTTGCATAGGTCAAAAGATGGAACCCATCCCGGCCCGGCATTCGGATGTCCGAGATTATGACACCGGGAAAATCCGCTCGGATATGATCCTTGGCCGCCACAAAAGAGCCTGCAGTTGTCGGCTGAAAATCTGCCAGTTCAAGCGTTTGTGCCAAAGCCTCGCGAACGGCTGCGTCATCGTCGACCAAAAGAACTTTTCGGGTCATGCCGCCTCGTCTTCCCGATAGTATTCCAACTCCACAGTGAACATCGCACCTGTTGGCGCATTGGTCCCGCGAATGTTCCCACCAAAACTCTGGACCAGACCGTAAGAAATCGAAAGCCCCAGCCCCATTCCTTCGGACGAGCCCACGGCCTTGGTGGTGTAAAACGGCTCAAAAAGCTTTTCCGTGTTCTCGATGCCAGGGCCGATATCTCGCACGGCGACTGAAAGCCTGTCCCCAGTGTTGATCACAACTTGAATAAGGCGTTCATCTTGCTGGCTCATCGCATCTGCGGCGTTGTTGATCAGATTCACAAAGACCTGTTCCAACCTCACTTCGCCGCCCCATGCGTAGACCGGTTCGTTGGGTGGCTGCCAATCCATCGCAACATTTTCTGCGCGCAACCGAGCGTCGGTCAATTCAACGGCCGTATTCAGAACTTGCACCAAATCCACACGCCCCATCGGTTCGCTTTCGTTGCGGGCAAAGGCCCGCAGGTTCTTGATGATGCGCGCCATGCGCGCAGCCATTTCGGAAATACGGCCCAAATTTTCCGCGGCCTTTTCGGGCTTTCCGCGTTCCACGAAAGCCGCGCCATTATCCGCAAACTGCCGGATCGCCATAAGTGGCTGGTTCAGTTCGTGGCTGATCCCTGCCGACATCTGCCCAAGCGCGCTGAGTTTTCCGGCCTGAACCAAATCCGCCTGCGCCCGCCGCAGCGCCGCTTCGGCTTCCTGACGTTCCGCGACTTCCTTGTGCAAGCTGGTATTTGCAACGGTCAGGTCAAGGGTTCGTTTGGCCACTCGACTTTCAAGAACGGCATTGGCTTCTGCCAACGTCCGCCGCCGCTCCATCGCAAGAAAAAGCATTGCACCGAAAGCCAAACAGATCGCCGCAACTGCCGCCGCCTGAAGCCGCGCAAGTTGCAGGGCTGGCGCCACGTCTACCAAAACCTCAGCGGTCATATCGATCACCGGCAAATCGAGCGTAAGGTGCAGAGCATCGCGCGGCAGATAGCGCCCCCAGTTCAATCGCCATAGCTCGTGCCCACCGACCCGTTTCGACGCAAAATTGACGGTCGCGCCATTTGGCGGTGTAAGTCCTGCCTCTCCTTCCTCCCGAGACCAGAACAGCAGGTCCGATCTGTTCGAAATAAAGACAACACCATCTGCATCGACAAAGAAGACCGCCTCGGTGCTGCCGCGCCACGTCTGCTCGACATCCTGAACGTCGGCAACGACCATCACTACGCCTTTGATCCGGCCAAATGGGCCGAAAGCAGGTGCTGCGTAGGAGTAGATCCGATCATCTCCGACAGGTGTAACCTCATGCGCACTGCCTAAGGCCCCCTGCATCGCACGACGGAAAGCGGGGTGCCCGGCCATGTTTCGCTGCGGCACCGGCTGCGCCGAAACCAAGACCTGCCCATTTTGGTCCAAGTAGATCATGTTGACTGCCGCAGTCTTGTCTGCAACGTCCAACAACATCGCCTGAGCTTGGCGTATGTTGGCTTGCCGATCCAATTCATGCAGAATCGGATGGGTTGCCATCAGCACTGCAAGCTCTTGATACACTTGCATTTGTGTACTGAGCCGGTCGGCCGCCAGTTCAAGATCAGCCTCGGCCTTTTCGCTCAGCTGAGACAGCGCCTGACGATAGCCATAGGACCAGACGAGTCCGGACAACACCCCGACGGCAAGCAGAAAACCGACAATGATCGAAACCCTGTGCATATACAGGGTCTTGCATTCAATGCGTCGCGTGGCAAGTGTGCGTCGCATGAAGTCACTCTCACAATCTCCTTCAGACCCCGGGTTCGTCCAGAACCCCTATCCGTTCTACGACACAGCCCGACAAGCCGGGGACCTGTTTTATTGGGCTGATTACGGCATGGTTGCTGCTGTGTCCTGCCATGCCGTCCGCACCTTGCTGAAAGATCGCCGGTTCGGGCGCGAAGTTCCCCCCGAGCACGCAACGCAAGGCCCCGCGCATCTGGCCCCATGGTTGTCTGTCGAGGCCCATTCGCTGCTTGAAGCCGAGCCACCACGGCACACGCGCCTGAGGGCGCTGGTTATGCGGGCCTTCACATCGCGGGCGATTTCCGCTCTGCAACCCTCGATCGAAACCCTCTGTCACGATCTGATCCGGGATTTTCCGCAAGAGCCGTTTGACCTGTTGCACGCCTACTGCACACAGGTCCCGGTGATCACCATCTGTCGCCTGCTGGGTGTACCCGAAGACATGGCCCCGGACTTGTTGCGTTGGTCACATGATATGGTTGCCATGTACCAAGCCAACAGGACACGAGACACCGAAGACGAGGCCGCGCAATCGGCACAGGAATTTACCGCGTTCCTGGAACGTTATATCGACCAGCGGCGGCGTGACCCGCGTGACGATCTGATCACACGATTGATTTCTGCTGAAGAGGAAGGCGAGAAACTGTCCCGCGATGAGTTGGTTGCAACCTGTATTCTACTGCTGAACGCCGGTCATGAGGCGACGGTTCATTCGTTGGGAAACGGGCTCAAAACCCTGCTGGAAACACACACCGGCCCCAGCGTTTTGCGGCCAGACAAAATTGACGCAACTATCGAAGAAATCCTGCGCTATGATCCACCCCTGCACATGTTCACGCGCTACGCCTATGAGGAAGTGGAGATTTTTGGTCATACGTTCAAACGCGGCGATCAGGTTGCCCTGTTGCTGGGGGGTGCCAACCGCGATCCCACTGTCTGGAATGAACCGAACACATTCCGCCCCGCACGATCCATCGATGTGAACACAAGCTTTGGCGGCGGCATACATTTTTGCGTCGGCGCACCTTTGGCGCGGTTAGAAATGCGTATCGCCCTACCTATCCTGTTCGACACCTGTCCAAATTTGCGGCTGGCTGCGCCTCCGACGTATTCGGACAGCTATCACTTTCATGGCTTGGATCAGGTTCTGGTACATATCTGAGGACGCGTTACCGCCTACGCCTCGTTACGCCTTCTCTACCAATGCGTTTAACGGCAGCATTGTGGTGGATTTGATTTCCTCCATCGACAAAAGCGCCGTCACGTTGTGCACCCGCACCTCTGAGATCAGAGATTGATAGAACACGTCATAGGCACGGGCATTCTTGACCCTGACTTTGAGGATATAGTCGATGTCGCCCGCCAACCTGTGGGCCTCTTGCACTTCGGGGTGATCGCGCAACGCTTTCAGGAACTTGTGTTGCCACTCGGCCTCGTGTTCCGATGTGCGGATCAATACAAAGAATGTCGCCTCGAACCCAAGCGCTTCGGCATCCAACAGAACCGTTTGCTGCCCAATGATACCCGCCCCCTTGAGCTTGCGGATGCGATTCCAGACCGGGGTCTTTGAACTGCCCACACGGGCCGCAATTTCATCCAGTGACTGACCCGCATCGCGTTGCAACTCGGCTAGAATTTTCCGATCCGTTTCGTCTATTCGCACCGACATTCCAGTTTTCCTTCCAATTCGAGGTCTTCGTTCCACTTTTCGATCCAATTGGAACGAATGTTCTTATTTGAGCGCCCATATGGCGCTTTGGTGGGAATATTTCCTATATTGCAAGGTAAGTCAAACTACACCCAAGGCGATCCGATGCAGGACTTGCATACATTCAGACCCAAAGGACATGTCGATTTTGTCGGCGCTGGTCCCGGTGATCCCGATCTGCTGACACTCAAGGCGCTCATCGCGTTCGAGCAGGCAGACATCGTACTCCATGACCGCCTGATCAGCGCAGCGGTGCTGGATCTTGCAGGTCAGAACGCCAATCTGGTTGATGTTGGCAAGGCTGGGTTTGGTCCATCCTGGAAGCAAAGCGATATCGATGCTCTTTTGGTGGAATATGCCCTTAAGGGCAACCATGTCGTGCGGCTCAAGTCAGGGGATCCCACCGTCTTTGGCCGTCTGGACGAAGAAATCCAAGCTGTCGAGGCCGCAGGCATTTCGTGGCAGATCGTCCCCGGAATCACGGCCGCTTCGGCGGCGGTTGCAAGCATTGGCCAAAGCCTGACCCGCAGGGGCCGCAACTCTTCCGTGCGGTTTCTGACGGGGCACGACATGAAAGGCTTTGCCGACCACGACTGGACAGCGCTGGCGCGCGAAGGATCGGTTGCTGCGATCTACATGGGCAAGAAGTCCGCCCGGTTCATTCAGGGCCGTCTGATCATGCACGGCGCGGATCGCGCCACACCCGTCACCCTGGTCGAAAACGCCTCGCGCCCGAACCAACGCATTCTGGCCACCACATTGGACCAGCTGCCCACCGATCTGGCCGCCGCCGAAATGGACGGCCCGGCTCTGACTTTCTATGGCCTTGCCCCGCGCGAAGCGGCGCAGGCTGTGACCGAATTCAATAAGGAGCTTGCCTGATGGCCCGCGCTTTTACCCCCAAAGTCGTCACCGCAAATGATTTGTTGGAAGGTGATGTAGTTTATCAAACCGAAGATGACCGCTGGTCGCGCGATCTGTCCGAAGCGGAACTGATCACCGACGAAGCGCACGCTCAGGTACGTCTGCTGGATGCCGCACGTCAGGCAAGTAAGATTGTCGGCGCCTATCTGGCTGACGCCGTCGCCGGCGACAACGGCCCTGAGCCAGCCCATTTTCGGGAAGATTTCCGCCGGACTGGTCCGTCCAACTATGCCCACGGCAAACAGGAAACTTCCCCGCAGCCCCGGGCCTGATCTCTGGCCCTTCTCTCTCCCCTTCAAGGCCCCGGTTCGGGGCTGCAACTAAGGACAGCTAATCATGTATCGCTACTCCGAGTTCGACACAGCATTTTTGGCAGAACGTAACGCGCAGTTCCGTGCGCAGGTTGAGCGCCGCATAGACGGATCGCTGACCGAAGACGAATTCAAACCACTGCGCCTGATGAACGGCCTGTATCTGCAGCTGCACGCTTACATGTTGCGGGTCGCTATCCCCTATGGCACGCTCTCCAGCGCGCAAATGCGCCAACTGGCGCTGCTGGCCGAGAAGTGGGACAAGGGCTATGGCCACTTCACCACCCGTCAGAACATCCAGTACAACTGGCCGAAACTGAACGATGTACCGGATATGCTGGACGCGCTAGCCGAGGTTGGCATGCACGCCATTCAGACCTCGGGCAACACCATCCGTAACGTGACCGCCGACCACTTCGCCGGTGCCGCCGCGGATGAGGTCGCCGATCCGCGCCCTTATGCCGAACTGCTGCGTCAGTGGTCCACCGACCACCCGGAGTTCCAGTTCATGCCGCGCAAATTCAAGATTGCCATCACCGGTTCGGAAAACGACCGCGCCGTGATCAAAGCCCATGACATCGGCCTTCAACTGATCGAGCGCGACGGCGTTCTGGGCGCGCGCGTGATTGTTGGCGGTGGTCTGGGCCGTACGCCGATGATCGGCAAGGAACTGTCCGAATTCGTCGCCTTTGACGACCTGCTGGCTTACCTCGAAGCCACCGTTTCCGTGTGGAACCAGATCGGCCGCCGTGACAATAAATACAAAGCGCGTATCAAGATCACCGTGCACGAAAACGGCATCGACACGATCCGCGCCAAGGTCAACGAGCGCTTTTTGCAGGTTCGCCCGCAGTTCAAAGGTGCCGACATGAACCTGCTGGAAGAGATCAAGGGCCACTTCGCCCCGCCCGCCTTCCGCGAAGGTTCGGTTGCGTCGTTCGAAAGTGCATATACCAACGATCCGGTCTTCCGCTCATGGGTCGACACCAACATCGCGCCGCATAAGAACGCAGACCATGCGATTGTCACGATCTCGATCAAAAAGCATGGCCAGACACCGGGTGATGCGACAGCTGAACAGATGCGCGTGATGGCCGATCTGGCTGAAGAGTTCGCCTATGACGAGCTGCGCATCAGCCATGAGCAGAACGTGATCCTGCCGCATGTCCACAAATCGGACTTGCCCGCGATCCACGCCAAGTTGAAGGAATACGAATTGGCGACCGCCAATATCGGCCTGATCAGCGACATCATCGCCTGCCCCGGCATGGATTACTGCGCGCTGGCCACGGCGCGTTCGATCCCGGTCGCTCAGGAAATTGCGACACGCTTTGAAGATATGAAGCTTGAGCATGATATCGGCCACCTGAAGATCAAGATCTCGGGCTGCATCAACGCTTGTGGTCACCACCATGTGGGCCATATCGGCATTCTGGGTCTGGATCGGGCCGGCGTCGAGAACTACCAGATCACTCTGGGCGGCGACGCGACAGAGACGGCTGCCATCGGCGACCGCACCGGCCCCGGCTTTGCCTATGATGAGATCGTGCCCGCCGTGGAACGCATCGTAGACACCTACCTGGAACAGCGTGAGAGCGCTGAAGAAACCTTCCTGGAAGCATACCGCCGCGTCGGCATGGCTCCGTTCAAAGCGGCGCTTTACCCCGAGGCACAGGCCAATGCCGCTTGATCTGATCCAGACGGAACTGGGGGCGGACCGGCGTGCGTTGACCGAACGGGTCGACGCGCTGAACGACCGGTTTCGCCACCACAGCGCCCATGATGTTATGCATGGTGCGCTGGATGAGATCGAGGAGCTTGCCCTCGTCTCCAGCTTTGGTGCGGAATCCGTCGTGCTGCTGCACATGGCAGCGGTTGTCGACAAGATGACCCCGGTTCTGTTTGTGGACACGCAGATGCTGTTTGCTGAGACACTGGAATACCAGCAGGACGTCAGCGAGCGTCTCGGTCTTAGAAACGTCCAGATCATCCATGCCGATGACGAGGATGTTCAGCGCGACGACCCCTATGGTGCACTTCGCATGCGGGACACAGACGCGTGCTGCAACCTGCGCAAGACCTTTCCACTGCAGCAAGCTCTTTCGGGCTATTGTGGCTGGATTACAGGGCGCAAACGGTTCCAGTCAGGCACGCGCGCCGCGCTCGATTTTTTTGAAGTCGAAGACGGAACGGGCCGGATAAAGGTCAACCCGTTGGCCCATTGGGCACCCGAGGATGTGCGCGCCTATATGGAAGAAAACAATTTGCCCCGGCATCCGCTGGTGGCCAAAGGATACCCTTCGATCGGGTGTGCGCCCTGCACCTCGCCGGTCAAAGAGGGCGAAGACCCCCGCGCCGGACGCTGGCGCGATCAGAACAAGGAAGAATGCGGCATCCATTTTGTCGATGGCAAGATGGTGCGCATCGGAGAGAAAACATGAACGTAATCGTAACGGACGAGGGCTTTTCGCCCGATGACTGGACCGACGGCTTTGTCACTCTGGATGATGCCGCCAATGACGTGGTCGCGCTGGACGTGGCTTCGGACACTGACCCCGATGAGCTGATTGACCGTCTGGGCAATGCCAAGATGGTACGCGTGGACTTCCCGTCCTCGGCCGATGGACGCGGCTTTACAATCGCGCGCGTTCTGCGCCTGAAAGGCTATACCGGTCGCCTGCGCGCCCGGGGCCATGTATTGGCTGACCAGTACGCCATGGCCCGCCGCAGCGGGTTCGACGAGGTCGAAATCGATCATACTCTTGCAGACCGTCAGCCCGAAGATCAGTGGTTGGCTCGCGCCAATTGGCAAGACAACAACTATCAGGCCCGCCTGCGTGGATAAGGCCGCACTCGCCAGCTTGTGATACAGAGGGGGCAATCTGTCCACTTTTCCTGACTTGGATCAAAGATTAAACGGAGATGTCGGTTTAGCTGACCGGCAGTGAAACGATGACAGAGATGAAATCCGTGAGTGAAGCAACCGCCGTCAAGGCCCCCGTTCTGCCAGATGCCCAGACCGTCACCGAGGTGAAGCACTGGACCGACAGCCTGTTCTCTTTCAAGGTCTCGCGCCCTGCCTCGCTGCGATTCCGCTCGGGTGAGTTCGTGATGATCGGCCTGCTGGGTGACAACGGCAAGCCCTTGTTGCGTGCCTATTCGATCGCGTCACCGTCTTGGGACGAAGAGTTGGAGTTCTATTCGATCAAGGTGCAGGACGGCCCGTTGACCTCGAAACTGCAACACATCAAACCGGGCGACCAGATCATTTTGCGCCCCAAACCTGTTGGCACGCTGGTTCATGACGCCCTGCTGCCAGGCAAGCGCCTGTGGTTCTTTGCCACCGGCACCGGTTTCGCGCCTTTTGCCTCGCTGCTGCGGGAACCGCAGACGTACGAGGATTATGACGAGATCATCATCACCCATACCTGCCGCGAAGTGGCGGAACTGGAATATGGCCGTCAGCTGATCGACAGTATCCTTCAGGACGAGTTGCTGGCCGAGCTGATCGGTGAAGGCTTCGCTGACAAAATCCGCTATTACCCGACGACCACCCGGGAAGAGAGCCCCAAGATGGGTCGCATCACCACCCTGCTTCAGGATGGCACTGTGTTTGGTGATCTGGGCATTGAAGGTGGCATCAAACCCGAGACCGACCGCGCGATGGTCTGCGGATCGCTGGCGTTCAACCTGGATATCAAGGAAATCCTTGAAGGGTTCAGCCTGCGCGAAGGGGCGAACTCCGATCCTAAGGAATTCGTGATCGAAAAGGCCTTTGTCGGTTAACACCTCTTCGCGTTCGGGGCTTTCACGCTCCGAACGCGAAAAACGCCCGATAAAACAAGTTTTTTCGCAGGAACCTGTATTTATGCCGCTTGAAGTGCGGCGCAGCCCGGTTTAAATTCCGGGCTCGAAATTCTGCAATCATCAAAGGAATGAACCCATAGCTCGCAGACCTCACAACGCGCCGCCTCAACGTGACACCGGCCCGCGCGTCAATGATAAGATCCGTGCCCCCGAAATTCGCCTGATTGGCGCCGAAGGTGAAAATGTCGGGGTGGTTCATCCCGCCAAAGCCATGCAAATGGCCGCAGATGCCGGTCTTGATCTGGTTGAGATTTCGCCCAATGCGAACCCTCCGGTCTGCAAGATCATGGACTTCGGCAAATATAAATACGAACAACAAAAGCGTGAAAGCGAAGCCCGCAAAAAGCAAAAAGTCATCGAGGTGAAAGAGGTCAAATTCCGACCGAACACCGACACGCATGACTATGACGTGAAGATGCGTAATGTGTTCAAGTTTCTGGAGAACGGCGACAAGGTCAAAGTTACCCTGCGCTTCCGTGGCCGCGAAATGGCGCACCAGAACTTGGGCCGCGAATTGCTGGAACGTGTTGCTGAGGACATCAAAGACCTTGGTAAGATCGAAAACATGCCTAAGATGGAAGGCCGTCAGATGATCATGATGATCGGCCCGCTTCCACAGAAATAAGCCAAACAAGGGCTGCAAGATCTCAGGCTCTCGCTGGAATGGCGAGAGCCTTTTCGTTTCTGCAGCCGTTAGATGACGGCGTTCAACGCCCGTTCCAGTTTGCCGACAAGCTCGTCAATCTGCGCGTCTTCGACAATAAACGGAGGTGCCAGCAGGATGTGATCTCCGTTGCGGCCATCCCGCGTGCCTGCCATGGGATAACAGATCAAGCCTTCGGCCATCGCAGCCTTTTTCACCTTGCCGGCGATGCCCATGGACGGATCGAACGGTGCTTTGGTGCCCCGATCCGACACCAGCTCGATCCCCCGGAACAAGCCACGCCCGCGCAGATCGCCGACATTCGGGTGCTGTCCAATCTCGGCCTCCAGGGCCGATTGCACTTTGTCTCCCATGACCCCGGCGCGGGCTGGCAAATCCCGATCCGTCAGCTCACGGACGACCGCGAGCGCCGCAGCCGTGGCAACTGGATGGCCGATGTAGGTGTGCCCATGTTGAAAAAACCCGGAGCCATCCCGAATTGCATCATAGATAGCGCCGGTGCAAAGCATAGCTCCGATCGGTTGATATCCGGCCCCCAACCCTTTGGCGATGCACAGAATATCCGGCGCTATACCGTCTTGATTGCAAGCAAACAGGTGGCCGGTGCGCCCCATACCGCACATCACCTCATCCAGGATCAATAGCACCCCATATTGATCGCAGATTTCCCGGATACGATTGAAGTAACCCTCAACCGCAGGAACTGCGCCAAGAGTTGCGCCAACAACTGGCTCTGCCATGAAAGCCATAACCGTGTCCGGCCCCAGACGCAGGATTTCGGCCTCAAGCTCGTTGGCAACGCGTTGACCATAGTCAAAGCTGCTCTCGCCTTCGGGTTTTTCGGCGTATTCATAACACGCCGATATATGGGTCATCTCGATCAGCATCGGCGCAAACTGAGCCCGTCTCCAGGCGTTGCCCCCGGCGGACAAAGCGCCCAGCGTGTTGCCGTGATAGCTTTGTTTGCGCGCGATGACATGCCGCCGCTCAGGCTGACCTATTTCAAGAAAGTACTGACGCGCCAGTTTGATTGCCGCCTCGGTTGCCTCCGATCCGCCCGATACAAAATAAACGCGATCCAAATCGCCGGGCGCGTGCTGGATCAACAGATCCGCCAGTGCTTCGGCCGGTTCAGACGTCATGAAGCCGCTATGGGCGAAGGCGATCTGTTCGACCTGCTCTTGCACGGCGCGGATCACTGCGTCGTTGGAATGTCCCAGGCAAGACACGGCCGCGTCACCGCAGTCCAGGTACCGCTTGCCTTGCGCGTCGATCAGATAACAGCCATCCCCACCTGCCGCGACGGGCAGGTTTGATTTGGTGTGGCGCGGGAATACGTGACTCATGTCTTGGCCTTTCCAAGCAATTCAACCAAAGCCGCGACCGAGGCCGCATTATCCGCCCAAGGCGTGCCATCCGGCCCCGTCAGGCTGTTTTCAAATCCGACCCGCACATCGCCCCCGCGCCGCGCAGCTTCGGCCAGACAGGCGTGTTCCTGTGTGCCGAACGCGCAGATCATCCAGCGGTTTGGACAATCCGGGAAGGCATCCAGATCTGCCGGTACCGATTGCTGACCTTCGCTATAACGTCCCAGAACCAGCAATCGGTCTGTCTGATTTGCCTGCACAATGCCATCCCGCTGCCATTGGTCCAACAGCCGCGCGTCTTCTGAATCGTACAGAAT
The DNA here is from genome assembly GCF_001238295.1 of Ruegeria sp. 6PALISEP08. GTDB lineage: Bacteria > Pseudomonadota > Alphaproteobacteria > Rhodobacterales > Rhodobacteraceae > Ruegeria. Next base: position 162,246 of record NZ_LGXZ01000004.1, read on the forward strand.
ATGCTGCACCCGCGTCCCCTGATCGGCGCAGAGAGCATAGACCCGAGGCGCTAGATCCGGGTCGCGCGCAATCTCTCGTATCGAAATCGACGCCCAGTCCGGTTGCACCTGCTCCAAGCAGGCAAGTTGCGCGGGAACATCGAATACCCACGCCGCTTCGGTTGTGATTTGAACATCCAGCGCTGGCACGACATGATGCAACTCGGCCACCGTTTCGCGATACGATCCGGCGTCCAGAGAATGCTGACCATTCGCGTCCCGTACATGAACATGAACCCCGTGCGCACCTGCACGTTGGCAGGCCCGCGCGGTTTCGACGATTTCGTCCATCGTAACCGGAATGGCAGGATGATCCGCTGCCGTCCGCCGCGCGCCATTTGGCGCGACCAGGATATAGGGGGTGTTTTTGTCTTCAGCGGAGTTGGTTGTCATCATGCGTTCCTCTTCCTGACTTGCAGCTAGACCTCGCATCATTCGTTTTCAATTTACGCAGTAGAAAACATATGTTTTATTTTGCGCATGACCCCTACCCTCACGGCACTTACAGATCAATTAAGGCGCGAGATCGATCAGATGCCGACGCAAATGCAGGTCGCGGCGAAGTATATCGTCGACCATCCCGGTGACTTTGGACTGAACCCGATCCGCCAAACCGCCGACAGGATCGGCATCAGTTCAAACGTGTTGGTCCGGCTTGCGCAACGCATGGGCTTTGACAGCTTCGATGCGTTTCGCCAACCGTTTCGCCGCGCACTGACGACAGACAGTGAAGACCGGCTGGGGCAAAGCTGGTTGGAGAATCCGGCGGGGCAAGACCCGTTCCTTCTGGCACAGGCCAAGTTCGCTCAGAACGAGACGAACGTCGTTTCGCGATCCCTGCGCTTGATGGATCCGCATCTGACGCAACAAGCCATCGGGTACATGGTTTCCGCGCGGCGCTGTTACGTGACCGCGACCCGGTCCAGCCACGCGCTGGCCTATTACTTTCACTATGCAGGCCGCATGGCGCATCCCGGGTTGCAGCTGGTGCCCCGTCACATGGGGTCAGCCATTGACGATTTGGTCGAAGCCACGGCTGAGGATTGCCTGTTTGCCATCACCGTCCATCCCTACTCGGCCGATACGATCCAATCGATGCGCTTTGCCCGCGATCGATCCATGCGCATCGTGCTGTTGTCGGATAGTGAGGTGATCGCGCCGGGGGTCGAACCGGATGTGGTCCTGCCTGTCAGCACCCGCACGTTGCACCCATTCTCAAGCTTTTCCGGCGCGATGGCGGTTCTGGAGTGTCTACTGGGGCATCTATTTGAGACCAGCGGTAAAGAGGCCCGGACACGTGTGGAACAGTACCAAAAAGCGCGGGAGGACACGGGGGCATATTGGCAGCCCGGGGTTTTACCAAAGCTGAGGAAACCCTGAAACCGCGATGCGGTTCGCGCACGAACAAGATGTCAGTTTTTGCGTTTGGCACGTGGCTGCGGCCTGGTCGGGATTTCCTTGAGCAGCCCACCAACACCCATCGCCGCAATGTCAGCTCCGTTTGTTTCAATTCCACACGCAACACGGGACAGAACCCAATCGGCGCCGTTCAACGCCGGAGAGCGCGCGCAGCCTGGCAATCCAATGACCGGGCGATCCTGCAAGGCCCCCAAAAACAGCAGGTTTCCCGGATCCACCGGCATCCCAAAGCGATCCACCTGCCCGCCGGCCAAACGCACAGCCGAGGGCGCCACATCTTCAGTGTCCGACGTCGCCGATCCTGTCAGGATCATCAGCACATCACCATCGCTTTGCGAGACCGCTTCGGCCAGAGCTTCGACCCGGTGCGGGACGGTCCGCACATCACAAAGCTCCATATCCAGCAACTCGACCCGACCGCGAATAGCGGCAATCCCTTTTTCATTCGACGGACCACCCTGAATGTCCGTTACGATCAGCCCGGCTGTTTGGTGAACCGGACGCGCCAGACGGATTGCGCGCTGAGCCAATGTGGCAGCACGTCGAACATCCTCTTCGGGCACGGCGTAAGAGATGACCTTGATGGTCGCCACCATACCGCCTGGCCCCATCTGCTGATGCTGCGGTACCGTGGCCACTGTGATCATCGGATTGACTTCGTTGAACCGCTCAAGCGCCGCGACATCCAGCACGGCCACCCCCGGTCCATCCGCCAAAAGGTTGACCCGACCGGTAAACGCCTCGGTCACGCGCAGGTTGGCCACAGCGGCATCAGGCGCAAGAGCTGCCGCCAAGGCACGCGCGGCTTCGTCTTCGTGGCAATCACCAGGTTCGAGACGCGCGACGATCACTTCGCTCAGCCCGGATTGCGCCAGTTGCGCGATATGCTCGGCCTGTAATGCCAAACCTTTGCGCAGCTTACGCCCACCTGCTGTCACCGAATGCGCCAGGATGGCCCCTTCTGCCTGCGAAACGGGAACCGGGCCAAACCTCATGCTTTGCCCCGAAGAACCGCTGTCATCTCAGCCAGAATGGCGACAGCGATTTCCGAGGGCCCGGCAGCACCAATATCCAGGCCGATGGGGCCGTGAATTCTGGAGATCTGCGACTCGGTGAAACCTGCGGCTTTCATGCGATCAACGCGCTTGGCATGGGTGCGTGTCGAGCCCAGAGCGCCAATATAGAAGACACCCGCGTCAAGTGCCGCTTGCAGCGCCGGGTCGTCCAGCTTGGGATCATGGGTCAGCAAGACGATAGCGGTCCGCGCATCCAGCCCCAGCCTGGCGACCGCTTCATCCGGCCAATCGGTCAGGATCGTTTCCCCCGGAAAGCGTGCGCTGGATGCAAATGCATCGCGTGGATCAATGATCGCCGGATCATAGCCCGCAATGCGCGCCATGGTCACAAGGGCCTGTGCGATATGGACGGCCCCCACAACGATCAACCGCAAAGGCGGATTGTGAACGGCCACAAAGGTCTCGCCATCCTCTTCGAAACCCGACCGGTCCATACGCAACCGATCGGCATAGGCGTTGCGACGCAAGGCCCTGTGTCCGGTATTTGTGTTTACCTCATACGCCACGGGCGCGCGCGTGGCGCGGGCCGCGACGAGTTCTGCCAGCATGCGCTCGGGCAGGACATTCCCAATGGGTTCGACCAGAACACGGATCGTTCCGCCGCAGGCCAGCCCCACGGCAAAGGCATCATCATCGCTGACGCCAAATTCCAACAGCCGGGCTTCGCCTTCGTCCAAGGCTTCAAGTGCTTCGACGATCACCGCGCCTTCCACGCAGCCACCGGAAACCGATCCTTCGATCCGCCCGTCGCCACCGATCACCAGTTGCGACCCAACGCGCCGAGGCGCGCTGCCCCAGGTTTCGACAACCGTCGCCAGGGCCGCGCCCCGCCCGCTGCGGTGCCAGTCCAAAGCCGTTTCCGGGCTGTTGTCGAATCGCTCCATCAGACCCTCCAGATGTTGTCCGTTTCCAACATAAGCAGGATTGCCGGGATGAAAAGCGCGGCTGCCTTGCCAAAACGTCTATATTTGGCCCCTTTTGAAGCCACGAACACCTTCACGGCATTCAATAAATCATAGCATTGATTGTTAGCGATCAGAGCTTTAGCCTGCGCCCACAACCGGTAGTTTGACCGGAATGCATATCCAGAAATTCATAGATCGGAGACAAGCAGTTGAAACTTTTTCTTACACTGGGCGCGGCGGTTGGCATGTTGGCCTCGACCGCAGCGTGGGCTGATACGTTCGAACGCTATGGTGAGGTTGAAGGCTGGAAAGTCTTTATCGACAATGAGAAGAAATCCTGCCTGATCGAAGCTGTGGACGATGCGGAAAACGTCGTTCAGATGGGTCTGACCGAAGACCGCGGTGTTGGCTATGTCGGTGTGTTCACCAAAGCCGACACCGATATCAAACGGGGCGAAACGCAAGAAGTCGCTATCCTGATTGGGGACAATATTTATCTGGGTGAAGCCACCGGTATGAAAGGCAACATCACAAAGGGCTATTCAGGCGGGTATGTCCTGTCGGACGATCCCCAATTTGCGGATGACCTCGCCAAGAAAAAGGTGATGATCGTGTTCCCCGAGACAGCGTATGCGTTCACAGTCGACCTTACCGGCACGTACAAGGCCATGGAAATGGCACGCAAGTGCAACGCAGAGCAGCTTTCGTAAGCGTTTAACCGGAAAGCGCGGCCATCAGCCGGGCTTTCTGCCCCTGGTCGTCGGGGTGTGAGATCACGGCGGCCAAATCTTCGAGCGATGCAATCGAATGCCCTGCCCGGAAACTGTCGACATGCGGCAGCATTGCAGCCACCCCTTGCGCTTTAGGAGCGAACCCATCCCAACGCAAAAGCGGATTCAGCCAGATCAGGCGTCTTGAAGACAGGTGCAAGCGCTCAATCTCTTTCTGTAGGGTCTCCGGGTCGCCTCGTTCCAGTCCGTCGGTGATCAGCAGAACAACCGCCCCTTGCCCCATGACGCGGCGAGACCAGTCGCGGTTGAACTGGTGCAAGCAGTCCCCGATGCGCGTGCCCCCTTCCCAGTCCTGCGCCTCGGCTCCGGCAGCGGCAAGTGCTGCATCCACATCCCGTTGATGCAGGTGGCGGGTGATGTTGGTCAGGCGCGTGCCAAAGGTGAAAGCATGAACCTTGGCCCAACCCGCACCCTTGGCGTTGGACACCGTGTGCAGGAAATGCAAGATGATCCGGCTGTATTGGCTCATCGATCCAGAAATATCACAAAGCGCGATAAGATTGGGCCAGCGCGGCTTGGGCTGAAGCTTGGCGATGTCACGCAGCTCGCCGCCTTGTCGCATCGCTGCACGCAATGTGCGGGCGCGGTCGATACGGTGCCCCAGATGGCTGGCCTGCCCCCGGCGCGACTCGATGGGTTTGACCGGCAGGGTCATTCGCGCCAAAACACGTTTGGCTTGCGCGATTTCAGCCGTGCTCATCTGTTCGAAATCCAGATTGCGCAGACGATCCTCTGATGATGCCGTCTGAGTGGCGTCAATCTCGATTTCGGATTCACCTTCATCTTGCGCGGCTGGTTCAGGCAATTCTTGTTCGACACCGTCCAGCAGCGCCTCGGCAGCGCGTTTTTCACCAGCATCGGCCTTGCGCTCTTCCTGAACGCCACGAATGGCGGGCAGCATCATGGCCATCATATGTTCCATGTATCGCGGATCGCGCCAGTACATTCGGAAAACTTGCGCAAATACCGTGCGGTGTTCCGGGCGGTTCACGAAACAGGCGTGCAGTGTCCAGTAAAAATCTCGTTTCTCGGTAAACCCTGCCACCTGCACCGCGTGGATCGCATCAATCACGCGCCCCGGGCCGATTGGCAGCCCCGCCTTTCTGAGCGCACGGGCAAAATGGGTGATATTCTGCGCCAGCTTTGGGTTATCCGGGATATCCAGTGGCAGTTGCTCGGCCATCAGCAACCATGGGGGCTCTGCCCCCATACCCCCGGAGTATTTGGGAAAAGATGAAGCATCAGGCTGGTTCGAGGGTGGCCTTGGCCTCGTCGAGAATGCGCTTTGCCTCGGACCCCTGCAGTTTCTGAATGTCGTCCTGGTACTTCAGGATTGCACCCAGCGTGTCGCCGATCACCTCTGGGCTCAGGTTCATCACATCCAGCGCCAGCAAACACTTGGCCCAGTCAATGGTTTCAGCCACGCCGGGTTTCTTGAACAGATCCTCGGTGCGTAAACGTTGAACAAAAGCCACCACTTCACGGCTGAGTGCATCGGCTGCTTCTGGTGCACGGGCGTGCAGGATTTCAATCTCGCGCTCGAAATCCGGGTAGTCGACCCAATGATAAAGGCAGCGGCGTTTGAGGGCGTCATGCACCTCGCGCGTGCGGTTTGACGTGACGACGACAACGGGCGGCTCAGGTGCTTTGATCGTACCCAGTTCCGGGATAGTAACCTGAAAATCGCTGAGAGCCTCAAGCAGGAAGGCTTCAAAAGGTTCATCCGTTCGGTCCAGTTCATCGATTAGCAGAACCGGTGCGCCGTGTTCGTCAGGCCGCATGGCTTGCAGCAACGGGCGTTCAATCAAGTATTCGTCCGAGAACAATTCGGACTGCAATGCGCCCCGATCTGCCCCACCCGACGCCTCAGCCGTTCGGATTGCAACCATCTGCGCCGGAAAATTCCATTCGTAGACGGCCGAGGACGCATCGAGACCTTCATAGCATTGCAGTCGGATCAGGCGACGATTCAGGCCGGAGGCAAGGGCTTTGGCGATCTCGGTTTTCCCAACACCCGCTTCGCCTTCCAGAAACAGCGGTCGGCCCAGTTTCAGCGCCAAAAACACAACAGTCGCAAGGGCGCGTCCGCAGACATAGCCCTGGGCTCCCAACATCTGCTGCACGGCATCGATTGAATTTGGTTGCGTCATGGAACCCTCTCTACTTAGCGGACAAACAGGTCACGCGCGGACCTGTGCGTCAAGACCTCGCGCCACGTCAGAGCTACGACGTTCGGGTTGGTTGACAAGTTTTTTCACCACGAGGCTCGGTCGTGGTTGGTCTTTGCCAGCGGCTATGCTAGCGGAAAGCCATGACCGATACCCTTACGATCCGCCGCCCCGACGACTGGCATCTGCACTTGCGCGATGGCGCCATGCTGCAGGCCGTCCTGCCCGAAACCGCGCGCCATTTTGGCCGCGCGATCATAATGCCCAATCTGGTGCCTCCGGTTGTGACCGGCGCAGACGCCGCCGCCTATCGGGACCGCATTATGACGGCGTTGCCCGAAGGGATGACGTTTGAACCGCTGATGACCCTCTATCTGACCGAGGATACGGACCCAGACGATCTGGCCGCCGCCCATGCGAGCGGACTGGTCAAGGCGGTCAAACTTTATCCTGCCGGGGCCACGACCAATTCGCATTCCGGCGTAAGGAACTTCGACAATGTTCGACCCGTGCTTGAGAGAATGGCCGAAATCGGCCTGCCCCTGTGCGTGCATGGCGAAGTGACGGATGCCGAGATCGACATCTTCGACCGCGAGGCCGTGTTCATCGACCGCGTTCTGGACCCAATCCGCAGGACCACTCCAGGCCTGCGTGTCGTGATGGAACATATCACCACCCGCGACGGTGTTCAGTATGTCAAAGCCAATGAGGCGGACTTGGGCGCGACGATCACTGCGCATCACCTGATCATCAACCGCAACCACATTCTGGTCGGTGGGATCAAACCGCATTACTACTGCCTGCCTGTTGCCAAACGCGAAGAGCATCGGCTGGAGTTGTTGAAAGCTGCAACCTCGGGCGATCCGCGTTTTTTCCTTGGAACCGACAGCGCACCGCATACGGATGACAACAAGGAAATGGCCTGTGGCTGCGCAGGTTGCTTCACGGCGACCAACACCATGTCCCTGGTGGCCGAGATGTTCGATCGTGAAGACGCTTTGGACAAACTGGAAGGCTTCGTTTCGCTGAACGGGCCTGCGTTTTATCGCCTGCCTGTGAACGAAGACAGCATCACGCTGACCAAGGGCGCGCCGGTCGAGTACCCCGACAAGATCGAAACTGACGACGGGCCCGTCACCGTGTTTGATCCCGGTTTTCCGCTGCACTGGCGCGTGGTTTAACCCGCCAGTTTGGAAGCCAGATCGCGGGCGCGGCCTCCGGTGCGTAGCATTGACCAGATCGCGTCCGCCTCTTCCGCTCCGATCAGCTTGGCCGCTTTGGCGCGCACGCGGTCCTCTCGGTCCGGCAGCGACATCGGGGTCAACAGGTCATGCGTTGCCTCGCGGCGGATACCGTCACGGCGCAGCAAAGCCAGCTGCGCCTGCGTCTCTGACAAACTATCATCTGCTTCGACTGTGATACGGTCGCGTAAGGACTTTATGCGGGGGTCGGCGCAGACCTTGTCCGTATAGCTTCCCGGCAAGGCAGTATCATATCCCAAAGCCTGCATCGCGATGACTGTACGATATGAGAATTTGGCCCCCAACCCGGTTTCAGGTGTAAGCTGATTGCACACACTCATCCAGCGGGGGTGGGTCTTGATCTTGATTTCGGCCACTTCGGGTTCTGCGACATCCAGTTGCCGCGCCGCCTCGAGCGCGGCGTGCAAACCATGGCAACAGGCGTGGAACTTGTGGCTGACACTTTCAAACAGCCATTCATCATTCAAACCATCTAGTGCGCTTGGATCCGATGTGCCGTGATGGGTCGCACCAAAGCCAAAAGGACCTTCCAGCGCGTCGGCGTTGGCCTGAAACCCGCGCTGTACCAGCAAGGCTGTTTCGACCCCGGCGGCGGCTGCTAGACCCGCGTTATAAGGCTTGCCCATCGTCCCAAACTGGGCTTTCAGCCCGGCTGTCCGAGTTGCCGTCAGACCCAGAACAGACCGCATCTTGTTCGTATCGAAGCCCAGCAACCGCCCTGCGGCGACAGCGGCCCCAAATGCACCCGATGTGGCTGTCTGATGAAACCCGACCTGGTAGTGCCCCCGACCCAACCACAATCCAACGCGGATCGAGATTTCCATCCCGACCAGTGCGGCTTCGAGCAAATCAACCAGTATGCGGTCATCCCACTCAGACACGGCAAGGGCAGCAGGCAGGATGGCAACTGACGGATGCCCAATATGTGCGAAATGCGTGTCGTCATAATCCAGCGCATGAGACACGGCGCCATTCACCAGCGCCGCTCCGCGCAATGGCGCCGCTCCACCGCCAAAAAGATGGGCCTGTACATTGCCGCCGTCCTCCAGAACCATCTCACGGATGATGGATGAGACAGGTTCGTTTGCGCCTGCACGACCGACCGCGATCCAGTCCAGAACAGACAGAGACGTGACAATCCGCGCCTGAGATGTCGTTGAAATCGGGCCGACTGCAAACGCGGCCAATGATGCTGTAAAATCCGTCATGGGCGCAGTCTAGCGTGCGCCGTAGTCGCGTAAAGACCTAGCCGTAGAGTTCTTGGGCCCGTGCCTCGAACGCGCGTACGATCCGCTGCATGGCTTCGTTGAACACGACGCCGATGATCCCCTGCAGGATCGCATTCTTGAACTCGAAATCCACATGGAACGAGATATTGCAGCCTCCATCCGGCGCGTCATCGAACTGCCAGTCGGATTTCATGTATTTGAACGGGCCATCCAGATATTCGGTATCGATCTTCTTCTGATCCGCGAACAGAGTCACCCGGCTGCCAAATCGTTCGCGGAACACTTTGAACGAGATCACCAGATCGGCCTCCATCACCTCGGCCTCACCTGCCACAAATGTCTTGCGTATACGGGCCGCGGCGCACCAGGGCAGAAACTGGGGATAATTGGCCACGTCGGCAACCAGATCATACATTTGCTGGGCGGTGTATGGCAGGTGGCGGGTTTCCGAATGGATAGGCATGGCGTCCGGTATTTGCAGGTGACAATGGCGCGTCATGTCGTATGTTGCGCGCCAAAGATCAAGGGGGCTGCGATGACTGACCGCGCATATGTGATAGATGAGATGATCTCGGCCAAGGCCATCGCCGCCCGAATCGAGGAGTTGTGCCGCGAGATCACGGCTGAATTCGATGGCACCGACAAGCTGGTGGTCGTTGGTCTGCTGCGCGGCAGCTTTGTGTTCATCGCAGATCTGGTACGCGAACTGGATCTTCCCATTGAAGTGGATTTCCTTGAGGCATCTTCGTACGGGGATGCGATGGAAAGCAGTCGAGAAGTACGTATTCTCAAAGACTTGCGCGGCGCTATTGAAGGGCGAGACGTGTTGGTTGTGGAAGATATTGTTGACACCGGCCACACGCTGAATCACGTCACCAAGCTGCTGCAAAGTCGCAAACCCGAGCGCCTGAAATCCATTGCACTACTCGACAAACCCAGCCGCCGCGAGGTGGATTTCCGGTCAGACTGGATCGGATTCGAGATCCCGGACGAGTTTGTTGTGGGGTACGGCATCGACTACGCACAGCGAAACCGTAATTTGCCTTTTATTGGTAAGGTTCGATTTACTGGAAATTAGATGTGACCTCCCAGTACTACCTGGACTACCTGGCCCATAAAATTCAAATACAAGAATATTTATAGACAAACTCGATTGCGCACCATTACCCTTCCTATCAACTTAGGAGGATTATTGATGAAGCGTATTGTTGCTACAGCCGGTGTGGTTATGGCGATCGTGGCACTTGCAAGTTCGGGTGCCGCAAAGGACAATAAAGGCAAAGGGCAAGGTGCTAACAAAAACAAGGTAGAGAAATCTATCAAGTCAAACGGCAAAGCTGTTCCACCCGGTCAAGTCAAAAGATACACGCGTGGCCAGAAGTTGCCGGATGATCTGAGTTTTGACTACATCGACGACCTCGACAACTGGAAGCTTAAGCCGTTGGGACCCGGTCAGCGCTATATCCGGGTAGATGATGAAGTTCTATCGATCTCAGATAACACGAAGACAGTCATAGAAGCTGTTGGAATTGTTGGTGATCTGGCCAATTGAATGGATCGACGCTAGCGCTCGTCTCGAAGAATAGCATCAATACCGTTAAGGAAAATCATAGTCCCTACTGGTATCAACGCATCCGGGAAGTCGTAATCCGGATTGTGCAGTTGCGGATGATCCCGCCCTGACCCCAACCAGAACATGGCAGCTCTTGCGCTTTTGGCAAACTGTCCAAAATCCTCTGAAAACCGTTGCGGTTGATCGACCAGCCGGCATTCAATTCCCTGATCGAAACAGGATTGCCTCAGAATTGAGACGGTTTCCGGATGATTGACGCAGGCTTCGAACACTTCGTCATAGGTGATCTCTACCGTCAATCCTTCTGCATGCGCTGTCTCGTGCACCATCGCTTCGGCATCAGTCATCAGTCGCGTCATCTGGCGATCCGAGACTGTGCGCAGCGTCACCCATAGCTCTGCCCGCCCAGGGGCAACACCTACAGTGCGCTCACCCAAATGTGCATGCGTGACAGTGGTCAAGGCATAGTCATCATTCATCTCGCCGCCTGCCCCCAGTTCGGCCAAAGCGGGGATCAGTACCGACAAGGCACCTGCGGGTGAAACTCCATCCTGTGGGGCAGCCGCGTGTGACGTCTTACCCGTCAATACAATCTGCATACCGCGTGAGGCACAGTTTGCAGGTCCTGCACAGAGTTCAACCACTCCAAGTTCCAACCCTGGCAGGTTATGGAGGGACAGCACGATATCTGGCGATATTTCAGAAAATTGTGGATCGGCCCTGAACGCGATGGCCCCATGGCCCGTCTCTTCTGCAGGTTGAAAGATCAGAACAACGCGGCCCTTTTTCGGTCGCTGTCCCTTCAGCGCTTCGGCTACGCCCAACACTATCACCATGTGGCCATCATGACCGCAAAGGTGCCCTTTGCCTTTGATCTGAGACACGTATGGCAGGTCTGAAAGTTCCTGAATCGGCAGGCCGTCCAATTCGCAGCGAATACCCACTGAAGGGCCCGGCTTGCCACTTTCAAAAACCGCAACCACCCCATGCCCGCCGACGCCCGTCAGAACACGATCTGCTCCGGTTTCGCGCAAAACATCAGCAATCCGCGCCGCAGTTTGCTCCTCCTGCCCCGAGAGTTCAGGGTTTTGGTGCAATTCGCGGCGCAGGCGGGTTAGCCGCGCGATCAGTTCTGGTGTCACGCTTGTTGCAACTTCGCTTGCCGGGCGGCCCTCAGCCGCGCGAAATCGTCACCCGCGTGGTAAGACGACCGGGTCAGAGGCGTCGCTGATACCATCAGAAAACCCTTGCCATAGGCCGCCTTTTCATAAGAGGCGAACTCTTCCGGTGTGACGAAACGATCCACACCATGATGCTTGGGACTCGGTTGCAGGTACTGCCCGATGGTCAAGAAATCGATATCCGCCGCGCGCATATCGTCCATCACCTGACGCACCTGCTGTTCCTCTTCGCCCAATCCGACCATGATGCCGGATTTGGTGAAGATCGACGGATCAAGCTCCTTCACCCGCTGCAACAGTCGCAGTGAATGGAAATAGCGCGCACCCGGTCGTACCTCGGGGTAGAGACCTGGCACGGTTTCCAGATTATGGTTGAACACATCCGGTTTCGCCTGAACCACGACCTCCATCACGTCCTCGTCACATTTCAAAAAGTCCGGGGTCAGAATTTCGATAGTGGTTTTAGGGGATCGATGACGCACTGCGCGAATAGTCTGCGCAAAGTGCTCGGCACCGCCGTCAATCAGATCGTCCCGGTCCACCGAAGTGATCACCACATGGTTCAGGCCAAGCTTCTCAACCGCGTGTGCCACACGACCAGGCTCAAACGCATCAAGGTCGTCTGGGCGACCGGTTGCAATGTTGCAGAAGGTACAGCCGCGCGTACAAATCTCGCCCATGATCATCATGGTGGCGTGACCCTGGCTCCAACATTCGCCGACGTTGGGGCAACCAGCTTCTTCGCAGACAGTCACCAGATTGTTGTCGCGCATGATCCGCCGCGTATCAGCATAGCCTTTTCCACCGGGTGCCTTGACCCGGATCCAGTTTGGTTTCTTGGGCTGTGCGTTATCCGGACGATGAGCTTTTTCCGGATGGCGCTGTTCGGGGATCTTCAGATCTCGCACGTTGGTTTTCCTGACTTTGGGTCAACTCTTGTTACTCATAACATAGACAGAAGCGCAGCGTTACACCAGCGACGCATAGCCGCTATGCAACGTCATTGTGCCGACGCAGAATAGTCCAACAAGAGATCAGAGTTTGCGGATTAAATTCAACGCGCAACACGACAATGCTATTATTCGCGCATGCGGCATTTCCTCAATTGAATGCGATTTAGAACTGTTTTAATTCACGATAAAATCACATGTGAATCACAGGAGCTTGAACATGAAATCCGGCGCGAAACTGCCTGACGTGACCTTTCACACCCGTGTCCGCGACGACTCTGTCGAAGGACCAAACCCTTTCCGCTGGGAAGACAAGACAACGGCCGACTATTTCGCCGGCAAGCGCGTAATCCTTTTCTCGCTGCCGGGTGCATTCACTCCAACCTGCTCGACCTACCAATTGCCCGGTTTTGAAAATGGTTATGCCGATTTCGCCGCCAAGGGGATCGACGCAATCTATTGCATGTCTGTCAACGACAGTTTCGTGATGAACAAATGGGCACAGGATCAGGGCTTGAAAAACGTCGATGTCATCCCAGACGGATCGGCGGAATTCACCCGAAAAATGGGTATGCTGGTCGACAAAGACAATCTGGGTTTCGGGATGCGTTCATGGCGTTACGCCGCCATCATCAATGATGGTGTTGTCGAGGCGTGGTTCGAAGAGCCTGGCCTGATGGATAACTGCCCCGAAGATCCCTATGGCGTGTCTTCGCCCGAAAACCTGATGAAGCATCTGCAAGCGCCGGCAGAGCCGGAAATGGCCTGATCAACAGCCAAAAGCACAAAAAAGGCTCGCTTCGCGCGGGCCTTTTTTTGTTTCTGGCGTCACTCAACCAATCATGCGGTCGCGGTCGGCCTGATCATTATAGTGCTGTTTGAGCCTTTGCAAAGCGATGCGCAGGACTATCTTGCCAGATCGGGCCGAACACCCCATACGCTTTTCTGCCAGCTCCAGCCCCTCAAGATAACAGCAGCAGCGCAGCGCAACATCACTCAGCCCCGGTCTCAGATCTGAAAGCGCGCGCGCCACCCTATCCCTTGCATCAGAAATCCCCCTGCCCCCATGCGATTCACTGTCATAAGCACCGCGCCCTCCGGCCGTCAGAAAACGATCCCAGTTCTGCGATACCTGCGGGCCGATCTGCGCCAGTTCAAAGTCTTCGCGCAGACGTTCACCGGCTTTGACGAGTGTTTCATCCAGAAACGGCTTGCCATCCCGGTCGCGGCGGCGGGACAAGGCGATCAAAGGGCTTTCCGCCGCACTGTAGCGAATGCGACTGACGCCCGAGGCAAGCCCGGCAGACGACTTTGCCTGAAACGCGTTTTGTGCCTCCGCGAAGCCTGGATCGGTCTCTGACCGAGCCTTGTTTTCCGCTTGTGCAATCAAGTGGCTAAGTGCAGTTCTTCCTGCCGTAGATATCCGATAGCGCGAGATTCGTCCCGGGTTGTCGCAGCTGATCCAGTCTTTCAAGGCCAAGGCTTGGGCAATCTTGCAATCAACAACAGCTGTTCTGGTCGCAGCGCTATTGCCTGTATCGCGAACGTCAACGGCCTTGTCCATTTCCTCAGCCACCGCAAGCACGGATCCGGTTTCGCTTAGACGACGCAGAATCCGAAGGGCTTCGCGTTCAAATTCCTCTTCCTTGGCAGTCTCATCGAACGTTTCCAAAGAACTGCGGACGTCGCCCAGTGTCGAAAAATGCGTTTCAGCCAAAGATTGCAGGGCGGCATCCACCAACGGATCGTCGCGACGCATTTCGATGCGCCGAATTTGCCTGAGGATCGTTGACGCATGGCATCCTGCTGACCGAGCGATATCGCGTATCGATCGGCCGGTTTCGGTATGAGCAAGGTATCTTTGCGCCCCCTCTGGAACCCATGCCGGAATGGAGAAAGCCATGTTGTTTTCCATCATTATTTGCCCTCATCGACAAAACAAACTGCCACTTTTCGCCCTCGGATTGCGGGTTAACCAAATCTAACTAGAGGTCCATTCGTTACTCGTTCGTTAACCACACAAGGCAAGAACCAGATTTGATTCAAAAAGATAAACAGTCGTGAAACCATCGTTCGGAGAGACTTCGGCACAGGCAACACCCGCTTAGGTTGCGCAACAAAGTCCACACGTTTCTTCAAGAAAAGGGATACACAACATGCAGGACCTGATGACGATGATCACAACCCTTCGCCGCCCTCGTATGCTGGCGCGGGCGGCCAAACTCGGGGCGCGGGATTACAATCGGGACAGTCATCTACAACGCATTATGGGATACGGTTCGCTGCCCAGTTCAGGTCCGGCGCTGCTGCGTTTGATGGAGATGGAAAAAGAGGTAAATGAACAGCGAAAAGAAGATGATGCCGCATATTCACTGGTGCGGCATCTGGATCTGCTTATTGCGCTGTTGGGTGAGGCGCAGCTGTATCAGGCCAGCCGCGCCTCGATTTTTCAATAATCAGGCGAACGCGTCCGGCATGGAGGCCTTCTTTTCGGTGATATAGGCTTCCAGCGCCGCAGCGATGTCGGGATCCATCTGCGGTTGCTGATAGTTGGCCAGCAAATGCTCGACCCGTGTGGTGGCCAAAGCCCGCGTATCCCGCGCACCTTCTTCCTGCCAGGTTTCATACGGCTTGTAATCCAGCACTTCGGATTTCCAGAACGATTCCTTGAAGTTGGCCTGCGTGTGCGAACATCCGAGATAATGCCCGCCGGGTCCGACTTCGCGGATCGCATCCATGGCCTGTGCATTCTCGTCATAAGCCACGCCTTTGGCCAACCCGTGCAGAACACCAAGCTGATCAGCATCCATGACGAATTTCTCGAAATCGGCGACCAAACCGCCCTCCAGCCAGCCGCAGGAGTGCAACATGAAGTTCACACCGGACATCAGACCCATGTTCAGCGAGTTTGCGGTCTCATAAGCCGCCTGCGCGTCCGGCAGTTTCGAACCGCAGAACGATCCCGACGAACGGAACGGCAGGTTCAGGCGACGCGCCAACTGGCCAGCCCCATAAGTAATATGCGAAGCTTCAGGCGTGCCAAATGTCGGCGCGCCCGAGTTCATATCAATGGATGTCACCATGGCCCCGAAGATTGCCGGTGCTCCCGGGCGAATGATCTGGCTATAGGCGACACCTGCCAGAACCTCGGCCAGAACCTGTGTCAAAGTCCCGGTGACGGACACCGGCGACATCGCACCACCAACAATAAAGGGTGAGATGATACACGCCTGATTGTTACGCGCATAGACTTCCAGCGAGCCCATCATCACATCGTCGAACGTCATCGGCGAGTTGATGTTGGTCAGTGAGGTCATCACCGTGTTTTCCTGAACGAACTCCTTCCCGAACAGGATTTCGCACATCTCGACCGAATCCTGCGCCCGGCTGGGATCAGTGACCGAGCCCATGAAGGGCTTGTCTGACAGCGTCATATGCGCCTTCAGCATGTCCAGATGGCGTTTGTTCACCGGAATGTCGGTCGGTTCGCAGATCGTACCGCCCGAATGGTGCAACCACTTGGACATGTAGGCCAGTTTCACGAACTTGTTGAAATCGTCCATGGTCGCATACCGGCGGCCACCTTGCGCATCGCGCACAAACGGAGGTCCGTAGACGGGTGCCAAAACCATGTTGCGACCACCGATGACCACCGATTTCTCGGGGTTGCGGGCGTGCTGAGTAAACTCGCTGGGGGCGGTTTTGATCAACTCACGCGCAAGGCCACGCGGGATACGGACACGTTCACCATCAATATCCGCACCGGCATCACGCCAGCGCTCCAGCGCGGCGGGGTTGTCAACGAAGTTGACGCCGATTTCTTCCAACACGGTTTCCGCGTTGTTTTCAATGATCTCAAGTGCCTCTTCGTTGAGAACCTCGAAATTCGGAATGTTCCGTTCGATGTATTTCTCGGTCTCGATACGAACTGCGGTACGCTCGGCACGGCGGGCGGCGCCACCGCCACCTCTCGCCCTGCGCCGGGTGTTTGCCTCTGCCATGAGAAAATCCCGTCTGGTTGTTTAGGTTGAAGCTTGTGATACAGCTTTACCAGATCACAAGCATCGGGATTGCGGCGCTCTGGGGGGAAAAGCGACATTGGCACCCTGCTGCGCGGTAAACACCCCCAAAGCGGCTCAGGCTTCCGAAACACTATCCCACTCGATGCTTTCGATACTCGGCTCCAGCATAAGCGGCGCAACCACCTTGTGCTGAAGTTCCTCGAGGTGGTCTTCCATCGAAACCAGAACTGCAATTGTTTGCGAACCGTCCGCACTGTCTCCTTTTTCGAACCCAACAATTCGAATGTCATTTTGGGCCAACGCCTTCAGAACCGCGACACGCGCATCGGCCTGCGTTTCTTCCTTGCATTGCAGCAGGATCTTGAATTCTTGTGTCAACGGAACCCCGGCACGCGTTGTACGTTTGAGCCATTTCACCAGTGGCCTGAGACCCAGATTCACAAAAATGACAAAGCCCGTCATCATCAAGGCGAACAACCAAGCCCCCGTCCCCGCCATCATTCCGACCGCTGCCGAACACCACAAGGTTGCGGCCGTATTCAACCCGTGGATTGTGAAACCGTGACGAAAAATGATTCCAGCCCCCAAAAACCCGATGCCGGACACTACCTGTGCCGCCACACGAGTTGGGCTGACTTCGTCAGGAAACAACGCAGAGAACACAACAAAGGCCGCAGCACTCAAAGCCACCAACGCATTTGTTCGCAAGCCTGCCATCCTCTGTCGGACTTGCCGCTCGGACCCGATCAGCGCCCCGCAAAACAACGCCAGCGCCAGATTCAACGCAGCAACTTCTATGGAAATCGGCAATTCATATTCCTTATCCAGACGAATCCAGGCTTGGATTCCATCGGGTTGTCATATTTTTGTTACAAAACTTTTACAATTGGCTTTTTTTTGAGACCTGAAAATCCCAAGGAATTGGATGTCGCCCTTGCGAAATGACCGGGCTTGCCCTAAGGCGCAGGCATGACCCAGACATCCCACGACCGCCTTCTAATCATCGACTTCGGCAGCCAGGTGACGCAGCTTATTGCCCGCCGCCTGCGCGAGCTGAATGTCTATTGCGAAATCCACCCTTACCAGAATGTCACGATGGACTTCGTGCGGGAAATGGCCCCGCGCGCCGTGATCTTCTCGGGCGGTCCCGACAGCGTGACACGCGAAGGGTCGCCCCGTGTGCCGCAAGAGATTTTCGACTTAGGCGTACCGATTCTGGGCATTTGCTATGGCCAGCAGGTGATGATGCATCAACTGGGCGGCAAGGTCGAAAGCGGCCATGGCACCGCCGAGTTCGGACGCGCCTTTGTCACCCCTGAAAGCACATTGGATATTCTGGACGGCTGGTTCACCGATGGGGATGAGCAGGTCTGGATGAGCCACGGCGATCACGTCAGTGAAATCGCACCCGGGTTCGAAGTGTTCGGCACTTCTCCGAACGCGCCTTTTGCCATCACGGCAGATGCATCGCGGCACTTTTATGCGGTGCAATTCCACCCCGAGGTCCACCACACGCCCAAAGGCGCAAAGCTGTACGAGAACTTCATCAAGCTGGCGGGCTTCAAAGGCGACTGGACCATGGGTGCCTATCGCGAAGAGATGATCCGCAAGATCCGCGAACAGGTTGGCGACAAAAAGGTCATCTGCGGCCTGTCCGGCGGCGTCGACAGCTCGGTCGCGGCGATCCTGATTCACGAAGCCATCGGGGATCAGCTGACATGCGTCTTTGTGGACCATGGGTTGCTGCGCAAGAACGAGGCCGAAGAGGTCGTGGGCATGTTCCGCGACAACTACAACATTCAGCTGATCCATGCGGATGAAACTGAGCTTTTCCTGGGCGAACTCGAAGGTCAGAGCGACCCTGAAACCAAGCGCAAGATCATCGGAAAGCTGTTCATCGACGTGTTCCAGAAACACGCCGATACCATCGATGGGGCGGAATTCCTGGCGCAAGGCACGCTCTATCCGGATGTGATCGAGTCGGTGTCGTTCTCAGGCGGGCCTTCGGTGACCATCAAGTCGCACCACAATGTGGGCGGCCTGCCGGAAAAGATGGGCCTGAAACTGGTCGAGCCGCTGCGCGAGCTGTTCAAGGACGAGGTCCGCGCATTGGGCCGCGAACTTGGCCTGCCGCAGAGTTTTATCGGCCGCCACCCCTTCCCCGGACCGGGTCTGGCAATCCGCTGCCCCGGTGAGATCACCCGCAAAAAGCTGGAGATTCTACGCGAAGCTGATGCCATCTATATCGACCAGATTCGCAAGCATGGCTTGTATGACGAAATCTGGCAGGCGTTTGTCGCCATCCTGCCTGTCCGCACCGTGGGCGTCATGGGTGACGGTCGCACTTATGACTATGCCTGTGCGCTGCGGGCTGTCACCTCAGTCGACGGTATGACTGCTGATTACTATCCGTTCAGCCACGAGTTCCTGGGCGAAACCGCCACGCGGATCATCAACGAAGTCAAGGGCATCAACCGGTGCACCTATGACATCACATCGAAACCGCCCGGAACGATCGAGTGGGAATGACGGGCGAACTCAGCGCAGAGGTAAGCGTTTGAACGCACAAAGCGTTGTGTGCGTTCAAACCGGTTCCACGGAAATTCTCTGATACGAACTTGCATCTGTTCACTCATAGGCGTTTGAATGGCTGGATAAATTCAGCCGTCTTTTCTAATGCCTGGCTTTGCACTCCTTCGCATGTTTAGCCTCGCGACCAAAACTGGGTGCATATGAATGAGTCATGGGCAGGGACACGTCCTAAAGGCAGCACTTTGGATGACCGGTGCCATCGCCTCGTTCACATCGATGGCCGTCGCCGGGCGCGAGTTGAGCGTGACGCACGACACGTTTGAGATCATGATGTACCGCAGCATCGTTGGCTTCTGTGTTGTTGTGGGTGTTCTGACCCTCACAGGCAAATGGGCGCAGGTTTCAACGGAACGTCTGGGGCTGCACGCCCTACGAAACACGTTGCATTTCGCTGGGCAAAACCTGTGGTTCTATGCGGTTGCAGTCGCCCCTTTGGCACAGGTTTTTGCGCTGGAATTTACGCAACCTCTATGGGTGATCCTGCTGTCGCCTCTGTTTCTGAAAGAACGCCTGACCAGCCTGAAGATCATGGCCGCGCTGATCGGGTTTGCAGGCGTTCTGATCGTCACTCGCCCGGGCTCGGTCCCGCTCAGCCCCGGCCTTGTTACCGCTGCAATGGCCGCGATTTTCTTTGCATTTACAATGATCACCACGAAAAAGCTCACACGCTTTGCAAGCATTGGGTGCATCGTTTTCTGGCTGACTGCCATGCAGGCGGTTTTGGGGGCGGTGGCGGCCGGGTATGACGGGCAAATTGCATTGCCGAACGCAAGCACCGCCCCTTATCTAATTCTTGTTGGGCTGGCCGGATTGCTGGCCCATTTCTGCATCACCAATGCCTTGGCCATTGCCCCAGCAACCGTCGTGGTCCCGTTCGACTTTGCCCGCCTTCCCACAATCGCGGTCGTTGGACTGATCCTGTATCACGAGCCCATTGATCACTGGGTTCTGATCGGCGCCGCAGTCATCTTTTCCGGGATTTTCCTGAATATCTGGTCTGAAAACCGTAGCAGTTCGGCAACAGTTTGAAACAGGTGTCACGACAAGTAACGCTCCGTCACCAGTTGACCTTAAAGTAACCAAATAGAAAGTATCGTGCAGGATACAACGGGCAGGCGATCACAAAAGTCAAACTTAACGCCATGAAACCCGCGTATGACCTACAGGGAGGACAAAATGAAAAAAACACTACTCACTACCTGCGCGCTGTGCGTTGGGGCTGCAGCAGCCCATGCAGGTGGTCTTGATCGAAGCGGGCAAGGCATCAATCTGATTTTCGAAGAAGGCTCTGCCGTGCAGTTTCGTCTGGGTTACACCAACCCAAGTGTGACCGGCACCATGCCTGCGCTTGCTGGTCCGAATATCGGTCAACCTCAAGACTCGGGCGAAGTGGCCAACGACTTTTTCACACCGCATTTGGGTTTCAAAACGTCACTGACCGAACAACTTGATTTCGCCATCATGTATGATCAGCCCTTTGGCGCTGACATCCAGTATGCAAACACCTATCCCCTTTCGATCAACCCAATTCCAGGTGGTCGGACAGACACTCTGCGGGCAAAGGCGGATACGGATGCCATCACGGCATTGCTGCGCTACAAGTTTGATGGTGGTTTCAGTGCAATTGGTGGTCTTCGCGCACAGCGTGTGAAGGCGTCTGTCACCGTGCCTCTTGCCGCAGGTTACCAAGTTGACTCGAACGCTGACACTGCATTCGGCTACGTTGTTGGTGTCGCATGGGAAAAGCCCGAGATCGCGGCACGCGTCTCACTGACCTACAATTCGAAGATCAGCCACGATCTGTCGCAAACGGAATCTCTGAACCCACCGCCGTTCCCACCGATTCCTCCGGGAACTGTGGCCACGTTCAACACAAACAGTGAAATCGAGACTCCGCAGTCGATCAACCTGGATTTCCAGACAGGCGTCGCGCCCAAAACTCTGGTGTTCGGTTCTATCCGTTGGGTCGACTGGACGCAGCTTGTCTACAACCCACCAAACTATCCGCCGACCAGCAACCTGGTTGATTATGACGAAGCCACTTTCACCTACTCGCTGGGTTTGGGGTATCAGTTCTCGGAAGAGTTTTCTGGTGCTGTAACACTGGGCTACGAGTCATCCCAAGGCACCCCGGTTTCGAATCTCGGTCCGACAGATGGATTCTGGAGTATCGGCCTGGGTGGCACCTACTCGCTTGAGAACGCCAAGATTTCCGGTGGTGTGCGTTACACGGATATCGGAGACGCAACGGCAGACGGCGCCTTTGGGCAAACCGCCACCTTCTCAGGCAACAGCGCCTGGAGTGTTGGTTTCCAGATCACCTACGCTCTGAACTGATCGTAGCTTCTAAACGACATGCCAAAGCCCCGCTCAACCAGCGGGGCTTTTTCGCAAGAACCGGGTCGCAGTTTCAGTTTTTGGATGAGACAGTGACGCCATGAATGCACAAAAACGTCTATCACCCCGTGCCTGGGCTGAATTGCTTCTGCTTGGCATCATCTGGGGTGCGTCCTTTGTCTCGATAAGAATCGCACTGGATACGATTCCAGTCATGACATCTGTGCTGCATCGCACTTTCTGGGCCATGCTTGTGCTTTGGCTCATCGTCTGGCTCCAGGGGCACCAAGTGCCGCGTGCGCCCAAGGTTTGGGGGGCATTTCTGATCATGGGGCTGCTCAACAACGTGATCCCCTTCAGTCTGATGGCCTGGGGGCAGCTGTACATCGACACCGGCCTGACCGCGATCCTGAACGCTGCCACCGCCGTGTTTGGCGTGCTGGTTGCAGCATTGCTTTTTCACGATGAGCGCCTGACAAAACCCCGATTGCTTGGCGTATGTCTTGGTTTTACCGGCGTCACAGTTGCCATCGGCGTGCAAAATTTCGCAGGGTTCAGCCTGCAAAGCACAGCGCAGCTTGCCGTTCTGGCTGGAACAGTTTCCTACGCTTTCGCAGCCGCATGGGCGCGGTATGCGTTGTCCGACCTTCCACCCATCGTTGCCGCTGCGGGCATGTTGACCGGGTCGACCTTTCTGGTCCTGCCTCTGACACTAATGATCGACGGCTGGCCAACTCTTGCGTTGCCTGCAATCACCTGGGCCGCCATTGGCTATTACGCTATTGTGGCGACCGCCGGGGCATATCTGCTGTATTATCGCGTCTTAGCTATGGCGGGCAGCGGCAACCTGATGCTGGTGACCTTGGTAATTCCGCCGGTTGCCATCGTTCTGGGGGCAGTGTTGCGCGGTGAAACCCTCGCTCCCAATGCCTATTTCGGCTTTGCCATTCTTGCCACGGGTCTATTCGTTCTCAATCGCTCTGCCCGTCGCGATTGACGCCGCCCGTTGCCCGATTTAGCAAAGGCAAAAAGGGACAGCTCACCATGATCTATACCGCTGCCGAAGACTGGCGCACCGCCCGCCGCAAGAAAGTGCTGTTCTTTGGCATGTCAGGTCTGGGCAAGACATTTGTGTCGAACATCCTGAGGGATTCGGGGAACTGGTTCCACTATTCGATCGATTACCGGATCGGCACGCGTTACATGGGTGAATACATCACCGACAACGCCAAGGCCGAGGCTATGAAGGTTCCGTTTCTGCGCGACTTGTTGTTGTCGGATTCGATCTATATCGGCTCAAATTTATCATTCGCAAACCTGACCCCGGTTGCCGCCTATCTGGGCAAACCCGGCAACCCGGCTCTTGGTGGGTTGGAAATGCCCGAATACCGTCGCAGACAGGAACAGTTCCGCCTAGCCGAGATCCACGCCCTTTTGGACACCGAGTACTTTGTCGACCGCGCAGAGCGATTGTATGAGTACCCGCACTTTATCTGTGATACGGGTGGTTCGATCTGCGAATGGGTCGACCCGGAGGATCCCAAAGATCAGATCCTGTCGGAACTGTCCCGTCAAACCCTGATGATCTGGCTGAAGGGGGATGAGGGTCATACTGCCGAATTGGTGCGACGGTTCGATAAAGCGCCCAAACCAATGTCTTACCAGGCGGAATTTCTGACCCGCGCCTGGGCGGAATACCTTGATCAAAAAGGGTGCGCCGAATCGGATGTGAACCCCGATGATTTTGTCCGCTGGACCTATGCGCAGGCTCTGGCGCACCGTCAGCCGCGCTATGAGGCGATGGCCGAAAACTGGGGCGTGACGATTGCAGCAAATGACATCGGCAAAATTCGCGACGCAGCTGATTTCGATGAGTTGATCGAACGCACCCTTGAGACCAAACGCAAGAACGCCTAACTAGCAGTTTTCCTTACTCTCTTCGAAGTCTGACATATGCCCATAAAAATCCCATCAGATCTTCCTGCATTTGACGTCCTGACGAAAGAGGGCGTCATGGTCATGGACGAAGATCAGGCCATGCGTCAGGACATCCGTCCTTTGCGCATCGGAATGCTGAATCTGATGCCCAAGAAAATCCAGACAGAAAACCAGTTCGCCCGCCTGATTGGTGCGACCCCGTTGCAGATCGACCTGTCCTTAATCCGCATGACGGAACACCGCACCAAAAACACTGCGGCCGAGCACATGTCTGAGTTCTACCACCCCTTTCAGGAGGTCAAGGACCAGAAATTTGACGGTCTGATCATTACAGGCGCACCGATCGAGCATCTGGAATTTGGCGACGTCACCTATTGGGACGAGATCAGCGAAATCTTCGAGTGGACCCAGACGAATGTTCATTCGACCTTTGGTGTCTGCTGGGGCGGAATGGCGATGATCAACCATTTCCACGGCGTGCGCAAACACATGCTGGATGCCAAAGCCTTTGGTTGTTTCCGCCACCGGAATCTGAACCCGGCCTCACCGTTCTTACGCGGGTTCTCGGATGACTGCGTGATCCCGGTCAGTCGATGGACAGAGATGAAACAAAATGAAATCGACGGTGCCCCCGGTTTGAACACTCTATTGGGCAGCGACGACGTCGGGCCCTGCTTGGTCGAAGATCCCGACCACCGCGCACTCTATATCTTCAACCATTTCGAATATGACAGCGACACGCTGAAGCAGGAATATGACCGGGACGTTGCCAATGGCGCGCCGATCAACGTGCCTATCAACTATTACCCGGATGATGACCCTTCACGGACGCCGCAGAACCGGTGGCGCAGCCATGCGCACCTGCTGTATGGTAACTGGATCAACGAGATCTATCAGTCCACACCTTTTGATATGAGCAAAATTGGCAAGTAAAGCGTTGATATCCATTGGCCTTCTCGTTCTGGGCCTGGCCGTGCTGACCGCTTGGCGCAGCGCCAGGAACGAGGCGATGGCAGAGGCAACCTTTCCGCCCGAAGGTCAGATTCTTGATGTTGATGGCATCGCCGTACACGCCGTTGTCATGGGAGAAGGCCCGGATGTCGTTCTGATCCACGGCTCCAGCGGGAACGCACGTGACATGACCTTTGCCCTGGCCCCCATTCTGGCACAGAACTTTCGGGTTATCGTGTTTGACCGTCCCGGCTTGGGCTATTCGGAAAGCTTCAACCCCGACGGTGAAACCATCATCGAACAGGCCGATATTCTGCAACGTGCAGCGGCTCAGCTTGGGGCCGAAAAGCCCATCGTAGCAGGCCAGAGTTACGGTGGCTCGGTCTCGCTCGCGTGGGCTGTGACGCGGCCCGAAAACATCTCGGCCCTGGTTCTGATCGCCCCCGCAGCCATCCCATGGGAAACTCCGTTGGATGGGTTTAACCGGCTGGCCTCAACCACCGCAGGCAATGCGCTAGCCCTGCCCCTGATCAGCTCATTCATACCCGAATGGTATGTCACGAAAGCGCTGGACAAAGTGTTTGCGCCACAAACTGCGCCCAAAGGTTACGCCGAACACTTCGGTCCCGGGCTGACGATCCGGCAGGGATCGATGCACGCAAACGCCAAGCAACGCGCCAACCTGTTGGATGAGATCACCCACTTGCAGCCCAGATATGGCGAGATTTCCGTACCGACGGAAATCATTCACGGAACCGCTGACGACACGGTTGGTCTTGAATGGCATTCAGAACGCCTGATCGACCAGATCCCCGGGGCTGAACTTGTTGAATTGCCTGGGATCGGTCACATGCCACAGGTGGTTGCCGCCCCCGAAGTTGCCGCCGCGATAGATCGGGCAGCACAGCGCGCGGGTTTGCGTTAGTCCGGGCTCTAATCCATAGTAAGATATGGATTTTATCGCGAGGTGACATATGGCCCGGTCCGAAAAAGGTTCAATCGAGAGATATTATCAAAAGGACGCCCCCAAGGCGGTGCGGGAAGAGATCAAAAAATCGGGAAAAGGGGATATTCTGAACACCTCTTACCCCTATCGCGAAAAAATAAAATCCAAGGACTATGACGCTCAGATGGAGTTGCTCCAGATCGAGCTGGTCAAGATGCAGTCCTGGGTGAAGGAGACTGGCCAACGGGTGGCTATCATCTTTGAAGGCCGCGATGCTGCCGGAAAAGGCGGCACTATCAAGCGGTTCCGCGAAAACCTGAACCCGCGCGGCGCGCGCAACGTTGCGCTTGCCAAGCCTTCGGACGCCGAACGCAGCCAATGGTACTTTCAACGCTATGTCGCCCACCTGCCCACCGCTGGGGAAATCGTGTTTTTTGACCGTAGCTGGTACAACCGGGGTGTTGTCGAGAACGTATTCGGCTTTTGTACTCAGGAAGAACGTGAGCGTTTTTTCCGCCAAGTTCTGCCGCTGGAAATGGGTCTGGTGAATGACGGCATTCAACTTTTCAAGTTCTGGCTCAATGTCGGGCGTGCTGAACAGCTGAACCGCTTTTTGGCGCGTGAAACGGACCCGCTTAAACAGTGGAAGCTCAGCCCGATTGATGTGGCGGGGTTAAACAAGTGGGATGAGTACACACAGTCGATCTCGGAAACGCTGACCAGATCGCACACCGATGCGTGTCCCTGGACGATTGTGCGCTCGGACGACAAGAAACGCGCGCGTCTTGCTGCCATCCGAACGGTGCTGCACGCGTTGGACTATGATGAGAAAGACAAAAAGAGCATTGGCAAGATTGACCCGAAGATTTGCGGTGGCCCGGATATTTGGGATGCATAACCCCGTGTTTCATCGCAGTCGTGTGGTTACAAAGGTTGGACGGTCGCGCATGTTTGCTCTATCTCGTTGTTTTTTCAACACTGCATCAAGACAACTGAGGCCGGGATGACGAAACGCGGGTATCACCATGGGAACCTGAAACAGGCTTTGGTCGAAGCCGCTTTGTCTCTGATCGAAGAAAAGGGTCCGACCGGTTTCACACTGTCCGAGGCCGCCAAAACCGCCGGAGTGACGCCCGCCGCCGTGTATCGCCATTTTCAGGGGCGCGAGGACCTGATTGCCGAAGCCGCACGGCAAGGGTTCGAGATGTTCGCAGACCTGATGCAATATGCCTATGACAAGGGGCAACCCTCGGCCTTGGCCGCATTCGAGGCAACCGGACGCGCCTATCTGGCCTTTGCCCGCAAGAACCCCGGCCATTACATCGCTATGTTCGAAAGTGGGATTTCGTTAAACCGAACGACCGAGCTTTCGCTGGCGGCGAATCGCGCCAAATCGGTTCTTGAAAAAGCGGCGGCGGATCTTTCCCAACATATCCCGCCAGATAAACGGCCTCCCGCCTCTATGTTCAGTGCTCATATCTGGGCGATGAGCCACGGTGTCGTTGAACTGTTCGCCCGCAACACTGGCGCAACTTCACCTTTCCCTCCTGAAGAATTGTTGGAAAGCGGGATTGGCATTTACCTGCGCGGCTTGGGTCTCATTCCGCAAGACGACTGAAACGGGTCAGAGCAACCGGCTGCCCTGTGGCATACTCAGGCCCGAGGTCACATTGATTAGGTCCATCTCGCCCATACCCTTGATTTCGACAGCCCCAAGATCCGAAACCTGAAACTCATCGATCAGGGCAAACTTCATCTCTTCCGGGGCCACGATGTTCATGGGGTTGGCAAAGACCTGCAAGCGAGAAGCAATATTCACTGCCGGACCAAAAACGTCATAGACGTATTTCTGAATACCGACGACCGATCCGACCGCAGCCCCCATCCCCAGACCGATCCGAGCCTGCCATTTATGCGGGTGGCTCTCGTTCCGACGCTCCAGATAACGCAGGAATCGCACGGCGCAATGCGCCACAGCGGTGGCGTGATCCGGGGTCGGGTCTGGCATACCAGACACCGCCAGGTAGGCGTCGCCAATAGTCTTGATCCGCTCACAGCCGAACTGCTCGACGATGCGGTCAAAGGCCGTAAAGATATCGTTCAGCTCACTTAGGGTCACGGTCGGGTCGGTTTTGGCAGCAAAATCCGTGAACCCGACAAAATCCAGCATCACCACCGAAACCTGCTGAAATAGCTGAGGTGTCACGACACCGAACGTCTTGAACTCTTCATAGACGGCCCGCGGCATCAGGTTCAGCAACAAGCGCTCTACCCTCTCCTTTTCACGCTCAAGCTCTCGGGTGTTGCGTTCGACCATGGTGGAATAACTGTCGATCATGCTTTCCAACTCGCGAATGCGCGTGATGTTCTGACATTCGACAATCAGCACCTGATCAGACAAACCATTAGCCAACGAAACTGTCACCGCAAAGATCAACGTCCTGCGCTTTGGCTTGATCTGAAGCTCGACAGAGTACCTCAGGCCTGATTGTTTGACATCTTCCAGCTCTTTGGGGTCGAGACTTGGTAGGATATCTTTGAGTGTATTGCCCTCCTCCGGTGTCCCGAACCATTCTGCGAAGGGTCCGTTGTGGAACACAAACTCCAGATCCGAGGCGCGGACCACTGCGACACCAACACCGATCGCCCGCAACAATTGCTCATTGATTGCCAGAATGCTCATGCCGCAGTCCGGACGACGATGATGGACCGTTTTCCTTCGATTGCTGCCAGTGCTGTTTTGACGTCACCGTCCGACATGCCATGGGCGCTCAACGCTTCACCGAACAATTCGGCCATAACGTCAAATTCATCGTGTGAGATGTTCAGATGTCGGTGAACGGCTTCGATCCTGTCGTCGTTGAATGAAGCAGGCCCTCCGATCAAAGAGGATACAAACTTCGTCTGATGGTCAATCAAACGGGGCATATCGATGTCTTCAAAGTAATGGCCGATTTCATCAGACTCCAATGCCATTTCATAGAAAGTCATCACGACACGGCTGATCGTTTTGAAGCCGCCATACTTTTCATAAAGTGTCTGTGTCACACGAGTACCCGCGCGTTACTGATCAATAACACCGCAAGTCTATATCAAATTGACATTATTGTTAATGTTTATGATCTGCGTTGTTTGACCCGTGGGAAAACAGTGTTGTTTTGAAGGGCTGCGGCCCTGGGTCTATGCGCGTTTGAAGTTTCAGAGAGTTAGCTAAGATTAAGAAACAGGCATTCCCGCCTTGCTTTTAAAGTCGACCTGCCCGCACGTTTTCAACACTGGTTCCGCCGTGCGACATAAGTAAATTAACCCGACCAATATCTTGGCGGGGCCAGCTTTCACCATGTCAGGAAAAATTAGTGGCGGAGAGACAGGGATTCGAACCCTGGAGACGGTTTCCCGCCTACACACTTTCCAGGCGTGCGCCTTCGACCACTCGGCCACCTCTCCGTGCCGGCGATATTTGGACCAATGTCATTGGATTTGCAAGGCCTCAATTCGGTGAAATCCGTAGAATAATTCAAATAACTTCGGTCAAAAATTTTCAACGAAAACCACCGGATGCATTCCACTGACTAAGACCTCAGACCTCATCACCCGCGTCAGGGTCTAAATCCGCTTCGGTCAGGTCCACCGGTTTCTTTGTGGTCTCACGCTGCTGGGCATCCAAGGGTTCAGGATCGACCTGCCCTGACTCGCAGGAGGTTTGGAGAGCTTCAGGATTACGCAACCAGATGTCACGCTGAGCAAAGGGAATCTCGATGCCTGCCTCTGAGAACCTGAGGTTGATCTCATGGTTCATGTCAGATTTCACCGACAGAACCCAGTTGACGTCTCGCAGGATTGCACGGATTTCAAAGTCCAGGGAATCCGCACCAAACCCCTGAAACACCACACTGGGCGCAGGATTCGCCAGGACCATCGGGTGGCTGTTGGCTATCTCGCCCAAGATAGTTTCGACCAGCCGCGTATCAGTCCCATAGGCGACACCCACCGGCACAATCACACGGCCAATCGTGTTGCCGCGTGTATAGTTGGTGACAACCCCGCTGATCAGGTCCGAGTTCGGAACGATCACATCGGTCCTGTCAAAGGTCTCGATCCGGGTCGAGCGGACCGAGATGTCGCGCACATACCCCATCATACCGTTCACATCGATCCAGTCCCCTTTGGAAATGGGGCGTTCCACCAAAAGGATGATGCCAGATACGAAGTTGGACACGATGGTTTGCAGACCAAAGCCGATACCGACCGACAAGGCACCGGCGACAATCGCAAGCGACGACAAGTCAAACCCGGCCACCATGATTGCCACAAGTGCAGCCAGAAATATGCCGACATACCCCGAACCGGCGACGATCGCGTTTTGCCCACCTGGGTCAATGCTGGTCTTCGGCAATAGCGAGTTACGCAATCCGCTTTGCAGCAACCGTGTCAGCGCGTAACCGATTGCGAAGACAGCAACAAAGGTCAGGAAGTTGGTTGGTGAGATCGTGACACCACCGATGTCGAAACCAAGCAGCAGGCGCGACCACGCTTCAAGCAGATCGGTTTCGCGCGCACCCCAGTAAATCGCCAGAATAGGCAGCGCCACGATGGCCATTGCAAAACCGACGAGCACCGCAAAAAGAGACTCCCGCGCTGCATCCCCCTGCCCGGTAATCCACCCGTAAATCTGGCTGATGAATCTTTGCAGGATGACCAACGCCCCGATGAGCACCAGAGTCTTAACTGCGGGAAACACGACTGCTTCGGCCGCATTGGTGTACCCGAAGATCGCCAAAACAGGAGACGCAATCCCTAACAGGAACAATGCCCGGCGCAAGAATTCAACCAATTGGCTGAAGCCTGCAGCGCGAGTTGATGCAGCTTGGTCCGGCGGACCGTCAGTTGTTCGAATCTGGCGTATCCGCAACAATAACAAAGCTGTTGCGACAATGACCGGGAAACTGACAACGGCCCGGGTCGCGTCCGATATGTTCTCGATCCGTTCGAACAGCAGTGCCATTTCGTGCAAAATCAGCATCAGGGCGAGCAGATCGATATACAGGCGCAGTTCCGTTATTTTTGCAGCGGACAGCCGTTTGAACCCCTGCGACGCGCCCATCACATATACCTGACGACCGATCCAGTCGTAGAATAAGATTATCCCTGCCCAATACGGAATGTTCTGCAGCAGCAGGCTTCCCCTCAAACCGGTAACGCCCGTAAGGCTAATCGCAGTAACTGCGGCCAAAACTCCAACCCAAGGCAACAGAATGCGTAAAAGCGAAATGACAAAAGACCAAACTCCAGTCCCTGATCCGCCCCACAGCCTGAGGTAATCACCCCCCTTTTCGGACCACCGTTTGCCAAAGATCAGCAGTACGGCTGACATGGCCAGCAGTATGAAGATCGCCAGTCCGCGATCACGGATTTGCTCGCGTACAACATCTGAACGAAAGTTGGTGATCGTTTCATTTACCAGGCTCTGGACTGCTTCTTTTACGTCCACCCATGCCGGGCCCCAATATGCGGGATTTATCGGTGACGGACCCTGTTCAAAGAATTCCTTCGTTTGCCGTGCACGAAGGATCTGGTCTATTTCGCTGATCAGCCCGTTGGCGCGGCTGTACGCCTCTTCCGATATGATGCGGGGCACACGCAGACTGTTGAGCTGCTTTTCAAGATGTGCGCGTAGCTTGGCGATATCTTCAGGCTCGGTCGCGTCCCCTTCGGGTTTGGGACCAAGAGCCTTGATTTGACTTTCCAACGTTGAGATACGTTCGGTATTGGCGCCTCTTGCTCGGTTAAAGTCGTCTCTGTAACCGTTTATTTCCGAACGCAAATTTTCCAGGGCCGCATCAGAGGCCCGATTTGCCTCGATCACGGATTCAGCGCGGTCCGCTGTTTTCAGCCAGTCCTGATAGTACTCACTTTGCCGGTCTGTCAGCTGCGCATCCGCACCGCTTGCAAACCCGACGAGACACAGGAAAAGAAGGGTCAGAAACAGGCGGACCTGCGCCAGCATTATACGTCCTCGAACACGCCGGGAATGCTGCGTGGTGCCTCGGTCATCCAATCCGGAACCGGAAGTTCTTTTTCACGCAGGAAGTCCGGGTTAAACAGTTTCGACTGATACCGAGTTCCATAGTCGCACAAGATCGTCACGATGGTATGGCCCGGCCCCATCTCCTTGGCCAGACGGACGGCACCGGCCAGGTTGATTGCCGTCGAACCACCCATGACCAGCCCCTCTTCGCGTAGCAGATCAAAGATATACGGCAACGCCTCGTTGTCGGTGATCTGATAGGTGTGATCCGGAGCGAACCCTTCAAGGTTCTTGGTGATCCGCACCTGCCCGATACCTTCGGCAATCGATCCGCCTTCCATCGCGATTTCGCCAGTGGTGTAATAGGAGTACAGGCCAGCGCCCATCGGATCGGCCAGACCGATTTTAACACCCTTGGGCTGCAGTGCTTCGGCAACCCCAGCCAACGTACCACCGGACCCGACTGCACAGATAAATCCGTCGACCTTGCCGCCGGTCTGTTCCCAGATTTCGGGACCCGTGGTTTCCACATGGGCCTGACGATTCGCCACATTGTCGAACTGATTGGCCCAGATCGCGCCATTGGGTTCCGTTTTGGCCAGTTCCTCGGCAAGACGGTGGGAATAGTGCACAAAGTTATTGGGGTTGCGATACGGGGCTGCGGGCACCTGCACCAATTGGGCGCCAGCCAGCCTCAGCATATCCTTTTTCTCTTCCGATTGGGTTTCCGGGATCACGATCACTGTTTTGAACCCCATCGACGCGCCCACCAGCGCCAGACCGATACCGGTGTTTCCGGCCGTACCTTCAACGATGGTTCCGCCGGGTTTCAGATCCCCCCGCGCAATAGCATCACGGATGATGAAAAGGGCTGCACGGTCTTTCACGGACTGACCGGGATTCATGAATTCGGCTTTGCCAAGAATTTCGCAGCCGGTCTCTTCACTGATGCGGCGCAGCCGGATCAACGGTGTTTTCCCTACTGCGTCAGCAAGATCTCGTGCAATGCGCATGATGGCCCCTTGTCGTTTGGTATCCCCGAAGATTTACAGCCGCACCGCCGCGACCACAAGCGCGATAGTCACGCACGCAATTGATCCCGATGGCGCGCCAGCCAATAGGCCAGAGCGACCAGTTGCACATCCTTGAAAAGATGGCGATCGGTCATGTCGATGAACTGATCAAACGGCAAAATCTGACTGCGGATGTCTTCTCCTTCGGTGTCGAGACCACCGTTTGTGGTTGTGTGGGTCAAATCCCCCAATCCTACATAGAGATACATGAACCCCGAGGACGACCCGCTTGAGGAATAAGCACCGCTTACATATTCCAGCCGGTCAAATTGGACCCCGGCCTCTTCCATAGCTTCGCGATGGGCCGCCTGCTCGGGCGTTTCGCCCGGATCGATCATGCCGGCCACTGCCTCCCACAGCCAGGGCTCGGGGTCGTCGATCAAAAAGGCTGGCGGTCTGAATTGTTCAACCAAAAGAACAGTGTCGCGTATGGGGTCGTAAGGCAGAACGGACACGGCACTGCCCTGCATCAGGCCGGACCGATGCAAGACCGGTCCCATGGAGCCGTCATGCTGACGGTGCTGAAGGTCGATCTCTTCCATCCCGAAATAGTTGACATAAGCCCGCTCATGCCGATGCACGATTACGTCTTTGCCTGTATCCCTCGGATCGCCTGTACGCCGTTTCCGAGCCAGAATCTTGGCCCAGGCCCGAGTTTGAAACGGACGGACGTTACCCAGCATGGTCTGAGCGTCAACCTTGCCGTAATACGCCATCTCTTCTTCCGCAGCCAACGCCGTGATCTCGCCCAATTTGTCCGCCCAAGCCTGCAAGGACCACAGACCCGTTGGCTGCCAGGTACCAGGGGCGGGAAAGAAAACCTGTGCTTGTGCCTCTGATCCGTCATGCAGAACAATTGTCATCGGAGACAGATCATAGTCAAACGCCCCCTCGTAAAAGGCCAACCGGGCCAAATCCTCGGGTGACAAGTCCTGAACGAATACACCTTGCGCATTGCTTCCCCGAGAGGACTGGATCATCGGAAAGTCCTGCCCGTGCACCGCGTGAACGGCATGATCAGGAAGACTGGCAGGTTGAACGGAAATCTCTTGCACAGGGCGGCCCAGAACGCGTTCCAGCAACGGCAGATACCGCAGCGTTCCATAGAAGAACAAATCAGGCAATTTCAAACTC
Organism: Ruegeria sp. 6PALISEP08; assembly: GCF_001238295.1. Lineage (GTDB taxonomy): Bacteria > Pseudomonadota > Alphaproteobacteria > Rhodobacterales > Rhodobacteraceae > Ruegeria. The sequence goes on from NZ_LGXZ01000004.1 coordinate 195,860, forward strand.
TCTTATGAAGGTCCTGGATCAGCGCCATTTGCGATGAGCCTGCTCGGTCGCCAAACCAGAAACGACGGCCCCAATGGCAAATGCCACCAGAATTTCGGGTGTAATCAGCAGTTTGCCATACTCGATACCGATCTTGAAAATGGCCATGACCGCTTCAAACGGGCCACCGTATCTGTTGCGCATGGCTAGACGGAACATCTCGTAACACCCTTGAACAAACAGCGCCCAAAAGACCAACGAAGCAACGCCAGTCAGACCGTTATTGATCCCCGACGCCCAGCCACGCCCGGCACGCTTACCCATGATTTTCCAACCGCAAATTGCCCCGAGCCCCATGTTGACGAAAGTGAAATAGCCATAGTCCTTACCCTCTTCACCGTTTTCGATGATCATGCTGGAAACGATAAAGGCCAGCACAATAAGGCAAAAAGCGGCAACAAGACGCGAGGCAGTCGGCATGTAACGTTCCGTTGGTTAGTTCGGTTTTGTTATGGTGATCTGTGTCACATCACAATTGCTTGTGTCAAAGGCTGCACCACATGCGGTCAAATAATAATTCCACATGCGGCGAAAACGCTCATCAAAGCCCATGTCGGCGATCTGGTCCCATTTGGCGTTGAACGTCTCGTACCAGCGGCGCAGCGTCAGGTCATAACTTTTGCCAAACTCTTTCGATTTCACAACACTCAACCCGGCCTGGTGGATTTGCTGCCTCAAGACCGTCGGTGACGGCAACATCCCACCTGGGAAGATATACTTCTGAATGAAATCAACACCATTCTTATAGTAATCCCAGCGATGATCACCGACGGTGATGATCTGCAAAGTCGCTTGCGCACCGGGCTTTAACCTCTCGCGCACCGTTTCGAAATAGACTGGCCAGTATCGCTCGCCTACAGCCTCAAACATCTCGATCGAAGCGATACCGTCATACACGCCACGCTCGTCACGGTAGTCCTGAAGCTTGAATTCAACGTGATCCGTTAACCCTGCTTTTTCAATGCGTTCCTTGGCGTACTTAAACTGCTCTTGGCTGATTGTCAGACATGTCACGCGCAGGCCGCGTTCCTTAGCAGCGTATTCCGCAAACCCGCCCCAGCCGCAGCCGATCTCAAGAATGTGGTCGCCCGGCTTGGCCCCCATCTCATCCACAAGGCTTGCGTATTTCGCAGTCTGCGCCTTTTCCAGACTTTCCTGCCCAGACTCGAAAATCGCGCTGGAATACGTCATCGTATCATCCAGCCAAAGGCCATAAAAATCATTTCCCAGATCATAGTGATACGAGATATTTTTTTTCGCCTGTGCCCGGTTGTTGCGGTGCAGCCAGAACCGAAGTCGTTCATAAGCTTGCACAAGCACCTTGCCAGTGAACCCGTCATACACGGTCTCGGACCCCAGATGCACGAGGTCCATGAACGAACGCAGGTCGGGCGTGCTCCAGTGGCCATCCAGATAGGCATCGGAAAAGCCCAATTCACCCTCTCGGATCAGGCGCGCAAAAACATCGCCATCATGGATATTGATTTGAGCAACCGGCCCCGGCTTGGACCCTTCGGCCCGGAATGTGCGCCCATCGGGCAAAGTGATATCAAGACGCCCGTACTCCATTTGGGTCAGCATCTTGAAGACTTGCGCAAAATACCTGGGCAGGTCTTTCTGCCCTTCAGTTGTCGTCAGGATCATCCGCTCTCCCCTTTGCGGTGTGGGATTAAGGCTAGGCCGCGATTTTGTTTCTGGCAAGTTTTCAGTTCCTTAGTGGGATTTTCGGCTTTCATATGCGCTCAGGGCTCGGATTCGACCCTCGGGCAATGCAACTATGGGCATGGGATAGATTGCGTCCGGTCTCAGGCGCCAGCATCGAGGGACCGCATCGAAATAAGAAAGGGCTGTGTCGCTGGGGTTTCTCTGACCCTCGGCAACCCATCGCCTTTGATATGCATCGTTCGGGTCAAACTTTTCGGCCTGGGTTTGAGGGTTGAAGATCCGAAAGAACGGTGCTGCGTCCGGGCCGGATCCCGCCACCCATTGCCACCCCATCGCGTTGCAGGCTGGGTCCCAGTCGATCAGGCAGTCCTCGAACCACTGCATTCCGATTTTCCAGTGTGTCATCAGATGTTTGGTCAGATAGCTGGCCACAATCATCCGCGCCCGGTTGTGCATCCGGCCCGTCACATACATCTGGCGCAACCCGGCATCGACCACCGGGATACCGGTTCTGGCCTGTGTCCAGGCAACAACGTCGGGATGGTCGGGGTCCGTATTCCACGGAAAGCTATCCCATTCCGGCTTCCAATTATCAGAGACCAGGCGGGGCGTGTGATACATCAGATGATAGGCAAACTCGCGCCATACGAGCTGACGCAGAAAAGCCTCGGTGCCTGATACCCCCAACAAAGCAGACTGGTGAACCCGATGCCAAACCGTGCGCGGGCCAATCTCGCCCAGCGACAGGTATTCGGACAGGTTCGACGTTCCGTCCTGATCCAGCCGGTCGCGATGGTTGGAATACTGCGAAATGCGGTCCAGAAACGCGTCCAGATGATCGTGGGCGGCTTGCTCGCCAGGTTGAACATAGGGGCGCAGGACAGCTGCGCCTCTGTTCAGTGTACGTCCCAATTGCCACGCGCGCAGGTCCTCTGTACCCGGCCATGAAGCGGGTGATGGCAATCGTTTCACCGCCGCAACAGGAGCGGGAACGTCCCGACCCTGAACAGTCCGCCACATCGGAGTGTAGACGCGAAATGGTTGACCGGCTTTGGTGGCGACTGTCCACGGCTCAAAGAGCAAATGCCCGGCAAAGGACTTCGCTTCAACAGCTTGCTCGGTCAGAGCGGCCTTGATTTCCGTATCGCGTGCGATCGAGACCGGATCATAGGATCGCGACCAGTAGACTGCGTTTGCACCCGTCTCAGCGACCAACTGTTGCAATTGAACCAGCGCATCCCCGCTGCGCAGGACCAAATGGCTGCCCAACCGAGCCAAGGTTTCGGACAGCGCTTCCAATCCCAGCCCCAAACGCCATTTTGGTGCCGCCCCCAGCCGTTCCACAAGTTCATCGCGAATGAACACCGGTACAACAGGACGGCCACTCTCTGCCGCGGCTGCCAATGCTGGATGGTCCGACAGGCGTAAATCCCGTCGGAACCACATTATGATCGGAGTGTGCTCGTCTTCCATTTCCGCCCCGAGGTTTTCTTCGTTTTACGAAGGCTCGGGGATAATGGATCACAAAACGCGTTCAAGTGCGTCTAAAAGCTGATCAATTTCCTGTTGCGACGTGTAATGCGTGAAGCTGACCCGCAACACACCCTGCGTCGGATCGACACCCATAGCCTGCAACGGACGCACGGCATAGAAATCGCTCCCGCTTGCCATGACACCATACTTGGTCAGCTCTGCGGCGACGGGTTCGGCAGGGCGGTTTAAAGACAGGGCAACCGTGGGCGCACGTCTGGTGGCATCTGACGGTCCAATCAGACGCACGGCGTTGCGATCCTTGACCGCATCCAATACAGGCTGCAGCAAAGACACTTCCTGCGTACGCATCAGATCATGCACAAACGCACCTTGCGAGGCCGCATCAGCCTCTGGCCCACCGTGATGGGCACAAAGCTGTTCAAAGTAATCCACCATGCCTGCGCAGGCAGCAATCTGCGCGTGATCCGGACCAGCCGGGGTAAAGCGCTTGTACAGCACGTCGCCATTGAAATAATGCGCCTGATTGGGCAGCAACTCTCCCAATGTGCGGCGAATGACCATGCAGCCTTGATGTGGGCCATAGGTTTTATAGGCCGAAAACAAATAGATATCCGGCCCCAGATCGCCAACATTCGGGAAACCATGGGGGGCATAGGACACGCCGTCTACGCATACAAATGCACCTGCCGCGTGGGCGATGGCAGTAATTTCCGTCACCGGATTGATCTCTCCAACTACGTTTGAACAATGCGGGAAACAGACCAGACGCACCTTTTCGTCCAGAATATTCTCGAGATCCTGTAGGTTCAGAGAACCACTTTCGGGATCGATCTGCCATTCCCGTATTTCAATCCCTGCCTCGGCCAGGCGGCGCCACGGGCCGGAATTGGCCTCATGATCCTGATTAGTCACGACGATGGCTTCGCCGGGCGTCATCCATTGCCGGAACGCCTGCGCCAGAACATAGGTGTTTTGCGTGGTCGAAGGACCAAAACTCAGCTCATCGGTGTCGACCCCCAGGAGTGCAGCCATGCGCGCACGCGCCTCGTCCATTTCCGCGCCACCCAGACGGCTGGCCTCGTACGGGGCATAGGGCTGAACCTTGCGCTGGGTGTAGAACCGCGTCAGCCGGTCGATCACCGGTTTGCACGTATAAGACCCACCCGCGTTTTCAAAAAACGCCTGACCTTGCAAGCTGGGTTCGCAAAAGGCCGGGAATTGTGCCCGAACGAAATCTGTATCCAGAGAACTCATGCCTCATGTCTCCTTTGTTTTGCAGTCAGATCAATGAGATGCCCGCACATGTTTCCGGACCTCTCAGAAATCATGGCAGGTCTTCCAGCCCAACCTTTGATTGTGCCGAAAGACGACAAACCACAGGGCAGCTCTTTGGTCAAAAAAGAGCACCGACACTTAGACAGGCACGTCCATGACCGTCAAGTCACGGCAAAAAGAAAACCCCGACGAAAAGCCGGGGTTTTGTAGGGTCGTTAGCGTCTGCTTTAGCCCTGAACTTTGGTGTAGGTCCCCTCACCCGCCAGTATCCCACGGAAACCGCCTGGCTCATCCAGCCCGAAGACGATCAGAGGCAGATTGTTATCCCGCGCCAGCGCAATGGCCGAGGCATCCATCACGCGCAGTCGCTTGGCCAATACGTCGTCGTACGTGACGGTGTCATAGCGCACAGCGTCTGCGTGTTCTTTTGGGTCCTTGTCGTAAACGCCATCAACACCATTCTTGCCCATGAAGATTGCCTCGCACGCCATTTCATTGGCGCGCAGGGTGGCTGCAGTGTCGGTGGTAAAATAAGGGTTTCCGGTTCCGGCCGCAAAAATACAAACCCGTTTTTTCTCAAGATGTCGTACGGCCCGACGACGGATATACGGCTCGCACACCTCATCCATACGAATGGCCGAGATCACACGGGTGAAAACCCCGTTCTCTTCCAGTGCCGATTGCATTCCCAGCGCGTTCATCACAGTGGCCAACATGCCCATGTAATCCGCCGTGGTCCGCTCCATGCCCTGAGCCGAGCCGCTCAGGCCCCGGAAAATGTTGCCGCCTCCGATGACCATGCAGATCTCAACACCCAGATCGTGAACCGATTTCACCTCTTGCGCGATGCGCTGAACGGTTGGTGGGTGCAGGCCGAATCCCTGATCCCCCATCAAAGCCTCGCCCGAGATTTTTAACATGACCCTGTTATACTTGGCTTTTGGGGTTTCTGTGGTTTCTGACGAAGGGGAAAGGGTCATGTTGCGCTCCGGGCTGGCACGGGGTTAATTTCCGGCGCAAAATGAAGCAAAAGCTCCGCAGGTTCAATGCGGTTGGTAAGGATCGAGGCAACCGCATATGGCACAGCAATCAACAGAGCAGTTTTTTCGACAGTTGCCCAATATCCCCGACCACAAACCGGTTCTGATTGCAGGGCCGACCGCATCGGGAAAATCAGCTCTGGCGCTAGAGATCGCCGAACGGTTCGGCGGAGTGATCGTCAACGCGGACGCCAGCCAGATTTATGATTGCTGGCGGATCATTTCAGCCCGACCATCCGCTGAGGAGGAAGCCCGCGCACCGCATCTTCTTTATGGTCACATCGCATATGATCAGGAGTATTCGGCTGGTCACTGGCTGCGCGAGGTGGTTCCCTTGCTGACCGGCGATCAGCGCCCGATCATCGTGGGCGGCACCGGTTTGTATTTTACGGCGCTGACCGAAGGCATGGCACAGATTCCCGCCACACCACAGGGCATACGCGCCGAGGCAGACCTTCTGTCACATCAAGAGCTTATGGCCGGGGTCGACAATGAAACGCTGGCGGGGCTGGACACAAACAACCGGGCTCGTGTGCAGCGTGCTTGGGAAGTGCAACGCGCCACAGGGCGCAGCCTTTTGTCTTGGCAGGCAGACACTCCACCGCCGGTTCTGGACCTGAGTGACACGGTGCCGATTGTGTTTGACGTTGACAAGACGTGGCTTTGGGACCGGATTGAACGCAGGTTTGACCAGATGCTGGATAGGGGCGCCATCGAGGAAGTGCGGGCCATGCAAAACCGCATTGACCTCACCTTACCCGCCTGCAAGGCCATCGGTGTACCAGAGCTTATGGCCTATCTGAATGGCTCCATGACTTTGGACCAAGCGCGCGCGCGAGCGACGATTTCGACACGACAATTTGCGAAACGCCAGCGCACCTGGTTTCGGGCGCGAATGAAAACATGGAATCACGTTGATTTCTCAAGATGATACCCCAAATTTTCGAATCGATCCGGGTGAGACGGTAAACAAGTCTTAAATACTTAACAAAACTTAATGAATCTCTGTGGTTTGCCTTAACAAAAGAAGAAAAGAATTGGGGATCTCAGCACCCTTCTGGGCCGCTTGAATAAGGTCGACCCACGCCCTCAACTTCGCGAGAATGTCGTTTTTGTACTTCGAATGACGATTTCGAACATTGACCTAGGCCAAAATCTGGTGCCGAATAACGACATGGGGATGTACAGAGTCCAAAAACCAAAAATCTTCACTCTGGCGACCGTGAGAAACCAAGTCGCGTAGAGCCATAAATCAATCAACAAAATCAATGTCACAGGGAGACATCCATGACGAATAACGTATCCACCGAAGACAAGGTGCACTGGGCGGCCGAGATGCACGCTCAGGAATACCGCGACGGCAAGCTGAGCCGGCGGGAATTCATGACGCGCGCAACCGGTCTTGGGGTTACAGCTGCCGTGGCTTACAGCATGATCGGCTTGCCGACACCTGCAGTGGCCCAGGCGGCAAAGCAAGAAGGCGGCACGCTGCGTGTGCAGCAGGAAGTGCGCGCCCTCAAAGACCCCAGAACCTATGACTGGTCACAGATCGCGAACGTAACGCGCGGCACGCTGGAATATCTGGTCGAGTACAACTCGGACGGTTCATTCCGCGGCATGCTGTTGGAAGGCTGGGAAGTCAACGACGACGCGACCGTCTACACTCTGAATGTCCGTCCGGGCGTCAAGTGGAACAATGGCGATGACTTCACCGCCGACGACGTTGCCCGCAACATCGCACGCTGGTGTGACAAGACCTCGGAAACCAACTCGATGGCGGGACGCTTTGCGACGCTGATCGACGCGGATTCGGGTCAGGCAGGCGATGGTGTCATCGAAGTAGTTGACGCAACCACGGTCAAGCTGAACCTGCCCAAGCCTGATATTACGCTTATCCCGGGTATGGCCGACTATCCCGGCGCGATTGTTCACAGCTCGTTCAGCGAGACTGATTTGCTGAACAACGTGGGTACCGGCCCTTATCTGATGGATGAACTTGAGGTTGGCGTAAAAGCCGTTCTGGTTCGCAACCCGGATCACACCTGGTGGGGTGATGAAGTGTATGGCCGCCCTGCCCTGGATCGTATCGAGTATATCGACTACGGCACCGACCCATCCGCCTGGCTGGCAGCGCTGGAATCCGATGAAGTCGACATGCTTTATGAATCGGTGGGTGAATTCATCGACGTGATGGATGGTCTTGGCTATGCGAAGTCCGAAGTTGTGACTGCCGCAACCATCGTTATTCGTCCGAACCAGCTGGCCGATTTCGACGGTCAGAAGCCTTATGCAGACAAGCGTGTCCGTCAGGCAATTCAGATGGCAGTCGACAACGCCGTTTGTCTGGAACTGGGCTATGGCGGTCGTGGTGCCCCAGCGGAAAACCACCATGTGGCTCCGCTGCACCCGGAATATGCAGAGCTGCCCCCGCAGAAGGTCGACCCCGCAGCTGCCAAGGCGCTGATGGACGAGGCCGGGTTCGGTGACTTCGAACACGAGATCATCTCGATCGACGATGACTGGCGCCGCAACACCACCGACGCGGTGGCTGCGCAGCTGCGCGATGCCGGAATCAAGGTCAAGCGGACGGTTCTGCCGGGCAACACCTTCTGGAACGACTGGGCGAAATATCCGTTCAGCTCGACCAACTGGAACCCACGCCCGCTGGGTGTTCAGATCTGGGCGCTTGCCTATCGTTCGGGTGAAGCCTGGAACGAGTTCGGCTATGCAAGCCCCGAATTTGACGCCATTCTGGAAGAGGCGCTTGCCATTGCTGACGCGGACGCGCGTCGCGAAGTCATGGCACGTGGCGAAGCACTGCTGCAGGAAGATGGGGTCACTATTCAGCCCTATTGGCGTTCGCTCTATCGTCACATGAAAGAGGGTCTTGTCGGCACCGACATGCACGTGACCTTCGAACACCACCACTACAAGTGGGGCTGGGCTGCCTAAGCTCTGTCAAAGACCCACAAGGGGCGCCTGATACGGGCGCCCCTTTCCAGCCGCAGACTTGCCGACGCGGGGTCGGACGTCCGAGGCCAGAAAATGGTCCAATGATCTGCGGAATACCTGAACAACAGGGGCCAACATGGGACTATTCATCCTACGACGGTTCGGAGTCATGCTGCTTACAGCATTATGTCTGACATTCGTCGTCTTTTTCCTGACCAACCTATACCCGAACCTTGAAAAGCTTGCGAAAACGCAGGGCAACCAGCGGATGTCAGACGAGCAAGTCGAAGCCTGGTTGGACAATCGCGGTTATCTTCAGCCCACACTTGTAAAATACGGCCAATGGCTGGGCGTGATGCCCGGCTTCCAGAAAACACTGGACGATGGCCAGTTTGTGGGTACGTGCACAAGACCCGGCTCAACGGCAGAGGACACGGCTAGATACTGCGGTGTTCTTCAGGGCGATTGGGGATACTCGACCGTATTCAAGGACGAAGTCGGAACCATTGTCGGAAAACGTCTCGGCAATACCGGTTACCTGATGTTCTGGGTTCTGGTCCTGATGGTGCCATCCGCGCTGATCGTTGGTGTTCTGGCCGGGATGCGCGAGGGATCGGCACTGGATCGGTCTCTGTCCACATTCTCGATCATCACGACGGCAACACCGGAATACGTGTCCGGCGTTATCTTCATCGCCATTTTCACCTCATCCACTGTTGGATTGAAGTGGTTCAAAGGAACCGCGACGCAAGCGATGGAGAACCCGACATTCGAGAACTTCTTCCTGCCGGTTCTGACCATTGCGCTATATGGTATGGGCTATATCGCCCGCATGACCCGCGCCTCGATGACCGAGGTGATGACGGCGCAGTACATCCGAACCGCACGCCTGAAGGGTGTGTCATTCCCGAACATCGTCATGAAGCACGCGCTACGCAACGCACTGATCGCGCCGTTTACCGTCATCATGCTGCAGTTCCCATGGCTGCTGAATGGCGTGGTGATCGTTGAAACCCTGTTCAACTACAAGGGTTTCGGCTGGGCGCTTGTTCAGGCGGCGGGTAACAACGACATCCAGCTTCTGCTGGCGATCTCGGTCGTGTCGGTCTTTGTGGTTCTGATAACGCAGCTGATCTCGGATATCGGCTATGTTTACCTCAACCCACGCATCCGCATTTCATAAGAGGAGGGTGAGATTATGGAACCACTTACTTGGACCGGCTCTATTGCCTTCCTGAACCCATTGCTGATGATCGCACTGGCGGTGCTGATCCTTTCGATCTTGATCTGGACCATTGCCAGTATCTTCCTGCCCGAAGAGCAGATTATCGTGAATTCGGATGGGTCCGTCAGTTCGAGCGGCGGAGTCCGCGGCCTGATCCAACTTGTGCTGAACTACAGTTTCCTGGCCAGTGTTGGATTGGCTGTGGCCTATCTGGTGCTGGGCGTCCTGATGGGAACCAGCGCCGGCATTGTTGGGGCAATTTCCCAACAGTTCATGCCGGTATGGGTCGCGCTGATCATCATGTTCGCCATGTCCATCGCCTTTAAGCGGCGGTTGGGACTATACGGCAAACTGTATGACAGCCCCATTGGCATGATCGGTTTTGGCCTTGTGATGTTTTGGGTCTTCACCGGTATCTTCGGCGCGCTTGATCTGATCGTTACCCATGACCCACTTGTACAGATCTCTGGCATGAAGAACAAAGTGCCCGGAACACCTTTGCCGAACCTGGAGGACGGACAATACGCCTGGTACCTTCTGGGCGGCGACAACCTGGCTCGTGACGTCTTTAGCCGGATGATCAAGGGGGCCTGGGTCGTGGTGCAGATCGCCCCATTGGCGACGATGTTCGCCTTCATGGTCGGCATCACTTTGGGCTTGCCTGCCGGATACTACGGAGGTCGTCTGGACACATTCCTGTCGTTCCTCGCGAACCTGATCCTCGCCTTCCCTGTGATCTTGCTGTTCTATCTGCTGGTGACACCGGAAATCGTGGCGACCGGGGTGCCCAACTATATGGCGGCTGTGCTGTTCGTGTTCCCGATCCTGTTCATCGGAGTACTGCTGAATTCGCGCTATTACACACGCCCGAATTTCCGCACACCGCTGCTGATCGGTGTTCTGGGCGTGGCGATCTGGCTGTATTTGTCGCTGATCTCGACCGATGGCTACATCATCAATACCGAAGCCTATCGGATCTGGGGTCTGCCGACTTACTTGGACCTGTTCGATATCCCCGGCGGCATTCTGGTGGTCTTCGTTTCGGTGGTCTTTGTGAACTCGCCCACGGTCTTCCGTATCGTGCGTGGGCTGGCATTGGACATCAAAACCCGTGACTACGTCGCGGCGGCGCAAACCCGTGGCGAGGGTCCCTGGTACATCATGCTGTGGGAAATCCTGCCCAACGCCCGTGGTCCGCTGATCGTCGATTTCTGTCTGCGCATTGGTTACACAACCATCCTGCTGGGAACCTTGGGTTTCTTCGGGCTGGGCCTTCCACCTGAAAGCCCGGACTGGGGGTCTACGATCAACGAGGGGCGCAAGCTTCTGTCGATCTACCTGCACCCTGCCCTTCCGCCTGCCTTTGCACTGTTGTCGCTGGTTCTTGGTCTGAACCTGCTGGCGGACGGTCTTCGCGAAGAAAGCCTGAAGGACTGACGTGATCGAGGCCGGGGGCTCTGCCCCCGGACCCCCGGGATATTTTCAGCCAGATGAAGGGGATCCCCGCATTTGGTGAGGAGTGAACAAGATGAGCAAAATGGCGGATTATGACGGGCCAATTCTGGAGATCGACAAGCTGTCGATTTCGTTTTTCACCCGTCTGCGCGAAATTCCTGCCGTGATGGATTTCTCGGTCAGCGTACAGCCCGGTGAGGCGGTGGGGCTGGTTGGTGAATCCGGCTGCGGTAAATCAACCGTGGCGCTGGGTGTCATGCAAGACCTTGGCAAGAACGGTCGCGTCGTAGGCGGAACGATCAAGTTCAAAGGCCGCGATCTAGCGGAAATGTCGACCGAAGAACTACGTGACATTCGTGGAAACGAAATCGCGATGATCTATCAGGAGCCGATGGCATCGCTGAACCCGGCGATGAAGATCGGCAAGCAATTGATGGAAGTGCCGATGATCCACGAAGGTGTCAGCACGGAAGAAGCATATTCACGGGCGTTGGAAGTTGTGACAGACGTTCGCCTGCCGGACCCCGAGCGAATGCTGAATTCCTTTCCGCATCAGCTTTCTGGTGGTCAGCAGCAGCGGATCGTGATTGCGATGGCGCTGATGTCGAAGCCGGCGTTGCTGATCCTGGATGAGCCAACAACAGCTTTGGACGTGACTGTTGAAGCTGCTGTGGTCGAACTGGTCAAGGATCTTGGCAAGAAATACGGCACTTCGATGCTGTTTATCTCGCACAATCTGGGTCTGGTCCTGGAAACCTGTGACCGGCTGTGCGTGATGTATTCGGGTGAAGCGGTCGAGCGTGGCTCGATCAAGGATGTGTTCGACGAGATGCAGCACCCCTATACGCAGGCGCTGTTCCGTTCGATCCCGCTGCCGGGGGCTGACAAGAACTCGCGTCCGCTGGTGGCGATTCCGGGGAATTTCCCCCTGCCCCATGAGCGGCCACCGGGCTGCAACTTTGGCCCGCGCTGCGATTATTTTGAAGAAGGTCGCTGCGACGCGAAAGACATCTTGATGGAGGCCGTGCCTGGCAATGACCGGCACCATACGCGCTGTCTGAAGTTTCAGGAGATCGACTGGAACGCGCCCATTACGTTGGCGGATCAGAAGGACAAGGGCGAGATCGGCCGCGTTGTTCTGAAGATGGACAACCTCAAGAAATATTATGAGGTTGCCGCGAACGCGCTGTTCGGTGGCGGCGAGAAGAAAGTTGTAAAGGCCAATGAGACGCTGAGCTTTGAGGCCCATGAGTCCGAGACGCTGGCCATCGTGGGTGAATCCGGCTGCGGCAAGTCCACCTTTGCCAAAGTTCTAATGGGGCTCGAAACTGCGACGGACGGGCAAATCCTGCTGGACAACCGCAATATCGAGCAGGTGCCCATTGAAGAACGGGATGCCAAGACGGTTGGCGAAGTTCAGATGGTGTTCCAGAACCCGTTTGATACGCTGAACCCGTCGATGACCGTCGGGCGTCAGATCATCCGTGCGCTTGAAATCTTCGGCGTCGGAAACTCTGAGGCGGAACGCAAGAAGCGGATGCTGGAACTGCTGGATCTGGTAAAACTGCCGCGCGCCTTTGCGGAACGGATGCCTCGCCAGCTGTCCGGTGGTCAGAAACAACGCGTGGGTATTGCCCGCGCCTTTGCCGGTGATGCGCGCATCGTTGTCGCAGATGAGCCGGTCTCGGCCTTGGATGTGTCGGTGCAGGCGGCCGTTACCGACCTGCTGATGGAGATTCAGCGTGAGCACAAAACGACGCTGCTGTTCATCAGCCACGACCTGTCCATCGTGCGCTACCTCAGTGACCGGGTCATGGTGATGTATCTGGGTCACGTGGTCGAACTGGGCACCACGGATCAGGTCTTTGCCCCGCCCTATCACCCCTATACCGAAGCCCTGCTGAGCGCCGTGCCCATTGCGGATACCTCGGTCGAGAAGCAACATATCGTTCTGGATGGCGATATCCCTTCGGCCATGAGCCCGCCGCCGGGCTGCCCGTTCCAGACCCGCTGCCGCTGGAAATCCGAAGTGCCGGATGGGCGTTGCGAGACGCATGTTCCGCCGGTGCAGACCCTTGCGGACGGTCATCAGGTGAAATGTCACCTGGCCGAAGACATTCTGGCGCGGATGGAGCCGGTGATCAAAGTCGCGGCGGAATAACCGCCAGATCAGACACAGAAAGGGCCGGTCACAGACCGGCCCTTTCTTTTTTCGCCGCATTTTGGGGGGAGACAGGCGACGCTTGGGAGTAAGAATGTGAGTGGTGGCTCCCGTATTGTTCTCAGCCGGTCATGACGTTGTTGCCGAAATGCATGAACTCCTGGTTCATTCCGGAAATCTCTCCGGCTTCAAGTTGAAGACTGGCGCTGTCGAGCATCTTGTAGCTCTGTTGTCCCTTTACCCATTCATCTGCGGATTGCAGCGTGGTCAGCGTGTAAGACGTGACCTCGTTCAGGTAATGTGTGGGAATGATGACCTTGGGCTTCAGTTTGGCCACGATATCGTTGCCCTGGTCATAACTGAGGATATGTTCCGAACCATCCACCGGAAGGGTGAGGACATCGACCTGTCCGATCTCATCCCAGAACTCCTGTGGCGGGTTGTGGCGGTTGTCGCCCCAGATCAGCGTTCGGATTCCGCCGGTTTCAACCAGATAGACCACCATATCCATGTGGCCCACATTGTTCGGCGGGCAGGCTTCCACCCCGAACTCTGCGAGCGCGTTTGTCCAATCATACCAGCCCGGTGCAACACAGGCATGTTTGTCGGCAAACCCGGTGATCTTGAGGTCGGCAAACTCGAAATTACCGACCATCCGGTCCAGAACCATCGTCGAGTTTGGACGTTCAATCGCATCGTGGTCAAAATGCGCATGCGTCGACAGGGTGATATCCACCGGGATCTGAGGGAATTCGTTGCGGAACCACAGACCCCACGCACCCGACGGATCATCGCGCCACGGGTCGAACAACACGGTTGCTCCGTTGGGGGACGTGATCTTGATGGCACAATGACCGTAGTAGTCGATGCCAACGGCCCCGGTGCTGGCCTGCCCGGTCGACGCCTGCAGGTCGATCACATGGTTGTTGTTCCCCGGCTGCAACCAGGCCTGAGACTGCGCCTCAGCCGGTTTCGCACCCAGCACAGAAGCTGTCGCACCGACACCGGCAGCCCCTGCTGCCATGAAGAACGACCGACGAGACAACCCCGGTGCCAGATGATCCTTATCCCCCTTCAGGATGGTCGGCTTCAGATCTTTGCGATCCATTTAGTGTACCTCTCTGTTGGACGTGTGCGTTTTGCCCGCACCTCGTCACAGAGGGTAACAAGCCAAGCCATGTTGGCTCAGACCGGAAAATTAGGGGTGTAATATGGGGGCAATCCCCATATTCGTGCATCACGAAATTGAAAGAAGATGGCTACGCAGGTTCTGGTCGCGCCCTTCAAGACCCAGTTTTCGGCGGATATTGTTGCGATGAAAATCGATTGTCGAGGTCTCTCGCGACAGGGCCTTGGCGATGTCTTTGGTTGTCTTTCCAAACATGACCATCTGCGCGATTTCAATCTCGGTCGGGGTCATAACCGAAAATGCATCGGTCAGTTTGTCCGACAGGGAGGACGTGATCTCGTTCAGGTTTTTCTCAGCCAGTTCGAGGTAAACACTCTGCGACTCATCACCTGCAAACTGCGCTCGAACCTTATCCAGATATGGCAGCACCCGGCTACGCACCTGTTCGACAATTTCCGCGTCACGGCTCTTGCGATCATCTTCCAAACTGGACAGCAGCACGCGCAGCGCTGTGTTGGTTTCCCGCAATTCCCGCGTGCGATCCGAGACACGCGTTTCGAGTTGCGCCAGTGTTTCATTCAGTTTTTCTTCCAAAGCGCGGCGCAGATAAACCTCTTGCAACAAAGCCAAATCCGACTCGACCATGCGCGCAAACTGGGTCAGACCTTCGCGGAACAGCAATGCCCGACGGTTTTGCTTGCGATCCAGAACGCAGATTGTTCCGAACACCGATCCATCAGGCCATTTCAAAGGCAGACCGATGTAAAACGTCATCTCGTGTTCCAGATCGTCATTATCGGACCAGACCGGATCACAGGCGGCATCCTCAACCACCAGCTCTCCATCCCGTTGCAGAACACCCTGACAATAGAGCTTGGGATTCAGCTGGAAAGTCAATCCGACCGGATAGGGATTTTCGGGATGATCCGAGGTGATCAGAACCGCATGGTCAGGCGCATCGGTTTTCATGATCAGGCTTGCGGGCACATCTGCCAACTCGGCGACCAGATCTACAAGCTGCTGCCAGTTGGCCAGTGTTTTTTTGGGAATTTGAGGGTGGTCGACAGGCATGATGGGCCTCACCAGTTTCTAGGTGGTACCCTTTCAGGTTAGTTGGACAAGTCGCATGGAATCAAGAATTGGACGCTCTGCGTCGCAGCATCCGAGCTTACCCGCCCCAGATGACCTTCACGTAGTTCTGGGTTTCCTTATAGGGCGGGATGCCACCATGCTTTTCGACCGCTTTGGGACCTGCATTGTAAGCGGCCAGCGCCAGCGGCCACGATTTGAACTTGCGATACTGCCAGGACAGATATCTGGCCCCGCCTTCCAGGTTTTGCTTAGGATCGTGCGGATTAACCCCCAGCAGTTCGGCCGTCTGAGGCATCAGTTGCGCCAATCCCAGCGCGCCTTTGTGAGATTTCGCCTGTGGGTTCCATCCGCTTTCCTGCTGCACAAGCCGCAGGAACAGATCTTCGGGGATATTGTGAAGCTGGGCCGCCTGCTTTGCCAAGTCCAGATATTGGCCACGATACTTACCGGTATATCGCTTGCTGGTTTGCGCGCGGGATGCCTTGGGCTTCAGTCGTGCGGAATCGCGATACTGCGTTGCTGCGCGCGAATCCAGTACCTTGGATTGCTTCAGAAAAATATCCTTACGGCTTTTGGTGGACAAAGTTTGCGCCTGCGCAGGCGCAACAGCCAGCACAAGGCAGACAACAGAAAACCCAGCAACCCAAGAACGCATCAATGCCTATCCTGCTCGATAAGAAACCAATCGGAGTATAGGTATTCCCGCAAAAAATGAAAGCTTGGTAAAGACTACAGTAAGACTCTTGTTCAACAGTGTTGTATCAACTGTTTTCAACCACGATGCAGGCCGTATAGGGTCACGCAAACTCATTGCGCCAGATTCGGCGCATTTACGTCAGAACAGAACGAGGAATAACATGGCGGGTTCAGTCAACAAGGTCATTCTGGTCGGAAATCTGGGTCGTGATCCCGAAGTGCGGACATTCCAGAATGGCGGCAAGGTCTGCAATCTGCGCATTGCCACGTCAGAGAACTGGAAAGATCGCAACACGGGTGAACGCCGCGAACGCACGGAATGGCACTCGATCGCCATCTTCAACGAAGGTCTGGTCCGAGTAGCAGAGCAATACCTGCGCAAAGGGTCGAAGGTCTATCTCGAAGGGCAATTACAGACCCGCAAGTGGCAAGATCAGTCAGGCCAGGACCGCTATTCCACCGAAGTTGTATTGCAGGGCTTTGGCTCTACCCTTGTGATGCTGGATGCGCGCGGTGAAGGCGGTGGCGGCAGCGGCGGTGGTTATGGCGGTGGTCAGGCCGGGGGCGGCGGATACGGAGACCCTTACAGCGGTCCGTCCAGCTCTCCGGCGCCGGCATCGGGCGGAATCGACGACGACGAGATTCCGTTCTAATCAATACGGAGACATGACATGACATGGTCCTTCTCTCTCGGCCGGTTACTCGGGTCCGAACTGAGGGTCCATGTCACCTTCTTTCTGTTGTTGGCCTGGGTCGGCTTTGCAGCCTATTCCGCAGGTGGTCTGCCAGCCGCCATCGACAACCTTATTTTTGTTCTGGCGCTGTTTGCCTGCGTCGTTGCGCATGAATTTGGCCATGCTCTCATCGCTCGGCGCTATGGCATCAAAACCCCTGACATAACTCTGCTGCCCATCGGCGGGCTGGCCCGGCTGGAACGCATGCCGGAAAAACCGATGCAGGAGGTTTACGTCGCGCTTGCGGGTCCTGCGGTGAACATCGTCATCTGGATCGTACTCTTTGTCCTTGGCGCTGGGACGCCCTTTGAAACCTTTGCTCAGATCGACTCGCCTGGAACCGGGTTATTGGACAGGCTGGCCTATATCAACTTGCTGCTGGCCGCGTTCAATATGATCCCCGCCTTTCCCATGGACGGGGGACGGGTGTTCCGTGCCCTTCTGTGCCTGCGCATGGACAGGGTCAAAGCCACCCGAGTGGCGGCGATAGGCGGCCAGATCGTCGCCGTCGGGCTTGGTTTCCTTGGGCTCAGTTCGGCAAACCCCATTCTTGTCCTGATCGCGGTGTTTGTGTTCATTGCCGCCAATGCAGAAAGCCAGGATGTTGCATTGCGGTCCGCCGCGCGCCGCGTATTGGCCCGGGATGCGATGATCACCGAATTTCACGCTCTGTCCCCCAAGGACACGCTGAGCACAGCAGCGCAAGCCGTCATTCATACGACACAGCACGAGTTTCCGGTTCTGGACTCTGATCGTGCCCTTCTGGGTTTTGTGACCCGGAATCGCTTGTTCGCAGCTCTGGCCAGCGATCAGCCCAGATCAACCGCTGCGCTTTCGGTGATGGATGCCGATATCCCTTCGGTCTCGCTGACCACCGGGCTTGAGGAGGTGTTGGAACACCTGCACAAAGGCGCACCAGCCATCGCGGTTACCACCCATGGCGGGCGCATGGTAGGCTATATCACCCGCGAAAACATCGGCGAACTGATGGTGATACAGGGCCGCTAGGGCCCCGGATCACGCCATTGCCAAAGCGTCTGACAAGACCGACAGAACCGCATCCTTTGGTACATCAGAGGTCACAAAAGCCTGACCGATGCCGCGCGCGAGAATGAACCGCAACTGCCCATCCACAACCTTCTTGTCCTGCCCCATAAGGTCCACCAGCGCTTGGGCACTTGGAAGATCCCCTGGAATATCAGCAAGATCAATCTTCATCCCCATGGCCCGCAGATGCGCCCGCACCCGGCTTGGGTCTTCTTGTGAACACAACCCGAGACGCGAGGACAGTTCAAACGCAAGCGCACAACCGATGGCGACGCCTTCACCATGCAGCAATCGGTCAGAATAACCCGTCGCCGCCTCAAGCGCGTGGCAGAACGTGTGCCCCAGATTCAACAAGGCACGATCGCCTTGTTCGGTTTCATCCCGCGCCACGATATCGGCTTTCATCTGCACAGAACGCGTGACAGCCCGCACGCGCGCCGCCATCTCTCCGGCGGACACGTTTGGTCCGTTTTCCTCAAGCCACTCAAAGAAATCCGCGTCGCCCAGTAGACCGTATTTCACGACCTCGCCATAGCCCGACAGAAAATCCCTCTGGGTCATAGTCCCAAGAACTGACGTGTCAGCCAGTACCAGCGAGGGTTGATGGAACGCCCCAATCAGGTTCTTGCCCTGAGGCGCATTGATCCCTGTTTTTCCCCCGACCGAGCTGTCGACCTGCGCCAGAAGCGATGTGGGGATCTGCACAAACCGGACCCCGCGGCGCAGAACAGCCGCAGCAAAACCTGCAAGGTCGCCAATGACCCCACCACCCAACGCCACGACCACATCCCGACGTTCGACTTTCTCTGCCAGCAGCCATTCAACCGCGCGTTCGAAATGTGACCAGCTTTTGGTGGCTTCGCCGGCGGGCAACGCCAGCGCTGTCATCTCGACCCCTGCAGCGTTGAGCCCTGCGCGAAGTGCGTCCAGATGCAGGTCAGCCACGTTTTCATCGGTCAGGACGGCCACCTTGGGGCGCGACAACAGCGGGGAAATCCACTCACCCGCCCGCGCCAGAAGATCCGGCCCGATCTCAACATCATACGAACGGTCGCCCAGATCCACGTGTACTGTTTGATGCATTACTTCTGTTCCAAAACATCGGGGCGCGCCAGCAAAGCGACGACCACCCGGTCCACCATATTCTCGATCGAGGTATCGCCATCGGACTCGACCGTCAAATCCGCCTCGGCGTAAACCGGCACGCGCGCCTCGTAGAGGGCCTTTAACGTTGCATAAGGATCAGCGGTTCGAAGCAACGGGCGCGTATCCTTGCGGCGCACCCGGTTCCACAACACGTTCAGGTCAGCCCGAAGCCATACCGAGGCCCCCTGCTGGCTGATCGTTCGGCGATTGTCCGGTTGCAAAAACGCCCCGCCACCGGTTGACAAGATACCATTCTTCTCTTCCAGCAAGCGTCCGATAACCTGCGCTTCCTTCACGCGAAAGAAAGGTTCGCCATAACGTTTGAAGATTTCCGGGATGGTCATGTTGGCGGCTGATTCGATCTCGGCATCGCTGTCCAGAAACGGAACGCCAAGGCGCGCCGCCAGGGCGCGGCCCACAGCGGTCTTACCAGCGCCCATCATCCCCACCAGAACCACGGTTTTGTGCAGATCAAACCTGCCCTGTGCGTCCGAAATGTGGGTGTTATGCTTAATTTCGCTCATTTCAACGTGAATGACGTGATCTTAGGAAAAATGCCAGTTATAACTTGGCCAAAATCAAAAATTGAGGCAGCGTAAAGCCATGGGCCGTCTAATCAAGTTTCTGATATATGTTCTTTGCCTTGGGTTCATTGGGCTGGTGGCTTATGCCTATGTGGGTCCTTTCTTTGGCGCGGATTTTTCAGCACCCCAAAGTGAAATCCGCGAACCGGTCGTGCTGGATGTCGACTAAACAGGCGCTTTTTGTCGTCTTTCTGGCAGGGTCCGCACAGGCGCAGGCCCCTTTGTCGGCCATCGATTGGCTGTCTAATCCGCCTGAAAACCTTCCCGGAACCGTTCTGCTGGAGCCACCTGTGGCTCAAAACGGTGCCTTGCCGGACATCGAGGTGACTTCGCTTGAGGCCCTGTCACAACCGCTGGGTCTTGTGTCGTCCACCGTCACGGGCCTGCCGATCGACCTTTGGCAAAGCAGTGATCCCAGCCTTCTGGCAGAACTGATTTCCAAGATACCTGTTCGTGACAATCCCGCCATGCAGCGTTTGCTGTTCACGTTGCTCTTGTCAGAATCCCGCGCCCCGTCCGGGCCAGATGCGCAAGAGGTGCTGCTATTGGCCCGCCTGGATCGACTGATGCAGCTGGGCGCAGCAGACCCTGTACAATCACTCGTGCAATTGGCCGGTCCAACTGACACGCAAGAGCGTTTTCAACGCTGGTTTGACGCGACACTGCTGACCGGGGACGAAGATCGAAGTTGCACCGCCCTGATTGCCCAACCTCATCTGTCGCAGAACTATGCAGCGCAGATATTCTGCAAAGCGCGTCGCGGGGATTGGGCGTCTGCGGCGCTGACACTCGAAGCCGCGCACGCGCTGGAACTTCTGTCGCCCGAAGACCTTGCAGTACTGGACCGGTTTCTGAGCCCCGAGCTTTATGAAGGTGCAGCCTATCTGCCGCAGCCTGAAGACCCCGACCCGCTGAGTTTCCGGCTATTCGAAGCCATAGGGGAACGCCTGCCGTCCGCCCCTCTGCCGCGCGCCTTTGCCAACGCAGATCTGCGGGACGTCGCGGGTTGGAAGGCCCAGATCGAAGCTGCCGAACGGTTGACACGGATCGGTGCATTGACGCCAAATCAGCTCTTGGGCCTTTACACCGAACGTGATCCTGCCGCATCCGGCGCGGTCTGGGACCGTGTCTCGGCCATCCAACGATTTGAAAGCGCACTGAACACGGGCAATGCCGAGGCCATTGGAAAGACACTGCCCATTGTCTGGCAACAGATGCGTAGCGTGGGCCTTGAAGTTCCCTTTGCGGAACTCTTCGCAGAACGCCTGTCGCAAGTTACCTTGCCAGTGACCGCCACTGAAATCCTGCGCTGGCGCATCCTCATGTTGTCCGAGATGTATGAACGTGCAGCCCTTGTTACGCCCGACAACTCGACCGACACATTGTTCCTTGCAGCGCTTGCGCAAGGCGATCCCGGACGGGCTGTATCGCCCTCACCCCGGGCAGATGCCATCGCACAAGGATTTGAATGGTCGGCGCCTGTGCCCAGCGACATCGACGCGCTGTTGGCCAACGGTCAGCTGGGCGAGGCCATTTTGGAAGCGATGCAAATGTTTGCCCATGGCGCACGCGGCAATCTGGTCGATCTGACCGGCGCTATCGCCACCTTCCGAAAGGTGGGGTTGGAGGACACGGTCCGCCGCGCCGCCCTAACGCTTTTGATCCTGCAAGAGCGGTGATCATGGGCGGTCCGGCAACCAACGAGCTTTGGATTTCGACTTTCCTGCAAGCGCAGGCGGCAGAGCTTGGAGCGGCGACAAACACGTTGCTGGCTTATGGGCGTGATCTGAAAGACCTTGCCGCGTGGATGGACCACAGGGTCACGGGATTTGAACACGCCGATCGCGATCAGATTGAAGCCTATCTGATCGATTGCGATGCGCTGGGCTTGTCCCGTTCCACCCGTGCACGACGCTTGTCGGCCATCAAGCAACTCTATCGATTTGCCTTCGAAGAAGGCTGGCGCGACGTGAACCCTGCCATTCAGATCAAAGGTCCGGGGCGACAGAAACGTCTTCCCAAGGCGTTGGATGTCCCCGAGGTGGATCGCTTGCTTGAAGCCGCCCGGCAAACTGGGCGCACCAAAGCGGATCGGTTGCGCAATACCTGCATGATGGAACTTCTTTACGCCACCGGAATGCGCGTGACCGAGCTTGTGTCCTTGCCCGTTTCCTCGGCGCGTGGCGATCCGCGTATGCTGCTGGTACTGGGCAAAGGTGGCAAGGAACGGATGGTGCCCCTGTCCCCACCCGCGCGAGAGGCATTGGCAGCTTGGCTGACCGTGCGGGATGAAGCAGAGGATCAGACCGTAGGGAAAGGCGGCCAACGTTCGCGCTTTCTGTTCCCATCGCGCGGAAAATCGGGCCACCTGACGCGGCACAGGTTCTTTCTGCTGGTCAAGGAACTGGCCGTGCAAGGCGGTGTTTCGCCTGAAAAAGTCACGCCGCACACATTACGCCATGCCTTTGCCACGCATCTTCTGGCGAACGGAGCTGATCTGCGTTCGATCCAAACCTTGTTGGGTCATGCTGACATCGCCACGACCGAGATCTACACCCATGTTCTGGATGAACGCCTTGCGGAACTGGTGTTGCAGCATCACCCGCTTAGCAAGGACGCCAAGAAAGACGAGGGCTAAGCCCTTGATCCGGTGGGACCGTATCCCCATAACGGATGCAGAACTCTAAATCTCAAGGACCAATGGAACCCTCACCCTCTCTGATCGACAGCGCATTCTGGTTTACCTCTGGCGCGATCCTATTTTTGCTTGTCTTGTCCGGCTTCTTCTCGGGCTCGGAAACTGCGCTTACGGCCTCTTCGCGTGGAAAGCTCAGGGCGCAAGCCGACAAAGGATCACGCGGGGCAAAAAAGGCGCTTGAGATCACCGATGATAATGAACGTCTGATCGGATCGGTTCTTCTGGGCAACAATCTGGTCAACATCCTGGCGGCCTCGCTGGCGACTGCGTTGTTCACGCGCTTGTTCGGCGAAAGCGGCGTAGCCCTGGCGACGCTGGTCATGACCTTGCTGGTGTTGATCTTTGCCGAAGTGTTGCCCAAGACCTATGCGATTACCAATTCTGAAAAGGCTGCAGCTGCGGTAGCGCCAATCATCAGCGTGATTGTGACGGTGTTTTCCCCCATCGTGGCCGCGGTGCGTCTGCTGGTGCGCGGTGTCTTGCGCCTCTTTGGCGTGCGGATCGACCCCGACAGCAACATCTTGGCCGTGCGCGAAGAAATCGCCGGAGCCCTGCAGCTTGGCCATTCCGAAGGTGTGGTCGAAAAGGAAGATCGTGACCGCATCTTGGGTGCACTGGATCTGGGTGAACGGACGGTGGAAGAAATCATGTTGCACCGCTCGAACATCGAGATGATCGACGCCAACGCCGCCCCCGAAGCAATCCTGAAGCAGTGTCTGCAAAGTCCGCACACGCGACTGCCTGTTTTTCGCGATGAGCCGGAAAACATCGTCGGGGTGGTTCACGCCAAAGACCTGTTTCGCGCCATGTATGCCCAAGCCGGCGGCCGCGGCGGTACCGACCGTCTGGCCAGCTTTGACATCGGCAAGGTAGCCAACGACCCCTATTTTGTGCCCGAAACCACCACTCTGGACGACCAGATGCGGGAGTTCCTGCGAATGCACAGCCATTTTGCACTTGTGGTCGACGAATACGGTTCGCTGCGCGGCCTGATTACGCTGGAAGACATTCTGGAAGAGATCGTGGGCGAAATCGCCGATGAATTTGACATCGACGAAGAGGTGCCTGTCACCAGGACCGAAGATGGTCAGTACCTTGTCGAAGGCGCAATGACCATCCGCGACGCAAACCGGGCGCTGGATTGGTCACTGCCGGATGAAGAGGCCAACACCCTTGCCGGTCTGGTCATACACGAAGCGCAAATGATCCCGATCGTGGGTCAGGTGTTTTCCTTCCACGGCTTCCGGTTCGAGGTTACAGCCCGCGATGGAAATCGCATCACAGGCCTGAAAGTTCGGCCGCTTTAAACCGGACCAAATAGCAAAAACGACACCTTCTGTCGCGTAATTGACAGCACCTGGCATCTTTGCTTTGCACCGTCCCACAAACAGTGGGAGGTGCAGATGAAAAACACATGCCAAGTGGCCGTCATTGGTGGGGGTGTCGTCGGATGCTCGGTTCTGTATCACCTGACCAAGCTGGGCTGGTCGGATGTGATGCTGTTGGAACGTTCCGAACTGACCAGCGGGTCAACCTGGCACGCGGCGGGCGGGTTTCACACACTGAATGGCGACACAAACATGGCAGCGCTGCAGGGTTATACCATTCGGCTGTATAAAGAGCTGGAAGAGATCACCGGCATGTCCTGCGGGTTGCACCATGTAGGCGGTGTGACCCTGGCCGACAATCAGGACCGTTTTGACATGCTGCTGGCCGAGCGTGCCAAGCACCGTTTTATGGGGCTGGAGACTGAAATCGTCGGGCCGGACGAGATCAAGAAGATTGCCCCGATCACCAATACGGACGGCATCATCGGCGCGCTCTATGATCCGCTGGACGGGCATCTTGACCCCTCGGGAACCACACATGCCTATGCCAAAGCAGCCCGCATGGGCGGAGCAACAATCGAAACCCATTGCATGGTGCGTGAAACCAACCAACGCCCGGACGGGTCTTGGGATGTGATCACCGACAAGGGCACCATTCACGCCGAGCATATCGTGAATGCAGGTGGTCTTTGGGCGCGTGAGGTGGGCGCGATGGCCGGTGTCTATTTCCCTCTGCATCCGATGGAGCACCAATATCTGGTCACGGACTCGATCCCTCAGATTGAAGCGATCATCGACGCCGGTGGCGAGCATCCTCATGTGATGGACCCGGCAGGTGAAAGCTATCTCCGGCAGGAAGGGCGCGGCCTTTGCATCGGCTTCTACGAACAACCCTGCAAACCCTGGGCGGTAGACGGTACGCCTTGGGAGTTCGGCCATGAACTCCTGCCCGATGACTACGACAAGATCACTGACAGTATCGAGTTCGCTTATAAACGCTTCCCTGTTCTGGCCGAAGCTGGCGTGAAGTCAGTGATCCACGGGCCTTTCACTTTTGCGCCCGATGGAAACCCTCTGGTCGGGCCGGTGCCCGGAATGCGCAACTATTGGTCGGCTTGCGGTGTTATGGCCGGGTTCAGCCAGGGCGGCGGTGTTGGCCTGACGTTGGCGCAATGGATGATCGAGGGCGAGCCCGAACGTGATGTCTTTGCCATGGACGTGGCCCGATTCGGGGATTGGATCAGCCCTGGCTATACCCGTGCCAAAGTCATCGAGAACTATCAGAAACGTTTCAGTGTCGCCTATCCAAACGAGGAACTGCCCGCTGCGCGTCCAAACCGAACCACACCGATGTATGACATCTTCAGTGATCTGGGCGCCGTCTGGGGCCAACAATACGGGCTGGAGGTCGCCAACTACTTTGCGCAAGGCGATGAGCCTGGGTACGAGACCCCTTCGTTCCGGCGTTCTGACGCGTTCGGTGCGACAGGGCGCGAAGTGCGGGCCGTGCGCGAGAACGTGGGTATCAACGAGGTCCACAACTTCGGAAAGTACCGGATCACCGGACCAGCTGCGCGGGATTGGCTGGACCGGATCATGGCCGGACGTATCCCGAAACCGGGACGCCTGTCTCTGACACCGATGTTGTCGCCCAAAGGCAAACTGATCGGCGATTTCACCGTATCCTGCCTGAGCGAAACCGAATTTCAACTGACGGCCTCATATGGCAGCCAGGCATTCCACATGCGCTGGTTCCTGCAAAATGCGCAGGACGGCGTATCCGTCGATAACATCAGTGACCGGTTGAACGGGTTTCAGATTGCAGGCCCCAAGGCTACGCAGGTGCTGGCCGCCTGTACGCGGGATGATCTGAGCGACTTCCAGTTTCTCGATGTCCGCCGCATGACAGTTGGCATGACCGACTGTATCGTTCAAAGGGTAAGCTATACCGGCGATCTTGGGTACGAAATCTACTGCGACCCGATGGCCCAACGGCAACTCTGGTGGACCTTGTGGGAAGCCGGGCAAGCGCATGGCATGGTTCCCTTTGGGATGCGCGCAATGATGAGCCTGAGGCTGGACAAGTTTTTCGGCTCGTGGATGCGGGAGTTCTCGCCTGACTACACTGCTGCGGAAACCGGGTTGGACCGCTTCATCTCATTCCGCAAGAACAGTGATTTCATCGGCCGCGCCGCTGCTGAGGCGGAACGCGCTGAAGGGACCGACCGTACATTGGTGGCCTTTGAGGTCGATGCAGACGACGCGGACGTCAACGCCTATGAGCCGATCTGGCTGGACGGCGCTGTGGTCGGTTTTTGTACATCGGGCGGGTATTCTCACTTCGCGCAAAAATCCATTGCGATGGGCTTCTTGCCTTCTGATCGCGTGTCCGAAGGGCTTGAGGTTGAAATCGAAATCCTTGGACAGATGCGCAATGCAAAGGTACTCTCGACACCTTTGTTTGACCCGGACGGCACACGCATGAGGGGATGACAGCGCGCTTGACCGGCGGCATTGTGACGGCATGACTGACATTCCCATTATCCTGCTGGCCGCCGGGCAATCCAGCCGCATGGGCGGCGTGGACAAGTTGATGCAACTGATCGACAGCATACCGCTGTTGACGCGTTCAGCGCGCAACGCGCGGGCCGTTGGACCCGTGTTTGTCGCCCTGCCCCCAGAACCGCATCCCAGATACAAGGCTCTGGGCGGTCTGGACGTTCAACCCGTACCTGTCCCGGACGCAACAGAGGGAATGAACGCAAGCCTGCGGGCGGCAATGCGGCAGCTACCGCCTGACGCTCGTGCGGTGATGGTCTTGTTGGCTGATCTACCCGACCTGACTCAGGCCGATCTGGCCGCGGTCCTCTCGGCGCGACAGACCCACCCCGACAGTCTCATCTGGCGCGGTGCTACTGCAGACGGGAAGCCCGGCCATCCGGTGATCTTTGATCGGACGCTCTTTGATCAACTCTCAGCGTTGCAGGGCGATGATGGCGCACAGAAAGTAGTACGGGCACATCAGGGTAAAGTGCACCTGCACTGCCTGCCTGACCGGAACGCGTTGCTGGATTTGGACACGCCAGATGATTGGTACACGTGGCGCAAGAAACGTACCCCAGAATAAACACGGCCCGGTCTTTTCAGACCGGGCCGATGCCCAATACAGGACTACCACTTTTCTCAATCCCAAAAGTCTGGCCAGTGCGCTGTCAAAGCACCCCGACTGAATAGCTGCCAAACCTAAACAAGACCCCCTCGTTAACACGCCGCTAAAACTTTCGGTGACTGAGTGAACCAGCAGCGCCCCCTAGCGCTTTTGGTTCCCCCTCACTTGGGCACGTTCATCCTCACTGATCTGATCGTTCGAAACAACGTAAAATTGGAAGGAATGGTTAACTTGACCCTGGGTCGAATGGTTTTTGAGCAACAACGCAGGTGCCGCCAATCAACCTTAAGGCGATTTCGTCTTGTTGATCACCGCGACGATTCGAAATTATGCACAAACTTATGCGCACATTCACCTCATCAAAGCCAAAGTTTTCTGGCCAAGTCAGGCGACACACCTGCTTGCACACAACTATTGGAGGAGTTGGCATTTTCCCCATCCTGCAGCTGGATCATTGTCAACAAAACAATAATAATTCAACGTTTTTGAAAGTTTGACGTCAAATTCAGCAACAATCCTCCGATTCGCGCACCTTAACCCGGCGATTTTAACGAATCCCACTTGACGTCGGCCGCCACAGAACACGCGCTTTGTGGCAAAATTAAGATTTCTTCACGTATCCCTCAGGAAAGACCAATCCTGCTGCCGCATCTCTTGTTTCAACGCGTGGTCGAATCTGCGCGACACATACAGGAGACAGATATGAGCATCCGCAAATCCTCGCTTTTATTTCCCCGGACCTCCAACTGGACGGGCATCAGCGCCTTGGGCGCAGCGCTGCTGGCGACCACGGCTATGCCGTCCATGGCGGACGAGGCGCTGGCTGATTTGGTCGAAACCGTTTCACCTTCGGTTGTAACCATCATCGCGGAACAAGAAATCGTGCCCG
Organism: Ruegeria sp. 6PALISEP08; assembly: GCF_001238295.1. Classification (GTDB taxonomy): domain Bacteria; phylum Pseudomonadota; class Alphaproteobacteria; order Rhodobacterales; family Rhodobacteraceae; genus Ruegeria. The sequence goes on from NZ_LGXZ01000004.1 coordinate 223,678, forward strand.
GCGCGGCACCCGGACAGAATTTTGACTTTGACGGACATCCGTTTGGCGAATTCTTCAAACGGTTCGGCGCTCCGGAAGGTTTCGATGCACCCCAGCGCGGTCCGGCACAGGGTTTGGGCTCGGGCTTTGTCATGGATGAAGCGGGATACATCATTACCAATCACCACGTCGTCGACAACGCTTCGTCCGTGACCGTTCGACTGAATGATGACCGCACCTATGATGCCGAAGTGGTCGGCACCGACCCGCTAACCGATATCGCCGTCTTGAAAATCGACGCAGACACAAAGCTGCAGGCCGTTGAACTGGGCGACAGCGATGTTATCCGCGTTGGTGAAGACGTTGTGGCCATTGGCAATCCATTTGGCCTGAGCTCGACCGTAACCACTGGTATCGTCTCGGCAAAAGGGCGAAACATCTCTGAAGGCCCTTACGCAGAGTTCATCCAGACCGACGCTGCGATCAACAAAGGTAACTCGGGCGGCCCCCTGTTCAATATGGATGGCGAGGTTATTGGCGTGAACTCGGCCATCTATTCGCCCAGCGGTGGATCAGTTGGTCTGGGCTTTGCCGTGACTTCGAACATCGTAGAGCATATCGCAGCCGATTTGCGTGACGACGGCCAGGTCAGCCGAGGCTGGCTGGGTGTTTCGATCCAAAATGTCAGCCCGCAACTTGCGGCAGCCCTTGGTATCGATGCCTCCGCTGGCGCGCTGGTATCTGACGTTGTTGCCGACAGCCCGGCAGATGGTGTTCTGAAGCAGGGCGATGTGATCCTGTCCTTCAATGACGAAGCCGTCGATTCCAGCGGTGATCTGCCCATTCTTGTCGGCACGACCAAAGTTGGCACTGACAGTACTTTGACCGTTCTGCGTGACGGCAAAGAGGAATCGGTCACTTTGACCATCGGCCAACATCAGGCAGCGTCTGCTCAGGTCGAAACGCCGTTCGAAGCTGAGGTTGCTGGCACAACAATGGGCGTCACAGTGGCCCCGCTGACCGAAACGGTGCGCGCCGAGACAGGTGTCGCCGAGACCGTCGAAGGTGTTGTGGTTACGAACCTGAAACCCGACAGCCCCGCCGAAAAAGCCGGTCTGCAACGTGGTGACGTGATCGTCAAACTGGGCAACCAGGACACGTTCACCCCCGACGCGTTGAAGGCAGCGCTGGACAGCGAAAAAACCGATCCGGCCCTGGTGCTGATCAATCGCGGTGGCAGCCAGATTTTCGTCGCAGTCGAACTGGCCTGATCTTGAACACGGGCGCGCCGCTTGATGGGGATTTTCGGCGCGCCTCACCCGGCGGACCAGAATTGTCCACTGTCTGCCGGGCTTGCCGGGTGCACGCCCAGCACCCGGCAAGGTCCCCGAATTCAATGTGCATCACCTGAAAATTGTGTTTAAATCCCGATAGAAAGGAGCCTGACCATGAGCCGCCGTCTGTTGATCGTGGAAGATGATGCTGACACCAGGGACTTCATCGCCAAAGGGTTCGGCGAAGAAGGCTATGTGGTCGAAACCGCCGCAGATGGGCGCGAAGGGTTGTATCACGCAACAGATGGGGGGTTCGATGCCGTTGTGCTGGACCGGATGCTGCCGGGCTTGGACGGGCTGTCTCTGATCAAGTCTTTGCGGGCGGCCGGATTGAAGACACCGGTTCTGATGCTGACGGCCATGAGCGCGGTGGACGAACGGGTCAAGGGTCTGCGCTCGGGCGCTGACGATTACTTGGTCAAACCGTTTTCCTTTCAGGAACTGCACGCCCGGATCGAGGCTCTGTTGCGCCGCCCGCAGGAGGCAGAGGAAATGCCAATGCTCACGTGCAAAGACCTGGAGATGGATCTGTTGACCCGCAAAGTCACCCGCAACGGACATGAGATCACCCTCACCCCACGTGAATTCCAGATCCTCGAGTATTTCCTGCGTCGCAAGAACCGCGTGGTGTCGCGCACCATGCTGCTTGAGGGCGTATGGGATTATCACTTCGATCCAAACACCAACGTTGTCGACGTCCACATCTCGAAACTACGGCGGCAGCTGGATGAAGGTGGCGATGCCCCCCTGATTGAAACCGTTCGCGGTGCGGGTTACATGATGTCTGATGGATAACCTGCGGCTTTCTTTAAATAATTCCCGCACACGGCTGGTCGCAACCAGCATGTTTCTCAGCACCTTCCTGACGGCGTCGGTGTTGGTTTTGGTTTACGTCACAGCGAACCGAAGCATCGAATCCGAGACACGCTCGGTTGTCTCTGCTGAGTTGACAGGGTTGGCAGATGAATATGAACGGCGTGGTCTGCTTGGGTTGATCACAGCAATTGAGCGCCGCCTGCCAAGTGCTTCTGAACGAGACGCGCTTTACCTTTTGACGGATCGGCTTGGGGTCAAACTGGTGGGCAATCTGAAATCCTGGCCCGTCAATGTTGCAGCGGGCAGCGGTTGGGTCGATCTGGAGCTGCGCCGCGCCGACAATGACCAGCTTGTTCCAGTGTCTGCCGCCTCGATCCGCCTGCCCGGTGGAGAGCGTTTGCTGGTCGGGCGCGATGCCGCTACGCGGCAGCAGTTTGATCGCGTCTTGTTCCGATCAGTCGCATTGGCGCTGGGGATCGCCTTTGTGTTGAGCGTGATCACCGGCTGGCTGTTCACGCGTCTGGTCTTTGCGCGCCTTTCGGACATTGCCAGCACGGCAGAAAACATCGTGTCGGGTGATTTGTCCAAAAGGATGCCCCTGCGCGGAACCGGGGACGAATTCGACCAGGTCTCGGGCACTTTGAACAACATGCTGGACCGGATCGAGGAGTTGATCAGCAACCTGCGCACCACGTCAAATTCGATTGCGCATGACCTGCGGTCTCCGCTGTCGCGTCTGCGCCAGCGCGTCGAGGCCCTGTCAGAGCCGGGAAAAAACGATTTGGACCGCGAAGTGGATATAGCCCGGGCAACGGCTGAAATAGATCACGTGCTGCGTGTTCTGGCACAGTTAACCGAGATTTCGCGCGCCGAAGCCGGGCTTGGACGCGAACAGTTTGAAACCATCAACTTGCAGCAACTGGTTGGCGATGTTGTCGAACTATACGACCCTGTTGCTGCGGATCAGGGTATTACACTAGACGTCACTGGCTCTGCCCCCCCTATCGAAGGGCACCGCCCGCTTCTGTCGCAGGCCCTGTCCAACCTGCTTGAAAACGCGATGCGATATGCGCCCGCGAAGTCGACCATCACAGTGTCACTGGATACGGCGAACGGTTTTGCCTGCCTGCACGTGCGCGATCAGGGCCCGGGCGTCCCGCCCGAAGAACTGGATCGCCTGCAACTGCCTTTCGTCACACTTGACCCGGCGCGGACAGAACGCAACGCCGGTTTGGGGCTGGCATTGGTCGCAGCGATTTCACGTATGCATGGCGGGAAATTTGCAGCCCGGAATTGTAATCCCGGACTGGAGACGACGATCTATCTGGCGCAAAAGCCCTAAACCGGGATACCTTTTGTCGCCATCGTCTTGTTTTTATAGCGTTTATCTTCCGTCACATCCGTCCCGAACCACTTCGGTGGCACAAATGCTTCGGCATCTTGTTCCGAGTCGAATTCAACCTCAACCAGACGCAATGGCGCCAGATCGCCCGAAAAGATATCCAGCTCAAACATGAGCCCATCCGGCAATTGTCCGGTATATCGCTCTTTTTCGACACGACGGCCTTCGGTTTCGGGCCAGAAGGTTTCGAACTGCTCTGCCGTAATCTGTGCCTCACGCTCAACTCGGACCAGACCACCGCCCCCTTTCAGGGTCAGGAAGAACGCATCGTTCTTCTGCCTCAGCCGCAACTCAGTCGAGTCGTCGAGCGCCGTCAAATAACCCTGCCGCACAACCGCTATCTGCGTTTTGCTCAGGTCCGGCACAGCCGCCACCAAGAACTTGCGTTCAATTTCTTTGCTCATTGGGTTGAAACCACTCCGTTTTCCAGTTCGTCAAACAGCGCCCGGTACGCGGCACAAGCCACACTGCGTTCAGCATAGGTACTGACCGGGGCACGATGCTGACCCATCTTTTCAATGTCCGCCGCGAAGGGAACCGTCGTTTGTAAAAACCGTTTAGGATATAATTTGCGCATCGATTCCATCGTTTCCTGATGCAAAATCTTCCGTTTTTGCACCATAGAAAAGAACGCTCGCAGCTTTTTCTTGCGCAGTTTGTGTTCTTCAAAGAAGCTCACCAACTGATCAAACGTCCGCTCGGACAGGGTCGTGGGAATGACCGGGACCACGATTTCATCCGCTGCCTTGAAGATGTTTTCGGACAGGGTCGAAAAGTTCGGCGGGCAATCCAGAATGATCACGTCATAGTCGCTGCCGGCGGACACCAGCGCCTTTTTCAAGCGCGAGCGTTTGTTGCGCATCCGGGACAGGAAGACATCGAAATCGCGAAAGGTCAGGTTTGCGGGCAACACGTCCAGCCCTTCGAAATCGCTGGCCCGGATCGCTTTGGTAAAGCGTTCCACATCCTCAAAAAACCGCGCATCTGTCAGCTTTTTCGATGGCTTCACCCGAAAGTAGAACCCCGACGCACCCTGAGGATCGAGATCACACAGCAAAACCTGTTTCCCCGCTTGCGCATAGGCATAGGCCAAGTTCACCGAGGTCGCGGTTTTACCGACACCGCCCTTGTTGCTGTAGCAGGCAATGATCTTCATCCCTCACTCCTTTTTGTGGTGAAACAAGCTGCGGAACAGAGTCCGGGTTTCGGGACTGTCAAAGTGTTGGAAGCTGGTGATAACGCGGTTGCGCTCGGATTTTTGACGTTGATCCAGCACCGCTATCAATCCGCCCACGGCCAGACCGATCTGTGTATCCACGCGACCCTGTGCGTTGCTTTGCTGAAAGGCAAAGGCCAGCAATGCCTCTTGCTGGACAGAGTAGTCGTTGAACAGGCCCAGATTGTCTTGCAGCTTTTTCAATGGCTTGAGAATTGTCTTGAACCCTTTTGCGTCAAAGAGCGGGGCAAAAAACTCCATCAGATAGCGCAGCTTCTTACAGTCGATGCGCAGGTCATGGACCGTTTCGTCCGGGGTGTCATCGGTGATGCTGCGCGCGATTTTGCATACCTTGCGGTAGCGTTTCCAGATCAGCGTGCAGGCATAGTCGTAAGCACCCCGATCCGCGTTTGGTCCGGCTTTTAAACGACCAATGCCGTCGAACATTTCGATCAGCCGATCCATAGAGGCGCCATAGTCAATGCTGCGCAACCTTCGAGACAAGCGCGACAGTTCCTGCCCTCGCTCCTTTTGGAAGCGGTCAAACATTCCTTGCAATCCTGGATGAAGGTTGTGCGGGATGAGGTTGAAGTACATATCTTTTTCCAAAAGATACACATCCAGATCGCGCATCCGCCCGGTCGGGGCCATAAGATCTGAAAATACCCGCTTCAAATCGGCGGTCTGATCTTCGGAAAAGACCCCTTTGAACAGACTGACCACAGACCTGATTTTGCGAAGAGAGACACGGTAGTCATGCAGAAACTCTGTATCGATGTCAGCGATCACGCCATCTTCGTTTTGCCGGGCAACCTTCAGATACGTATGAATGATATCTGCTGCGACTTCGATGGATGGTTCTGTTTTGCCCAACTTGATTTCAGGCTTGGCCTGATAGGCGTCCATATCTGGATACAGCCCGACATAGAACGCCTGGATACCCTGTTCGCCAACAGACATGTCGGCAATTGCCGCCCTGACCTTTTGATATGCTCGTTCGTACCCTCGCAGTTGCTGGAGCCGAACTATTGTCATTTGCCCTGTTGGCGAGGACATACACCAGATCGTTCCCTTAACTTGTGTTTTTTGTAGTTCATCCAACACGGTGAGCGATTTCTCCTCAATCTCACCGGTTCCGATCTGCATAAAGGCGCGGAGTTCGGGAAATCCACTCAATGCTGCCTGCACCGGTCCCCGTGGCAGGTCCTGAACAAACCGTCCCTTGCCTGCGCAGTTCTGGGACAAATGCCGCTGCTCCTTTTGCAGTAGTTGTAACGCACCACCACTTTCGATCAGCACCCGACCCTTGGCCCGTAAGGATTGGTCATGGCAATCCAGCAGCGCAAAAGGCCTGGCCACGCCTACCTGTTCAACGACAACGGAAAACCCCGGCAAGGCAGCTTCAACAGCGGACGTGCCCATCAACGAGGGCAGAAAAAACACCTCTTCAGACGACCCGGCCATCCCCCTTTCGGTTGATCCACCTCTGGTCTTTTTGTGTTCTTGCACCCGACCCTCCGCGACAGCATGGTCTTATGCAATCTCAAGCTTGGAAAAACATCAAGGCATTCCGCTTTGACCACGCGTAATCCCCGGGTGACAGGGGTCAGGTATGGACGTAAAACAAGCCTATGAGCAACCCTGTTTCATCTATCCGCAACCTTGGTCCGGCCTTTGAACAAGCCTGTGCACGTGCAGGCATACACTCGGCTGAAGAGCTGAGAGAATTGGGGCCGGATGAAGCCTATGCTCGCCTCTTGCGCGCAGGCAGCCGGGCCCATTTCATCGGCTATTATGTGTTGGTGATGGGGCTGCAGGGCCGCCCGTGGAATGACTGCAAGGGCGAAGAGAAGAAAGCCCTGCGACAACGGTTCGACGCCATCAAAGCCGGTAACAGCGCGGCGCCGGAAAACCAGATGGTTGCGGATCTGGATGCCATCGGTGTTCGCATCGCAACCAAAGACCTAAAGCAAGTCTGAACAAAAAAGGCCGCCCCAATCGGAGCGGCCTCATACTTCAGCAAAGGCGGCGGCTTAGCCAACCAGTTCGATGCCCGAGAAGAAGTAGGCGATCTCAACCGCTGCGGTTTCCGGAGCGTCTGAACCGTGGACCGAGTTTTCGCCAACCGATTCAGCGAACTCGGCGCGGATGGTGCCGGGTGCTGCGTCTGCAGGGTTGGTTGCGCCCATGACTTCACGGTTCTTGGCAATGGCGCCTTCGCCTTCCAGAACCTGAACAACGACCGGCTCAGACGACATGAATTCGCACAGTTCGTCATAAAACGGACGCTCGGCATGCACGTCATAGAACTTGCCAGCCTGAGCTTTGGTCATGTGGATGCGCTTTTGCGCAACGATGCGCAGGCCGGCCTCTTCAAACTTGGCGTTGATCTTGCCAGTCAGGTTGCGGCGGGTTGCATCGGGTTTGATGATCGAGAATGTGCGTTCCAGTGCCATGTCGGCCTCTCCTTACAATGTGGCGCGGGGCCCGCGCCGAAATCCATCGCGCGCCGCGTATCACGGTCTTTCGCTCAAGAAAAGTGTAATGATGGTCTGCCCGCTGCATTGGGGTTCAGAATGTGTCGGGCAGCGGATCGATCCGGTCTAAACGACGAACATACAGCACCGCAAGCAACCCGGCAAAGCTGCACGCCCACATCATGCCCAGAACCAGAAACGGCCCGTTTTCTGGGCTGACAAATGCGCCTGTCATTGACGTCAGGATCGCACCGAGTGCAACCACCATCGCCCCCGACAACCCTGCCGCGCTGCCCGCCAGCCTGGGGCGCACCGACATGACCCCTGCCGAGGCATTTGCATTTGTCAGACCGTTGCCGAACCCGACACAAATGGCCGAGCCGAAGAACACCCAGACCGACCCCAATTCAGCGAGAAACAACAGCAATCCGAGGAATGGCCCGGTCGAAGCCACAACCCGGCCGATCAGGATCATCGTGGTCAGACGTGTCCGCGCTGCTATCCGGCCGGTGACGAAGTTACCGACCATGAACCCACCGGTGATGATTCCAATCCCAAGACCCAACATTGCAGGGCTCAGATCGAACCATGCGGCCGCGACCAATGGCGCGCCGGTGATAAAGCTGTAGAACCCGCCAATCGAAAACGCCGCACAGAGGGCATAGCCCCAGAATCGACGGGCGCGGAACAGATGCGGATATTCCCGCAATTGGGCCGCGAAAGTTGAAGAGCGGTTCATGTTGGTCTCGCCCATGTCAAACCACAGCAGCCCCAACAGCCCTGCCCCGAGCAAGGTGTAAAGCACAAATCCCGAGCGCCAGCCGAAGAGCATATCCAGCCCCCCGCCCAGCATCGGACCAAGCATCGGCGCCAAAGCCATGGCCATCGCGACATAGCCGAGTTTGCTGGCCGCTTCATTTGGCGGATACCGATCTCTGATCGACGCACTGGATAGAACTGACCCGGCAACAACCGAAGCCTGCAAAAGACGGAACCCCAGAAAAACCCAAATCGATTCAGCCAGTGTGCACCCGATTGAGGCGATGACGAAGATGGTCATGCAGATCAACAAGATCGGCCTGCGCCCGAAACGATCGGACAAGGGACCCATAATCAATTGTAAAACCGCTGAAACCGCCAGATACCCGGCAACCGAAAGGTTCACCAGGCCGTAATCCACGCCGAAATCGTCACTCATATGCGCCAGCGACGGCAGGAACATATTCAGCGACAGCACCGACAGCGCAGTGGCAAAGATCAGCGTGATCAGAGATGGTGGCGTTTGGGCCGCGCGCATGTGAAAAACCGTTCAGAAAAGCAAACGAAACAGCGCTAACACATTGCTTGAAGCTTGAACATGCTAAGCCGCTGGCGGCGGCATCACAGCTCTGCTAAGAGCGCCTAATGCTACGGATCGAAGATATCACCTACGCCGTTGAAGGTCGCCCGCTTTTTGATGGGGCATGCGCGACTATTCCCGATGGCCACAAGGTCGGCCTTGTCGGCCGGAACGGCACCGGGAAAACCACCCTGTTTCGCCTTATCCGGGGGGAGCTGGCGCTGGAATCCGGCAACATCTCAGTCCCGAAACGTGCGCGGATTGGCGGTGTGGCGCAAGAAGTGCCTTCGTCAGAAGTGTCGCTAATAAACACCGTCCTCGCCGCTGATACTGAGCGCAGCGCATTGATGGCCGAATCCGATAGCGCCGAAGACCCTGCGCGGATCGCCGAGATCCATACCCGGCTGGCCGACATCGATGCCTGGTCGGCAGAGGCGCGGGCGGCCTCGATCCTCAAGGGGTTGGGCTTTGACGACGAAGATCAACTGCGCCCCTGCTCGGATTTCTCGGGCGGTTGGCGGATGCGTGTCGCTTTGGCGGCGGTGCTGTTTTCGCAGCCCGATCTGCTGCTGCTGGACGAACCGACCAACTATCTGGACCTTGAAGGCGCGTTGTGGCTGGAAAGCTATCTGGCCAAGTATCCGCACACGGTGATCATCATCAGCCACGACCGAGGGCTGCTGAACCGCGCGGTGGGGTCGATCCTACACCTGGAAGACCGCAAGCTGACCTATTACGCGGTGCCGTATGACAAATTTGCCGAGCGTCGCGCCGAACGTTTGGCCCAGGCGGAATCCGAGAACGCCAAGTCTAAGGCCCGCATCGCACATCTGCAAAGCTTCGTGGATCGGTTCCGTTACAAGGCGTCCAAGGCCGTTCAGGCCCAATCCCGCCTGAAGATGATCGAACGCATTCAACTGGTCTCGACCCCGCAAGAGGCTGCCTTGCGCGCGTTTTCCTTCCCTGAGCCCGAGGAACTGTCGCCGCCGATCATCCAGATCGAAGGCGGCGTCACCGGCTATGGTGAAACCGAAGTGCTGCGTCGCCTGAACCTGCGCATCGATCAGGATGACAGGATCGCCCTGCTGGGCAAGAACGGTCAGGGCAAATCGACGCTGTCCAAGCTTCTGTCCGACCGCCTGCCGCTGATGGCGGGCAAGATGACCCGCAGTAACAAGCTGCGCATCGGCTATTTCGCGCAGCATCAGGTGGATGAACTTTACGTAGACGAAACGCCACTGGACCACCTGCGCCGTTTGCGACCGGATGAAGCGCCGGGCAAGTGGCGGTCCCGTCTGGCCGGATTTGGATTGAACGCGGATCAGGCAGAAACCAAAGTCGGTCGCTTGTCGGGTGGTCAGAAGGCACGCCTGTCGCTGTTGATCGCCACCATCGATGCGCCGCATATGCTGATCCTCGATGAACCGACCAACCACCTTGATATCGAAAGCCGCGAGGCTCTGGTCGAAGCGCTGACTGCTTATTCCGGTGCGGTTGTGTTGGTCAGCCACGACATGCACCTTCTGAGCCTTGTTGCTGATCGGCTCTGGCTGGTCTCAGAAGGAACTGTCAAACTGTTTGACGGCGACCTGGAAGCGTATCGTGCCATGCTGTTGTCTCGAGACAAGCCGGTGAAAGAAAAGCCTCAAGTCAGCAAACCTAAACGCCCCTCGCGCGAGGCGATGCTGACCCTGCGCGCCGATCTGCGCAAATGCGAGGACAGGATCGAAAAACTGACGGACATGCACGATAAACTCTCGGCCAAGCTGTCCGACCCGGCTTTGTATGAAGACGACAAGGTCAACGATCTGGAAACCTGGAACCGGAAATTTGCTGAAGTCACTGAGGCCATGCAAAAAGCCGAGGCCCTGTGGGTCGCAGCCGCCGAACGGCTTGAACAGGCAGAAACAGCATGACCACGCCCATCAAGGATACTAACGCCATGATTGCCGGTATGCGCCCTGTTTTACAGTCAGGCGAGTTTGCCTTTGCTTCCTGGCATCAAGACAAACCTTGGCCAGACGGTACGCGTGCCAGCTGTGTCGAGGCTGAGGGGTTATCTCTCATCGTACCAATCAACCATGCACCGCAGGATGCCGTCGCAATGCGTTGCATCACGTTGCAGGTTCATTCTTCGCTGGAAGGTGTCGGTTTGACCGCAGCCGTTTCCAGCGCATTGGCTCAGGCAGGTATTCCCGCGAACATGGTCGCAGGGTATCACCACGATCACGTTTACGTCCCTTCAGATTCAGCACAAAACGCCCTGAATATCCTGCAGGACCTGCAAAGGAGCAGCAAATAGCAATGGACAGCGCATTCCTGATAACCGCGTTCACGACGCTATTTGTGGTCCTTGATCCACCCGCGCAAACACCGATCTTTGTGGCACTGACTCAGGGCATGGACTGGAACACGCGCCGGTCCATCGCGGTTCGGGCGTGCCTGACCGCGGGCTTCATTCTGACCCTGTTCGCCGCGTTCGGTGAAGCTCTTTTGGGGTTTGTCGGCATCTCGATGGAGGCGTTTCGCGTTGCAGGGGGCGTTCTGCTGTTCCTGACCGCGCTCGACATGCTGTTCGAACGCCGCACCAAACGGCGCGAAAGCAGCGCCGAGGAAGAGGAACATCCGGACCCGTCCGTCTTTCCCTTGGGCATCCCGCTGATCGCCGGCCCCGGCTCGATTGCAACGATGATTCTGCTTGCGGGTCAGCAGCCCGGCATTCAGGGTCTTGCCGTTGTCATTGGCGTCATGCTTGTCGTTCTGGCGATGGTATTCGTGATGTATCTGACATCCGGCGCTGTGGCGCGTGTTCTGGGCAAGACCGGGCTGAATGTTCTGACCCGTTTGTTGGGTATGTTGCTGGCAGCGCTTTCGGTACAGTTCATTCTGGATGGCCTCAAAGCCTTTGGTTTTGCCGCATAAACCCCCATATTGCGTAGTACTGGCTGAAGTGGGGATACGCGAATGGAAGGCGTAAATATCGGACAACTGGTCTATCTGGTCGCACTTGGCCTGGCGGTTGCGTTCTGGTTCGTTTCGCAAAATCGCCAGTCCCTGAACAAGACGTTGCAGCAGGTGATGGCCTGGGTGTTCATCTTTGTTGGCGTCATCGCTGTTATCGGCCTGTGGGAAGACATCCGGTCTTCGGTTGTCCCCGCCCCGCAGATGACCGTTTCGGGCGAAACGATCGAGGTGCCCCGCGCCTATGATGGCCATTATTACCTGCCAGTTTTGGTGAATGGCGAGCCGATCAACTTTCTTGTCGACACCGGTGCCAGCCAGATCGTGCTGAGCGCACAGGATGCCGAACGCGCAGGCATCGACCCCAATCAACTGAACTATTTCGGACGCGCCCTGACCGCCAATGGCGAGGTGCGCACCGCTCCGGTCCGGCTTGAAACCCTGACTGTTGGCCCCATCACGGATCAAAACGTTTCAGCCTGGGTCAATGAGGGCGAGTTGCACAAGTCCCTGCTGGGGATGGATTACCTGCATCGGTTTTCGAATATCCAGTTTGCAGACGGGCGCATGATCCTGTCGCGCTGACCTCTTTGGAATCGCATTCGATTATTGAGAACAAAATAGGAACATGCTAAACTGTCCGCATGTCTGCCCATCTTCTCGATCAAAGACCCGCGCGCGCTGCTCCCGGGTTGAGCCTACATAATCAGATCACTCTGCAACTGGGCCGCGTGCATGAGGCATGTGGCCCAGCCCGACGTAGCTTTGCCATGTGGCTGGCCGGCCAGACACAGGGCCCGGTCTTGTGGATTTCCCCCACGTGGGAACCCGGCCAGCTAAACCCCGATGGGATGATGGCCTTTGCCGATCCGGCCCGGTTCATCTTTGTTCATCCCACCCGTGCCGAGGATCTTCTGTGGTGCATGGAAGAGGCACTGCGCAGCGGGGCGATCCCACTGATCATCGGCGACCTGCCGGGCGCGCCGGGTCTGACACCGATACGTCGGATGCATCTGGCCGCAGAACAGGGCGGCACGATGGGGCGGGCTCCGCTTGGCCTGCTGCTGACCCCTGGTGACGGTGGCGCGCAAGGGGTCGAGACGCGCTGGCACATGGCTGCGGCCCATCAGGGCGAGGCCCGGCGCTGGACCCTGACCCGCCGCCGCGCACGCGCCCTGCCCCCGATCACATGGCAGGCCAGCATGACCGCCGCCCGCGCAGGGCTGGAGTTGATCCGGCCCCAGACCGATGATGCTTTGGGGTAACACGGCAAATCGCTCACCCAAGATGTGATTGGCTAAACGCAGGGCACCACCCTAGCGTTTATGCACACGCAAAAGATGCACCTGGCCACCAGTGACCGCCATCTTTGCAAACAAGATCTGAATAAAAGGGACCACCCGCGCGTTAACCAAGAGTTACCCCCAGCGCTCTAACGTCAAGGCACAGGCGCACACAACAAATTCGAACACCCCCGAAACACCAGCACAGGCAAGAGGAACCTTCATGACCAGAATGACCAGACGGGCCGTGATAGCCGGGTTGGTGGCATGGCCGGCACTTACCTCTGCGCAGACCGCATTGATCCCTTACGCTCTGGCGTCCAAAGGCACATCGGTTGGATTCACCTTCGATCTGTCCGGGGTTTCGCAATCTGGCACGATGCCGATCCAATCGGCTACAATAAAACTGGACACAAAGCGTCTGCAAAACAGCAAAGTCGACGTGATCCTGAACGTTGCCAATGCGCGAACCAATTTACCGTTTGCGCGCGGCCCCATGCTGGGGGAAAGCGTGCTGAACGCCGATGCACATCCGACCATTCGCTTTACCTCGACCAAAATCCAACTCGGTCCGAGCGGGCGCATTTCGGACGGGGCCACCATTACAGGAGACCTCACCGTGCGTGGCATAACCCACCCTGTGATCCTCGACGCCGCGCTGTACCGCCCGCCAGGCAGCGCAGCGGATGACCTCAACGCCCTTTCGATCCGCCTGACAGGAACACTGGACCGCCACGCTTTTGGGGCCTCTGGCTATCCCGAACTGGTCGATGACACAGTCGGGCTGAACATCCGCGCCGAGATCACGCGCCAGAACTAAACAACGAAACTGCAAAAAACGACACACGAGGGTCGATTAGACACGCGCAACCGGTCTGAGTGCGTTATGCCTGACCTCACTATGCGCACGATCATTTCATTTGCCGCCCTGTTTCTTTCGGTCATTCTGCTGCAGCTCTCTACGGGCGGCGTGGGTCCACTCGATGCCATCTCGGGCATCACGCTGAATTTCACAACGGAACAGATCGGTCTGTTGGGCTCGTCCCATTTTATCGGCTTTTTCGTCGGGTGCTGGTGGGCCCCGCGCCTGATGGGCAATATTGGGCATTCACGCGCTTTTGCCGTATGCACCGCATTGGGCTCAATGGGGCTTATTGGACACACTCTGACGGACGACCCTTACATCTGGGCCGCATTACGGATCGCATCGGGGACCTGTGTTGCGGGCAGCTATACGGTGATCGAAGCCTGGCTGAACGCCAAGGTCAACAACGAGACACGCGGGCGCGCCATGGGAACCTATCGGATTGTCGATATGGGCGCGTCTCTTGGTGCGCAATTAATCATCGCGGTACTGCCGCCTGCGTCTTACGTTTCGTACAACCTACTGGCTATTTTGTGCTGTGCCGCGCTGCTGCCACTGACATTGACCAAAGCCAGCCAACCCAAAACACCCGACGCGCCGCGATTGCGTCCGAAACTGGCCTGGCGCAGCTCTCCTCTGGCGGTGGCAGGCGTGATCGTCGCCGCGCTCAGTTCGGCCTCTTTCCGCATGGTCGGCCCGGTTTACGGGCAAGAGGTCGGCCTGGGTGTCGATCAGATCGCCTTCTTCCTGGCCTCGTTCGTATTGGGTGGTGCGCTGGCACAATACCCCGTGGGCTGGTTGGCCGACAAATATGATCGGCGCTGGGTGCTGATCTGGCTATCTGCAGCTGCGGTGCTCAGTTGTGGAGTAACAATGATGGCAAGTGGCAGCGGGACCGTTGGTGTGATGTCGGCGGCAGTTTTCTTTGGCCTGACAACCTTTCCGATCTTCTCGGTCTCTTCCGCCCACGCAAATGACTTTGCCACTACCGAGGAACGTGTTGAACTATCGGCCGCGCTGATGTTCTGGTTTGCGCTGGGGGCCATCGCGTCGCCCTATATCTCGTCGACCTTGATCCAAAAGTTCGGCCCCGAAGCCCTATTTGCCTTCGTCGCATTTGGACATGCCTTCCTGATCATCTTTGGTCTGGCCCGGATGCGGTCGCGGCCTACACCAGATGAGCGTACGAACTACGTCTACGCTCCGCGGACTTCGTTCACGATAGGTCGGCTATTAAAACGGTCGCGGGAAAAGTAAAAAGGGCCGGGAAGCACCCGGCCCTTTCAACCATTTCGAGGGACAGTTGCGTCAGTGCTCGGTACGCGATTCTTCTGCTGGTTCTTCAGCTTCTGCGGGCTCAACAGTCTGCTCCAGAGCACCGTTTACAACGCCGCCAACACCGTTTTCCATCGACAGGCCCAATTCTTCGCCCAGTTTCTTGAGCGCGGGCATCTGGACGGCCATGCCCATGATTGAATCCAGCGCTTGGTTGACCACCGGCTTGTCGCTGTTCGCCGTGCCGCCGCCTGACGCACCGGCACCAATGCCACCGACCTGATGGATCTTGATCGAGTCGATCTTTTCGGCTGGTTTGACCATTTCCGAGATGATCGAGGGCATGGCTTCGATCCGCGCCAGATCTACCTTCATGCGGATTTGCGCGGCGGACAGAGCGTTGTCGGCCTCGACAATCGCACGTTTACCTTCGGCTTCGGCCAGCATGTCGTTCTTCTTGGCTTCGGCACGAATGTTGAGCGCGTCGGCATCGGCCTGAGCTTCCTCGCGCCGGGCTTCGGCACGGTCGGCGGCGGCCTCTTTCTCGGCCTGTGCAGCGAGGCGGATCGCGGTTGCCTGACGTTCTGCTTCGCGGGCAGCTTCGATCAGAACGATCTGCTTCTGACGTTCGGCCTCGGCCACTTCACGGGCGGTCACGACAGATTCGGTCGCTTTGGTCGCCTCAGCACGGGCCAGATCCGCCGACGCACGCGCGCGGCTTTCCTCTTCGGATTTCTGCGCGATGATGATCTGGCGCTCTTGCTCGGCCACTTCGATTTCGCGCTCTTTGGAGATTTCCGCATCGCGGATCTTGCGCTCACGCTCGATCTCGGCTGCACGGATGGCTTCTTCACGGGCGATCCGGGCGCGTTCTGTTTCACGTACCGAGTCTTCGGTCCGCGCTGCAATCTCGGCCTCTTGGGCCACGCGCAGGGTTTCCACCATTTGCGTCTGTTCAATACGCGCCTGTTCTTCGTCCTTTTCGATCAATAGCTTCTGACGCTGTGCTTCCATCGCCGCACCTCGACCTCGGCATCCGCATCAATCTGCGCGCGCTCTTTCTTTGAAGTCGCGATAACCTCGGCCAGCTTGCGCATACCCACCGCGTTAAACGCGTTGTTCTCATCCAAAGCTGCTAACGGGGTCTGGTCCAGCGCGGTCAGCGAGACGGATTCCAGCGACAGGCCGTTTTTCAGCAGATCCTCGGACACCGCATTCTGCACTTCCTGCACAAAGTCGGCGCGGTTTTCGTGCAAACCGTCCATGGTCATCTGAGCGGCCACGGCACGCAGACCGTCAATCAGCTTGCCTTCGATCATTTCGCGCAGCTGTTCGACGTCGAAAGTACGTGAGCCAAGCGTTTGGGCCGCGCGGGCGATCCCTTCTTCGGTCGCCATGACCGAGACGTAGAACTCAACACCCACGTCCACACGCATCCGGTCTTGAGTGATCAACGCGGCCTCGCCGCTGCGTTGCACCTCAAGGCGCAGGGTCTTCATGTTGACCGGGCTGACCTCGTGGAGCAACGGCACGATGATAGCACCTGCATCCATAAAAACTTTCTTTCCGCCCTGCCCCGTCTTGACCAGACTGATTTCTCTTGTTGCCCGTTTAAAAAGTCGGGCCATCACAAGTCCGATGAACAGAATAACGGCTAAGACCACCGCAACATTAATGACTAGGAATGAGAGTTCCATGCAAAATCCTCCGATTTAAGGGTTTGAAATTTGATTAGTCTGACAAGCCGACCAGAACGAACCGGTCGCGCCGTCTGTCGCGCAGCACCAAAACCTCGGTGCCTTGCTCAAGGATGTCTTTGTCCTGCAGCGGCTCGGCCCGCAGGTGATGCGTGTTGCCGAACCGGTCCATCACCCGCACCTCTGCCGCGCGCCCGCATGAAGCAGTCCCTTGCGAGATCACGCCCCGGCGGCGGGCCAGCATCCGTTCCGACATTGCCTCGGTCTCGGTCTTGGGCAACAGCCGGGCAAAGACTGTGCCAAAGCCACGCGCAAACCACAGGCCAAACGCACCGGCAGGAATGGCCGCGATCCAACTGGGCAGGTCAAATCCCAGCTGATCGCGCAGCGCCAGTTGCAGGCCGATACCCGACAGGCCGAAACCTGCCAACAGAACCACCAGCCAGATCATGAACGGTACTTTGCCGATCCCCAGCCAGGCCATCGGGCCTGCCGCGGCTGCCTGAGGTACATCCGTATCGATCTCGGCCAGTTCGAATTCGCTCAGATCGATATCTGCATCGATATCAAGATCGAAATCCGCGGCATCCAGATCCGGGGCATCCACCACGTCCAGATCAACCTCGCCCTCACCCGCCAGCAAACTTCCCCCCAACACCAAAGCAATCAGCTCCAGTGCCAGCAGGCCGAACAACGGCGCAAGTGCCATTGTGAATGGTACAAATGCACCTTCGAGCAGGAAGTCGAACATCAATGAATGGCCCTCGTTATTGTATACTTTAGTATACATTGGATGTGGGTAGTCTTAACGAAATTTCAAGAGGTTGTGATTCTGGAATTCAACCTAAGGGTGGTGTCTCCCCCCGCCCGTATACAATCCGAAATCCGGTGTCAGGTGTTTTTTTATTGCCGATCATTGCTTTTCAGGGCGCAGGTGCGAAACCCGGCCTTTTGCTGACGGACGACATAAGGTAGACGGGCGCGCAGACAGATATGCGGAAGCGGAACATGGCTCGGATTCTCATCACCTCAGCGATCCCCTACATCAACGGGATCAAGCACCTCGGCAACCTGATCGGCTCGCAACTGCCAGCCGATCTGTATGCGCGTTACCAGCGTGCCCGGGGGAATGAGGTCATGTTCCTGTGCGCCACGGATGAACACGGCACGCCGGCCGAACTGGCTGCCGCCAAGGCAGGCAAGCCGGTGGCCGAGTACTGCGCCGACATGTATACGGTTCAGGCCGATATCGCCAAACGGTTTGGCCTCAGCTTCGATCACTTCGGTCGTTCGTCAAGCGACCAGAACAAGCGTCTGACCCAGCATTTTGCGGGTAAGTTGGATGACGCGGGTCTGATCCGCGAAGTCAGCGAGAAACAGGTCTATTCCAACGCCGATGGCCGCTTTTTGCCCGACCGCTATATCGAAGGCACCTGCCCTAATTGCGGCTATGAGCGCGCGCGCGGTGACCAGTGCGAAAACTGCACCAAACAGCTGGACCCGACAGACCTGATTGAGCCACGTTCGGCCATTTCCGGCTCGACCGATCTGGAAGTGCGCGAGACCAAGCATCTGTATCTGCGCCAATCGGCGATGAAGGATCAGTTGGATGCGTGGATCGACAGCAAAATTCCTCCCAGATTTCGAAATGAATTATTGGGAGGCGATAGCGAAGGGTGGACTAAGACCGAAGATCTTTCGGGATTTAAAGAGAACCCGTATTGGCCAACACTAACAACCTCAATTGCCAAGAAGTGGCTGCATGACGGCGACGGCCTGCAAGACCGGGGCATCACCCGCGATCTGGACTGGGGCGTGCCGGTCAAAAAAGGCGATCAGGATTGGCCAGGGATGGAAGGCAAGGTCTTCTATGTGTGGTTCGACGCGCCGATCGAATACATTGCCTGCGCCAAGGAATGGGCCGATGCCAATGGCAGGACCGACGCCGATTGGGAGCGCTGGTGGCGCACCGACAAAGGCGCAGACGACGTGCGTTATGTCCAGTTCATGGGCAAGGACAACGTGCCTTTCCATACGCTGTCTTTCCCGGCGACCATTCTGGGCACCAACACGCATAATGAAGTGAGCGGATCATCCGAGCAATGGAAGCTGGTCGATTATATCAAGTCGTTCAACTACCTGAACTATGATGGCGGCCAGTTCTCGACCTCGCAAGGTCGCGGCGTGTTCATGGACCAGGCGCTGGAAATCCTGTCCGCCGACTACTGGCGCTGGTGGCTGCTCAGCCATGCCCCTGAAAGCAGCGACAGTGAGTTCACCTGGGAAAACTTCCAGCAATCGGTGAACAAGGACCTCGCCGACGTTCTGGGTAACTTTGTCAGCCGGATTACCAAGTTCTGCCGCTCGAAGTTCGGTGAAGCCGTGCCGGAAGGCGGCAACTATGGCGATCGTGAAAACGCTCTGATCAACGAACTCACCAAACGTGTTCGCGCTTATGAAGGGCATATGGAGGCAATGGAGGTGCGCAAATCGGCGCAGGAGTTGCGGGCGATTTGGGTTGCTGGCAACGAATATCTTCAGGCCGCAGCCCCATGGTCAACCTTTAAGGAAGACCCCGAGCAGGCGGCCGCTCAGGTGCGCCTGGGTCTGAACCTGATCCGTCTGTACTCCGTGCTGAGCGCTCCGTTCATTCCTGACACTTCGGCCCGCATGTTGAGCGCGATGAACACGCTCGACACTGCCTGGCCGGAAGACATGGCTGCAGCGCTCAGCGCCCTGCCCGCGGGTCACGACTTTACCGTGCCCGACGTTCTGTTCGCCAAAGTCACGGATGAACAGCGCGAGGAGTGGCAGGAGAAATTCGCAGGCACACGCAGCTGAACAAGGCGTGATCCAAACGACAAGCGGGGGCTTTATCAGCCCCCGCATTGCGGGCTGGCATGAAACAGCTGAATATCTAAACCATCCAAAGCGCTGAAATTTTTGGCATCGCCTCTCATTGGCCCTAGATTTATCGCGCTTGAGAAATCACCGCAAAAAAGTCATCCTGACACCAAGTACTTCCGACTCGGGTCGCCTTGCCGGCGGACTCGGCATCAATTGTTTCTGTCACGTACGAGGCGTTACATGTTCCCAGCACATATTCCTTCCACCCGGACCGGCAGGCCTCTGGCCACTGCACTTTTGCTGTTGTCCCTGGGACTGGCGCACGCCGCAGTCGCGCAAGAGGAAGGCGCGCCGCCAAAAGTGTCGATTTCGGCGGCCTATACCGAAGAAATCACCGACGAGGCCACATTCATCGGGCGTGCTCAGGCAATCAACAAGGTCGACATCGTGGCCCGCGTGAACGGGTTTCTCAACAGCCGCGAGGTCGAGGATGGCGCAACTGTCAAGGAAGGGGACCTGCTGTTCACCATCGAACCCGACCTTTACGAGGCGACACTTGAGGCCCGTAAAGCTGATCTGAACCGAGCGCAGGCAAATCTCGAACTCGCAAAAGTCGATCTTGCCCGTAAAGAAGAACTTTACAAACGCGACGCCACGCCGGAATCGGAACGCGACATTGCCCGCGCCAACGAGTTGGTTGCAGAGGCAGAGGTGAAGGCAGCGAATGCCGCAATCCAACAAGCCGAGCTTGACCTGAGTTATACGCAGATTCACGCGCCGTTTGACGGGCGTATCGGCAGCATCACCACCAGCGTTGGCGACGTGGTCGGTCCAAACAACCCTCCACTGGTCAATATCGTCAGCGAAATGCCAATTTACGTGAATTTTTCTCTTAACGAAAAATTATTCACGACCGTTTTGGAAACCTATGGCGAAAACTCGGCCTCTTTGGCGGAAAGCCCGCAAAGTCCTAATGTTCACGTGATCCTGCCAAATGGAAGCGAGTTGGATGAAACCGGCAGAATCGTCTTCGTCGATAACCGCATTGATCCCTTGACCGGCGCGATCACGGTCCGCGCCCAGTTCGACAACTCAAACCGGCTGATCCTGGATGGTGCATTTGTAAACGTACAGATCGAAGCGCTGGAGCCGACCTTGCAGGTTCTTGTGCCGCAAGCCGCCTTGCAGCGCGATCAGCGGGGTGAGTTTGTTCTGGTGGTCAATGACAAACAGATGGTGGAACAGCGCTACATCACCACTGGCGACACATACGGCACCGCAATCATCGTGACCGACGGTCTGCGCGAAGGTGAAAGTGTGATTGTTGAGGGCCTGCAGAGGGTCCGCCCCGGCGTGGCTGTTGACGCGGTCGTTGCCTCTGAACAGCCGGGAGAATAACTGATGTTCTCAGCCCTGTTCATCAGCCGGCCCAAGCTGGCGCTTGTCATTTCGCTGGTGCTGACCATCATGGGCGGCATCGGCTATCTGGTGCTGCCGGTGGCGCAGTTTCCGGATATCACGCCACCTGTTGTCAGCGTTACAACCACTTATACCGGCGCGAATGCGGAAACGGTGGAAAATACTGTCGCCGCGCCGATTGAGGCGCAGGTCAACGGCGTGGACGACATGATATACATGACGTCCACTTCATCCGATAACGGCTCGTATTCTCTGAATATCACCTTCGAGGTGGGCACGGATCCAGACATCGCATCTGTCAACGTGCAGAACCGGGTAGCGCAGGCCATGTCATCGCTGCCGACCGAAGTGACGTCTTCGGGAGTGGTCACACAAAAGGCTTCGACCAACATGCTGTTGCTGGTGACGTTGACCTCACCGAAGGGCACCTATGACAGTGTGTTTTTGTCGAACTATGCCTCGATCAACCTGCGCGACGCGCTGGCACGCGTGCAGGGCGTTGGTAAAGCCGATGTTCTGACCAACCTGGAATACGCAATGCGGATCTGGATGGATCCCGACAAGATGGCAGCGCTGTCCATCACTCCGGGCGACGTGATAAACGCAATCCGTGAACAGAATATCGAAGTGTCCGCCGGTTCGATTGGCGCGCCTCCGGTGCCTGAAGGGCAGACGTTTCAGTACACGATCAAATCCAAGGGTCGTCTGACTTCGGCGGATGAATTTGGCGACATCGTGATCCGCACCGGTGCCGATGGCGCGATTGTCCGCGTCAAAGACATCGCACGTACAGAACTAGGCGCACAGTTTTATTCGGCTTCGGGCTATTTCCAAGCGGTCCCGGCCACAGTGATAGGCATCTATCAAGCCCCTGGCGCCAACGCTCTGGCGGTCTCGGACCGCGTACAGGCTGAACTGGACCGCCTGTCCCGCGCGTTTCCCACCGATATCGAATATGATGTGCCTTTCAACACAACTGACTTCGTCGAGTCTTCTCTGAACGACGTGGTTTCGACCCTGATCCTGACCTTCATCCTCGTGATCTCGGTGGTTTTCGTGTTCCTGGGAAGCTGGCGTGCCACGATCATTCCCGCTGTGGCCATCCCGGTTTCTTTGATAGGTACCTTTGCCTTCTTGCTGGCTTTTGGCATGTCGTTGAACACGATCTCTCTGTTTGCGCTGGTCCTTGCCATCGGGATTGTGGTGGATGACGCCATCGTCGTGGTTGAAAATGTTGAACGCATCATCGCCGACGAAGGGCTGCCTCCTGCTGAGGCGACCCGAAAAGCGATGGGCCAGATCACTGGCCCGGTTATCGCAACCACGCTGGTTCTGTTGGCGGTTTTTGTGCCGGTCACCTTTATGCCCGGCATCTCGGGACGGCTCTATTCTCAGTTCGCAGTCACGATCTCAACCGCTGTTGTGATTTCGTCCATCAACGCGCTGACCCTGTCGCCCGCGCTGTGTGGGTTGGTTCTTCAGGCACGATCTGGCCCGCCCAAAGGGCTGCTTGCCGTGTTCGAAAGCTTCATCGGCACCGTGCGCAATGGTTATGTCGCCATTGTACGAAAGCTGTTGGTTTTTCCGGCCATTGCACTGGCCATCGTGGTTGGGCTTGGCATGGGAACGGGAACGATCATGTCGAACACCTCATCCGGGTTTATCCCGCTTGAGGACAACGGCTATCTGTTCGTCGACGTGCAATTGCCCGATGCGGCGACGTTGGAACGGACCGAGGCTGTGACCGCCCGCCTTGACGATCAGCTGCGCGAAATCCCCGGCGTGGCCAGCACGGTTCTGGTCAACGGCTTTTCGCTGCTGAACGGTACGATCACCAACGGCGCTGCTATCTTTGTGAACCTCGACAACTGGAGCGAGCGGCAGGAAGACGACCTGAGTGCTGATGCTATCCTCGCCAAAGTACTGGCGATATCCAACAGCGAGTCAGCTGCCTCAATCGTTGCCTTCAACCCGCCGCCCATCCAGGGTCTCGGCATGTCTGCCGGGGTTGAAATGGAGGTACAGCAAACCGGTGGAGGCACGCCTCAGGATCTGGCCTCAGCTGTGGGTTCGTTCGTGTATTCGGCCAATCAAAGGGCCGAGATCGGGCAAGCCTATACAACCTTCCGCGCCAACGTTCCGCAGCTTTTCGTGGATCTGGATCGTGAAAAAGCCAAGACGCTCAACGTCTCGGTGGCCGAAGTTTTTCAGACCATGCAGGCGCAATTGGGGTCTTACTATGTAAATGACTTCAACCTGTTTGGCCGCGTCTATCGCGTCATGATCCAGGCTGATGGCACCTATCGCGACAATGTCGATGATATCGCCAATCTCTACGTCCGTTCGCAGAATGGTGACATGGTGCCTTTGGGCACACTGATCGACGTGGAAAACGTATTGGGGCCGGTTCTGCTGAAACGGCACAACCTGTTCCGGTCGGCCACGGTGACAGCTGTACCCGCGCCCGGCCTGTCCAGTGGTGACGCCATCACGGTGATGACAGAGGAATCCCAAACCGCCCTGCCCCCCGGATATGCGTTCGAATGGACCGGCACGGCCCAGCAACAGCTGGCCTCGGGCAGTCTGGTGGTCATCATTCTGGGGCTTGCGATCCTGTTCGGATACCTGTTCCTGGTTGGTCAGTATGAAAGCTGGACCTTGCCCGTCTCGATCCTGCTGTCCGTGGTCGTGGCCCTGTTCGGGGCGGTGGCGGCGGTCGCCATCGTCGGCAGTGACATCAATCTTTATACGCAGATCGGGATGATCATGCTGGTGGGGCTGGCGTCGAAAAACGGCATTTTGATCGTTGAATTTGCGATGGAGCAACGCGCCAAGGGCTTGTCGATCAAAGAAGCCGCAGCCGAGGCCGCGCATCAACGTTTCCGCGCTGTGATGATGACTGCCTTGTCCTTCCTGCTGGGGGTTGTGCCGCTGCTGGCCGCCAACGGTGCCGGTGCTGCCAGCCAGAAGGCGATTGGTGTGGCTGTGTTCGGCGGCATGTTGGCCGCGACGCTGGTTGGTGTGATCGTGGTTCCGGTGCTCTACGCCCTCATGCAAAGCATGAGAGAGTGGTTGAAAGGCAGCAAAAAAGATCCCGACCCGTCCGAGTCCGCGGCCTGATCCTGTATTTAACCCCGCCTCAACGGCGGGGTTTTTTCCTAGCGTGATCTTGCGCGGCGCCGTTTGGCAATCTCGTGGATCACCTGTTTCGCGTCGACCGGCGGTTCCTGCTCGATCCTGCGATACTCTGATCCATCCCTGCGCCGCGTCAGCAACCCGCAAGAAATCATCGTGCGCCGCAAGGTGGCAGGGTCATCGAAGCAATGCTCGGCATTGAGATAGGCGTTGACCTCGGCCTCGTTTACGGCCCTACCCGCTGGCACTGCAGCCCAAAGAGCCCAAAGTGACAGGTTTTGCACTGAACGCTTCGAGGGCCACTGCCGCAACCTGCCGTTTGCGTCGAACAGATGAAGCGCGCGTTCTACTGTTCGCGCATTGGCCGCTGGCGGGTCCGAGCGCGCCTGCAATCTGCGACTGGCGGCGCTGTCGGCGCGCATATGTTGTACATTCTGATAACCTGCCGCGCGCGCGACCATGTTCATCAGAGTCAAGTGCGAGGGGCTGGCCTCTCCCAACTGGGTGGCCAAGGTTCGAACAAAGGGGGTCAGATCATCCACATGCAAAGGGACTGGTATCTTGCTCATCACACATCCAAATCGGGCGTTCTGTGCATTCGTTGGCCGCTGACCTGACGAAGCAACGCCCTGAGTGTTGCGATGTCAATCATCCGTTAAAGGCAGGTTTAGCACTCTAAGAAAGAGCAACGGCGCCTCGGTGTCTGCCGACCGTGCCCCAAGGGCTAGCATAACAGGGGTCCACCGCCAAGGGGCCTGCAAACCCTGTCACGCGCTGCGCCGCTCGGCCATCCAGCTATCGATCCGCGCGATTTGCTCGTCACTGAGCCGAAGCCCCAGCTTGTTGCGTCGCCAGACGACATCTTCGGCAGTGCGGGCATATTCCTTGTCCATCAACCAAGCGACCTCTTGCGCGGTCAGGGTTGCGCCAAAATCCTCACCCAGGTCAGACACCTGTTTTGCACCACCTATTATCTCGCGCGCCTCGGTCCCGTAGGCGCGGATCAAGCGGGCCGCCCATGCTGGGTCGAGGAACGGGTATTCCGCCAGAAGATCGCTTTGAAGGGTGTCGACGGCTTCCACCGGAAAGTCTCCACCGGGCAGAGCAACTCCGGCAGTCCAGGGTTTGGGCAGGTCCGGAAAGAAATCGGCCACTTTTTCCAACGCGCTTTCTGCAAGCCTGCGATAGGTGGTGATTTTGCCACCAAACACGTTCAAGACAGGCGCCCCACCCTGCGCATCGACTTTCAGCGTATAGTCTCGCGTCGCCGCTGTGGCGCTGCTGGCCCCATCGTCATACAGCGGGCGCACACCGGAATACGTCCAGACAATATCATCGCGGGTCACGGCGCGTTGGAAGTATTTTGACGCGAACGCACACAAATACTCCTGCTCGGTCTCGGTACATACCGGCGCGGTGGACGGATCCGGATGATCCTGATCGGTCGTGCCAATCAGGGTAAAGTCCTGCTCGTAGGGAATGGCAAAGATGATGCGGCCATCTTCGCCTTGAAAGAAATAACACTTGTCGTGATCGTACAATCTAGGTGTCACAATATGACTGCCGCGCACCAGCCGAACGCCTTCGCGCGAGTTCACGCGAATTTTGGTCTGGATGATGTCGCCGACCCACGGACCACCTGCGTTGATCAACATTCTGGCCTGGATCACACGGGTCTGGTTACTGTCCCGATCCCGCACCGTCACCTCCCACAGATCACCCACCCGCTCGGCCGAGATCACTTTGGTCCGCACCATGATCTGCGCACCTCGCGCCTCAGCATCACGCGCATTCAGGACCACCAGACGGGAATCCTCGATCCAACAGTCGGAGTACTCATAGGCCGTTTCGAACCTGTCTTGCAAAGGGGCCCCTTCCGGTGCAGTGCGCAGGTTCAGCGACGTGGTTCCGGGCAGGATTTTGCGCCCGCCAAGGTTGTCATACAGGAACAACCCCAAACGGATCAGCCAAGCCGGACGCCGCCCACGCATCCATGGCATCACCGTGCTGAGCAAGCGAGAGGTCGGCGTTTCCGAGTCAAACCGCATGTCCTTGTGGTAAGGCAACACAAAGCGCATCGGCCAACTGATATGTGGCATCGCTCGCAGCAGGGTTTCACGTTCGATCAGTGCCTCGCGGACCAACCGAACTTCAAAAAACTCCAGGTATCGCAACCCGCCATGAAACAGCTTGGTCGAGGCCGAAGACGTAGCCGATGCCAGATCGTTCATTTCCGCCAGTGTCACCGACAAGCCCCGCCCGGCGGCGTCCCGTGCGATACCACAGCCATTGATGCCGCCACCAATGATGAAAAGGTCTGTGATCTGATCGTCCGTCGACTGCATATCGTTTGATTCCTCGCGAGGCATTGTCTGGCGCATTAGCCCGAAAGTCATTCGCTTGGTCAATGTTTATGTTCGTTTATTTTCTTTTTGCAACGCTGATATGAAAAATTCGCAGCCCTTCTTGCCAAACTTACCCAAAAGAACAAAAACGAAGGAACGCGTTTTTGAGTGGACCCGCCCCATGTCTCTGTCTTTTCGCCAATCCGACATTCTGGACATCGCCAGTACCGAAGGGCGCGTCACGGTTGACGGGTTGGCTGAACGTTTTGGCGTCACTGTTCAGACGATCCGGCGCGATCTGACGGAACTGGCTGATGCCGGTAAACTTGACCGGGTCCATGGCGGCGCTGTTTTGCGATCAGGCGTGTCCAATATCGGCTACGACGACCGACGTGCGCTGAACGCGGATGCCAAAACGCGCATCGCACAAGCCTGCGCTGCGGAGATTCCGGATGGCGCGTCGATCTTCATGAATATTGGCACCTCGACCGAGGCCGTGGCGCGACAAATGCTGAGCCATAAGAACCTGATGGTCGTGACGAACAACATGAACGTCGCCAACATCCTTATTGAAAACCCAGATTGCGAAGTTGTCATGGCTGGCGGTATTCTGCGGCGCTCGGATGGCGGGTTGATCGGCACCCTGACTGTTTCAACCATCCAACAGTTTAAGTTTGATCTGGCCGTCATCGGATGCTCGGCGCTGGATCGAGACGGAGATCTGTTGGATTTCGATTTTCAAGAAGTTCAGGTCAGCCAAACCATCATCGCACAAGCACGGCGCACCTTTCTGGTGGCAGATCATTCAAAGTTTCAGCGTTCGGCCCCTGCACGGATCACCTCGATGTCCGAAATCGATACGATTTACACAGACGTTCATCTGCCGGGTGATCTACCGCAACACTGTCGGGAGTGGCGAACAGAAGTCGTTCTCTGCGCGTAGTAACTTTCGCACTTCAACGTTTGGGTGAATTGCGCAGCTTGTCAGATGCCGTTCAGCCTGACACTATCCACTACATGTTACAATGCGCACGGGAGGGGAAGACCGGGCCATGATTGCTTTATTATTTCTGCTGTTTACCGTCACAATGGGGCTCAACTATTTCAACCTGACTAAGGTCGGCAACGTGCTGTTTTTCGCCACGTTGGCTCTCAGCATCTATTGGTTGAAATTCCACGCCACCAGCCAACTGACAATTCAACTTTGAGGGGACCGGCATGACACCTGAACTGTCCCGCACGCTCAACGCGCTGGGTATGCTTGCCGTCTGCCTTGTCTTGGCTTTGGCGTTTTTCTATCAGCTTGTTCTTTACGAACTGCCTTGCCCACTTTGCTTATTGCAACGTGTTGGGCTTGTGGCGGTTGGTGTGGGGCTTGGCTTGAACCTGCTCTATGGCGCTAGACCACAACATTATGCCATTGTGCTGATCGCAGCACTGTACGGCGGCAGTGTTTCGATCCGCCAAATCCTGCTGCATATCGTACCCGGAACAGGCCACTACGGATCACCGGTTCTGGGGCTCCACTATTACACATGGGCCGGGATCGCTTTTTTCCTCATCTTGCTGGGCACGGCGATCATGCTGATGTTTGAGCGTCAGTACGACCACGACGTGTCCGCAGAGCCGAAATTTGGGGGAAACAAACTGGCCAAAACAGCCTTTTTCATCATGCTGGCACTGGCTGTGGTGAATGCCGGGTCAACCCTGCTGGAATGCGGTCCCGGCATCTGCGCTGACCCGCCGACAAGCTACAAATTGATTGACGAACTGGACGCGGACGACGGAGGATAAGACAACCTTCGCCCGAAAAGGAGGCACGAGCTTGGGACTATTGGGGCAGCCGCTAGGCTATTACGACTATCTGACTTTCGTGGCGTTGATCCTGCTGCTTGCGGCGGTGATGGCGTTGTTTCTCTTCCTCATGGGGCTTCCGGGGCGGATCGCAATTAAACGCAATCACCCTCATGCCGAAGCCGTCAAGATCATGGGATGGATGGGATTTCTGGCCGTGGTCCCATGGGTCCACGCCTTTATGTGGGCGTTCCATGATGGAATCACCGTCGACATACGCCGGGGCCCAGACGAAGAGAAAGATGCCATTCGCGACGAAATCAAACGTCTGGGCGGCAAGATCAGGCCCGAGTATCAGGATCGTCTGGACACAGACGATACGCAGAAAAGCTAAGGCCGAAGGAAACCAACAAACATGCTCGTCGCCCTTGGCATCACTCTTTTTTACATCATTTTTGTCTGGCTCATCTTCTTCAAGCTGGAACTTCTGAAATTCAACATCGCCTGGGGCATCGTCTCGTTCTGGGTGGGCGCGCATCTGCTGCTGATCTTTCTGGTGGCGCTGCGGTTCTTTCAGCCCTTCTCGGCAGACAGTCATGTGGTGCGTTCGACCATACAGATCGTGCCCAAACTGACGCAGCCAACGATATTGACCGAGGTACTGGTCGAGCCCAATACTCAGGTTACAAAAGGCGATCCGCTTTATCGCTTTGATGACACCGTGTTTTCACTGGCGGTGGACAATTCAAAGGCCCAACTGGTCGCGGCCGAGCAGAATGCCAAAATTCTGGAACAGGATGTGATCGCGTCGACCGAAGCAGTGGAACGGGCAAATGCGCAGCTGGCTTATGCGCAGACCCAACAAGCCCGTTATGAAAACCTCGTGCCCGCTGGTGGAGCACGGCAGGACGATTTGGATCGCTGGAACGAGCAGGTGACCGAAGATCTGGCCGCCGTCAAACAGGCTCAGGCAAATCTGGAAAAGGCACAACTGGCTGTGGAATCGCAGATAGACGGCGTGAACACGGGTATTCTTCAGGCTCAGGCCCAATTGGCCGAAGCCGAGTATTTTCTGGAAAACACAACAATCTATGCACCTGAAAACGGTATGATCGTTTCTCAACAGGCACGTCCCGGTCTGGTTGTCGGCGACGTTCGCCTGGGCGCAATTGCCAGTTTCGTAACCGAGGACAGCCCTTATATCCTCGCCACATTCCGTCAGCAGAACCTCAAATTTGTCGAACCTGGGCAAGAGGTTGAGGTGGCGCTGGATCTCTACCCCGGTGAAATCCTGAATGGAAAGGTCGAGGCAATCTGGTGGGCAACTCGACAAGGGCAATACCTTCCTTCGGGACGCCTACCCGGTTTTGAACTGCCCAAACTGCCCGGTCGAATTGCAGTGCAGATCACCGTAGATCTGCCAGAAGGCCACACATTCCCCGCAGGTGGCCACGCGGCAGTGGCGATCTACACGGGCATGGGCAAAAGCTTTGAGTTCCTGAGACGCATCAACATCCGTCTCTATTCCTTCGCCAACTTCATCCGGCCACTGGATATTTGAGGATGCGCACAATGACACTCCGCCAGCTGCTTGGCACCGCTCTTTGCGCCGCAACCCTCGCAGCCTGCGCGCCGGTGGGACCGGATTTCGTGCGTCCGAACTCTCCGGTCGTGAAGCAATGGATCGAGGTGAACAACCCCGGCACCGGCCAAAGCGGCCTGACATCGCGCAGCGCACCTGTGGTGAAATGGTGGGAGACGTTCAATGATCCGACCCTCAACAGGCTTATTGCAGAAGCTTATGCGCAAAACCTGACCCTTCAGGTTGCGGGTGCGCGCGTGTTACAGGCCCGGGCACAGTTGGGCATCGCATTTGGCGAGCTTTATCCGCAATCCCAGGCCATTGGCGGGTCGTTGCAGCGGCGACAAATCAGTGACAATCTTGGACCCATCGCCGATATCAATCGCATCATTCCGCTGGATACCGAATTCTCAACCTCACAAGTCGGGTTCGATGCCCAGTGGGAGCTGGATGTCTGGGGCGCGCAGCGACGCGGCGTTCAGGCCGCGCGGTCCAATCTGGCGCTTCAGGTGGCCAATTACGACGACGCACTGGTGACGCTGACCGGGGATGTGGCTGCTCTGTACGTCAATATCCGTGCGCTGCAGGAGTCGCTGGCAGTTGCGCGCGAAAACATCAAGTTGCAGCAAGCATCTGCTGATCTGACCCAATTACGTTTCAACAATGGTGTCACGACCGAGTTGGACGTGCAGGAATCCACCGCCCTGCTCAACAACACCAAAGCCTTGGTGCCAGACCTGGAAAGTGACCTGCAACAGACCAAGAATGCCTTGGCGGTGCTGCTGGGTGTCACGCCGTCTCGGATGACAAACCTGTTGGGGAATACCGGCCGCATCCCGTCTGCGCGGACAAATGTGGCTGTGGGTGTACCCGCTGAACTTCTGCGTCGACGCCCGGATGTGCGGGCTGCGGAATTGGCTGCTGCGACGCAATCGGCGCAGGTGGGCATTGCGATGGCGGATCTGTATCCGCAGTTTGTCCTGTCAGGCGCGATTGGTCTGCAGGCGTCAGGCGGACGTGATCTGTTCAGCGGCAACAGCGCAACCGGTCTGGCCAGTGCCGGCGTCGTCTGGAACGTGTTGAATTATGGCCGCATCAAGAACAATGTCCGCGCACAGGACGCCGCTTATCAGGCGCTGATCGCCAATTACCAGAACACCGTGCTGACGGCCTATTCCGAGGTGGAAAGCGCGATGGTCGCCTATGCGCAGGCACGCAAACAGGTTGGGTTCTATCAGCAAAGCGTCGACGCCTCGCGCAAGGCGGCTGAGATCGCGGTCAGCCAGTACACGGACGGTATTGCCAGCTATTCACGTATCCTGAACACGCAAACGGCCCTGCTGCGCTCGCAAGCCAATCTGATTGAAGCACGGCAGCAAGTTTCCAGTAATCTGGTTGCGGTTTACAAGGGGTTGGGCGGCGGCTGGCAGATCCGTCAAAACCAGGAATTTCTGCCCGAAACCGTATTGGCCGAAATGGCCTATCGCACCGACTGGGGCGATCTGCTGCAGAAAACCCCAACCGGTGCCAGTCTGAACTAAGCCCTACTTGGTCAGTCCGCGCAGCCCACCTGAGATCAGGATATTGACCTCATACAAAATGCGCGGCGCAGCCAGCCCGCCGGGGCTGGCCAGATAATTCGGGCTCCATTCCGGGTCGAACTTTTGCTTGAAGCTGCGCAAGCCTTCGAAATGGTAAAACTGTTCGCCATGCTCATAGACGAACCCTCCGATCCGGTTCCAGAGCGAGGCATGTTGCCGATTTTCTATACCCGAGAACGGCGCGGCCCCCAGCGAGAACCAGTGAAAGCCCTGCTCCGAGCCCCAAACCATCATCTCGGCAAACAGCGCGTCCATCACAAAGCTGGGGCTGTCTGGCTCATACCGCATCAGATCCAATGACAGCTCGGATTTGTCGCCGCCTTGGAACAGGTTGGCGAACGCCTTGATCTTACCTGTGTTTCCATCGCGCAATACTGCATGATCGAAATACGACAAGTACTGATCGTCAAAGCCCCCTAGTGCAAATCCCTTTTCAGCCCCGGCCTTTTGCTCCAGCCAATGATCTGAAATTTCGCGCAACTCGGGCAGAACGGGTGCCAGCTTTTCCTTCGGGATGATCTCGAACACATAGCCTTCGCGTTCGGCCCTGTTCTTGGCTTGCCGGAACCGTTTGCGCGACTTTCCATCCAGCGAGAAATCTTGCAGCGGCACCCGAGCAACCTCGCCTATTTTCAGGATCGACAGGCCAAGATCCAGAAAAGTCGGCAGGTATTTGGTCGAAACACTGTAGAACGCACACAGCTTTCCTTCACGGTCCGCCTTTTCCCGAAGCTGCCAGATCAATTGTCGGCCTGCCACCTCATCCCCCACCGGTTCCCCTTTTGAGATCACAGCGTTGCCGGTATCAGCATAGGCGATAAAGGCCGTTTCATCCGGCGAGATCAGAAATTGCTTGTCGCCGGTCAGGGATATCTGGGATTCGGTATCCTCACTTTCCATCACCAGCCGTTCGACCACCTCGGGGATTTCAGTGCGTTGCGGTGTTGGAATCTCGCGTCCAAACAGAGAGTTAACGGCCACCACACCGACGATCACCGCCACAACGAGGCTCGATCGCAAAAAGCGCGAGGCGTCGCCATTCCATGCAAACTCCCACCACAAAGCGTTTTGGTATTCGACGTGGGAATAAGCGAATAGCCCAATCCAGAAGATAACGGCCAGCAACACCACAACGCTGATCAGCCAAGGAATGTTCAGGCGAAAGATCGATGCGCCGCTGACCCGGTAAAACGCACCGCGGAACAGGGCCAAAACGCCTATCGTTCCCAACATCGACACCGCTTCGTGCGTGTCCAGGCCCTTGGCGAGCGAGGCAAAGAACCCCGCAACCATCAGCAGCATCGCCACCACCCATGCCCGGTAGAGCTTGCGGAACAAGCCGCGCGACACCAGCAACAGCAGAACACCAATGGCACTGCCCACAAGGTGCGAGGCTTCGACAAAGGACAGCGGCAGAACATCTTTCAAAACGCCAAGGTTCTGTGAACCCGCAGGCAGTGCCCCTGATACCAAAAGGATCACCCCGGCCACCGCCGCAACGCCCGCTGCAACAATGGGGACCATGGGACGGATGACCCTATACACCCAGGTTGCAGCACCGCCGATCCGGTGCCGTTGCGTCAGCGCCGATGCCACAGCAATCGACAGGCTGGCGACGGCAAATGGCAAAAAAGTATAAACCACCCGGTATAACAGCAATGCCGCTATGACATCCGACCGCCCCGACGCCCCAAGCCCCGCAATCAGCGTCGCTTCGAACACACCGATTCCGCCCGGTGCGTGGCTAAGGATACCTACGGCAATGGCGGCAACATAGATCGTGAAGAAATACGGATAGCCAACGCCCAGATCGTCGGGCATCAGGACATAAAGCACCATGGACGCGCCGAACAAATCACCGATCGCGGCCAGCGTCAGAAGGCTGGCCAGTTTCCCGCCCGGCAAATCAAAACCAACACCAGCCAATGAAAGCCGCCTGCCCCCGCTGGACAGCCAGACGAACAGGACGACCAACGCCCCCAGCAGAGAAAGCCCAATGGCGGTTTCCACTGTTGTGCTGACCGGCACCACCTTGGATATGCCGTCGGGATGCAGGGTCAACAGCAGGCCAAGGATCAAGATCAGACCCATCCAGAACGCGACCCATGAGGTCGCGATCACCCCGGCCACACGCCCCAGGTCCAGCCCAAGTGACGCATAGATCCGATATCGGATTGCGGTCCCGGTGATGTAGGAAAAGCCTAGACAATTTGATACGGCATAGCCACTGGCCCCCGCCATCCCGGCCACATGCAAAGGCACTTTGCCTTCAGCTACGCTCTGCACGGCGAACACATCGTAAAGTGACAGAGAAAAGAAACTGAACCCCGTCCAGCAGAGCGCAATGAACATCAATTTCCACGACGTCGCGGCAATATCAGTCTGCACTTCTGACCATTTCACATGCGCCGACAGATCGTGCAGAACCGTCAAGGCGATGCCGGTAATGACAATGGGTATCGCGATGCGCAGCCAAGGCTTTTCCAGCATCGCCGCAATCCGTTCCGCCCAGCGCACGGCCAGAGGTTCGTCAGTTTTCTGCGAAGTGGTCATGCTGCACGTCCCTGCCTGTTTGTGAAGCCAGTCAGTCTGCTGATTACCCTGACATCATCTACCCTGAAACTGTGGCACAAATTGTTTTCATCTCAAAGCACTAGAGCCGCCCCTTGCGCGTGGACAGCAGCAAATTCGTCTCGGACCGTGTGATGCCGTCAAAGCGGCGGATCTGGAACAGAACCTCATCCAGTTCGGCCAGGGTCTCGGTGCTGATCTCTGCGATTAGATCCCAGCTGCCGTTGGTCGAATGCACTGCCGTCACCTGCCGCAGGGCCGCTATCCGCGCCATGACACGCTCTGTCCCGCGCCCTTCAATCTCTAGCATCATCAGTCCACGCACAGGGCTTTGCGCCAGATCCCTGCGTGTCAGGATAGTGAAGCCGACGATCTCACCGGATTGTTTCAGGCGCTGCAACCTGCTGCGCACAGTTGTGCGCGTCACGCCCAGCGTTTCCGACAGCTCGGACAGGCTGGCGCGTGCATCGCGTTGCAACGCATTGAGCAATCGATTATCCAAATCGTCCATGCTTTCTTCCCATTAAGAACTATCAGGAACCATTTTGAGCAAATTGCAGTCTTCACGCAAGGCACTCTGACATCGTAAATGGACACATGGACATGAAAAAAATCATACTGATCGGCGCACCAATGGACGCCGGAAAGCGTCGTCAGGGATGCCGGATGGGCCCCGACGCCTATCGTGTGGCCGGGTTGAAAGAGGCTTTGGCCGATCTTGGCCATTCCGTGCAGGATCAGGGCGACGTGCGCCCCGAAGAGACCGGTCTGCTCGAACATCCGCATCTGTTTGCCCTGCCAGAGTGTGTCGGCTGGACTCAGGCCCTTAGTAAAGCGGCGCAGGCAGCCGCTGGTCAGGGCGTGCCCATTTTCATGGGCGGGGACCATGCGTTGTCCATGGGCACCGTCAACGGAATGGCCGCACATGCAGCAAGGATGGATCGACCGTTGTTCGTGCTGTGGTTGGACGCCCACAGCGACTTTCACACACCAGACAGCACGGGCAGCGGCAACCTGCATGGAACGCCTGTGGCCTATTTTACCGGAAGACCCGGTTTTGACGCTTTCCCGCCCTTGCCCGCTGTGGTCCCGACGGATCGCGTCGGCATGATCGGCTTGCGCTCAGTCGACCCTGCAGAGCGTATGGCGTTGGAACAGGACCGCGCCATGCTGGCCGACATGCGCAGCATCGACGAGCATGGGATCAAAGCCCCCCTGCTGGCCTTTTTGGACCGTGTGCGCGCCGAAAACGCGCTGCTTCATGTGTCGCTGGATGTTGATTTCCTCGACCCTGCCATCGCCCCGGCCGTCGGCACCACGGTCCCCGGTGGAGCGACCGAGCGCGAAGCCCATCTGGTAATGGAGCTTCTGCATGAAAGCGGGCTGGTCAGCTCACTGGATCTTGTTGAGTTGAACCCGTTTCTGGATGAAAGGGGCCGCACGGCCAAACTGATTGTCGATCTTGCTGCGTCGTTGATGGGCCGTCGCATATTCGACCGCCCCACCCGCAGTTTCTGATGCCGTGCTTATTGCCAGGCGAGTGAGGGAGACCCCTGTTGCTGCTGGGTGGTATCGCGCGAATGATCCCAAAGACGGGCAGCAACTTTAGACGGCTGAGAAGCGCTCTGGCCGTATTGCGCGAGGCATAGCCTCACGCCTTTGCTACCCTGCAAGAGACGGCAGGTAGAGTACAATTCCCGGGAACGCCACGAGCATTGCGATCGTCATGGCATCAGCGATGAAGAACGGCGTCACGCCCTTGAACACGTCCTGAACGCTCAGGTCCGGGCGCACCCCGGCCACGACAAAGCAGTTCAGCCCGATGGGTGGTGTTATCAGGCAGAACTCGGCCATTTTAACCACAAGGATACCGAACCAGATGGCGCACATCGGGCCGGACATACCAAACGCGCTGTCGGCTGCGCTGACGGTCTCACCTCCGTTCAGGGCCATGACCGCAGGGTAGACAACGGGCAAGGTCAACAGCAACATCCCAATTGCATCCATGAACATGCCCAGCACAGCATAAGCCAGAAGGATACAGATCAGGATCATCATCGGTGACATCTCAAGCCCGGTAATCCAGTCGGAAAACGCTCCGGGAAGATCTGCGAAGCCAAGAAACCGCACATAGATCAGAACACCCCAGATGATCGAGAAGATCATGGCGGTCAGCTTGGCGGTTTCCAAAAGCGCGGATTTGAATTCCTTCCAACGCATTCCATGAAACAGGGCGAAACAGAACACGATGAAGGCCCCGATTGCGCCACCTTCTGTAGGGGTGCCCCACGCCTTGTCTCCGAACGGGTTGTAGACAAAGCAAATGATGATCAGGATCACGGCCACAATCGGAATGGCACCGGGCAAGGCAGCAAAGCGCTCTTTCCAGGTAAAACCCGTGACAGGCGGTCCGACGGTTTTGAAGACCACGGCAATCCCGACAATCAGCAGGCCATAAACGATTGCAGAAAACGCACCCGGTATGAATCCGGCCAGCAACAGCTTGCCGACATCCTGCTCAACGATGATGGCGTAGATCACCAGAATGGCCGAAGGCGGGATGAGCGAAGCCAGCGTTCCACCCGCGGCAACGACACCCGCCGCAAAGCGTTTGTTATACCCCACCTTCAGCATCTCTGGGATCGCTATTCGGGCAAAAACGGCTGATGTGGCAACCGATGCCCCGGATACAGCGGCAAAACCTGCGGTGGCGAAAACTGTGGACACGGCAAGCCCACCCGGAACCCAGGCCACCCAGCGTTTGGCAGCTTCGAACAAAGCGAGCGTCAGGCCAGCGTAGTAGGCCAGATAACCAATCAGGATGAAGGTCGGGATCAGGCTAAGCGTATGAGCCGCAACCTTTGAATGTGGTACCTGCCCTGCAGTCTTGACCGCAATCGTCAAAGCTTTGCCAAACTGGTCCGGTTCAAATCCAAACTTGGCCCAGAAAATCCAGATGAGCCCAACCAAACCCGTCAGTCCCGCCGCAAAAGCCACGCGCATTCCGACGACGACCAAAACCAGAAGACCACCCGTGACCCAGAGGCCAATTTCAATCGTGCCCATGCTTCTAGTCCTGCCCTTCGAACTGCTCGGCCTCTGCCGCCGCTTGGGCCGCTGCATCCTGAAGAAGCGGCACCGCCACAGGGGTCTCAAGCCCTAACACAAACGCACGCCCATAGCCCCAAACCTGAATCATCAACCGTACACACAGCACCGAAAAGGCAACGGGCGCCAACAGCTTGGCAGGCCACAAGGGAATACTGATGTCGATGGAACTGTCCCTGCTCCAGAGCGGCGCGCCAAGATCGAAGGACCGATCGAAATGGGACCAACTTCCCCACACCAGTGCCACCATCAGAACGAGGATCAGAATGACCGAGATCAGCTCGAACAGCCACAAGGCCCGACCGTGAAGCCGTGAGATGACGATGTCCATGCGAATATGCCCACCGTCGCGCTGCACAAAAGAGATACCCAGAAATGCAATCAGCGGCATCGCCTGTTCGATCCAGTCGACGTAACCGGGCAACGGCGCGTTCAGCGCGTTTCGCCCGCTGACGGAAACCACGGCCAAAACCATCAGTCCAAAAACCGCGAAACCGCTGATCAATGCAAGAAAGCGTTCAAGCTTTAACAACTGCCGGTCCAGCTGGCTCAGACGGCTTCCGTCTTCCAGCACCGTGGCTTGTCCTGCCATTCCGGTGGTTCCTTGTTCTTGAAAGTGAACCGGGCACCCGACAGGGCACCCGGTCAAAAGGATCAGTTACCGCCGCGCTGCTGCTTCAGCGTGGTTTGAACCAGATCATACAGGTCTTGCGCAGGCAGTCCCTGCTCTGACATATCCGCAATCCATTTCTCGCGGATTGGATCTGCAGCTGTGGTGCGGAACTCCTCGATCACGGCATCGTCGATCATGACCTTCTGCACGCCCTTTTCCTCAAGGACGCTGTCCCACTGTTCGAGCAGGCCGCCGTAGTTTGCCAGATAGTGATCAATCGCCTCGTCAATCGAGCTGTTCAACGCTTCGCGATGCTCGGCAGGTAGTGCTTCATAGGCGTCGATATTCACAACCACAGGACAGTTCACTGTGCCGGGGTTCAGGTTGGCCGTCCACCAATCGGCCTCATTGATCGTGCCAAAGGACAGGTGCGCATGCTGGGCAAAGGCAACGGTATCCACAACACCAGATTCCATTGCATTAAAGGCTTCGGTCGCAGGCACCGAAGTCGGTACACCACCCACAGCCTCAAAGGCTTGGCCCAAACCGCCGGTTGCACGAACGCGCATTCCATCAAATTCCGCCAACTGGTCACGGGGTTCGCCTGTGCCCACGATATTATACTGTGGCATGGGCGAGGTCATGATGATCCGGGCATTCCACTGCGCCATCTCATCCTTGACGGCTGGGTGGTCATACACCGCGTGACTGACGGCAACCTCTTCCTCAAGGTTGTTCACACCCAGGAACGGCAATTCCAGCACAGTGATCGCCCGGTTTTTGTCGCGGTGATAGCCAGCGCAGAACTGAGCCATCTCGAACGCCCCGATTTCGATACCATCCAGGTTTTCGCGTGGCTTGGACAAGCCTCCATAGCTGACATTGATGGTGAAATCTCCTCCGGTCTTTTCACTGACCAGTTCAGCGAGCTTTTCGACATGTTCGGTGAATGCGCGGCGTTTGCCCCAAACGGATGCATTCCATTCGGTCGCAGCAGCCTCACTTACAAACGCAAAGCTCAAGGCGGCAACAGCGGCACCGCTCAACATCTTATTCATGATTTTGTCTCCCTTTGGTGCGCCTCTTTCCGAAACGCTTGAAAAAGAAGCTAGCGCCAACATTCTGATGTGCCAACCCTCAGGATCGCGCATGTGAACCCATCTGACACCAAGAAGAAGATATGGCCGGAGAGGACGCCGCTGCATCGGCGCGAAACAACGACCAGCAGGCGTTACAATTAAATATTTGTTTCCGAAGGTTTTTTACAAAATTTTGCCGTGAAATTTACAAAAATTGAGACTGGATTAAAATTTATTTACAAACAAACCCAAAGATTACGGCAATTTATTTATTTATTTTCTGAACCCGGTAATACTCTGATCGGGGAGGAACAGGATCGACTTTGCCAAACAATCAGGCAAAAACGACCTAACGTAATCCAGTCCAGAGGGAGGAGCCTCAAAGATGACCACCGCTGCCCAGGCAGATGCCAAGACATATCCGCCATCCGCAGAAACCGTCGCCCGTGCGCATGTCGATGCTGCAAAATATGCCGACATGTATGCCGCCTCAACCTCTGACCCGGACGCGTTCTGGGGCGAGCAAGGCAAGCGCGTCGACTGGATCAAACCGTTCTCGAAGGTAAAGGACGTCAATTACGACTTCGGCTCGGTCAAGATCAATTGGTATGCCGATGGCACGTTGAATGTCTCGGCCAACTGTCTGGATCGTCACCTGAAAACCCGTGGCGACCAAACTGCGATCATCTGGGAACCCGATGATCCAAACGACCCGGCCCAACATATCTCTTACGCCGAACTGCACCGCCGCACTTGCCGGATGGCCAATATCCTGGAAACGCTGGGTGTGCGGAAGGGCGACCGCGTTGTCATCTATCTGCCAATGATCCCCGAAGCCGCCTATGCCATGCTGGCCTGCGCGCGGATCGGCGCAATTCATTCCATCGTTTTCGCAGGCTTCTCGCCCGACGCTCTGGCGGCGCGTGTCAACGGTTGCGACGCCAAGGTGGTGATCACGGCAGACGAAGCGCCTCGTGGCGGTCGCAAAACTCCGCTGAAATCCAACGCCGATGCCGCCCTGCTTCACTGCAAAGACTCGGTGAAATGCCTGGTCGTCAAGCGCACCGGTGGTCAGACCACATGGATCGACGGTCGCGATTACGACTATAATGAAATGGCGCTTGAGGCGGATGACTACTGCGCGCCCGCCGAGATGAACGCGGAAGATCCCCTGTTCATTCTTTATACCTCTGGCTCGACTGGTCAGCCGAAAGGCGTTGTACATACCACTGGCGGTTATCTGGTCTATGCCGCACTGACGCATGAGATCGTTTTCGATTATCACGAAGGCGACGTGTATTGGTGCACGGCGGATGTGGGCTGGGTCACGGGCCACAGCTATATTGTCTATGGCCCTCTGGCCAATGGCGCGACGACCCTGATGTTCGAGGGCGTACCGACCTACCCCGATGCAAGCCGTTTCTGGCAGGTGTGCGAAAAGCACAAGGTGAACCAATTCTATACCGCCCCAACCGCTTTGCGCGCCCTGATGGGGCAAGGCAACGAGTGGGTTGAGAAATGCGATCTGAGCGATCTCAAGGTGCTGGGCACCGTGGGTGAGCCGATCAACCCCGAGGCCTGGAACTGGTACAACGAAGTTGTCGGTGGCGGACGCTGTCCTATTGTTGATACCTGGTGGCAGACGGAAACCGGCGGTCACCTGATGACGCCCCTGCCTGGTGCCCATGCGATGAAACCCGGATCGGCCATGAAGCCATTCTTCGGCATTGAACCAGTGGTTCTGGACCCGCAGTCCGGTGTAGAAATCGAAGGCAACGGCGTCGAAGGCGTTCTTTGCATCAAGGACAGTTGGCCCGGTCAGATGCGCACCGTTTGGGGTGATCATGAGCGGTTCGAGAAAACCTATTTCTCGGATTACAAAGGCTACTACTTCACAGGTGACGGCTGCCGTCGCGATGAAGGTGGCGATTATTGGATTACGGGTCGCGTCGATGACGTGATCAATGTGTCCGGCCACCGTATGGGTACGGCCGAGGTGGAAAGCGCTCTGGTGGCTCATGCCGCTGTCGCTGAGGCCGCCGTTGTGGGCTATCCTCATGAGATCAAAGGGCAAGGCATCTACTGCTATGTCACTTTGATGAATGATCGTGAGCCTTCGGACGAGCTGCTGAAAGAGCTGCGCACATGGGTCCGGACAGAAATCGGCCCGATTGCCTCGCCGGATGTAATCCAGTGGGCCCCTGGCCTGCCCAAGACACGCTCGGGCAAGATCATGCGCCGGATCCTGCGCAAGATTGCCGAGAATGACTTTGGCAGCTTGGGTGACACTTCGACACTGGCAGATCCGTCGGTTGTCGAAGATCTGATCAAGAACCGTGCGAGCAAGTGAGGATGTGATGGACGCTGCCACAATCACCACACCCGCCGTTCTCATCCTTCTCGGCCCTCCGGGCGCCGGGAAGGGTACACAGGCCCGTATGCTGGAAGAGAAGTTCGGGCTGATTCAGCTGAGCACCGGCGACCTGCTGCGCGAGGCTGTCGCGGCAGGGACAGAAGCAGGTCTTGCCGCCAAAGCCGTCATGGAAGCGGGCGACCTGGTTAGTGACGACATCGTCATCGCCATTCTGCGTGACCGCATGGCTCAGCCTGACTGTGCCAAAGGTGTCATTCTTGATGGCTTTCCCCGCACAACGGTCCAGGCCGAGGCGCTGGACGATCTTCTGGAGTCGAACAATCAGAAGATCAACGCCGCGATTAGCCTTGAAGTTGAAGACGCCGAAATGGTTGTCCGCATCTCGGGCCGCTACACCTGCGCCGGGTGTGGTGAAGGGTATCACGATACGTTCAAAAAGCCCGCCGAAGATGGCAAATGCGACAAGTGTGGCCACACCGAATTCAAGCGCCGCGCGGATGACAATGCCGAAACCGTAGCATCGCGGCTGGCGGCCTATCACGCGCAGACCGCGCCGCTGATCACCTATTACGAAGGCCATGGCGTGCTGCAGCGCACCAACGCCATGGGCAAGATTGAAGACATCGCGCGCGATCTGGAGGAAATCGTCGGTCGCGCGATGAAGTAAGGGGAGGATATAAGCCGTAAGGCTTTGATCCAAAAAAGAATTCTTCAATGAACCGCCGTGGCGGAACAGCGAAGTATTGCCGGGCGTCACGGGGCGTTTGGTACATTCGAGAAGCGGTCCGCGTCACTGGAGGAATTGGGCACGGGCCGCCCAACGAGGAAGCGAAGGAGGAACCCGCAATGGCGGATCATTCAACAAACTCCGCGCAGACTGCCGAGTCCGATAAGGGCTATTGGCAGGCCAACCTGCGCCTTATCTACATCAGCCTCGTCATCTGGGCGCTGGTGTCGTTTGGATTCGGCATTCTGCTGCGTCCGTTGCTGTCGGGTATCGCCGTCGGCGGAACCGATCTGGGCTTTTGGTTCGCACAACAGGGATCGATCCTGGTCTTTTTGGTGCTGATCTTCAACTACGCCTGGCGCATGAACAAGCTGGACGCCGAATTCGGCGTAGACGAAGAATAAGGGAGAGCGGGGATTATGGATCAGTTTACCATCAACCTGCTGTTTGTTGGCGCGTCTTTCGCGTTATACATCGGCATCGCGATCTGGGCCCGAGCGGGTTCCACATCTGAATTCTACGCCGCCGGTCGCGGCATTCACCCGGTCACCAACGGCATGGCAACAGCGGCGGACTGGATGTCTGCGGCCTCGTTCATCTCGATGGCGGGCCTCATCGCCTTTACTGGCTATGACAACTCGACCTTCCTGATGGGTTGGACCGGTGGCTACGTGCTGCTGGCGCTGCTGCTTGCGCCCTACCTGCGCAAGTTCGGTAAATACACCGTGTCGGAATTCATCGGTGACCGCTTCTACAGCCAGACCGCACGTATCGTTGCGGTGATCTGTCTGATTGTTGCCTCGGTAACCTACGTGATCGGTCAGATGACCGGTGTGGGCGTGGCCTTTGGCCGCTTCCTCGAGGTTTCGAACACATCCGGTCTGCTGATCGGTGCGGGCGTCGTGTTTGCCTACGCGGTGTTTGGCGGAATGAAGGGCGTGACCTATACTCAGGTCGCTCAGTACTGCGTGCTGATCACCGCCTATACCATCCCGGCGATCTTCATCTCGCTGCAGCTGACCGGCACTCCCGTTCCGGCGCTGGGTCTGTTTGGTGACACCGCCAGCGGTGAGCCCCTGCTGACCAAGCTGGACGCGATCGTGACCGAGCTGGGCTTCAACGAATACACAGCCCACCACTCGAACACGCTGAACATGGTGCTGTTCACCCTGTCGCTGATGATCGG
This sequence comes from Ruegeria sp. 6PALISEP08, assembly GCF_001238295.1. Taxonomy (GTDB): domain Bacteria; phylum Pseudomonadota; class Alphaproteobacteria; order Rhodobacterales; family Rhodobacteraceae; genus Ruegeria. The sequence continues at coordinate 266,703 of NZ_LGXZ01000004.1, forward strand.
TACTGCGGGCCTGCCCCACGTGATCATGCGCTTCTTCACCGTTCCCAAAGTATCTGACGCACGTTGGTCGGCTGGTTGGGCACTGGTCTTCATCGCGCTGCTGTATCTGACCGCTCCTGCGGTTGGTGCCATGGCGCGCCTGAACATCAGTGACATGATGTGGCCCAACGGTGGCATCGAAGGTGGCGCTGTTTCGGTCGAAGAGATCGACAACGATCCGCGTTACGACTGGATGGCCACGTGGCAGAAAACCGGCCTGCTGGACTGGGAAGACAAGAACGGCGACGGCAAGATCCAGTACTACAACGATAAGTCCGAAGCCATGACTGCTATCGCGGAAGAAAAAGGCTGGGTCGGTAACGAGTTGACCAAATTCAACCGTGACATCCTGGTTCTGGCCAACCCCGAGATTGCCAACCTTCCGGGTTGGGTGATCGGTCTGGTCGCTGCTGGTGGTCTTGCGGCTGCTCTGTCAACCGCTGCGGGCCTGTTGCTGGCGATCTCGTCGGCAGTGTCCCACGACCTTGTTAAAGGTGCGATCAACCCGCAAATCTCTGAAAAGGGTGAACTGCTGGCCGCTCGTATCGCAATGGCCGTTGCCATCGTTGTTGCAACCTACCTGGGTCTGAACCCACCGGGCTTTGCGGCGCAAACCGTGGCACTTGCCTTTGGTCTGGCGGCAGCCTCGATCTTCCCGGCGCTGATGATGGGGATCTTCTCGACCCGCATCAACAACACCGGTGCGGTTGCTGGTATGCTGGCTGGTCTGACGGTCACTCTGGTCTACATCTTCCTGCACAAGGGCTGGCTGTTCATTCCGGGCACCAACTCGTTCACCGATGCTGACCCACTGCTGGGTCCGATCAAGTCGACCTCGTTCGGCGCAATCGGTGCGATGATCAACTTTGGTGTGGCCTACGTTGTCGCGGGCATGACCAAAGAGACCCCGCAGGAGATCAAGGATCTGGTCGAAAGCGTACGCATTCCCCGTGGTGCGGGCGCAGCTCAGAATAAGTGAGCTTGATGCGGTCGTTGGTTCTTGCCTTCGACCGCGTCTTTCGATCCACTGTTCCCGCCCGGCACACCACTGGGCGGGATTTTTTCACCAGAACACCGGAGACAACACATGCCCCTGTCCCATGATGAAATTGCCCGGTTTCTGAAATCCGTTCACCCTTATGACGCGTTGCCTTCCGACGCCCTCGATCAGATTGTCAAACAGATCGAAGTCTGGGAGGTCGAGGAAGATGCCTCGGTCTATGAGCTGGGCCATAAGTTGCCCGGGGTGTTCGTAATCTATGAAGGACAGGTTGAGATTACTGATGAGAACGGTGCCATCGTCTCTCATCTGGGTCTGCGCAATTCCTTTGGCGAGAGGGGCCTGCTGAAAGACGGCAAGGCCGCCACAAAGGCCCGTGCGCACACACCTTCGGTCCTGATGGTTCTGCCGCCGGATCTGGTGCGGAGTTTGATCGATGACCACGATGTGGTGGCAAAGTTCTTTGACCGCACACGTGGCGACCGCAGCGGCCCGCAAAGCCTGGCTACCAGCTCGATCGACGTACTGATGGCGCATAATCCGGCCACCTGCCCCGCTGACACGTCGGTTCAGGACGCCGCAAGGATCATGCGTGACAAACATATCTCGTCGCTCTGCATCACCGACGAAGATCGCTTGCAGGGCATTGCGACCCTGCGGGATATCTCGGGCAAATACGTTGCAGACGGCTTGCCCGCCACCACGCCGATCTCTGAGATCATGACCGCAAATCCTGTGACCCTGTCACCCAGCGACATCGGGTCGGATGTGCTGCATATCATGATGGAGCGTGGCATAGGCCATATCCCAATCTCCGAAGGCGGTCGTTTGGTCGGGATCGTCACCCAGACCGATCTGACCCATTATCAGGCCGTGAACTCGGCCGAGCTGGTGCGTCGTATTGCGCTTGCCAACACAGCCGAAGAGATGGCGCGCGTCACCGAAGAGATCCCGCAGCTTCTTGTGCAGCTGGTTGCAGGCGGAAACCGGCATGAAATTGTTACCCGTCTGATCACCGATATCGCGGATACGGTCACACGCCGCCTTCTTGCCCTGGCTGAAGCTGAACTGGGCTCGCCCCCGGTTCCGTATCTGTGGTTGGCGTGCGGCTCGCAAGGGCGGCAGGAACAAACGGGCGTATCGGATCAGGACAATTGCCTGATGCTGGATGACAGCGTGACTGACGCAGACACGGCCTATTTCACCAAGTTGGCCAAATTCGTCTCGGATGGGCTCGACATTTGCGGATATTTCTACTGCCCCGGCGACATGATGGCGACCAATCCGCGCTGGTGTCAGCCGGTGCGCGTCTGGCGCGACTATTTCAAGGGCTGGATCGCCAAGCCAAACCCCGAGGCGCAGATGCTGGCTTCTGTCATGTTCGACTTGCGCCCCATCGGTGGCGCGTTTGAGTTGTTTGCCGACCTGCAAGCCGACACTCTGGCGGCGGCTAGAGCAAATTCGATCTTCGTGGCGCACATGATTTCCAACTCGTTGAAACACACGCCCCCGCTGGGGCTGCTGCGCGGGTTCGCCACGATCCGCTCGGGTGAACATCGCAACACGCTGGACCTGAAACACAACGGTGTTGTGCCTGTTGTCGATCTGGCGCGCATCTACGCATTGCAGGGCGAATTGACCGAGGCCAACACCCGCGCCCGCCTGAAAGCAGCCGAGGCCAGCGGTGTCCTCAGCCCGTCCGGCGCCCGGGATCTGCTGGACGCTTACGACCTGATCGCCGAAACCCGGCTGGAACATCAGGTTCGGCTGGTCAAATCCGGCGAAAAACCAGACAACTACCTGCCGCCGTCCGAACTCTCGGACTTTGAGCGAAGTCATCTGCGCGATGCGTTTGTTGTGGTAAAAACGATGCAGTCGGCGGTTGGCCACGGCAAGGGTATGCTGGGCTAAATGCCCCCAAGAACGGAGAGACCACATGTTTCTGGAATTGATCGGCACTATCTTTGCGGGCTTTGCGTTTGCGGGCGTCGTGCTTGTGCTGAACAAGCTGACCGGTGGGCGCCTGCCAAAATGGACCACTCCGGTTGCGGCAGGTCTGGGCATGATCGGCATGACCATCGCCAGCGAGTACTCTTGGTATGACCGCACAGTAGGTACTCTTCCGGAAAGTATGGAAATTGTTCAAGAAGTTAAAAACAAGTCCTACTACCGACCCTGGACATATGCTGTGCCCTTTGTCGACCGTTTCTCGGCCATCGACACACAATCGGTCAGAACCAATGATCAGGTTCCCGATCAACGGCTGGTCGATCTGTATCTGTTTGGGCGTTGGGCACCTGTCACGCATTTGCCGGTGGCCGTCAACTGTGCGGAAAACAGTCGCGCCAACCTTGTAGACGGAGCCGAATTTGCCGACGACGGTCGCCTGATCAACGCAAGCTGGTACCGCGCTGAGGGCAAAGACTCCATCATCGAGACCACCTGCGGGGTCTGATCATGCTCACTGGATTAAGTCTGAGACTCAGGATTTTTCTGTTCTTCTGCCTGCTGGCATTGGGGGGAGTTGCGATCAGCGCAATCGCCCTTTGGATCACCTATGCCCGCGCGGAGAACCCCGAACTTCTGGACGCTTTCATTTTTGCCGAAATCCTGATCGGGTTTGGCTTGCTAGCCCTGATCGCGGGTGTCTGGCTTCTGTTTGACGACAATGTTGCAAAACCGATCGAGCGCCTCTCGGCCCAATTGCGCGCGCGTGCGCATGCCGGGGTCAGCACGGATCTGGACATGCAAGCCGCGCGCTATCTGGGGGATCTCGCCCCGGCCGCGGCTGGGCTGGCGGAACAAGTGGCTTCAAACGCGATGCGAACTGCCGAGGCCGTAGCTACGGAAACCGCTCATCTCGCGGCCGAAAAACAGCGTCTCACCGCGCTGTTGACGGAAATCCCGGTCGCCATGCTGCTGGCCAGCCCCAAGCATCAGATCGTGCTGTACGACGGGCAAGCAGCCGAGGTTTTGGCCCAGATCGCGCACCCCCGCCTGAATGCCTCGCTTTTTGAGTATATAGAGGCAACCGGCCTGACCGACGCCTACGCAAAACTGAGTAAAACCGGCAAGGACGTCTATTGCACCCTGTCCAGTATCGACGGCAAGCAGACCTATTCCGCCCGAATGAAACCGCTGGGGGGGGCGCCAGGATACATGCTGGTCTTTGATGACAGCGCTGCGCAGATTTCCCCTGATGAGGCACGCCCGCTGGTTTACGATTTTGAGTTGCTCGACACGCCGGGCGATGACGCGTTCGAGAACCGCACCCTGTCTGATCTGTGTTTCGTGGTCTTCGATACCGAAACAACCGGGCTGCTGCCGCACAAGGATGAAATCGTTCAGATCGGCGCGGTGCGCGTCCTCAACGGCAGGATCGTACAGGGCGAACATCTGGACATGCTGGTGGATCCGGGCATTCCAATTCCCCCAGCCTCAACCAGGGTGCACAAGGTCAGCGACCATATGGTTCAGGGCGCGCCGGATATCACCCAGGCCGGGCGCGTGTTTCACCAATTTGCACGCGATGCGGTGATGGTGGCGCATAACGCGCCCTTCGACATGGCGTTCCTGCGCCGTCACGGGCCGAGGATGGAGGTCGAATGGGACCATCCGATCCTGGACACGGTTCTTCTGTCTGCCGTCCTGTTCGGGGCCAGCGACACGCATACGCTGGACGCCCTTTGCGAAAGGTTGGACATCACCATCCCCGAGGCGCTGCGCCACACTGCACTTGGCGATGCTGTTGCCACGGCTGAAGCGTTGGTCAAAATGCTGCCGATCCTGCAGGCGCGTGGCTTTACCACATTTGGTGAGGTCATAATGGAAACCCGAAAACACGGACGTTTGCTGGAAGACCTGAACTGACGGTTTAAATTGCAGGCAACAGTCAGCTTTTCGTGGACAATCCGGGCCGCGCGTGGCACCAGATGCGCGGCCAAGGAAGACGCGCGCAATGACCGAAAAGACCTTTACCCCTACGCCGGATCAAAGCCCCGCCTTTCGCGAGGCGCTGGGGTGCTTTGGCACTGGCGTCACCGTGATCACCACACAAACCGAAGGTGGACCGCGCGCGATCACTGTGAATTCCTTTGCCTCGGTCTCATTGGACCCGCCGCTGGTGTTGTGGTGTCTGGCCAAGGAATCGTACCGTTTCGATGCCTTCAGCAGCTGTGAACATTATTCGATTCATGTGATGGCACAGGATCAACAGGATCAGGCGCTGCGGTTTGCGCGTGACGGTGCAGATTTCTCACATGCAGATTGGACTGAGGATAAGACCGGTCGCCCGCAATTGACCCAATGTCTGGCGCGGTTTGATTGCCGCCTGCATGCGCGGCACGACGCCGGGGATCATCTGATTATTGTCGGTCAGGTGGATCAGGTAATGTACCGCACCGGCAAGGGTTTGATCTTCAAGCGCGGTCAGTTCGGCGGGTTTGTCGACCTGATCTAATCGTCCAGCGACCCATGCACGGCAAGCGCCTCAAGCTGGGCGTCCTGCGGCGTGATGACTCGATAGCTTTCGTGCACACCTGCCTCGCTCAACTCACGGGCTACGGTGAGCAAAGTGTTGGCGGCATGGTCTTCGCACAGGTCAGACATGTGATCGATTTCGGATTGTGCGACGCCCATTGCGGCCTCGACCGATGGCGCGCCGTAGAATTGTACAAAATGTTCGGCCAGATTGCGCGTTATCTGATCCTTCTCTGCAGGCTCGATCTGTGTCACGGCGACAAATGTGACGCGGCCAAAGGTCTCCAGACCCAACCAGCCATTTGCAAATGCCTGCCGCGCCTTACCCTCAAGATCGGCATCGCTCCAGTTCGAAAACTCGAACCCGCCGGACACACACCATTCTCCGGTACGGGCCGGGGAATGAAACACGTTCATATCGCTTTCGTCGAAATGGATTGCGCGGGCCAGTTTCATCGTCCGTTCTCCAACACTTCGGTCAGGGGGCGCAAGCGCGTGTCTGCACCGTCGCGGATCAGCATCCCGAACCGCTCATCCGTTCCAAGGAACACACCGCCGTCCGTTAGCGGATCACCAACACCGCGCAAAAGCGCCATCCAGTCGGTATGCAACGGCGCGTTGCCTTCCTCTTGCCATCGATTGAGCCAGGTCAACATGTGACGAGACCAGCTTTCGACCAGTTGCGTCGCGGAAACCTCTGCGCACCCTTCGTCATAGAGCGCGGTAACGTCCGGGTTCGCACCCGGCGCTTCGCTGGTTTGCAACAGCGCCAGTTCCCAACCAACAATCAGCCAATCCGGCTCGTCTTCGGCTGAGGTGTCCGAGGCGGCGACCCGAAACTTCCCACATTTTGCGCCGTTCACGCAGATCAATCCGTCCCAGCCGAGATGCACGGCAACCTCGGGCGGAGCCAGAGCGCCCAGCGCATTCTGAAACCCCACAGCGCAAAGGGGCAGCATCGCCATGGCGTCCCGCAACGGCACCTCGGGCGCAAAGACGATGGCAACGCGCAGGCGGTCGGCCTGAATGTTGTAGACGACCGTTCCCGCGTCACAACCCAGTGCCGCCATAGCCTGCGCGCGGTCGAACGGGTCTTCCCCACCCTGAACAGAGTGGCCCGTCAGCAAAGGGGGAAAGACCGGCTGGCTCATGCGAAGCCGTTCGAGATCAGGTCGCGTGCGATTTTGCGGAACGACTCGGCCTGTGGGCTGTCGGGTTTGCTGACCACGATGGGTGCCCCCCCGTCGGCAGCGACACGAATATCCAGATGCAGCGGAATCTCACCCAGCAACGGTACACCCAGCGTCTCAGCCTCGGAGGCGACACCGCCATGGCCAAACACATGCTCTTCGTGCCCGCAGTTCGAGCAGATGTGGGTCGACATGTTTTCAATCATACCCACGATCGGAGTCTTGAGCTGGTTGAACATGTCGATCCCCTTGCGGGCGTCGATCAGGGCTACATCCTGCGGGGTTGAGACGACGATAGCACCGTCCACCTGGAATTTCTGACTCAGCGTCAATTGCACATCGCCGGTGCCGGGTGGAAGGTCGACGATCAGCACGTCCAAAGCGCCCCACTGAACCTGACCCATCATCTGTTGCAGCGCGCCCATCAGCATGGGTCCGCGCCAGACAACGGCCTGACCTTCGTTGGTCATCAGCCCCATGGACATCATGGTCACGCCGTGATTGCGCAACGGCAGGATGGTCTTGCCGTCCGGGCTGGCCGGACGACCGGAAACACCCAGCATCCGGGGCTGCGACGGGCCGTAAACATCAGCGTCCAGCAAACCCACACGGCGACCTTCGGCGGCCAAGGCGCAAGCAAGGTTCGCGGACACGGTGGATTTGCCGACGCCACCTTTACCGGATGCGACCGCTATGATCCGATCGACACCTGGAACGGCCTGCGGCCCGGTTTGCGATGGCTTGGGCTTCGGCTTCAAATCTGGCGGGGCCTTTTCGGAATGCGCAGTCATCATGGCCGAGACATTGGCCACACCGTCAACCATCTGCGCGGCCTTCTCGGCCGTTGCCCGTACAGGCTCCATCTGTTCGGCGTGCTTTGGGTCGATCTCCAGCACAAAACGCACGGTGTCGCCTTCCACGTTCAGTGCCCGCACAACGCCCGCGCTGACAATATCTTGCCCGGACACCGGATCGGTGATCTTTTTCAGGTTCGCCAGAACCGCATCACGAACACTCATGCCTCGTTCCCTTTGATGCGCCCTGCTGACAGGGGCGTGCGTGTCGACTCGCCACTCATTGCATGTGTCTCCGTCTCTTTCAGTTTATTTGACGCACCGCGCCCCGCCCCGTTAGGCTGAGCCATGCGCTTTGTCCTCTTGTGCCTGAGCCTGACGCTCTCTGCCACCCCCTCTTGGTCACAAGAGGCTATTGGGCTTGCGGCCCCGGCCGAGGTGAATGACTCTGGTCTGTTGCAACATATTCTTCCTCGCTTTTCTCTCAAGACCGGGATTCGCGTTATTGCGGATGACACAGGCGTTATGGTCCTGAAGCCCGCCCCGCCCGGCGATCCGGTTTTTGCCCGCAATGATGTAATCTATCACCTCACCATCGAAGACAATAAGCGGCAGGCTCGGTTTCGCGACTGGCTGCGTTCGGAGATCGGCAAACGCACCGTTGAGAGTTTTGCGCCCGCGCAGGGCACGCCCTTTACCGCCAGCTTTGATCTGACGGTCACTCAGTCGGACGAAACCGTCGACGGCGATACCGTGCTTGGCGAGGAACTGTCGATGACCCATTGCGGGCGATGCCATGTGATCGGGCCGAAGAACCGAATGAACGGGCTGGGGTCGACGCCTTCTTTCCCAGTGCTGCGCGCAATGCCCGACTGGTCTGAACGGTTCGAGGCGTTCTTTGCCTTGAACCCCCACCCCGCGTTTACGCAAATAGACGGGCTGACACCGCCTTTTGACCCCGAACGCCCGTCTCCCATTCACCCGGTCGAGATCACGCTGGACGATCTTGACGCGATCCTCGCCTTTGTGTCGCGCATCGACGCGGCAGATCTTGGTGCCCCGCTGCAGTTTCAATGATCCTTTCTGTCCGAATAATAGTCTTCGGTGGTAACGACCCGAGGCTTGGGGTTTGACTGGAACGGATTGTCCTGCTGTTGGAACTGCGTATTCACCCTACAATTGTCACACATCTGGATCATTCGTGCCTGATCCGACGTGGCAAACATCGGGTGCGTGCCCGAAAGCTTCTCCATGATCCGTTCCACAGTAGATTTCACCCCAAACAATGCACCACATTCAACGCAAGCAAAGGGCTCCTCTTCATTGAGCACTTGCTGCGACAGGGCCGCATCACTCAAATCAAGCTGTGGGACTAGAGTGATCGCGTCTTCCGGGCAGATCGTCTTGCACATCCCGCATTGCAGACAGGCATCCTGCTGAAAGTTGAGTTGCGGCTTGTCCGGGTTGTCGATCAGTGCACCAGACGGGCACAGCGACACACAGCTGAGACACAAGGTGCAACTGTCCTTGTTTACCGCCACCGCCCCATAAGGCGCATTTTCGGGCAGCGGCAACGGTGCCTCAGCCTGCGGGTTCAGAGCCTGCGCAGCCAATCGCGCGATCTGTCGGCGATTCCCCAGTGGCAGAACCGGATCAGCCAGAGGCTGCGGCACGTCTTGACCATAGAGCAGATCAGACATGGCATCGGGATCAACCTCATCAATCAGGCCGATCCCGTCTGACCCGGCAATAGCGTGTGCCAGTGCAACCTCGCGATCCAGCGCGTCCCGCTCGGTCGTGGGCGCGAGCAGCACATCCACACGAGCAAATCCGTGCGCCAAGGCGGCAAGCATCTCGGCGTGACCGAAGCCCGATATAACATTTAGTTCCAACGGGATAACATCCGAAGGTAAACCACGGCCAAAGCGTGCTGACAGCCGGATCATCTCGGACCCATGCGCATCATGGATCAGCAGTCGAGGCGCAGAACCTCCTGCACGTCGATAGGTGCGCGCCAGGATATGCATCCGGGACAACAGCGCCGATACACTCGGGTCCTCATAGGTGATCGCGGTTGACGGGCACAGAGCAGCACACGCACCACATCCGGCGCAGACCATCGGATCGATGCTCACATGCTCTCCCGCTGGTGTAATCGCCCCGGTTGGGCAAACATCCAAGCAGTTAGAGCAGCCCACCTGTTCGGCCCGCGAATGCGCGCAGAGTGTTTCTTCCAAACGCACGTACAGGGGCTTTTCGAACGTACCAACAAGTTGCGCAGCCTCAAACGCCAGACGTTCAACAGCCACCGCGTCTTTTGGATCGGCCCTCAGATATCCCTCGCGCTTGGCTGGGGCTTGTACAAAGGGCGTGCTCCCTGTCAGGTCCAGAATAATGTCACAAGCGGAATGTGCACCATCCTTAGGGTCAGTCCATGTGAAAGCGCCACGCCCACCCGGCACAACCTGTTGCAAAGCGTCCAGACGCAGGGAAAAACCGCCCAGCGCCCCGGACACGGACTTCACCTTACCGCGAACCACATCGAACGCGCGCGAAGTCGGCTCTGCCTGATCCGTGGTCAGTATGGTCACAGCCAAGGTTCCCGCCAATTTCTCAGCCAGATCAAATCCCACCGCACCGGGGCCGATGATGAAGCAGGTTCCCTCGCTTATGACATCGACGCTGGGCGTGACCGGTTGCGGCAACAGCGCCTCAGCCGCCAATGCCGCCATCTTGGGTGCCGCATCTGCGCCCTGTTCGGACCAACCCGCACGGTCGCGCAGGTCAAAAAAGCCGGGCGTGTCAATACCCAGATCTTCAGCCAAAGACTGGAACACCTCCTGCTCTTGCAGGCAGGCGATCACGGCTTCCCCTTCTTGCATCAGGTCGGCGGCGGATTGCAGTTGGGTTGTGCAAAGGGTCGTGTGCACCTTGGAACAGGTCAGCCCGCAGGCGCTTTCGATCCTCTCGGGGTCCAGCGCCTGTGTTCCGGCGCAGTCGCATAACAATATTTTGGTGCCCATGTCCCCTCCAGTGGGAAGCCATCCCGTGCAATTAAGGCTGTATCCTCAGCCCGACAACTTCAACCCCCCTGAAGCGCGCCGGGTGCCAAGCTGCATTGGGGCGCAAAATAGCAGGAAACCAAAGTGTTTTGTGGCCCGCTCACGAAGATGCGACCAAGACTTACGACCAAAGTCTAAGAGTGCAGGCTTGGCACAAAGACAGATTGTGTACCATAGTGTTCATGGAAAGGCACGGGAGAGCCTTACGGGGAGGAGCCAGTGGCCAAGGCCGCAAGCCAAATCGAAATGCCGGTTGGCGTCATCGTGCGCAAGACACCCGGGGTCACACGTTGGGCCCGTTGGAGTTGGCGTGCAGTGGCCGCCGTGCCCGGTGCAGGCCCTGCCGATTGGCAGGTTCTGCGTCGTGAAGACGATGCGGTTGAATACCACGCAGCCACCTTGCCCCTGACCCTCTGGGCAGATGAGACCGAGGCTTACATGGTCAATCTGTCGGACGGGCAGCCATCGCTTTATCTGGTGTTGCGGGATGAATTGCAGGGGGATGTTCCTCTGAACGCGGTACTTGTCACTGCCTCACCTTTTGAGGGGCAGGACTATGCCGATACCGGCGAAGAGATCGTCGAGAAAATTCCCATGACCGAAGGGCTGATTGCCTGGGTGAGGGACTTCACACTCAAGCATCATGAGCACGAAGTGTTCATAAAGCGCCGCCGGGACAAAAAACGCACCGACTTGGTCGAGGATGGCAAGGGCGACGCTCGTATCCGTCAGGACTCGGATGTCTACCGCGCGCCCAGAAAGGTGCTGCAATGACCCAGTCCCGCGATTTCTGGTCCCGCCGAAAGGCCGCTGTTCAAGCTGAAGCCGAAGCCGAGGTGATTGCGGTCGAAGAACAAGCTGTCGCGGCGCGGCAGGCCGAATTGCAAGAGAAGAGTGATGCCGAGATACTGGCCGAGTTCGATCTGCCCGACCCGGATACGCTGCAACCAGGCGATGATGTGTCGGGCTTTATGGCAAAGGCCCTACCTGATCGCCTGCGTCGACGTGCGTTGCGGCAGTTGTGGCGCCTGAACCCGGTTCTGGCCAACGTGGATGGGCTGGTTGACTACGGCGAAGACTATACCGACGCAGCCTGTGTGATCGAGAACCTCCAGACGGCGTATCAGGTTGGCAAGGGCATGCTGGCCCATGTCGAAGCGTTGGCAGCGGCGGAGGCCCCCCAAGAGGATGAGAGCGACTTCGAAGTTGAGCCCTCGCTTGAACTGGAGACGGAGCCAGCGCCTCAGATTGACTCACCCCCTGCCTCAGAGGTGCCTCTGGCAGAGGCAGAAATCGAGGTCGAAGACGAGATGGAAATGACCCCGGCGCCACGCCGCATGAAATTTGAATTTGAAGGATAACAGATGACCGCAAGCAACGCGCAAAATATGGACATCTCGGCCGAGGATCGGCTGCGCGCGGATTTCTATAATTTTCTGGGTTTGCTTCTGGCTGGCCCACCCGATCAGTTGCTTCTGGGACAGATGGCGGGGCTGAGCGGAGACGACACCGATCTGGGTCAGGCCATTCAGGCAATGGCGCGTGTGGCCAAGGTCACCAAGCCCGCCGCCGCCGAGCGTGAGTTCAACGCACTGTTCATTGGGCTGGGTCGTGGCGAGTTGCTGCCTTATGCCAGTTTTTATCTGACGGGGTTCCTGAACGAAAAACCTCTGGCGCAATTGCGCAATGACATGGCCGTCCGGGGGATCACCCGTGCGCAGAATGTGTTCGAGCCCGAAGACAACATCGCCTCTCTGATGGAAATGATGGCGGGCATGATCGTCGGACGTTTTGGCGCCACTGCATCGCTCGAGGACCAAAAGGCGTTCTGGAACAAGCATATCGGCCCCTGGGCCGCGCATTTTTACTCTGATTTGGAAGCTGCCGAAACCTCGGTTCTTTATGCATCCGTCGGCACAGCCGGGCGCGTGTTCATGGAGATCGAGAGGGAAGCCTTCCGAATGACGACAGCGTGATGCGCTGTCATTCGCCAGCGCCCAAACGGGCGTTACACTGCAATTGGGAAAGGAGGTTCCCATGAGCAAGACCAAGGAACAAGGCGCCTCGCGCCGTGACTTCCTGAAACTGGCCGGAACCGCAGCGCCTGCTGCTGTTGCCGCCGCAAGCCTGACCGGGGAAGCCGAGGCAGCCGAGCTGCCGACCGACGAAACCCGCATTCAGGACACCGCGCATACACGCGCCTACATCGAAAGCACCCGGTTCTAGGATCGGGCGCCTTCACATCCGACAGACGGTTGCGATTGGCCCTGACGTCGGCTTCAGCAGTACCAAGCCAGCCGTGGCGTACACGGCGCGCAAGGGAGGAAACAAATGCTTAGGAAAAAGACCAACGGGGTTGCGAGACGCCCCCAGCGGACAAGTATCCTGTCCCAGGTCGGCGAAAAAACCGTCGATCGCCGCGCATTTCTGCGTGGCTCGGGCCTCACGATCGGCGGTCTTGCCGCGATCAGCGCCACGGGTGGAACCGTGACGCCAGCCAGTGCCCAGACAGCGGCCAATCAGGCCGTCGAGAATATCAAATCCATCTGCACCCACTGCTCGGTCGGATGTACGGTTATCGCCGAAGTGCAGAACGGTGTCTGGATCGGGCAGGAACCCGGTTGGGACAGCCCCTTCAACCTGGGCGCACACTGCGCCAAGGGCGCTGCCGTTCGAGAGCACGCGCATGGTGAACGCCGCCTCAAGTACCCGATGAAAAAAGAAGGCGGCGAGTGGAAGCGCATCAGCTGGGAAGAAGCGATCAACGAGATCGGCGACGGCATGATGAGCATCCGCGAAGAATCCGGGCCGGACAGCGTATACTGGCTGGGTTCAGCCAAACATAACAACGAACAGGCCTACCTGTTCCGCAAGTTTGCTGCCTATTGGGGCACGAACAACGTGGACCATCAGGCCCGTATCTGCCACTCAACCACTGTTGCGGGGGTTGCGAATACATGGGGCTACGGCGCCATGACCAATTCGTATAACGACATCCACAACTCTCGGGCTATCTTCATTATCGGCGGTAACCCGGCCGAGGCGCACCCGGTCTCGCTGCTGCACGTTTTGCGCGCGAAAGAGCAGAACAACGCCCCGCTGATCGTCTGCGATCCGCGCTTTACGCGCACCGCGGCGCATGCGGATGAATATGTCCGCTTCCGCCCCGGTACCGACGTCGCTTTGGTCTGGGGTATTCTGTGGCACATCTTCGACAACGGATGGGAGGACAAAGAGTTCATCCGCACCCGTGTCTGGGGGATGGACCAGATCCGTGAAGAGGTCGCCAAGTGGAACCCGGATGAGGTCGAACGCGTCACCGGTACGCCGGGATCGCAGCTGAAGCGTGTTGCGCGCACCATGGCCAACAACCGTCCTGGAACGGTGATCTGGTGTATGGGTGGCACGCAGCATACCAACGGCAACAACAACACCCGCGCTTACTGCGTGCTACAGCTTGCGCTTGGCAACATGGGCACCTCGGGTGGTGGCACCAACATCTTCCGCGGCCATGACAACGTGCAGGGTGCGACGGACCTCGGTGTTCTGTCCCATACCCTGCCCGGCTACTATGGTCTTTCGGCCGGTGCCTGGGGACACTGGGCCCGTGTCTGGGGTGAAGAACCGGAATGGCTAGCTGGCCAGTTCGCCTCGATCAAAGACAAGGAAGGCAAGGACAAGCCGCTGCAGAACGAACGCGGCATACCTGTTTCCCGTTGGATCGATGGTGTTCTGGAAGACCCGGCAAACATGGATCAGGACAACAATGTCCGCGCTATGGTTCTGTGGGGCCACGCGCCCAACTCGCAGACCCGGATGACGGAAATGAAGACGGCGATGGAGAAGCTGGACATGCTGGTCGTGATCGACCCGTATCCCACCGTCTCGGCCGTTCTGCATGACCGTACCGATGGCGTTTACCTGTTGCCCGCCTGTACGCAGTTCGAAACTCGTGGCTCGGTCACGGCATCGAACCGGTCGCTGCAGTGGCGCGACAAGGTTGTGGAACCACTGTTCGAAAGTCTGCCGGACGAGGTCATCATGGCCAAGTTCGCAAACAAGTTCGGATGGGCAGACCGACTCTTCCGCAATATCGAAATGGATGACCCGGAAACCCCGAATGTTGAAAGCATCACACGTGAGTTCAACTCCGGCCTCTGGACCATCGGTTACACCGGTCAATCGCCGGAACGGCTGAAAAGCCATATGGCCAACCAGCATACGTTCGACAGAACCACGCTGCAGGCAATCGGCGGACCAAACGACGGCGAGTACTACGGTCTGCCCTGGCCTTGCTGGGGAACTGCTGAGATGGGTCATACGGGGACTCCGAACCTCTATGACATGTCCAAACCGGTGGCCGAAGGCGGCCTGACCTTCCGTGCCCGCTTTGGCGTGGAACGCGATGGCGACAATCTGCTGGCCGAAGGGGTCTATAGCGTTGGATCGGAAATTCAGGATGGATACCCTGAATTCACGATGCAGATGCTGATGGAC
This sequence comes from Ruegeria sp. 6PALISEP08, assembly GCF_001238295.1. Taxonomy (GTDB): domain Bacteria; phylum Pseudomonadota; class Alphaproteobacteria; order Rhodobacterales; family Rhodobacteraceae; genus Ruegeria. The sequence goes on from NZ_LGXZ01000004.1 coordinate 281,764, forward strand.
CTGGGTTGGGACGGCGATCTGACCGACGAAGAGCGCGCGGCCATTGACGCCGTTGCCGGTCCAAAGACCAACTGGAAAACTGACCTTTCGGGCGGTATCCAGCGCGTCGCAATCAATCATGGCTGTGCGCCCTTCGGGAACGCAAAGGCACGCGCGGTTGTCTGGACCTTCCCGGATCCGATCCCGCTGCATCGCGAGCCGCTCTATACCAACCGGCGCGATCTGGTCGAGGACTATCCGACCTACGAAGATCGTCAGGCCTATCGCCTACCCACCCTTTACGCTTCGATCCAGAAGAACGACTTTTCAAAGGATTACCCGATAATCCTGACGTCTGGTCGTCTGGTCGAATATGAAGGCGGCGGCGATGAGACACGGTCGAACCCGTGGCTGGCTGAGCTGCAGCAGGACATGTTCGTCGAGATCAATCCGCGCGATGCCAACAACCTTGGTATTCGCGACGGATCACAGGTCTGGGTCGAAGGTCCCGAGGGCGGCAAGGTCAAGGTGATGGCGATGCTGACCAATAGGGTCGGTGCCGGCGTGGCCTTCATGCCGTTCCACTTTGGCGGCCATTTCCAGGGCGAAGACCAGCGGCACAAGTACCCCGCCGGAGCAGACCCCTATGTGCTGGGTGAAAGTACCAACACCGCCCAGACCTACGGCTATGATTCAGTGACCCAGATGCAGGAGACCAAGTGTACTCTCTGCAAAATCTGGGCAGCGTAAGGAGGACGATAATGGCTAGAGCAAAGTTTCTCTGCGACGCTGAACGCTGCATCGAGTGCAACGCCTGCGTAACCGCGTGTAAGAACGAGCACGAAGTGCCGTGGGGCATCAACCGCCGCAGGGTGGTGACGATCAATGACGGCAACCCGGGTGAACGCTCGATCTCGGTCGCCTGCATGCATTGCTCGGATGCGCCCTGTATGGCGGTGTGCCCGGTCGACTGCTTCTATCAGAACGAAGAAGGGGTCGTCCTGCATTCCAAGGACCTGTGTATTGGTTGCGGCTATTGCTTCTACGCGTGCCCCTTTGGCGCACCGCAATATCCGCAGGCGGGCAACTTCGGATCGCGTGGCAAAATGGACAAATGTACCTTCTGTGCCGGCGGCCCCGAGGAAACGCACTCGACCGCAGAGTTCGCCAAATATGGTCGCAACCGGATCGCCGAGGGCAAACTGCCCATCTGCGCCGAGATGTGTTCCACCAAGGCCCTGCTTGCCGGTGACGGCGACGTAGTGTCCGCAGTCTACCGCGAACGCGTCGTGGCGCGCGGGTTTGGCTCGGGCGCGTGGGGTTGGGGCACAGCCTACGACCAGAAAGACGGCTAAGACCGCCTTTTCGTGAACCAAACAGGCGACCTGCATCCGTGGGTCGCCTGATCAGGGATTTTGACCGAGGTTCAGATGTTCCGCTTTCTCATCGCATTGCTGTTCACCTTTGGGTTGGCACAGGCCACCGTTGCACAAACCGCCGAGACCGAGACCCCGCCTGCCTCGGATGAGCGCGCCTCGACCGGAGGCGCAACAACGCTTGAGGATATCCTTGCGCGACAGCGAGGCGAAAAAGTGGACAACACCTATCGCTCGGAAAACACCGGCCAGGGCAATGTCGAAGGTTTTCTGGGCCAGTTTGGACCCAGCGGCGTGTCTTCGGACAGCGATATATACCGCGCGCTGCGCTTTGGCTCGGCGGATGTCACTGTTTCATCACGGGGGCCTGCCGACAGTGTGCTGATCCAGGATGGCGGCATGTGGTGGTGGGAATTCCGCACCGGCCCACTGCGCGAATACGGCACCTATATCATCGCCGGAATGCTGGGCATCATTGTTCTGTTCTTCCTAATCCGCGGCAAAATCCGCATCGACGGAGAGAAAACCGGCCGAACCGTCACCCGCTTTAATGGATTTGAACGATTTGGCCACTGGCTGTTTGCAGGGTCGTTCCTGATCCTTGGCGTCACCGGTCTGCTGACGCTTTATGGCCGCGACTTCCTGATGCCGATCTTCGGAAAAGAAGGCTTTGCCACCATCGCTCAAAGCTGCAAGTGGCTTCACAACAATCTGGCTTGGGCTTTCATGCTGGGGTTGATCATCGTGACCGTGAATTGGATCGCGCACAACATCCCCAACCGCACCGACCTGAAATGGCTGGCCGCCGGTGGGGGGCTGTTTACCAAAGGTAGCCATCCGCCCGCCAAGAAATTCAACGCAGGCCAAAAGGTGATCTTCTGGGCCTGTATCCTGCTGGGCGCTTCGATCAGCCTGTCCGGACTGTCGCTACTGTTCCCGTTCGAGCTGCCGATGTTCGCCAAGACATTCTCTGTTGCCAATGCCACCGGCATTCCACAGTTTCTGGGCCTGAACCTGCCCGTGCAGATGTCGCCGCAAGAAGAAATGCAATACGCACAGATATGGCACGTAATGGTCGCCTATGCCTTCATCGCCATCATCATTGCGCATATCTACCTTGGGTCCGTCGGGATGGAAGGCGCGTTTGATGCCATGGGTACTGGCGAGGTCGAAGAACAATGGGCCCGCGAACATCACTCGCTGTGGTTGGAAGAGGTGCAGGAAAAAGAGGCTGGCAAGGCAGCGGCCTCACCTGCCGAATAGATGCGCTGGCTGATCTTTGCCTTTGCGGTGATCCCCCTGCCCGCGTGGTCAGAGTTCTTTACGCTCAAAGGCCATGGTGGGCCGATCATGGGGATCGCCACGGCACCAGACGGCCGGATCGCAACAGCCAGTTTCGACAACTCCGTCGGGCTATGGTCGAACCAGACGCCCGAATGGCTGGAAGGTCACGAAGCTGCCGTCAACGCGGTCGTCTTCAACGGCACAGCGATCTATTCCGCCGGAGATGATTTCACTCTGCGTCGCTGGCCGGGCGGAGAGATCGTAGGTCAGCACAAAGGCAAGATCGTTTCTGTGGCTGCTTCCAAAACTCATGTAGCAACGGCCAGTTGGGACGGCACCATCGGCTTATGGCCTGTCGATGGCACCGCCCCCACCCTGTTCGGCCCCACGGGCAGTGGCGTGAACGCGGTCGTCTTTTCCCCGGATGGATCACAACTTTATTCCGCAGGTGTAGATGGATCGTTGCGCCTGTGGGAAGTTGATACCGGTGCGGAAACAGATCGTCTGGTGGAACACGGCTTTGGCATCAACGAATTGATTTTGAATGCGCAGGACAACTGGATCGCCTATGGCGCAGTGGACGGGGTGACGCGCATCCTCGATTTGACCACGGGTGAGGAACGCGACTTCACACTGGACCGCCGCCCGATCCTGGCCTTGGCACTCAGCCCGGACCGAAGCCTTTTGGCTGTTGGCGACGGCGAAGGCTATATCATGACGATCGACACGACCGAATGGCGCATCACGCAGGATTTCCGTGCGACGCTGCGCGGACCGGTCTGGGCGCTGACGTTCTCAAGCGACGGTCAGAACATTCACGCAGGTGGCATAGACGCCGCTATGTACAGCTGGCCTGTGGGTGAGCTGTCGGATCAACAGCAAATGGCCTCGACCGCGCCCAGTTTTCTGAAAGATCCCGAAGAGATGGAGAACGGAGAACGTCAGTTCGCCCGCAAATGCTCGATCTGCCATAGCCTGACACCCGACAGCGGACGCCGGGCGGGGCCGACACTGCATGGCATCTTTGGGCGGCCCGCAGGATCGCTGCCCGGATATTTATACTCGGATACGCTGCAAGACTCTGATATTGTTTGGAATGAACAGACAATAAATACCCTTTTCGATGAAGGGCCGGATCATTACATTCCGGGGTCGAAGATGCCGATGCAACGGATTGCAGAACAGCAGGACCGGGACGACCTGATCGCCTTCCTGCGCCGTGCAACGGACGACCAGAACTGAACCGGAGGAGACTATGAAAGCCTTTTTTGCCGCGGTTGTCGCGATGGTCGTGATTACAGTCGCAGCCCCGTCTACCTTGGATCGGATCGGGTTCAGCGCTGCGGACACCACGTCTGGTTCTGCGGTGCGCCTAGACTGAATGTCTCAATATCTGACCACACGCGAACTGGCCGATCTGTTGCGCATTGGCGAGCGGAAAGCCTATGATCTTGCCTCTTCGGGCGAGGTGCCCTGCGTGCGCGCCATGGGCAAGCTGCTGTTCCCCAGAGCCGAGATCATTGCCTGGCTCAACGCCTCGCGATCCGGCCCGCAGGTGGCCGAACCGCCCCTGCCCCCGATTGTTGCAGGCAGCCATGATCCTTTGCTGGATTGGGCATTGCGCGAAAGCGGATCGGGTCTAGCGACCTATTATGATGGCTCCTTCGACGGATTGACTCGGCTGAGCGACCGCAGCGCCCAGGCGGCAGTGCTTCACATCCACGAAGAGGACGGATTCAACACCAGTTCCCTGCGCGACGCGTTGGGCGAAGCCCCGGTGATCCTCTATGAAGTCGCCCGGCGTGAGCGCGGGCTGCTGCTTGCCCCAGGCGTTTCGGATATCAAATCCTTCGAAGACCTCAAATCGCGCCGCGTCATCCTGCGTCAGGACAGTGCAGCCAGCCAACACCTGTTTGATGCCCAACTTTCAGCCCACGACATGAGCCGGGATGATCTGGATATCTGCCCTGGCTGCGCACGCACCGAAGAAGAACTGGCCATCGCCCTGCACGATCAAAAGGCCGAGGCTGGCTTTGGTCTGGGTGCTTTGGCCGGGCTTTACGACCTGGGTTTTGTCCCAACCCATTCCGAAAGGCTGGACCTGGCGATCTGGCGACGGTCCTTTTTCGATCCACCAATACAAAAGCTGATGACGCTCTTGCATTCAGATCAATTCACCCAGCGCGCCCTGGAATTCGGTGGCTATGATCTGTCGGGAACCGGCACCATCCACCACAATGGTGCCAGTGAGTGATCCCCTCACCACTTCATCTTTTCAAAAATACTCACCCTGCACGGGTTGGCCGCAGTCCGACCTATTGGGCATTTGGGAAAAACACCTGCTGTCCTTCAAGCCGGAAGGATGCAATCGCCTCCTGCCCATCCGCCCCGGTCAGCCAGTCAATAAAACGCTGACCGGAAGCCGCCCGCACATGATGGTGCTTTTTAGGATTCACAAGGATCACACCGTATTGATTGAACAAGCGCGGATCGCCCTCGACCAATACCTCAAGATTGCCCCGGTTGCCAAAGGACAGCCACGTGGCCCGGTCTGTCAGCGTATAGGCGTCCATTCCGCTGGCCACGTTCAGGGTTGCGCCCATGCCCGATCCGGTTTCACGATACCACGCGCCCGAGGCACCCGTTGGATCAAGACCGGCAGCCGACCAATGGCTCAGCTCGGCCTTATGCGTCCCACTGTCATCGCCACGCGATGCAAAGGGGGCTTCAGCTTCCGCAATGGCAGTCAAAGCAGCCAGAATGTCGGATCCGCCACGAATCTCGGCCGGATCCGATTTTGGGCCGACCAGAACAAAATCGTTGTACATCAGGTCTTTGCGTTCAACGCCCCAGCCGTCTGCGACAAATTTCTCCTCGGCCGGCTTGGCATGGACCAGCAGTACGTCGCCGTCCCCATTGATCGCATTGCGAATGGCCTGACCTGTTCCCACCGCAACAACGCGCACGTCTATGCCGGACTCGGCCTCGAACCACGGCAGAATATACTCCAATAACCCAGAGTTCTGCGTCGATGTCGTGGATTGGACGACGATGAACGGCGTTTCCGCCGAAACCGCCCCCGCCGTTAAGCCAAGTGCCACTGCTGCTGCCCGAATAGCTGCCCGGAACATCATATTCTCCGTCTTTTCTTTTTAAGTAACCAGCCCACCCGCCAGATAGCGACGCGATGCCTCGCTTTCGGGGGCATCCAATACCTGTTTTGCAGGTCCATGTTCGACCACGTGTCCGCCCTGCATCATGACTATGTCAGCGGCCAACCGCCGCGCCTGCCCGATGTCGTGCGTCACCATCACGATCCGCACCCCACGTGTCGAGGCGCGCTGGATCATCCGTTCGATCATCTGAGTGGCGCTTGGGTCCAGGGCGCTGGTGGGTTCATCCAAAAACAGGGTTTCAGGGCCTGTCGCCAAGGCGCGGAGGATCGCCAGCCGCTGCGCCTCGCCCCCGGACAGAGATCGTGCAGATTGTCGGGCTTTGTCTTCCAGCCCGCCCTCGGTCAGCAATTCGGCAATCCGGGTTTTGCGCGCGTCACGTGCTATCTTCTGTCGTCTTAGGACAAAGTCCAGATTGGCCGAAACCGAACGCCGCAGAAGAACCGGTTGCTGAAACACCATGGCCTGTCGTGCCGTGTGAACGGGACCCAAGGGTGCACCATCCTGAATGACCCGCCCCTGATCCGGGCTGATCAACCCGTGCAAACACCGCAACAACAGACTTTTGCCCGCGCCATTTGGTCCCAGCAACAACGTTGGTCCCGGCCCATCCAGCGTCAGATCAGCAACATCCAGCAAAGCCCTGCCGTTGCGGCGGATCTGAAGGCCGCGCACCTGCAGACACTTCGTCATGTCGCAAAGCAAATCACGCATGGCGCAAACCCTCCTGTTCGGCCCGCAGACTGGCGGCGCTGACCATGGCGTTTACCACCACCGCAATCCCGATCAGGATTGCCCCCAAGGCCAGTGCCAGCGCGAGATTGCCTTTCGACGTCTCAAGAGCAATCGTTGTCGTCATAACTCGCGTAACATGGTTGATATTTCCGCCCACGATGATGACCGCACCCACCTCGGCAATTGCACGTCCAAACCCGGCCAACAAGGCCGTGACCAAAGCCAGGCGTGCGTCCCACAGCAGCACAGGAACCGATGCAAGGCGCGACACGCCCAAGGATCGCAACTGTTCGGAATACTCCTCGGCCAGCATTTCGATCACTTGCCGGGTCAGCGCGGCAACGATCGGGGTGACCAGAACCACCTGCGCGATGATCATGGCCGTCGGGGTATACAAAAGCTCAAGCACTCCCAAGGGGCCGGAACGGGACAACATCAGATAGACCAGCAGTCCAACGACGACGGGCGGGAACCCCATTAGCGCATTCATCAGCACGATCAACGAGCGCCGTCCAGGGAACCGGGCGACAGCCAAAGCCGCACCGACAGGCATCCCGATCAGGGCAGAAATCAGCACCGCAAACACGGATACTTTCAGGGACAAAAGCACAATCGCCCAAAGCTCTGAGTCTCCTTCGAAGATCAAAGCAACCGCCAAGCTGAATTCTGATGCTAATCCCTGCATTTTCTACCGCATGATCTGCATTTCGTACGAAATGCGTTAATTTACAAGCAAATACTACTCTGATTTTCAATCGAGTACAGACACAAATCCGGCATCCAAAATGAAAAACGCGGCCCCGATCGGGGCCGCGCTGAATTCGTTCGAATTATCGGATTGCGTTAGTTCAACGCCGCATCCGTGATCTGGTGCGTCCAGGCGCCGTCTGGCTCTTTTGTAATAGCCGGGTTCTCTGCGGAAACAGCTGACAGCAGTGTTTTTACGGTCTGGTCATAATCGGCAGGATCCAATGCGCCGTCCGATCCTTCGATAAGCTTTGCAACCTCACCCATCATATAGACCTGATGGTCCAATTCCTGCGCGCCGGTCTCATCGAATTCCAGCACGATTTCGGCGGCCTCTTCCTGGTTTTCAGCCGCGTATTTCCAGCCTTTCATCGAGGCCCGAACAAAACGCTCCATCTTGTCGACGAAGGCGGGGTCGTTCAGGTTCTCTTCCATGACATAAAGGCCATCCTCAAGCATCCCGAAACCCATCTGAAGATAGTTGAACGTCACCAGCTCTTCAGGTGTGATACCGGCCTGAAGGATCTGTCGGTACTCGTTGTAAGTCATGGTGGAAATGCAATCCGCCTGCCCCTGGATCAGAGGATCTGCAGAAAACGCCTGTTTCAAAACAGTGACACCGTTATCATCTGCGCCGTCCGTTTCGATGCCCAAGGACGCCATCCAGGCGTAGAATGGATATTCATTGCCAAAGAACCAAACACCCATGGTGCGGCCGGGGAAATCCTCGGGCGTTTCGACGCCGGTGGATTTCAGGCAGTTGACCTGAAGACCGCCCGTTTTAAACGGTTGTGCGATATTCACCAGCGGAACGCCGCGCTCACGCGCAGCCAAACCAGCGGCCATCCATGTGGTGATGACATCTGCACCGCCACCGGCAATGACCTGTTCCGGTGCGATGTCCGGGCCACCCGGTTTGATTGTGACATCAAGCCCTTCTTCGTCGTAGAAACCTTTCGCTTCCGCCACGAAGTAGCCGGCAAATTGCGCCTGCCCGACCCATTTCAACTGCAACGTCACTTCGTCCGCCGCTAGCGCCGTGCTGGCTGCCAAACTGAAGGCGGCAACCGCCCCGCTAAGTAGCTTGTTCATCTTCATATCTCCTAGTTGCTTATGGTTGCCTCGTTTTCGAGGTCTGTTGAGTTTTTCCTTTTCCTATCCACGTTGTGACGGGTGCCAGAACGTCACGACCTTCTCGATGCCTGCGACAAGGCCGTAAAATGCGGTACCGGCAAGCGCAGCCACCACGATCTCGGCCCAGACCATATCAAGCGACAGCTGACCGACGCTGGTCGAAATCCGAAAGCCCATCCCCACGATCGGCGAGCCAAAGAACTCTGCCACAATGGCACCAATCAAAGCCAAAGTTGTCGAAATCTTCAACCCATTGAAAATGAAAGGCATCGCCGCAGGCAAACGAAGTTTCAGAAAACTCTGCCAGTAGGTTGCAGCATAAGTCTCCATCAAGTCGCGCTGCATCGCGGTGGCTTCACGCAGCCCGGCCACGGTGTTGACCAGCATCGGAAAGAACACCATCACAACAACCACCGCCGCTTTGGAATGCCAATCAAACCCGAACCACATGACCAGGATAGGTGCCGTGCCGACGATGGGAAGTGCCGCCACGAAATTCCCGACAGGCAAAAGGCCGAGGCGCAGGAAGTCCCACCGATCCACAGCAATGGCCATAAGGAATGCTGCTCCGCACCCGATGACATAACCGCTGAGCGCACCCTTCAGGATTGTTTGAACAAAATCCGCCCAAAGAATGCCCAGGCTATCGGCAAAGCGCAGCGCGATGGCAGAGGGCGCAGGCAGGATAACCAACGGCACCTCAAGTCCGCGCACCAACAACTCCCACGCGCCGACAACGGTCAGCCCGAAAATCACCGGTGCCAGAAAGCGAACGAACTGGCTGTTTGCCTGAGGACCACTGGCCAGCCGGGTGTTCAGCCACCAGCCAACAGCCCACAGCAACAGAGCAAAGATAACCAACATCATTGTGCCATCCCCATCCGCTTCAGGACCATCCGTTCAATCACTCCGAGCAGCCCGACCAGACAGGCCGCCAGAATGGCCGCTGCAAACAGGGCCGACCAGATCTGAACCGTTTGGCCATAGTAGCTACCAGCCAGCAGACGCGCGCCCAGCCCGGCAACGGCCCCCGTCGGCAGCTCGCCCACGATTGCACCAACCAAAGACGCCGCGATACCGATTTTCAGTGACGTAAACAGGTAAGGCATCGACGCAGGCAGGCGCAGTTTCCAGAAACCCTGCGACCGGCTGGCACTATAGGTCCGCAACAGATCCAGCTGCATCGCATCGGGGCTGCGCAATCCTTTGACCATACCAACGACAACCGGGAAGAAGCTCAGATAGGCCGAGATGATCGCCTTGGGGATGATCCCCTGAACGCCAACCGAATACAGGACAACAATGATCATAGGGGCCAGCGCAATAATGGGGATCGTCTGACTTACAATGGCCCATGGCATGACAGACAAATCCATCACGCGGCTATGAACGATCCCGACAGCCAGCAGGATGCCCAGGCCCGTACCGATCACAAAGCCAAGCATCGTCGCGCTGAGTGTCACCCAACCATGATAGATCAGCGACCGTTTCGAGGTGATATTCTTCTCGACAGTCGTTTCCCACAGTTCAATCACGACTTGATGGGGTGATGGCAAACGGGGTTTTTTTTGCTCCCACGCGGCGGGGATCGCAAACGTGTTGTTTGTAACCAGCCCGAATTCCCCCAAGTCGCGGCGCGCGCTTGCAGTGGGCGGCTGAACCTCGGCCCCGCCCCGTTCAAGTTCACTCAGAACACCCTTGATGTTCATCGGAACACAGGCCGCGTACCAGATCAGGGCGATTACAGCGACAACAGTGAGTACGGCAAAGACCTGCTTCATGCGCGCCACTCCATGCGATAGACGGGCACAGTGTCCGGAGGTACAGGCGGTTCTTCTGCGGTCACTTCAAACCCTTCACGGCGATAAAAGCGCTGCGCTGCCGTATTGGGTCTGTGTGTTGTCAGCCATAGAAACTCTCTTCCCTCTTTGGCGATTTCGACAAACCGCTTGCCGATGCCTTGCCCAGTGCGGCTACAATACAGCGCGCCGATCTTCTGCTGCTCGGGATCAACCGACATATAGCAATCGACCGGATCACCGGCGACCCAGATTTCACGACTGTCGAATGCATCGCCGATCAGGTTCGCCAGTTCTTCCACCGGCAATTCCTCGGACATCCAGTCTGTTTGCTTTGCCCAGTCATGAATGACCTTGGCGCAGGAAGTCACGTCACCTGGCACGGCGCGTCTGATCTTATCTGCGTTCAGTTCAGCTGTCATAGGAATGCCCCGCCCGCAGTCCATCCCTCACGCGATGCGCGACCTCGATGAATTCCGGTGTGTCACGAATGTCCAATGGCCGTTCTTTGGGCAGAGGGCTATCGATTACATCCGTTATCCGCCCCGGTCTCGGGCTCATGACCACGATTTTGGTGCTCAGATACACGGCTTCGGGGATCGAATGCGTCACGAACCCGATCGTCTTTTCGGTCCGCGCCCAGAGCGCCAGAAGCTGCTCGTTCAGGTGATCGCGCACAATCTCATCCAACGCGCCAAACGGTTCGTCCATCAGCAGGATGTCGGCATCGAAGGCCAGCGCCCGCGCGATACTGGCCCGCTGCTGCATCCCACCAGACAATTGCCAGGGGAACTTGCCTTCAAACCCAGCAAGATCAACAAGTTCCAAGACCTTGCTCACCCGTTCTTCCTGCTCTGCAGCAGAGTATCCCATAATCTCAAGAGGCAGCTTGATGTTCTTGGCGATTGTGCGCCATGGGTAAAGCCCAGCCGCTTGAAAGACGTACCCATATGCCCGGTTTCGACGCGCTTCATCGGGGGTCATGCCATTCACGGTCAGCGTCCCGCCCGTGGGTGTTTCCAGCGCCGCGATACACCGCAGAAACGTGGTTTTGCCGCATCCGGACGGCCCGATGAAGCTAACGAACTCACCCTTGTCGATCGTCAGGTTCACGTCCTTGAGCGCGTGGATCGGGCCGTCGTTGGTTTGGAAGGTGAGGTCCAGCTGCCTTGCCTCGATGACGGGCTGGGTCGTGCTTTCAGTGTTCATTTTATTGCCTTGAAAAGAGTGTTGTCAGGGCCGCCTGCAAAGCGGCCCAAACGGATCAAACACCGGTCGCCGGAATGCCCGTCCGCTCAACGGGTCTTGGGGCTGTCAGCTCTTTCCACGTGCTCAAAGCCTTGTTGACGGTCGTGTTCGCCTCGCGCGCCACAAAGTCACCGTGACCTTCCTGCGTCCGGATCTCGCCATCGTGCACCGCTACGTGGCCTCGTGTCAGCGTAAAGCGTGGCAGACCTTTGACCTCTTTGCCTTCGAACACGTTGTAGTCGATCGAAGATTGTTGCACATCGGCGCGGATCGTCTTGGCTTTTTCAGGGTCCCAAACCACCAGATCCGCATCCGCACCAACAAGAACTGCCCCCTTTTTCGGATAGCAATTCAATATCTTGGCGATGTTAGTTGAAGTGACGGCTACAAACTCATTCGGTGTCAGACGCCCTGTATTCACCCCGTGGGTCCATAGCATTGGCATCCGGTCTTCAAGTCCTCCGGTCCCGTTCGGAATCTTGGTAAAATCGCCCACACCATAGCGCTTCTGCTCGGTGGTAAAGGCACAATGGTCTGTGGCCACGACACTCAGAGACCCCGACTGAAGACCGTTCCAAAGGCTGTCCTGATGCTGCTTGTTCCGGAATGGGGGGCTCATGACCCGGCGCGCTGCGTGATCCCAATCCTTATTGAAATATTCGCTCTCATCCAGTGTGAGATGCTGGATCAGAGGTTCCCCCCACACCCGTTTGCCCTGCATCTTGGCGCGCCGAATGGCCTCATGTGCTTCTTCGCAGGACGTATGCACTACATAAAGCGGAACCCCCGCCATATCGGCAATCATGATGGCCCGGTTCGTGGCCTCGCCTTCAACCTGCGGTGGGCGCGAATATGCGTGTGCCTCTGGTCCGGTATTGCCTTCGGCCAGCAGCTTGGCGCTTAGCTCGGCCACCACATCACCATTCTCGGCATGCACCATAGCAGTTCCACCTAGCTCGGCCAGGCGTTTAAAAGATGCAAACAGCTCATCATCATTCACCATCAACGCGCCCTTATAGGCCATGAAATGCTTGAACGTGTTGATGCCACGCGTCTCGATCACTGTCTTGATGTCGTCGAAGACCTGTTCGCCCCACCATGTAACCGCCATGTGGAACGAATAATCACAATTCGCCCGTGTCGATTTGTTGTCCCAGCGCTTCAACGCATCCAGCAGGCTTTCGCCGGGGTTGGGCAACGCAAAATCCACGACCATCGTCGTGCCGCCAGCCAAAGCGGCACGCGTGCCGCTTTCGAAATCGTCGCTGGAATAGGTGCCCATAAAAGGCATCTCCAAGTGGGTATGCGGATCGATCCCGCCCGGCATCACATAACAGCCGGTTGCATCCAGTTCCTTGTCCCCCCTCAGATCCATCCCGATCTCGGTGATCACACCCCCTTCGACCAGGACATCTGCTTTGTACGACAAATCCGCAGTGACGACCGTTCCGTTCTTGATAACTGTGCTCATTATAATCTCCCTGATGCGGTCTGCGCCGCTTGCTTCATCTGGCTAAAAATATCCCGGGGGAGTCGCCCGTCAGGCGACGGGGGCAGAGCCCCCTACTCCACGATCTCCGCCGTCTCGACGACCGCATGCAACAGAACATCCGTCCCAGCCGAAGCCCACTCCTTGCTGATCTCTTCCGCCTCGTTATGGCTTAACCCGTCCACGCATGGGCACATGATCATTGCCGTCGGTGCCACCCGGTTGATCCAGCAGGCGTCATGCCCCGCGCCCGAGATGATATCTGTATGCGAATAGCCCAGCCGCTCGGCTGCATTGCGCACGGCAGACACGCAATCGTCGTCGAAATTCACCGGATCGAACCCACCGACCTTTTCGAACTCAATCTTTAGGCCCATTTCCTCAACGATGTCTTCGGCCGCCACCCGCAGACGGTTCTCCATATCGGTGATTACATCCAACTCGGGCGAGCGGAAATCGACCGTGAACACTGCCTTTCCCGGGATCACGTTACGTGAGTTCGGATACACATCGATATGACCTGCCGCCCCGACTGCGTGTGGCGCATGTGACCAGGCAATCTCGTCCACTTTCTCCAGAATACGCGCCATTGCCAGCCCGGCGTTCTTACGCATCGGCATCGGTGTTGAACCGGTATGGGCATCATTGCCGGTCACGGTGATCTGGGTCCAGCTCAACCCTTGCCCGTGTGTAACAACGCCAATATCCTTACCTTCGGCCTCCAGAATCGGGCCCTGTTCGATATGCAGTTCAAAAAATGCGTGCATCTTCCGCGCGCCGACTTCCTCATCACCGCGCCAGCCGATGCGATTGAGCTCATCACCAAATTTCTTACCCTCGGCATCCTCGCGCTCATACGCCCAGTCCTGCGTGTGCATTCCGGCGAACACCCCCGAAGACAGCATGGCGGGCGCATAGCGCGTGCCTTCTTCATTGGTCCAATTGGTCGCCACGATGGGATGCTTCGTCTTGATCCCAAGATCGTTGAGGGTCCGGATGATTTCCAGCCCCCCTAAAACGCCCAGAACACCATCATACTTCCCGCCCGTCGGCTGCGTATCCAGATGCGATCCGACATAGACCGGCAGTGCATCCGGATCTGTCCCTTCGCGGTGTGCAAACATGTTGCCCATCTGGTCCAAGCCCATGGAACAGCCTGCTTCCTCGCACCATTTCTGGAACAGGGCGCGGCCCGCGGCGTCCTCGTCGGTCAGGGTTTGACGGTTGTTGCCGCCGGCCACACCGGGGCCGATCTTGGCCATCTCCATCAAGCTGTCCCACAACCTGTCGCCATTGATCCTGAGATTCTGCGCCGGAGCTGCCATGTTCATCTTCCCTGCTTGCTTGCGATTTGGCTCGCTTTTGGTGTCTTGATTTGACCATCTGGTCAAACTCACGCTATCACGGGTTCGATATCAGTCAAGAAATTGCGCGGCACAGCTTGAATTTTCACTGAATTCCGCGCCTTTCGACAAAAAAAGAGACACGCCGAAAACATGCCGAAAGACCGCGCACCGACTCGCATTCAGAAAAAGAACCGCGCCGCGATCCTCGAGGCCGCCCTGAACGTGTTTTCAGCACACGGGTTTCGCGGATCGACCGTGGATCAAATCGCTATTGAGGCGGGGCTGAGCAAGCCAAATCTGCTGTATTATTTCCCGTCGAAAGAGGCCATCCATACGGAGCTTTTGTCGAGCCTGCTTGAGACCTGGCTGGCCCCTCTGCACGACCTCGACGAAAATGGCGATCCGATGGAAGAAATCCTGTCCTACATCCAGCGAAAGCTGCAGATGAGTCAGGAACTGCCACGCGAAAGCCGCCTTTTTGCCAACGAACTGGTTCAAGGCGCGCCGCGTATCCACGAGGCTTTGTCCAATGACCTCAAAGAACTGGTCGATGAAAAAACCGTGATCCTAACGCGCTGGATGGATCAGGGAAAGATCGCGCGGCTGCACCCCTATCACCTGATGTTTTCGATCTGGGCGCTGACGCAGCATTACGCTGATTTCGAGGTTCAGGTGCGTGCGATTTTGGGCGAAGAGGATCCGTTTGAAGGTGCCGGTCCCTTTGTCGATACATTGTATCGAAAACTTCTGACCCCCTGAAAAAAGGGGCCGCAAAACCGGCCCCTTGGTAATCTGTTGCGATCCCTTTACTCAGCCGCCTTGGCCATCGGGTTGTTCGGATGCGTGGTCCAGTTTGCATAAGATGGCTGAACCTCTTTGCCTGTGCGCGGATCGACCTCGCCTGCTGCCATCTGCACCATCGAGATGCAGTCTTCGACCGGGCAGACATCAACACAGAGGTTACAGGCGACGCATTCCTCGTCGATCACCTCGAACACCCGGTCCTCCGACATCGAAATCGCCTGGTGGCTGGTGTCTTCGCAGGCCGCATAGCAACGGCCACATTTGATGCACTGGTCCTGATCGATCTTCGCTTTGGCGATATAGTTCAGGTTCAGATACTTCCAGTCGGTGACATTGGGCACCGCACGACCGATCACCTCGTCAATGCTGGAATAACCTTTTTCATCCATCCATTCAGACAGACCCGCCGTCAACTCGTCGATGATCTTGAAGCCATAGGTCATCGCGGCAGTACAAACTTGAACATTGCCGCAACCCAGCGAAATGAATTCAGCCGCGTCGCGCCATGTGGTGACGCCGCCAATGCCGGAAATCGGCATGCCATGCGTGGCCTCAGCCCGCGCGATTTCGGATACCATGGACAGAGCAATCGGTTTCACCGCAGGGCCGCAATAGCCACCGTGGCTGCCTTTGCCGTCGATCGACGGCTCTGGGCTGAACGTGTCCAGATTGACGCTGGTGATCGAGTTGATCGTGTTGATCAGCGACACAGCATCCGCACCACCATTTCTGGCTGCCGCAGCTGGTTTGCGGACATCCGTGATATTCGGCGTTAGCTTCACGATGACAGGGCGATCATAGTATTTCTTGCACCAGCGCGTGACCATTTCGATGTATTCCGGCACCTGACCTACGGCTGAACCCATGCCACGCTCACTCATACCGTGGGGACAGCCGAAGTTCAGTTCGATCCCATCGGCGCCGGTTTCTGCGACGCGCGGCAGAATCGCCTTCCATGCCTCTTCCTCACACGGAACCATGATCGAGGCGATCAGCGCGCGATCCGGGTAGTCCGCCTTGACCCGCGCCATTTCCTCGAGGTTCACTTCCAATGGCCGGTCAGTGATCAACTCGATGTTGTTCAGGCCCAGCAACCTGCGGTCAGCCCCATAAATAGCGCCATAGCGTGGGCCGTTCACGTTCACGACCGGCGGACCTTCGGCCCCCAGCGTTTTCCAGACAACACCACCCCATCCGGCCTCGAAGGCACGTCGGACGTTATATTCCTTGTCGGTCGGCGGCGCTGAGGCCAGCCAGTAAGGGTTGGGGCTGGAAATGCCCAGAAAGTTTGTCGTCAGATCGGCCATGGCTTCTCCCTTCCCGGCTCAGCCGGATTTCTTGAATATCATTTCAGTCGGGCGGATGCGCCCGGCCTTTAGGTTTGTGACGTAATTCTGGAACTTTTCGGGCGCCGTCTCGCCCATCATCAGGTGGATCCCCAGCGGCGCGGGGCCGCTTTCGGCAATTTTGGCAAAGACATCCTCGAAGAACTGTATCGCAAATTCGGTGCGGTCGGATTCGGTCTCAAGTTCAAGTCCCGCCGCTGCCGCTGCGTTTTTGTACACGTCTGGCGCGTGAACGAAGGAAGTCTCTGGCACAGTGGACCAGGGAAGCGGGAAAGCCAGCGGCTCATCCATGTCTCCGCCCATGACATCGAACAGGGCAAAGGTTCCACCCGTGGCGAGCGTCCGCGACACTTCGGCAAAAAGCCCAGTCTTATCCTCGATGTTCATGCCAACATGCATCATGACCGCAAGGTCAAATCCCGCGTCCGGCACCGGCATATCCAATGCGCTGCCCACGTGAAAACTGGCCTTCTCGGAATGCCCGACCAGGTCGCTCAGCGCTGTAGCCGTTTCAACGAATTCCGGCGTCAGATCGATGCCGGTCACCGTTGAATCATAGCGATCCACGATGTACCGCGAGGTACCACCAATACCGCACCCGACGTCAAGAATGCGTGTTGCATGGGTCGGCGACAGTTGCCCAAACAGGTTGTCCGTCGCCAGAACGCCGCCCGTGTGGAACTCGTCCCCTGCCTTCAGATCGGCAACGGTGGCCGCATCGGGATCGATGCCGCTGGCTTCAAGCGCCGCGCGGACGCGTTCGGTCAGGGCACCGGTGGTATAATGTTGAGCAACAGCTTGTTCGATCTGGGACATGGGAATACCTCAGCAGCGAAAGGAATGGGGTGAGTACCCCACCCTATCACGAAACGAGCGTCGCGTGGATGTCCATCGCCGCGTCCCGACCTTCGGCAACTGCGGTCACAGTCAGGTCTTCCCCCCCCGCAGCGCAATCACCGCCTGCCCAGACCCCGGTCAAGGAGGTGCGGCCAGCCCCGCTAACGGCAATCTTGTTGCCGTCCAGAGTCAGCCCTTCTGGCGCGCCTTCCAGAGTTTGACCGATGGCTTTGAGCACCTGATCGGCTGGCAGACGGATCGTCTCGCCAGTACCCGTGAGCTGACCGTTCTGGCTGGACGTATATTCTAGTTCGATCTCGGCTGCAGTTCCGTTGCCGTGTACAGCCACCGGCTGCACATTGGGCAGGATTCGAACGCCGTGTGAGGCCGCCAAATCCTGTTCATACCGGCTTGCGCCCATGGCGTCGCGACCTCGGCGGTACGCGATGGTAACGTGTTCAGCACCCAGCAGCTTGGACTTCACAGCCGCATCCACCGCTGTCATGCCCCCGCCAATGACAACAACATTTCGACCTACCGGCAGATTGGCGAGGTCGCTGGCCTGCCGCACGTCCGAGATGAAATCGACTGCTGCGCGCACACCGTCCTTGTCGACACCGCCTGCACGCAGGGCGTTTACGCCGACGAGGCCGATGGACAAAAAAACCGCATCGTAGTTTTCGACAAGACCCTCCAGCGAGATGCTTTCACCCAGAGCCGATCCGGTTTCAATCGCGATGCCGCCTATTTTCAGCAGCCAGTCTACCTCGGCCTGCGCAAAGTCATTGGTCGATTTATAGGCAGCGATGCCATATTCGTTCAGGCCACCGGGCTTGGGTTTGCTTTCATGGATCACGACGTCATGACCCAGCATCGCCAGCCGATGCGCACACGCCAAACCTGCGGGCCCTGCCCCGACAACAGCCACTGTCTTGCCGGTCGAGGCCGCACGGTCGAACGGATGCGCACCCGAGGCCATGATGTCATCGGTCGCAAAGCGCTGCAGGCGACCGATCTCAACCGGTTTACCCTCGGCGGTTTCGCGAACACAGGCCTCTTCACATAGTGTTTCCGTCGGGCAGACACGGGCGCACATCCCGCCCAGAATGTTCTGTTCAAGAATAGTCCGCCCCGCCGATTGTGGCTGCCCGGCCTGAATCTGGCGAATGAACAACGGAATATCGATATCCGTTGGACACGCGGTTACGCATGGTGCGTCATAGCAGAAATAACAGCGATCTGCGGCAACGGCGGCCTCGTGCGGGGCCAGCGGCGGATGCAGATCGGTGAAATTCGAGGTCAGCTCATCGCTTGAAAGCCGCCCGGAGACGATCCCGGGTGCCATCTGGCCCTGTGCCATCACTCTACTCCCTGTAGATATGTTTGTTATGCTCTCAGCTTGCCACAAAAAAAATTTTTATCAATTGGTAAAATTTATCAAAGGGTCAAAAAATTGAAAAACTGGGCCAAATGACCCGGATTACGTTTGGTTTTGTGTAATTTTGAGGCGGACGAGACCTCAGATCATGGTGCCGAGATGACCGGACTTGGTCCAAACCCGCGCGCCGAGCTGCCCTGCAATGGCCTGCGTTCGCGTACCCGGCGGCAAGCGCAACCAGTCCCATTTCGCGAATTGCTCGCCCTTTTCGGCAAAGCCCCCGTCAATGACAAAGACTTCCATGCCTTGGTCGGCGTTCAACTCAATTGTGTCCCCTGCAGCCCAGCTTTGCACGTGAACATCTTCATGGTCGTCTTGGAACAGCTGCACATCATCTGCACCGTTGACAGACTTTCGCACCTCTGTCCGATCTTGCGGGTTGAACTGGTGGAGCTTGACCAGAATGGTCGCCCCTTCGGCTGCCGATGGCGTATGAGACGAAGTGGGCGGGTTGCGCACGTAACTTCCAACAGGGAAATCCCCGGTTTCATCCTGAAAAACACCATCGAGAACCAGGTATTCCTCTCCACCATCATGCGTATGTGCTGAAAATGCGCTTCCGGGGGCAAAGCGGACGATTGTCGTGGCGCGGGCAACCTCGTCGCCAATGCGATCCAGCATTTTGCGCTCAACCCCTGCGGCTGGGGAAGCCACCCATTCGGTTTCGTCAAAATGAACCGCAACCCGCTTGGTGAAATCTGCGTTGATCCGCATGTTCGCCTCTTTTATTTAGTGATCCTGATAGAAATGGGAACTTGCGATGGAATTGCAAACTTTCGCCTTTTGACGGCTTGGGTTTGGTGTTGTACTCCGGGACGAAGGGTGCTGGATCACGCACCCATCGGAAACGGGCGCAGATGCAAGCAAATCCACAGAAATTTAACATCGCCGTTGTCGGGCAAAACAATCGCCTGCAATACGAGGCCCTGTTATTTGCCGCATCGTTGCGCCACAGCTCACCCCAATTTGAAGGCAGGCTGTTTGTCGCCACGCCCAATCCCGGACCACGTTGGAGCCAGAACCCCAGCATTCAAGACGAAGATGTTCTGAAGGCGCTGAACCAATTGGATGCCGAAATTTTGCCCTTCGACTCGCATGTCTTTGGCGAAAGTTATCCTTACGGCAACAAGATCGAGGCCCTGTTGGCCCTGCCAGAAGATGAGCCCTTTGTGTTCTTTGACACCGACACGCTGATCACCGGTGACATCTCAACCGTGCCCTTTGATTTCGACCACCCAGGCGCGTCGTTGAAGGTTGAGGGGACATGGCCAAAGCCAACGCTCTACGGCCCCGGATTCGACGGTATATGGCGGGCGCTGTATCGGCGGTTCGGGCTGGATTTCGAAGACTCGCTGGATACCAGCCAACCCCATGATTACTGGCGGCGGTATCTGTATTTCAACGCGGGCTATTTCTTCTACAAGTGCCCAAGAGTTTTTGGCGAGCGCTATCTGGACTATGCCAAAGCGATCCGAGATGAACATATTCCGGAGCTGACGGGCCAAAATCTTGACCCGTGGCTGGATCAGGCCGCCCTTCCTCTTGTCATCCATTCGTTCGGCGGTGGTCGGGATGCGCTGCCTGACGGTCTGCTCGACGGCTCTGTCAGCTGTCACTACCGCCTGTTCCCCATGCTCTACGCCCGTGAAAGTGATCACGTTATCGAGGTTTTGGAAACCGTTGTGGCACCGAACAAGGTCAAGAAGGTGCTCAAGCAATATGATCCGCTGAAAAAGCTGGTTCTGCAGGGGAAAGGCGCAAGAATCCGGGCCCTGTTTGATCAGGACAACCTGCCGCGACGCGAACAGGCCATCCGCAACACGATCAAAAGCAAAGGGCTTTGGCTGCGCTGACAGGATCGTTGTGCGCAAGCGGGCAATCGCCTACAGATTCAGCAACCCAAAT
Organism: Ruegeria sp. 6PALISEP08; assembly: GCF_001238295.1. Taxonomy (GTDB): domain Bacteria; phylum Pseudomonadota; class Alphaproteobacteria; order Rhodobacterales; family Rhodobacteraceae; genus Ruegeria. The sequence goes on from NZ_LGXZ01000004.1 coordinate 302,404, forward strand.
TCCAACAGGAGATTTTCAAGATGTCTGACGGCCCCACTTACGGTTTCGACACGTTGCAGATTCACGCGGGCGCCCGCCCCGACCCGGCGACCGGAGCGCGCCAGACACCGATCTATCAGACCACGGCCTATGTCTTTCGCGATGCGGATCACGCCGCAGCCCTGTTCAACCTGCAAGAGGTGGGCTTTATCTATTCCCGCCTAACCAACCCAACCGTCGCTGTGTTGCAGGAACGCGTGGCGACGCTTGAGGGCGGTGTTGGGGCTGTTTGCTGCTCATCCGGTCACGCGGCGCAAATCATGGCGCTGTTCCCACTGATGGGACCGGGTTGCAACGTCGTCGCCTCGACCCGTTTGTATGGCGGTACGGTCACGCAGTTCAGCCAGACCATCAAACGCTTTGGCTGGTCGGCTAAGTTTGTCGACACCGACGATCTTGACGCGGTGAAGGACGCTATCGACGAAAACACCCGTGCGGTGTTCTGCGAATCCATCGCCAACCCCGGAGGTTATGTCACCGATATCCGTGCCTTGGCGGACGTTTCTGATGCGGCTGGCATTCCACTGATCGTCGACAACACCTCGGCCACGCCATACCTGTGCCGCCCGATCGAACTTGGTGCGACGCTGGTTGTGCATTCGACCACCAAGTACCTAACCGGCAACGGCACTGTTACCGGTGGCTGCATTGTGGATTCGGGCAAGTTCGACTGGTCCGCAAATGACAAGTTCCCCTCGCTCAGCGAACCGGAGCAGGCCTATCACGGTCTGAAATTCCACGAAACGTTCGGGCCCTTGGCCTTCACCTTCCACGGCATCGCCATTGGCTTGCGTGATTTGGGCATGACTATGAACCCGCAAGCCGCGCATTATACGCTGATGGGGATCGAAACCCTGTCGCTGCGGATGGAACGCCACGTCGAGAACGCCAAGAAGATCGCGGCCTGGCTGGAAGCTGATGATCGCGTGGATTACGTCACCTATGCAGGTCTGCCCTCATCGCCCTATCACGACCGGGTCAAGTCGCAATACAAACGTGGCGCTGGTGCCCTGTTCACCTTTGCGGTCAAAGGCGGGTACGACGCCTGTATCAAACTGGTCAACGCATTGGAGATCTTCAGCCACGTGGCCAATCTGGGCGATGCACGGTCGCTGATCATCCACTCGGCCTCGACCACCCACCGTCAGCTGACTCCGGAACAGCAAGAGGCCGCGGGTGCGGGTCCGGGTGTCGTGCGCGTGTCCATCGGGATTGAGGACGCGAACGACCTGATCGCGGATCTGGATCAGGCCTTGGCCAAAGCAAGCGCCTGACGATGGCCGGGCACGACACAAACGACCTTGGCCAACCTATCGGTTTGCCGGTTTCGGGTGACTTTCCGCGCCCAACACCGCCCTATACACCGATGGAAGGTCGATATTGTTCTGTCGTGCCTTTGGACGTGAACAGACATGCGCCCGGACTGTTCCGGGCGTTTGCAAGTGACAGGGATGGACGCAACTGGACCTACCTTCCCTACGGCCCGTTCGACAGCGAGCCGGAATTTGAAGATTGGGCCCGCGCCAACTGCATGGACGCAGATCCGATGTTCCACACTGTTCTGGGTGGTGATGACGTGCCTTTGGGCATGGCCTCGTACCTAAGGATCGAGCCTGCAGCCGGGGCGATCGAGGTGGGACATATCCACTTCTCGCCCCTGCTTCAGCGCAAACCGCAGTCCACCGAAGTCATGTATCTGATGATGAAGCGGGTGTTCGATGAATTGGGCTATCGCCGCTATGAATGGAAGTGCGATGCGCTGAATGCACCATCCTGCAGCGCGGCAGCGCGGCTGGGCTTCACCTTTGAAGGAGTGTTCCGGCAGGCGACCCATTACAAGGGGCGCAACCGGGATACTGCGTGGTATTCGATTATCGATACCGAATGGCCCCGCGTTCGTGATGCTTTCGAAGCCTGGCTGTCGCCGGACAATTTTGACGACGCGGGCCAGCAACGCATACCGCTGATGGCCCGCGCAAGGGATTAGTCTTAGTCCGAAATCTCGAATTCCATCGAGACGCTGACCGAGACTGAAACTTCCCCGCCCGCAACAGGGACCCCGCCTGCATCGGCCATGCTCATGGCGCGCATCTCTGCCATGGGGCGCACGCCAGCCGATTGCTCAGAGATCGTTTGCACCGGGCCAAGTGTTACTCCAGCCGCCTGTGCCAACTGTTCCGCTTTGGCCTTGGCCTCGCCGACGGCTTCGGCACGGGCCTGCGCCTCCAACGGTTTTGAATCCTGCACACCAAAGCTCAGCCCGCTGAAATCATTGGCACCATCCTGAATGACCGCATCCATAATCTTCCCAAGCCGCGTCAGATCGCGAACGCGCACAAAAACACGGTTCGAGGCAGTGAACCCTGTGATTTCGGGCTTTTCCCCATTCTGCCCGTGCCGCCCCGACCAGACCGGTGACAGTGACAAATCGCGGGTTTGAACGTCCCGGTCTTCGATTCCCATCTCGGTCAGTCGTGACAGGACCTTGGCAACCGCATCCGAAGTCGCCTGCATGGCGGCCCCGGCCTCTGCGTTTTCGTTGGTCACGCCCAGCGTGATTGTTGCCATATCGGGTGCGGTTTGCACGGTTCCGGTTGCATCCACTGTGATGCGACGTTCTTCCGCATGGGCCGCTCCTGCGGCTGTTGCTGCCATCATCGCAGCCAGAAAAGCGAATGTCTTCAAGGTTATCACTCCAATTTTTTCTACTTCAAGATGGGTTGGCGGACCGTCGCCATACAAGAGCAATCCCAGCCTTTTTCTTTCCCTCGGCGGGTTCCTGCTTTAATGTCGGTCTGCGAACGCAAAGTCGTTTGCATTGACGCTGATAATTATGGTTCTTCCGGAATATGAAACCCGCCTTTGCGTTGTCTTTTTCTGCAACCGGAATTTTTCTGCACCACCAATCCGAGGGCGATTGGTACGTTGTCGGCTCGATTCCGCTGGATGAGCAGGATCTGCCCGAGCAAATTCAGGCATTGCGGGAAAAAGCATTTGCCCTTGAAAACGACCTGAGTTGCAAGATCGTACTGCCAGCGGATCAGGTTCGCTTTCTGGACGTCGAAACCGGTGACTTATCTGTCGCAGACCGAAAGGCACGCGTTGAGGCAGCACTGGTCGAGGCGACCCCGTATACTCTGTCCGACCTCAGCTATGACAGCCAGACCGAAGGTGACACAACTCATGTCGCTGTCGTCGCCAAAGAGACTCTGTCTGAGGCGCGGAACTTTGCCATAGGCCATGGCTTTGTACCAACGGTTTTCACCGCTGAAGAAAGCGCAGGCACCTTCCCACGCGAGCCGGTTTTCATAGAGCAATCTGAGCAACCACTTGCAACGCAGCCCGCAGAGCCCAGTGAAACGGATTCGCCCGAAGAGGTTGCCCCCCCCGGCCTGCCTGCTCATCCCATCGCCGGTACGGCTGCACCGGATGCGTTTCGAGCGCCAGACAGCTCCCGCGCTGCACATGTTACCTCACAGCCCGCTTCCAAGCGTTACGCCATTCCGGCCTTTGCCGCCGTGATTCTTCTCGGCGGGGTTTTTGGCGCGTGGCTGGCCTCTGGCCCGACCGAGCAATCGGAGCGGACCGAGTTAAGCCCAGCCGCACCGGAAATATCGGCGCCTGAGGCCAAGGCAATCCCTGACCCCACATCCGAAATTGCTGCTGTCGAGCCGCAGCCAAGCACCCTCCCCGAACCAACCGCAGAAACGACCGAGGAACGCTTCGAACAGGCTGAGCCGAACCCAGTTGCACCAGACGTATTGGCACCCGAGCCCGAAGTCGCCCCTGTGCCGACGCCTGAGGTTGCAGCTGTTGAACCCCAGCAAAGCACGCCGCCTGAACCACCAGTTGATGAGGCCGAGGAACAGCCCGAGCTGTCACCTACGGATGCGGCGATCCTCGAAGCGCTCAAGGTTGCACCAACAGCGGTCGAGCCGATTGCTCAGGATCCCGATGCTCCAAAAGATATCCTTGCCGTGACAGGGATTGACGTGGCCCCCCCCGCTCCTTTGCAAGAGCCGGACGCCGTTGAGCCGGAAGACCTGTATCTGACATCTATCGACAAGTCCGATCTCTCCAATGATGCTGTCGCATTGCCGCCTTCCTCAAGTTTCGACACGGACGTGCCATTCAATCAAGAGGGACTGCCCAGTGTTGCAGGCACGCGGTTCGATCTGGATGATCAGGGGCTTGTTGTCGCCACGCCCGAGGGTGCTTTGAGCCCCGACGGGATCACAGTATATCTGGGCCGCCCCTCCAAGGTCCCGCAACAAGCTCCGCTGCGGTTCGAGGAAGAGCCTGTTGTTGAAGAGGTCGATCAAAGGCTGGCTGGCCTCCGCCCCAAACCACGCCCCGGCGATCTTGAAGAAACGTTCGAACGTCAGCAACTCGGTGGTCAATCGCGCGAAGAACTGGCTGGCAAGCGCCCCAAACCACGCCCCGAAGGTTTGGAAGCCCCTGAAGAGGTGGAAGTAGCTGTCTCTGAGCTGGCCATCATGCGCGTCCCCCGACCCAAGGCGCGACCAGCAGGTCTGGTTGCGGCCAGACCGACCGTTGCAAAGCCGTCCACTCTGGCATCAACAGCGGCGCTGGATCAAAAGCCCGATGATGCAGGATCTTTTCAACCCAAGACGGTAGCACCCAAAATACCTTCGACCGCATCGGTCGCCCGACAGGCTACAATCGACAACGCCATCAACCTGCGTAAGCTGAACCTGATTGGTGTTTATGGCACTCCGGCCAACCGTCGCGCCTTGGTGCGTCTGCCCAGTGGTCGGTACAAGAAACTGAAAGTCGGGGATCGCATTGACGGCGGGAAAGTCATCGCCATCAGCGACAGTGAATTGCGCTATCAGAAAAAGGGCCGCAACGTGACACTGGCGATGCCGCGCAGCTGATCGCGCGGTTCGACGTGACAAAAGATGCGCCGGGGCGTTTTAGGTTCCCGGCGCATTGTTCTTGGATTAGGCAGCGGAAATCTCACCGCTTTCGATCTGCTCACGCTCGATGGATTCGAACAGGGCCTGGAAATTACCTTCACCAAACCCGTCATCCCCCTTGCGTTGAATGAACTCAAAAAAGATCGGGCCGATTACGGTCTTTGAGAAGATCTGCAGCAGAATGCGGGTCTCGCCGCCGTCCAAAACACCCTCACCGTCGATCAGGATGCCGTGCTTCATCATGCGATCCAGCGGCTCTTCATGATCCGTTACGCGATCTTTCGACATCTCGTAATAGGCGGGGTTCGGTCCAGGCATGAATTTCAAACCGTTCTCGGCAATTGCGTCGGTTGAGGCATAGATATCCTCGCTGCCGACAGCGATATGCTGGATGCCTTCGCCCTTGTACTTCTTGAGGTAGGATACAATCTGCCCGGTCTCACCCCGGTCTTCGTTGATCGGAATCCGGATTCGACCGCAGGGCGACGTCAATGCGCGGCTGAACAGGCCTGTGAACTTGCCCTGAATGTCGAAGAAGCGAATTTCGCGGAAATTGAACAGGTCACCATAGAACTCGAACCATTTGTCCATGTTGCCCGTGTAGACATTGTGGGTCAGGTGATCGAGGTAATAGAACCCTTCACCGCGCGGCTTGGATTCCTTGATCCACTCGAATTCCTGATTGTAGGGCGATGTATCGTAATACTGGTCGATGAAATAGATCAGTGACCCGCCAATGCCCTTGATCGCAGGAACATCCATCGTTTTATCGTCCGCATCATAGGGTTCGGCCCCTTTCGACACAGCGTGTTCATACGCTTTCTGCGCGTCGACGACGCGCCATCCCATCGCCGGGGCGCACGGGCCATGCTCGGCTACGAATTTGTCCGCAAAGCTGTCCGGGTCGGCATTCAGGACATAAGTGACATCCCCTTGCTGCCAGAGTTCAACCAGCGGTTTGACCTTGTGACGAGCCACCAGGTCGAACCCCATCTTTGCGAACAGATCGCGCAGTTCCTGCGGTTCGGGATGGGCAAATTCAACAAACTCAAACCCGTCGGTCCCGGCGGGGTTTTCGTCGCTGATCACAGATTTCGGGGCGTTGTGCGGGAATGGACCCATGGCGCGTCTCCTTTGAAGACCGGAAATTTATTGCTGATTCAAAAATATGACTTTTCGAACGCTGTTTCTGCGCATTGTTTTCGTGTAAACTTAAGGTTGACGCGCAAAATGCGCGCGAAACACTGAAAAAACGAGATTCCTCCGCACGTGCTGGACACAACCGACAAACGCCTGTTATCTGCCCTGCAAAAGGATGCGCATCTGACTGCGCATCAACTGGGTGAGATGCTGAACCTCTCGCCCAGTCAAGCGGGCAGACGCCGACAACGGCTTGAGGCCGAAGGCTATATTACAGGCTATGCCGCCCGGCTTGATCCGCTTAAGCTTGACTTGCAGGTGCAAGGATTTGTTCAGGTTCATCTGGGTACACATGGCCCCGAACAATCCCAAAGCTTTGCCCGCATGGTCGACACCCGCCCCGAGATAACCAGCGCCTGGACGATGACAGGAGAGGCAGATTACCTGCTGCATGTCTATTGTGATGATCTTTCCGCGCTCAACAGCTTGCTCCATCATGTCATCCTGCCGCATCCTGCTGTTGCCCGTGTGCAAAGCCAGATAGTGATGGACCAACTGAAACGCGACGCCCCCCTGCCCACCTGAACGGGATCACGAGGAGACTAATGGACGATTTTCTATATCAGGCTTCGATCTATCTGGCTGCGGCTGTGATCGCGGTGCCCCTGTCCGCAAGGCTGGGGCTAGGGTCGGTTCTGGGTTATTTGGCCGCCGGGATCATCATTGGGCCTGTACTGGGATTGGTCGGGGCCGAAACGGAAAACCTTCAACATGTCGCCGAGTTTGGCGTTGTGATGATGCTGTTCCTGATCGGACTGGAACTGGAACCTCGCGCCCTGTGGGATATGCGCGACAAGCTGCTGGGTCTTGGGGGATTGCAGGTTCTGCTCTCAACAGCTGCGATTGCCGCCGTTGCCATCTATGCAAATCACCCCTGGTCCGTCGCGCTGGCAGTGGGTTTGACCTTGTCCTTGTCGTCTACAGCGATCGTCCTTCAGACCTTGTCGGAAAAGGGGTTGATGCAGACGAACGGTGGTCGAGCCACATTTTCGGTGCTGCTGACGCAAGACATCGCAGTCATTCCGATCCTGGCATTGTTGCCGCTGCTGGCCCTTCCAGCGTTACCTCATATCGAAGCAGATGGTTCGATTGACCGCGGTGTTGCCGACCTACACGGAGCAGGCCACCATAGCCTGTCTCTGGTCGAAGGGCTGCCAGGTTGGGCCGTCACTCTCGTCACGATAGGGGCTGTGGCCTTCGTCATTCTGGCGGGTGTCTACCTCACGCGCCCCCTGTTTCGCTTTATCCACGCCACCCGTCTGCGCGAGATGTACACCGCGCTAGCGTTGATGATCGTGGTTGGTATTTCCTTTCTGATGACGCTGGTCGGGCTGTCACCTGCCTTGGGCGCTTTCCTGGCGGGCGTCGTTCTGGCCAGTTCCGAGTTTCGTCACCAAATGGAAAGCGACCTTGAGCCTTTCAAAGGCCTTTTCCTGGGCCTGTTCTTCATCACGGTCGGAGCAGGCATTAACGTTGGCTACTTCTTCGACGATCCGTTTGACCTGATCGGCCTGGCACTGCTTGTGATCCTGGCAAAAGGGGTCATTCTTTACCTTGTCGGCAAGGCATTCCGCCTGAGCGGGCGGGATCACTGGCTGTTCACACTCGGACTGGCGCAGGCCGGTGAATTTGGATTTGTGCTGCTGGCCTTTTCGACACAACAGAATGTCATACCGCCCGACCTGTCGCAGAAGCTGCTTATGATAATTGCGCTGACGATGCTGATTACCCCGCTTCTGTTCATCATCTATGACCTGCTATCCCGAAAAATGGGCGACACCTCAAAGGAGCCCGAACCGGATGAGATTGATGAAAAAGGCCCGGTTATCATCGCGGGCATCGGCCGCTTTGGTCAGATCGTGAATCGTCTGGTACGCGCCAGCGGTTTCAAGACCGTTGTGCTGGACCACGATATCGAAACCGTTCAGTTGATGCGCCGGTTTGGCGTAAAAGGCTTCTTGGGCGACCCTACGCGGCCCGAGTTGCTACGTGCCGCAGGGTTGGAAAAAGCATCCGTTCTGGTGGCAGCGATGGATGACCACAAGCAAGTCACACGACTTGTTGGTTATGCTCGACGGCAGCGCCCCGACCTGCACATCATCGCACGGGCCCGTGATCGGACCCACGTCTACGAGCTGTATCAAGCCGGAGCCAACGACATCGTGCGTGAAATGTTCGACAGTTCGCTGCGCGCGGGGCGCTACGTGCTGGAGAATATCGGGCTGAGTGAATATGAGGCTTCGCAAGCAGAGCAGACCTTTTATCACCACGACCGGGCTTCTATGCGCGATCTGGCCGAACTGTGGGTTCCCGGAATGCCGACTGCTGAGAACAAGAAATACATCGAACGTTCGCAGAAGCTGGAAAAGGAACTGGAAACCGCGTTGCTCGAATTGGCTGAAGAGCACGCCAAGAAATCTGCCTGACCCAGATCCGCGCCCGGGTCAGGCGACACCTTAACCGTCAGATACGCCTGCCTCGGCAAAGGTTGCCATGCCGGAATGGCAAGCCACTGCGCTTTTGAGAATGTTTATCGCCAGTGCCCCACCGGACCCTTCGCCCAAGCGCAGGCCAAGGCTCAGCAACGGGTCTTTGCCTAGCTTGGACAATACTTCACCATGCGCCGCTTCTGCGCTTTGGTGCCCGGCAACCGCATGGTCCAGCGCACCAGCCGACAATTTCCACAGGCAAGCGGCAGCGGCAGAGCAGATGAATCCGTCCAGAATGACTGGAATGCGCAATACGCGCGCGGCGGCAATCGCTCCGGCCATCGCGGCAATCTCGCGCCCTCCGAGGCAGCGCAGGATATCCAGGCCGTCCTCTGACGCATGTTTCGCAACACCCTCAGCCACAACACGCGTTTTGTTGGCAAGGCCTGCATCATCGACACCGGTGCCACGACCTGTCCAGTCCTCTGCGTCTCCGCCAAACAGCGCGCAGGCGATGGCGGCCGCCGGAGTTGTGTTGCCAATACCCATTTCGCCCACAACCAGCAGATCGGCCTGCGGATCAACGGCCTGCCAACCCGTGCGCAAGGCGCTCAGCAGTTCTTCTTCACTCATGGCCGGAGCTTGAGTGAAATCCGCAGTGGGTGTGTCCAGGTCCAGCGCATGCACGTCCATCGTCGCACCCGCTGCCTTTGCCAGCTGATTTATCGCTGCACCGCCATGTTCGAAATTCATCACCATCTGCACGGTGACTTCGGGCGGAAAGGCCGATACGCCCTGTGCAGTGACGCCGTGGTTTCCGGCAAAGACGATGACTTGTGGTGCGCTAATCTGCGGACGGGCATCGCCACGCCATCCCCCATACCAGATCGCAAGATCTTCCAACCGCCCAAGTGCGCCCGGGGGCTTGGTCAGTTGTCCGTTTCGGTCAGCCGCAGCTTGCACCGCAGTGGCATCCGGCCCCGGTGCCGCCGTAAGAGCAGCGCGGAACGCGTTCAAATCATTCAGTTCAGGCAGCATGAAAGCCTCATTGCATCAGAGTGGTCCTGTGTGTTTAACCGAAGCACTGAATCCAACAAGACCCCGAAAGGCACGGGCGTGCAAAAAAACGACACGAAACCTTTTTCTCTGTGGGATATTCCGCTGGCGTTGGTGCTGCTCACCCGACTGCCCCTGCCGCGTTTGCCGGATCCCGTGTTTTCGAGGCAGGCACAGGCAACCTGGGCCTTTCCGCTTGTGGGTTTGGTCGTTGCGGGACTCGCCTGCCTTGTGGGGTGGAGCGCGCTTGCGTTGGGGCTGCCGGTAATGGCGTCCGCCGGTCTGCTGCTGGCCACGCTGATCGCCACAACCGGTGCCATGCACGAGGATGGCCTGGCCGACACGTTCGACGGCCTCTGGGGCGGGTTCACCCGAGACCGCCGCTTGGAAATCATGAAAGACAGCCATATCGGGACCTACGGCGTGCTTGCCCTGATCATGTCTCAACTGGTTCGTATCTCGGCTATCGCGGCTTTGCTGACCGCTGATGCGGTGGGTGCAATAATAGCCGCATGTATTGTCTCGCGAGCGTTGATGCCTTTGGTGATGGCTGGACTACCGCATGCCCGAAAGTCGGGCCTGAGCCATTCTGTCGGCAAACCTCAGAAAACATCCGTTGTCGCTGCACTGGGTCTGGCGGCGGCGCTTGCCTTCCTGCTCATAGGCGCGGGTGCAATCGCTGCCATGGGCTTTGCAATAGCCAGCGCAGCAATCTTGGCCTTCATCGCCAAAACAAAGATCGGTGGCCAGACGGGTGACATTCTGGGAGCCACACAATTGGTGTCCGAGATCACCTTTCTGCTAACCTGCGTTGCGCTGATTTAAGACGCACCCCCGGTTTCGATCCGCAACGTAGCGCCGCAATGTTTGCAATGCACCGCGTCCGGATCATGCCGAAACAAACCGCAGCTTGGGCATTTATGGCGTACTTTCTGGGGCATGAAAATTGCCTGTGCCAGCCGGACAAAAAGCGCCACACCCACCACCATGATAAAGACCGAAAACAGCTTGCCGCCCGGTGTGGGCAAGGTGATATCGCCAAATCCAGTGGTCGTCAGAGTTGCCATGGTGAAATAGAGCGCATCAATATAGGGCGTCTGCGAGTCTGCAGGAATGAAGAACACCAGAACGGCGGTCGAGGTCGCAAAGACGAAGACCAGCAGGTTGATTGCGGCAATAACGGCGTCTTCGTGGGTTCGAAAAAAATGGCTGTCGCGCCGTAGATCCCTCAGCAGGTGATAGGAATGGATCAACCGCAAGGCACGCAAGATCCGTAGAAACGCAAGGTTGCCAGTCAGGAACGGATCAAGCACCAGAGACACAATAACAACGATATCCGCCAGCGTGTAAATCTGGCGCAACAATTTCCGACGATCCTTGGCGATCCAAAGCCGTGCCGAGAAATCCAGCAAAATCAGAAAGCCGATCAGCATGCTTGCGGCCGTGACGCCCGGCCCATTTGGAAAATGGGCCGTGGCGACAAAAAACACGATCGACACGATGTCAAACACGATCAAGCCATAGCGAAACCAGACCGAAATCGGATCATGTCCGATATACAGGTATTTCACCGTCTGCTTCATATCCGCCCTGTATCGTGCTGCATATAAAGTGAAATTAACGGCAGTTGCGCAAATCGCCAAGCCACGAAAAAGGCCGCCCCAAATGGAGCGGCCTCAAGCAGTTTTTGGTGCGATCAGGCAGCGCGCGAGGTCAGTACTTCGTCAACCTGCTTCGCGGCCGAAACTTCGCCAGCCCCGGACACGGCTGCAACCTCGCGAGTCAGACGTTCCAGAGCAGCTTCATAAAGCTGACGCTCGGAATAGCTCTGCTCGCGCTGGTCATCGGTGCGATGCAAGTCGCGGACAACCTCGGCAATCGAGATCAGATCACCCGAGTTGATTTTCTGTTCATATTCCTGGGCGCGACGGGACCACATGGCGCGTTTGACCTTGGCCTTGCCCTTCAGCGTCTTCATCGCCTGGCTGATCACATCCGGCGAGCTCAGCGACCGCAGACCGGATTCGGTGGCCTTGTTGGTCGGCACGCGCAGAGTCATCTTGTCTTTCTCAAATGAGATGACAAACAGCTCGAGCGTGAACCCAGCGACATCCTGTTCTTCGATCGAGATGATCTGGCCTACGCCATGTGCGGGGTAGACAACATAGTCGTTCGGGCGGAATTCGAGCTTTTTCGACTTTGTCATTCAGTTTTATCCTTGCTTGCGGACCGGGACGCAGACAACAAAAGCACCACATGCGGGGACTGTCTCAGCCCCGTCAGGCGGCGTTTCTGTCATAAATTCAAAACTCCAAAGCGAGCGTACTTTCGGAGCGCATCCCAATCTCGGTCATCATACAGGCTGAGAGTATATCACAAAAATACGACGCCCGAAAGTTTACCCTACGGGAATTTTTCGAATTATACGCGCATTCAAACAGTTACTTGGCGAACTTCGCGCCAAAAGAAGCAGCGCTGTGGCGAATCGCTTAACCGCCTTCGCCGGGTGCTTCTGAGAAATACTTCTCCATCTTGCCATCTTCACCGTCACGTTCTTCCGCGCCGGGCAGCGGATCTTTCTTGGTGACGATGACCGGCCACTGTTCCGAGAACTTGCGGTTGAACTCGACCCATTGCTCCATCCCCGGCTCGGTATCCGGACGGATTGCGTCGGCCGGGCATTCCGGTTCGCACACGCCGCAATCGATGCATTCGTCGGGGTGAATGACCAATGTGTTCTCACCTTCATAGAAACAGTCCACCGGACATACTTCGACACAGTCGGTGTATTTGCAGGCGATACAGTTTTCGGTGACAACATAGGTCATGATCGGATTCCCGTTTGCGGTTTGAGCGACTAGCTAATTCAGTCTGGCCTACTCTTCAAGATAGGATCAGCGATCTTCTGTGCGAGAAAGATCAAGAGCGCGTCGATCTTTCTTGGTTGGGCGACCCTTTCCTTCAAACCCGGGATTCTTTGGAGGCACGTCCTGCTTTTCGGTCATATCGAGGTACAACGTTTGCGCCTCGGGGGCCGGACCACGACGTTCACCCAGTTTTTCCACGCGTACAACGCGCACGATACGGCCCTGAGGAAAGGTCAGAACGTCGCCGGGTGACACGGTCTGTGCCGGTTTTATCACCCGGTTTCCGTTCAATCGGACATAGCCACCGCTGACCTGTTTAGCGGCCAGGCTGCGGGTCTTGAAGAACCGCGCCTGCCACAACCATTTGTCGATCCGCAGCTTGGCATCAGCCATATTGCGTCAGTTGCCGTCCTTCAAACCCATCAGCGCAGCGGCGAACGGGTTGTCGGGATCGATGGCCTTTTCCTTTTTCGGAGGCCGTGACGAGAAAGTCTTGGCACCCTGAGGTTTGCCGCCCTTCTTGCCGTGAGGCTTGCCGCGACCATCCTGAGGCTTACCACGCGGTTTGCCTTTACCTTGCCCTTGCTCACGACGCGGGCCACGGTTGGGTTGCCGCTGACGACCCCAGGTGAAGGTAAAGAAAACCTCAACCTCTGGCTCATCCGATGCGGCGTCAGACGCTGGTGCCTCGGCTGCCGCCTCGGGGCTTGTCGTAGTCTCGGCCGGCGCCTCTGCGGGTGCCACAACCTCTTCCGAAGTAGCCTCTGCGGCTTGGGTTTCATCTGCGGCGGCCTGATCAGGTGCTTCAGTCGCGGGCATTTCCACAGGGGCCTGTTTGACCTTTTCACGCTCGCCACGCTCGGCTTTGTACCCCAAGCCTTGCATCAGGTCTGCAAACTGTTCCAACGTCATACCGGTGATCGAAAGCATATCCGGCTTGGCTTCGAACCCGCCCCGGCTGTCTTCGGCGCGCAGCATGTCGGCCAGACGTTCCAGCATGTCGATCCGGATCGAACGCTCGCCCGCATCGCGGTAGCCGCACATGGTGTCGTATCCCTGCGGCGCATCCTTGGCGATGGGCACAGTGACCAGACCCGGAGGCGGAGCTTCGGGGAACTCCTGCAAACCGCTGGACAACGCCCACAGCACCAGACGCAGGCGCGTCGGTGCGGGTTTCAGCAGCAGCGGCATGAAGATCGTGAACTGGCCAAACCGGATGCCGTGCTTGCGCAGCGCACCGCGGGAGTCCTGATCCAGATCCTTGACCTCTTGCGCGACCTGCGCGCGGGGCAGTACGCCCAGCGCTTCGACCATGCGGAACGCAAAGCCCTTGGCCAGACCAGTCAGTTCTTCATCGCGTGACAGGTTCAGCAGCGGCTCGAACAGCGCGGCGACCTTGCGGTCGATGAAATGCTGCAACCGGCGCTGCACTTTCTGTTCGACATCCGGCCCTGCGGTTTCGTCCACAAAAACTTCGACCATCGGCTTGAGAGACTCTGCCCCGGCAACCAGTTTGCCGACGGCGTATTCGCCCCACATCAGGCCACCCTGATCAGTGAAATCAATTTCGGTATCGGGCGCATTGTAGAAGCGATCGGCGCGCAGATGGAATTGCGGCGCGAGTGCTTGCAAGGACGCCGATTTCAGAGCTTTCGCCTCGGTTCCCTGCGCGCTTTTGTCCGGCGTGAACCGGAACCCTTCCAGACGACCGACGAATTCGCCTTCGACGGTCACTTCACCCTTGTCATTTACTTCGGCCAAAAGGGCCTCCTTCTGTTTGAGCCGGCGCAGCAAAACAGATGTACGCCGGTCCACAAATCTTTGAGTCAGACGCTCATGTAACGCGTCTGACAATCTGTCTTCTACAGTGCGCGTTTCGTCACGCCAATGCGATTCGTCACGGACCCAGCCGTTTCGTTGCGCAACATATGTCCAAGTGCGAATATATGCCAACCTTTTGGACAATGCGTCAATATCGCCATGGGTTTGATCGATCCGGCGAATCTGTCTTGCCATGAAGTCATCAGGAACGCCCCCCCTTTCATGCAAGTGGCCAAAGATCACCTCGAGCAAGCTGGCGTGTTCTGCATGGCTGATGCCGCGAAAATCGGGAATCCGGCACACATCCCACAGCAAACGGATGGATTGCGGGTCGCTGGCACGAGCAACGACCTCGGTCACTTGCGACAAGGATTTCAGCGCATTCAGGTCGTCCGCAGGGCGCGCTTTGGTCAGGTGCTCGTCATTTGGGCTGACCTCAAGCGAGGCGATCAGCGCGTCGATTGAGCCGAACCGCAAGGCGGCATTCCGCCAGTTCAGCTTTTTCATCGGCGTGAACCGGCTGTCCATGATGGCCTGCGCCACGCCTTCGTCCAGTGGCGGAGCCTCGCCCGTCACGCCAAAGGTGCCATCGGACATCCCGCGACCGGCCCGGCCTGCAATCTGCGCCAGTTCGTTCGGGGCCAGCGGTCGCATCCGGCGGCCATCAAATTTGGTCAGGGATGAAAACGCCACATGGTTCACATCAAGGTTCAACCCCATCCCGATTGCGTCGGTCGCAACAAGATAATCGACCTCGCCATTCTGGTAGAGATCGACTTGTGCGTTGCGCGTGCGCGGGCTGAGTGCGCCCATAACCACGGCTGCACCACCTTTCTGGCGGCGCAGCAATTCGGCGATGGCATACACATTTTCGACCGAGAACCCGACGATGGCACTGCGTGCGGGCATCCGGCTGATCTTTTTGGACCCCGAATAGACAAGCTGCGACATTCGTTCGCGCCGCACAAACTGCGCTTCGGGCACCAGGGCGGCAATCGGACCGCGCATGGTGTCAGAGCCAAGGAATAGTGTTTCATTTGTCCCCCGCGCACGCAACAGGCGGTCGGTGAAGACATGGCCGCGTTCGGGATCGGTGCAGAGTTGGACTTCGTCGATCGCAACGAAATCTGCCCCCATGCCATCGGGCATCGCCTCGACTGTGCAGACCCAATATTGGGTGCGCGGCGGCACGATGCGCTCTTCACCCGTGACCAGCGCCACAACAGACGGCCCGCGAATGGCGACGATCTTGTCATAGACCTCGCGCGCTAGCAGCCGCAGCGGCAAACCGATCACGCCGGTGCGGTATCCCAGCATCCGTTCGATCGCATAGTGGGTTTTGCCTGTGTTTGTCGGGCCCAAAACGGCCACTACTCGGGATGACCCGCTCACCATTGCCCCCTGCCCCGGACCTTACAGCGCTGCGCCTTCGATCTGAGGCTTCAGTCGATTCACCGCATTGGTTACTTCTTCGTGATGGGGATGTATAGCCAAGGCCCGCGAATACGCGTCATAGGCTTTCTGAGGTTCTCCGATAATCTCAAAGATCAGACCCAGCCCGTATATCGCCTGATAGTTGTTGGGGTTGAGGGTCAATGCGTGCTCCAGATCAGCCGCCGCCATTCCGAACCGTTCCATCCCGAAAAATGCCGAGGCGCGTACATGCCAGCCTTCTGCAAATTCGGGTGCGTGATCCGTCAACGCAGTCAGATGGTCCAACGCGGCATCGATATCTCCGCCATCAAGGGCTTCGCGACCGCGTTCCAATAGCAGATCCGCCGAGGCCGAGCCGGACTGCGCCCACAACGCTTGCAGTTGCCGGTCCAGCGCCATTGCCTGTTCGGGCGAGGACTCGGCCAGTTGCTCCAGCAGCGCGCCCTCATCCCGCAAATCCGCCTGTTGCGCGAGGCAACTGGTGGAAAACGTGACTAGGACAACAAGTGCCGCAACGGTACCTTTGAGATTGTGGATTGCAATGATCATAACAATAGTCAGTGTAGCGTTGCGACCGGGGATGTCCATTCACGGCGCACTAACAAAATGAGGAAAAGCATGAGCGAGATTCTTGAAAAGGCGGCAGCCGCGCTGAATGAAAAACTGGAAGGCGGCGCGTTCGATGCCTCGGCCAAGTTTGCTATCGCCGATCTGGGCGCAATTGTTTTGGACGCAGACGGCGCGCGGGTCAGCGATGATGATGCTGATGTCACCATGAGCGCAGACGCCGACACGTTCGAGCAAATCCTCAGCGGTGAACTGAACCCCACCGGAGCGTTCATGTCCGGCAAGCTGAGCATTGATGGCGACATGGGCGTTGCCATGAAACTTGCATCGGTGCTGGCCTGATGGAATTGACGCCGGCCCCTTTTTTTGAAGACGTGGCCGGCGGTCCCGCCGGTGGGAGCGCCCACTGGCTAATGACTTCGGACCAGATACGAATCCGGGTCGGCCATTGGCTGCCCGAAGGCGATGCGCGTGGCACCGTTCTGATGTTCCCCGGTCGAACCGAGTATATCGAAAAATACGGAAGCACCGCAGCCGAGTTCATCCAACGCGGCTTTGCTATGCTTGCCGTTGATTGGCGCGGTCAGGGCCTGGCAGATCGCCTGCTGGACAATCCCCGTATCGGCCATGTCGATCAGTTCACGGACTATCAGCACGACGTTCAGGCCACGCTTGATTATGCCCATTCGCTGAACCTGCCAAAGCCCTGGTACGTGATCGGACATTCGATGGGCGGTGCCATTGGTTTGCGGGCCGTAATGGCACAGAAGGTCTTTGCAGCCTGTGCCTTCACCGGGCCGATGTGGGGCATTTTCTTCACTCCGGTCATGAAACCTCTCAGCCGTGTGACGGCCTATTGGGGCACAGCGCTTGGCCTTGGCGAAAAGACACCACCGACCACAACGCTGGAAAGCTATGTCCTGTCGCAGCCGTTCGAAGGCAACATGCTGACCCGCGATCCGGCGATGTTTCAGATGATGCAGGATCAGCTAAAGGCCCATCCCGAACTGGCGCTTGGGGCGCCCTCAAACCTTTGGTTGCGAGAATCGCTGAACGAATGTGCCTGGCTGATGGAACAACCCGCACCTGACACGTCCGGCCTGACCTTTCTTGGCAGCCACGAACAGATCGTAGACCGCAAGGCCATTCGCGCACGTATGGAAAACTGGCCAAACGGCACATTGGTCGAAATCCCGGATGGCGAGCACGAAGTGTTGATGGAGGCACCGGATGTGCGTGGGCCGGTTCTGGATCAGATGGCCGAACATTTTCTGTCTAATCAAACCCGTTCTTCCGAGGGCTGAAAACCTGGACCCTTTCTTCCACCCGGAAGACTGGCCGCTTGTGATCCGTGCGCGCCAGCCCTAGATGATTGCAAAAGCTATCTACAAAAGGTGATCCATGCGCGACCTTCCCTTTCCCGTCCGTGACGCAAACGCAATGGGCGGTGCCGACAATCTGGGCAATCTTCCGGAATGGGATCTGAGCGATCTCTACACCTCGGAAGAAGCGCCCGAACTTGAGCGCGATCTGGGCTGGCTGGAAGGCGAATGCGCCGCCTTTGCCGCGGATTACGAAGGCAAACTGGCCGATCTGGACGCAAGTGGCCTGCTGGCCTGTGTGTTGCGCAACGAAAAGATCAATTCCATTGCCGGACGCATCATGTCTTTCGCCGGCCTGCGCTATTACCAACTGACCACGGATGCCGAGCGCGCCAAATTCCTGTCCGACATGCAGGAAAAAATCACGATCTTCACCACACCGTTGGTCTTTTTCACACTGGAAATAAACCGGATCGAGGATAGCGCTCTGAAAGCGCGTTTCGACGCCAATGCCGATCTGGCACGGTATGAGCCCGTTTTCCGCCGCATCCGTGCGATGAAGCCCTACCAACTGTCTGATGAGCTGGAAAAGTTCCTACACGATCTGGGTGTTGTCGGCGACGCATGGGAACGTCTGTTTGATGAAACTATTGCCGGACTGATATTTGTGGTTGACGGCGAAGAGCTGAACATCGAAGGCACCCTAAACTTGTTGACCGAGCAAGATCGCTCCAAGCGCGAAGCGGCTGCGCGCGAGCTTGCATCGGTGTTTCAGGACAACATCAAAACCTTTGCCCGCGTTCACAACACGCAATCCAAGGAAAAGGAAATCGTCGACCGCTGGCGCAATATGCCCAGCGCTCAGACCGGGCGTCACCTGTCCAACGATGTCGAACCCGAAGTGGTCGAAGCCCTGCGCGAGGCGGTCGTGGCCGCGTATCCCAAGCTCAGCCACCGGTATTATGAACTGAAACGCAAATGGCTTGGTCTGGACGTGATGCAGGTCTGGGACCGCAATGCACCGCTGCCGATGGAAGACACGCGCGTCGTCAATTGGAACGAAGCCGAAAAGACCGTTATGGACGCCTATGACGCCTTCGATCCCCGCATGGGTGAGATCGCAGCCCCGTTCTTTTCGAAGGGATGGATAGACGCTGCGGTGAAACCCGGTAAAGCACCCGGAGCTTTTGCTCATCCGACCGTTACCGATGTCCACCCCTACGTGATGCTCAACTATCTGGGCAAACAGCGCGACGTGATGACCCTGGCGCATGAGCTGGGACATGGTGTGCATCAGGTGCTGGCAGCCGATCAGGGTGAGATGCTGTCCTCAACCCCGCTGACGCTGGCTGAAACCGCCTCGGTCTTTGGCGAAATGCTGACCTTCCGTAAAATGCTGGATCAGGCCGAAACCCCGGAACAGCGCAAAGTGCTGCTGGCCGGCAAGGTCGAGGACATGATCAACACCGTGGTTCGCCAGATCGCCTTCTACGACTTTGAATGCAAGCTGCACGCCGCGCGCCGTGAGGGCGAGTTGACCCCCGACGATATCAACGCCTTGTGGATGAGCGTTCAGGCCGAAAGCCTGGGCCCGGCATTTGAATTCATGGATGGGTACGAGACCTTCTGGGCCTACATCCCGCACTTCGTGCATTCTCCCTTCTATGTCTATGCCTACGCCTTCGGCGACGGCTTGGTGAACGCACTCTATTCGGTTTACGAAAGCGGCGCGGAAGGATTCGAGGACAAGTATTTCGAGATGCTGCGCGCTGGTGGGTCGAAGCATCACAAGGAACTGCTGGCGCCGTTTGGTTTGGACGCGAGCGATCCAAAGTTCTGGGACAAGGGCCTGTCGATGATCTCAGGCTTTATCGATGAGTTGGAGGCGATGGAGGCCTAGTTACGTCTGGCCTTTTGTCGTCAAGAACACGGCAGCCACGATCAAAACCGCACCAAGGGCCGCAATCGGAGTGATTGTGGCCCCCAAAAACAGCGCCGAGTTGATAAATGTGAACACAACCGAAGCTGCAAACATCAAAGTTGCGGTCAAGGTAGAGACCCGCGCGGCGGCCTCGTACCACAGGTAATAGGCCAAAGCGGTAGGCAGAACGCCCAGCAAGATCAGAAAGACCAGGTCATTTGCCGTAGGAACCTGCAGCGTAAATGCCGCCAGCGGCAGCAGCAGCACACCTGAGCAAAGGAAAATTCCGAACAGGAAGTTCAGGCGTTCCCCCGTCGTTTCCGAATTGCGCATCGCACGGCTGCTGGAAATCAGGAACACCGCCCAACTGAGACCTGCGCCGATTTCCATTAAGTCGCCGAACAAAGGCTCGCCGCCACCCTGGAAGTCTCGGTACACCGTTAGAAATACGCCCAAAATTGCCAATGCGGTGGCAAAAAAATCAGTACGCGTAACTGGCGTGTCTGCAAAGAAATAGAGGAACACCAGAACAAAGAAAGGTGCGGTGTTTTCAAGCACCATCGCATTGGCTGCACCTGTATGTTCCAACCCGATATGAAAAAGGATGTAGTTGACCACTGTGGACAGGACGGCCAGTCGAAAGTTCCAATCACTTAACCGGAGCGATACTGAAACCCGCATCACCCGAAGCATGACGAAGATGGCAAGCGCAGCGATGAACAACCGCGTGACGGCAATCTGCAATCCACCAAGATCATTGGTCAAATAGCGAACGATGACACTGTGCGTGCCCCACAGAAACGCCGCGAGAAACCCAAGAACCAAACCGTTTTGCAAAAGGTTGGTCTTGGTCATGCTGCTGCCTCGTTTACTTCAACTGGCTATCTTTTGACCCGCGCCGATTGATGCCACCGCGGGCTTTGTGGGCCCCATCCCGGTCCTGCTGGCAATCCAGGCACAGCTTGACGCCCGGCAAAGCCAAACGTCGTTTCTCGGGGATTGGCTCTTCACATTCCGCACAATGGGTCAAGCTTTCGCCAACAGGACGCTTTTGCGCCCGCATCCGCGCCAGTTCGTCCGAAATCGACGCTTCGATCTGTTCGCTCACCGCGCCGTCGCGCGCCCAACCTCCGGCCATGGTCGCCTCCTGCTAGAATACCAAGCAAGATAGCCGAGGCAGCGTCATGAGAGCAAGTTACAGCGGCACCGCTCCCTCGAACACACGGTCGATCACCTCTTGCGTGCCGCGCGAAAACTCCAGCGGACAGGGGTATTCCGCCCCATCCCGAATCGACCGGCAGAAGGCTTCGACCTGAAGCTTGTAATGATCTGCTGCGGGGAACCGGGTGATCTGAACCTCAAGCCCCGACCGGTGCAGCTCGACCCGCGCTTCACCGAACACACGGGCATTGAAAGGCGTTGCCAGACGGATCAGGCCGCCCTCACCATGGAACACCATTTCCTGATGAGGGTGCGCCCGAATGGACACGTAGGCAGAATAGGTGAACCCGGGGAACTGGGCCCGAATTTCGGTAAAGACATCGATATCATCTTGCCAACGGATCGCGGATTGTACCGACACTGGCTCTGCCCTGGTGGCAAAGCGTGCGCCGCCGATCACATAGACGCCGATATCCCGCAGACCGCCACCACCGGTTTCAGCGCGGTTGCGGATGTTCCCGGTATCCGCCCGATTGTCAAAACTGAACGCGCCGGTCACGTGCACCAAATTCCCGATGGCCCCGTCCGCGATCAGATCGCGTGCCATCTGCCATTGGGGGTGATGCACGATCATATAAGCCTCGGCTGCAAGCAAGCCGGTCTGGTCACGCTTGGCAATCAACGCGCCAAACTCATCCGCGCGCAGGGTCATCGGTTTTTCGCACAGCACGTGCTTGCCAGCATCCAGGGCCTTCAGGCTCCATTCGACGTGCAAATGGTTGGGCAGAGGGATGTAGATCGCGTCTATCCCGGGGTCTGCCAACAGTGCGTCGTATCTGTTGTGCACCTTGAGATCAGGGCAAAACGACAGAAATGGATTCGCCTTCGCTGTATCGGACGTCGCCAGAGCAGCCAACTGCGCGCCGTTGGCGGAATGAATCGCCGGCGCCATATATTCCCGCGCAAATTTTGCGGCTCCTAAAACACCAAACTGAACAGGTTTTGGCATCGCGCCCTCCATCCGTTTCTAAGTGACTTCAGTGCCGCCTTTTGTAGCCAAGAGTCAAATCACGGTGCGATTAAGCCGTGCACCGATCAACGCTAAATATCTTTTTCAACGAGGGGAAAAACGAAACCAGCCCGCAAACGCGTGCGGGCTGGTTTTTTGGTCAGCTGACGCTCAGCATCCCTTTTTCGCGGGCCAGATCCCGCATTTTTTTCTGCAACTTCTCAAACGCACGCACCTCGATCTGGCGAATACGTTCGCGGCTGACATTGTATTGCGTGCTGAGCTCTTCCAGCGTCACAGGCTGATCCATCAAGCGACGCTGAGTCAGGATGTCCTTTTCCCGATCGTTCAGAACATCCAGAGCGGCAGTCAGCAACTCGCGGCGCGCTTCCAATTCGTCGCGCGCCTCATAATCGCCTGCCTGATCCGCATCTTCATCTTCCAGCCAGTCCTGCCACTGCATCGTGCCTTCGCCTTCGGACCCAACCGTGGCGTTCAGCGATGCATCCCCACCGGACATCCGGCGGTTCATGCTGATCACTTCGTCTTCGGTAACGCCCAGATCCTCGGCGATCCGTTTGACATTTTCCGGGCGCATGTCGCCTTCTTCCAAAGCGCCGATACGGGCCTTGGCCTTGCGCAGGTTGAAGAACAGTTTCTTCTGTGCCGAAGTCGTGCCTAGCTTGACCATCGACCACGACCTCAGGACATACTCCTGAATCGAGGCGCGGATCCACCACATGGCATAGGTCGCCAGACGGAAGCCTTTCTCGGGGTCGAATTTTTTGACCGCCTGCATCAGGCCCACATTGGCCTCGGAAATCACTTCGGCCTGCGGCAGACCATAGCCGCGATAGCCCATGGCGATTTTGGCAGCCAGCCGCAGGTGAGATGTCACCATCTTATGCGCAGCTTCGGTGTCCTGCTCTTCGACCCAGCGCTTGGCCAGCATATATTCTTCTTCCGGCTCCAGCAGAGGAAACTTGCGGATTTCCTGCATATAGCGATTCAGGCCGCCCTCAGGCGTCGGTGCGGGGAGATTTGCGTAGTTTGCCATTATGATGTCCCTCCGACAAATGTTTAAGTCTTTAACATAGGATATGGGTAAGGAACCCATCCCATTCAAGAGGTGCTGCTATCAGTCTGAAATTAAACTTCTGTTAAGGAAAGATAAGAAGCTCTTACTCACGAGACTTTGCTTATTATGACAGCGGTATGCGAAGCCCTGCAATCAGGTTTTGCATGTCATCCGGCAATTCGGCCTCGAACCGCAGGGTTTCACCGCTGACAGGGTGTTCAAAACCCAAAACGGCGGCATGAAGCGCCTGACGGGAGAATTCACGCACAGTGTCGGCGGCCGCAGCAGAAAACGCCTTGGCAGAAAGTTTGCGCTTGCCGCCATAAACCGGATCTCCGACCAGCCCGTGCCCTGCATGGGCCAAATGCACACGGATCTGATGGGTTCGACCGGTTTCCAGCCAGCATTCGATCAGAGCCAACCCCGCAGGCGTTCCGAAGGATTCGACAACACGCGCGCGGGTCACCGCGTGGCGGCCACCGTGGAACAGAACCGCCTGTCTCTGACGGTCGGTTTTGTGCCGCGCTAGCTGCGTTGTCACGCGCATGATGTTGCCGGGCTCGAAATTGATCCCGTTGACACCGCGCAATCGGGGGTCGTTTGCGTCCGGCACACCGTAGCACACTGCGCGATAATACCGTTCTACGCTGTGGGCTGCAAATTGCTCGGCCAGACCGTGATGCGCTGCGTCTGACTTTGCCACCACCAAAAGGCCACTGGTTTCCTTGTCGATCCGGTGCACGATGCCCGGACGTTTGACCCCTCCGACACCTGACAGATCGTCACCGCAATGGTGCAGCAACGCGTTCACCAGCGTTCCGATGGGCGAGCCCGGCGCAGGGTGTACGACCATACCTGCAGGCTTGTTCACGACGATCAAGTCCGCATCTTCGAAGATGACTTCAAGTGGGATGTCTTCGGGGCCGATATGGCTGTCTTCGGCCTCGGCCACGACGATGGTAATCTGCGCCCCTTCCGCAACTTTTGCCTTGGGGTCTCGTGTCTCACTTCCGTCGATCTGTACCGCGCCCTCTTGGATCAGGCGGGCCAACCGGGTGCGCGACAGGTTTTCACCGTCTGGCACATCCCGGGAAAGCGCCTTATCAAGGCGAGGCGGCGGATCAGCCGCGATCTGAAACTCAATCTGGCGGGTGCCCATGACTGTCCCTTCCGAACCCCAAGAACCGCTGGAAACACCACAGCTGCGATTGCTGCGGCGGATGGTCATGCTGCTGACCGCGGTGATGATTGGCGGGGTTCTAGTGACATTCGCCCTGATTGTCATCCGCCTATCGGACCGCACCCCCACCCTTCCGGATCAGATCGATTTGCCGGGCGGCGCAAAGGCGCAGGCGTTGACCATCGGCTCCAACTGGTATGCAGTTGTCACCGATGACAACCGTGTTCTGATCTTTGACAAAACGACCGGAAAGCTACGTCAGGAGATCGTGGTTGAGTGACCCCCATGCAGCAACTCATCCACATACCTGATCTGACACACCGCTTAGCTGTTGCTGGGGAATAAGGCTGTTCCGGTCCATGCCGCGCCCAATTGCTGATCCAGCGCATCTGAACGTATTTTCTGCTTTCCCGCGAGCGGAGACAGAGCAACCTCTCGCAAGCAGATCCTTTCCTCAATCAGGCTGAAATCTACTCTGGCAAGTTCGACATCTTTTGCCATGGCTTCCGCGATCCGGATCATATCATCGAACTGCGCGGGCCGTGGCTCTGTGTCAGAACTGGTTGGGAACAACAGCTCATCCGCCAAGTATGTGTAGTTGCGGTCGTGCAGCATCTGAATGCGTCCGCGCCCCCGGTCACGATCAACTTGCACCAAGTGTACGCGTCCGGCGATCACCCAGAACCGCCATTCGCTGACTGATTGATCACCGGCTGACAGATCTTCTTCAAGACAATAGATGGGCTGACTGGTGACGCGCCACCAGTCGCCAGTCCAAAACCCTTCCGGCGTTTTGGTCTTGTGCCACGCGGCCAAGTGATTGTTTGTCTCATCACGCTCAGCATCTTCCAGAGGAAGCGACACCCCAATCCTGTGCGCCGCGCTGGCTGAGCCTTTCAAGCAATACTCTCCAGGCTCGCCTTTAAGCGCGTCCGGCAACGTCGGAGACTGTGCATGCCACACTCGCTTAGGCACCGTCAGAATATCCGACACCTTTTCCAACTCTACGTCATTATCCGCGACAAACGCATGAGGAACAGCACCGAACAGCTTCATGATCAACAGCTTTTCCGAAAACCTATTTGGGTCACAGAGGTCGGGTAGATGGCGGTGGCTTTCGGCATAATTGAACATAGACAACGCAAGCGCGTTCAGCCGCGCCGCGTCGCTGCCGTAGAAATCCCAGCCACGCGAACAGCCCGGAGGCGGCGGATCGTTTACACCATAGAGATTGTCAGTCGTGATCTTATCGAGTTCAGCCTGCGCCGCTTTCAGATAGTCTTCCCTGTCAGACAGCAAGGCCGTGGACATTGCACCGCCCGTGGCCTTTCGGATGTCTTCGGTTGTTGCGCGCAGCGCGGGTAAATTGGCCGGGAACTCGATCGGTTTGGGCCCCTTTCTGCCGTGGCGCGGCAAAGGTGCATCGCTGGCGCGGATGCCTAAGTTCCGCAGGCGTCTGTCGAGGAATGAATGCCGTTTGATACCATTTGCGATCCACCACCGCATCCGGCGGCCCCACAAATGCACGGCAAGAGTGTCATCCTTGATATAGTTGCCTCTGAATTCGCGAACGTGAATGTCGTTGGCTTGCCCTGCCTGACGGAACGGCAGCGGATAAAACACGGGGATTGGGCTGGCATGTTTCAGCTCGTCATGTTGGCGCAGATACCAGGTCATGACGCCTGGACCGTAAACGCTGTGCTCCTGATCTGACGCGTGCGGCAACTCACCTGCGCGTTTCATGCGCTCCAACTCTTCCCGTTCTTCTCCTTCGACCCAAGGGCGGATCGGGTAAGGATCTTCGCTGTACTCCACATAAGCGTTCAGCGCCGGACTGTCGGGCGGCAGCCGCATCACGGCGTTGCAAATCGTGTCTCGGTTGAAATAGCCAAAGATATGATCCGCTTTTGGAATCGGGGCCAGCGCCACAACATCCGTATCGCACCACAGGAAATCCGTCTTCTTCATCAACTGCAATCTGAAGATGTCGGATTGCGGTACAGGTGTATTGAACTGATTGTTCACAATGAACTGTTTCGGCTCATGCACTTCATTGGCCGATACTAGTTCAACACCTGAAGGCACGTTTTCGACCTGCCCATAGTGAAACAAAACAAGCCTGTGCCCCTGTTCGACAAAGGACAACATGCACATCTGCTCCAGAAAACTCAGGCGGCCTTCCATCCAGAGCATACCAATCGTCGGAAGAGAATGATCCGCAGCCATTAACGTATGTCTCCGAAGGGCGTTTGACTAGGATTCTGGTTGCTGTTCGCCGGTCGTGTGGATCGTCTCTGTTGAAAGCCGTTCCCGCACGATGCGATCTTTTCCGACAAATTCCACGGCGGGCGTGGCCAGTAATTTCTGGTACAGCTCATGATAATCCGGTTGTTTCAGAAGTTCGTTGATCAGCGCCTTGTGCCAACGGAACGATTTTCTGTGCAACCGCTTGAGCCGATCATCTGAACGAAACTCCTCCAGCACCGCATCGACTTCGTCCTTGTAGCGCAGGATTGTTTCATCCGTCGCACCGCCACGGTTCCAGCGATCCCAGTAATCCGTTCCCAGCGTCTGGGACGAATGGTTTGCCCTGCCCCGGCTTCGCTTGGCCAGATAAGCCTGGGTAGAGCGAACGGCGTAATGGTTTATTTGTGCGACTTCGAGACCAAAGGGCGGTGAGACATGGTTGCCGAAGGGCGCAGGTTCTTTCGCGTGCCCCCCGGGCACGGACCGAAACATCGCCGCCTGAAATTCAGGTTTAGGATGAGGGTTGTGCAAGCCGAAACGCAAATACAGCTCACCCTGCCGGAACAAGGACTTTACGAAACGACGCCCTGCCCCACCGTGTTCATAGTCCAACTCAGCATCAAAGAATTGCTGCGTGACAGGTTTATCCCGCAGCACGTGCCTGCCGCTGTTCGAAAAAATCTTCCAAGGGATTGAGACGACGTCAACGCCCGGCGTTGCTTCGATCAGATCATCAACTTTGTGATTGCCAACGTGGATGTTCAGAAACTCATCCGCATCGCCAACGTAAATCCATTTGGCTTCTTTCACGACCGGCAAACGACGCGCCTGTCTGAGGGCGGATCGGTGAATCCCGCCTGTTCCAACGCGATTTTTATGAAACTCGACATGGCCCATGTCCTGCAAACGGCGAAGTATCTGGTTTGTGCCGTCTGAACAGTCATTAGTGTAGACAATTATCCTGTCGAACCCCAACACCTTGTGATGGGCGACCCATTCCAAGATATAGGGCCCCTCGTTCTTCATCGCAGTGATGAGGATTTTTTCCGGCTTGTCCATCGCTGCCCCTCAATCCCGCGGATTAATTGTCCTGACCTTTGTCGTTGTCCTGCGGGACAATCTTTTCTATCGCGATCTGAGCGCCGGCGATCGCCCGGATGCGCAGCTCTCGGGGGTGCTTGCCTAGAAACTCGTTGACCGCGCGGATCACGCCATCGCCCCACCAGCCACGGCGATGGTAATCGTCAAATGCCATGATCCCGCCGGGCTTGATCTTGGGAAACAGTGCCGCCAGATCGGCGGTCACGCCCTCATAAGAATGGTCGCCATCGACATAGGCAAACGAGATGCTTTCGTCTTCAAACAGCGCGAGCGCGGGAACCGAGAAATCGCGGATGATACCGACCTTGCCCTCTTCGATCTCTTTTTCGAAAGATTTGACCACCTTCTGAAAGATGGCCTCCATCTTTTCATCTTCGGTCCGCCCGACGAAAGCCGTCGTATGGGACTCTTCTCCAATATGCTTCCATGGGTCGATGAGAAACAGCTGACTGGGTTCAATAAGCTTCAGAATGGTCGGAGAGAACGCCCCCTGCCAGACACCGATCTCAACCGCGACGCCACCCTTGGGTAGGCGCGAAAGGAACGTGCGGCGGATCGCTTCTTTACTGTTCTTCCGCTTGGTCGCCTTGTCAGCCTTTGGTTTTTGCTGGCTGCCGGGTGCAACACCGATAACCTTGGGTTCGTTTGACATCTCGACCTCACTTACAGACGGGCATTCGGTTCGCTCAAAACCCGTTTTGTTTATTAAGCCATGGCTATCATGTCATCGTATCAAGAACCAGAAGCTATGTGTCCTTTTTGGGAAGTGGCGGCAACTTGTCGATACCAAGCCACGGTGGCTGCAAGCCGGTTATCCTGTATCTTGCTGCATTGCGCCCCAGAAAACTGTTTATGGCCGCATTCATTCCTGAATAGGACCCGCCTCCATGACGGCGATAGGACGTGAATGCGATACTGCCGCCCGGCGCAAGAACCCGGTCGATGCGACGCAAAAGCTGGCTCATCACCTGCTCTGTGCGCACCCCGCGAATTATGACAACACCGACACTTTCATCTTCAAAAAGCTTAAGCATCAAAGGTGGCAGTGCGCGGTAGACTTTGAGGCGCCCGGCCAGGATCGGCTCGCGGAAATACTCCAGCAACGCATAAAACGTGCGATCAAGCGCCTGTAGATCCGGATCCTGCGAAGCATCCGCGCAAGTGAAGCTGTCCCAAGACAGCCCCCATGGCGCTATGAGCGTCAATTGCGCGACGGCATCCAAGGCAAGTACTTCCTCAACGATTTCCGTTTCGACATGCCCGATCAGCGCCCAATTTTTCTTGCCACTGATGGATTGCAAAAAGCTTTGACGCTGGTCTTTCGTTCTTTCAATCTCAGGAGAAGCAGAGGGCAAGAAAGCCGGATCTTTCGGATCAAACGGCACCGAAACCTGCTTGGCATCGGTAATCTGCGCGTGTTGCGTCGCAGCCTCTTCATGGTCGAACGTCGTACCAAGGGAATCGAGGCGAACGAACCAAGGGAAATTGTTCGGCTTGGAGTTCTCGGCCTTGGACATTTTGCCCAGGCGCGTCCACTTTGCAACCTGAGCAAATGTGATTTCAGGGTCTTTGTAGAGTTCGGTGTTGAAGGACAAATCACCATCTTCCATCACACCAAGTTCCAGCGCCTTGACATAGCGCCCGCTGTGAAACCGTCTGAATTTCGCGACAAATTCCTTCGCCACATCGGTCTCGAGAAGGCTTGCGATACGGTCTTTGTGATACGCAACCGCCTGCTCGTGCACCTGCCTCAGAACTGAATCTGACTGCAGCTTTTCGTAAACCCGGCGCAGGCGTGCAACTTTCGACAGGATCGAGGTATCTTCGATGTCGTTATAGCAATGCAGTCGCCAGTACGCCTGACCGGTTGCTTCCATCTTGGGATGAAAACTCGAGGTATTCACATCCCCTCGCAACCGTTTCATCAGATAGCTTTCCACTGACCGCACTGCATAGTGGTTCATTCGAAAAAGTCTGCGCCCAAACCCGGCCCCCGTCGAGGAATAGGCCCACCCCCGTCGACGCATCGCAGGAGGCAACGGATCACCATCGCCATCGATCCAAGTAAAACGGTCTGCTTTTTTAGGTATTGGTCCACGCGGTCGATGCGTACTGATTGTCCGATACGATCCGTTGTTTCGGAACAAAGACTTGAACGCCCGCAAGTTGTGTGGGCTGACAGCTCCAAGCTCACCCGCACGGGTAAACTGCTCAACAATGAACCGGTCTTCGAATTCAACAACCCCGTTATGCCCAAATAGCTGCCAAATTGCAGTAAACCCATCTGCATATGGCAATGCACGAAACAGATCGTCCAAAGTCCCTTCTCCGATGCGGATGTCGAAAAACTCGTCAACGTCGCACACCAATATCCACTCGGCCTCTTTGCACCATGGATGTTTCATCGCGTTCGCGTAAGCCGAAGCCTGAGGCCCGAATTTCCAAGGCCCCGGATTGTCGATATGTGCAAGAAACCCCAGTTCCTGACATCGACTCAGGATCGCGTCGGTGCCGTCCGAGCAATCATTTGAATTGACGATGAAGTGGGTGAAGCCGATCGACTGGTAATAGGCAATCCACTCGAGGATGAAAGGGCCTTCATCTTTCATAGTGGAAATGACAAGTCTCATTCATTCACCTTGCAACCATGGCACACTCTATCTGCATCACAGAGGCGTAGCGCGCATTCCCTTACAGCCGTGTTACGGGCCTCCGAATGG
Source organism: Ruegeria sp. 6PALISEP08 (assembly GCF_001238295.1). Lineage (GTDB taxonomy): Bacteria > Pseudomonadota > Alphaproteobacteria > Rhodobacterales > Rhodobacteraceae > Ruegeria. The sequence continues at coordinate 332,496 of NZ_LGXZ01000004.1, forward strand.
CATTGCAAGTAGACAGGCCCGGGCAACAAAGCCGGGCATTGCGGCCGTTTGCAAGCGTACCCTCTGCTCACCATCACCGGTTTGCAAACAAAACGATTGTCATTTGAAGGAAGACCTAGGTTGGTTCGGTCGAAAAACGCATTTACTGAGGCAATGCGTCGGTTGGTGAGACAGGGTCATTTACTTCCAACAGCTTAACAGCCTTTCCGTTGGTTGGTACTTCAAGCCGACTTCTGTCGTGCTCCTCAGTCGCCTCAGACACCGCGAGTTCGTAGGTCAGCGCAAACGCCTGCCGTCGGTAAATCATCCCTTGGTTCGGGTTCTGGGCTGGAAAGATGCTAACAAGCTGGTCAAGGCGTTTTCCGGGATGATGACGCAGCCGTCCAATTGCCGTTTCATCGTGCGCGTCGCCTGTAACCGTCGACCCCGAGAAATGGCAACTGAGTGCTATTCGCCGAAGGAACTCGCCCATTGTGTCGACCTATCCGTCGATTGGGTGCGCAAAATCCTCTCCGGTAAGTAGCAAGTTTTGTTGCAACTTTTTGGGTGAGCTTTGCACTACATTACTGTTTCTATCTTCTCATGGGTAGTTCGACGGTGTTTGAGAAAGCTAGGGTCAGC
>NZ_LGXZ01000005.1 GCF_001238295.1 Ruegeria sp. 6PALISEP08
TGCTGACCAAAGCGAGGTTGGTACATCAAAATGAAACACTATGTCGTAGCGAATGACCACGCTCATTTGGCAGAAACTTCTGCTCCTGTTTCAGATCGAGTGCAGTGCATTGATGTCATTTTGCACTGTAACTCTGACAAAGCGTCAGCCGAACTGGTGGTCGAGTTTTACCAAGCGCTGAACTCTTTGGTCGATAGACACACCTATGTCGTGAACTTCCGTGTTCCGGGGAATGATTCGGTTGGCGGCCCGCTTTTTTGGGCGGGACGTACAGCCATCTTCTGGGGGGATATCGAAAACGCGTGGACGCCCACTGCCGCAGAAAGATCCTGGGTCAATCAGGTATTGAACCTTTCCCCCCGATCCATCCTTGTCGGGGGGAGCGTGATGTTGTTGTCCCAAATCAGCGGATCGGACCGAACCATTGCCGCTGTGCATTCAGCTTTCGAAGCGGCGGCGGTGGAACGTGGAATAAATAGCAGCGGAACTTCAACCTATTTTTCCTCCGACGGCCGTACGCACAGTGCGAATACGCGGATCAGTGCGCTGCGCCTGTTGGCCGATTTTGTATCAATGGACCATGGCGAGCATCTGGCGGATACTCTGCGGCGATACATTGGTTTGAGCGAGCCACAGCGCATGTCCGAAAGTCAGGTCGCTAACCGGCTTATTCGCAAGGCGAATGGAGACAGGCTTGTCACTCTTGCAGTCCACACAATGCTGGAGAACATCGAAGATCCGCTGAGAATTTCGGATCTGTCTGATGTGATTGGCACATCCACCCGACAGCTTCAAAGACGATTTCTGTGCAAGACCGGCGCGACGCTGTTGGAAACGTATAAGGAGCTCCGACTGGAGCGCTCCAATAGTCTGTTGAAGTTCACAGATATGCCGCTTGTAGAGATCGCGTCCGCAACAGGTTTTTCTTCCCGTACTGCGATGTCGCGAGCCTTTTTCAAACACTACAAATCACGTCCGGAACAGGTGCGGAACGAACGGTTTCTGGGACATGTGCCAGGTTGAAGGTAAATTGCGGTACTCTTTGGAGTGAATATTGCAGCACTCCTTGGGGTGAATAGGGAAGCTTGAAACATTCGGCGGTCTCGAGAAACGCCACGGGAACAATGGTACGCGCGTTAGAAGCCGCTAAGTTGATATAGCCCACCGTTAGGCTAATCGGCTGCGGGACGGGCTGGCGGCAATATCGCCGGGCCTCTGCTGGCCTAGAAAATCCTGACGGCCTTCTTTCTCGAAGCGGTCTTTCCGGGCATCATGTTTTTAGGTTTTCCAAGGATCCAAACCGGTTACACATAACGGCGACCTTCCTTGTCGCATTCGGTGCCACCATGTCCGTCTTCTGGATTTGGTTTTAAACAGCTGGATGCGCACACCTGCCGGGTTCTAGATGCGCAATGATGTGGCCTTTGCCACCGATTGGTAGGCGATCATCTTCAACCCGTCGATGCCCTACCGTCTGGCGCATATGCTGATGGCGAGCGGCCTGACCGTAGCTTTCCTGATCCTTAGGTTCCCGGCCCTTCGCTGGCTGATCGGAGATCTCGGTCAGGATGCGCGCGCCACGTTCAATACCGTGGCGTGGATAGGTGCCATACTGATCCCGGCGCAGATCTACATGGGCGATCTGTCGGATTGAACACGCTGGAACATCAGCCCCAGAAAGTAACCGCAATGGATGGGAATTGGGACACTAGTCCAAGATACCGTTGTAGCTGTTTGCCCTGCCGGACGAGGCCGCGCGCGAGGACCGTCGTGAGGTCAGCATCCCCTAGCTCGCCTCGATCGGTCCTTTCTGGGATGCAAATGCAACGTGACTGGTGCTTTGTGCGACCACACGTCTGGCGGTTCAGGATTCACCAGCCCCCAAAGCGTTCCCGACCAGCGCGCTCAGCCCGATGCCGACAGAAACCGAGACGAAGAATGTCTGAAACCCCAATGTCGGTCCGGCTTGCGCTGGTCGACCGAAACCCGACAAAGAAGATGTCTACGATGTTGAAAAGCGCGCTGAACAACATGCCGACCGTGCCGGGGATCTCCAAAGCCCGAAAGTGACCCGGAATCGCGTCTTGAGTTTACTCGCTGGCGTAATAACCCACAACATCGCCATCCGTTGTTACGCCCAATCCGTTGAGCAATCGATTGGCATAGTTGAAATAGCCGACGATCTGGTTGATTTCGAGAATCTCGCCGTCGCCCCAACCGGCTTGTCTAAGCGCAATGACGTCGGTTTCAACCATAGTACCAGGCGAAACAGTCAGCTTTTCGGCGTAGATCAGAGCCTCCAGATGTGCGCCCTCGAACGCATCCTGCGGTCGTTGCGCTTTGAGCGCGGCCTCGATCTTGTCTGCCTGCGCTTCATCGCCAATCAGGTGCCGCGCATTGGCCCAGTGATTGGCATAGGAATAAGGGCATGTGTTCAAGGTCGACACATAAGAACTGATCACTTCCTGAAACCACATTGGGATTGTGTTGCTGTCATCGTGCAAGCACGCGCGATACAAAACCACGTGCCCTTTCATGGTGTTAGGGCGCAGCGAGTGCACACGCATGACATTGTCCACCGTACCGTGCGGTGTTCGTGCAAGGTCCAGAACCGCCTTCAATGGCGCATCGGCATAGTCGTCAGAAATCATCCGGATCCAGGCAGACATGAAACGGTTCCCTTTCCTAGGTCATGAGAGATATTTTTGGGCAGGACCGAGCTGTGTCCCGCGTTTTTTATGGACAGGCATGTCCTTCGGAGCAACCGGATTAATCCTGATGCGGTGCTGTACCTGGGTCTTCGCGTTGGATCGTGCGACCAAAAGAGACAGGTCAGCCTGTTTTCCGTAAGCCGATATCCATGTCGGGCTGCTCAAAAAGGCCCGCCGCGCATGGGTACCGGTTTAGGATCGAAGGCCCACCCGGCAGGCGCTCGGCGTAGAAACACCCGTTATCCCAATAGGTCGTGCCATCGATCACGACAGTTGGGTCAATCACGTTCCAGCTGATCTCGCCCGGGGCATATGCGCCGCAGGTGTGGAAATGCAGGATGCGCGGATTGCCAAAGGCGGCACCGCTCCATCGTTCGTAGTTCCGGCGCATGTCCCAAGGGTAACCGCAGCCTGGATGAATGCCCGCGTGCCAGGAATGCACAAAGTTCCGGTCTATGCCGAACTGTCCCGCCACGCGATCATAATGGGCCTCGGCCTGCGCCACATCCGACGGATGCCCCTCGAACCCGGTCAGGCGGCCCTTGTCGAGACAGGCAAGAACAGGATGGGTGAATTCGGTTGTATAACCTTCATAGTATTTTGATCCGGTTCCCGTCAGGAAGGTCAGGGCCACGCGGCCCGAGAAGCTGTGTGCGGGGACAGGCGTGAAAACCGACATCGGGAAACGCAGGATTGAAGTATCGCCCGACGGGTCGAGGTTCATTTCAGGCCGCCCGCATACATCGGTGCCCAAAGGGCAGGTGAACTGCACCTCTTGTGCGTTGTTCAAAACCGCGTTGATCTCGGCCTTGAGTTCCATGAAGGCGTCGTGATGCCCGTTTGAAAACCCTGACCCGAATTGTTCACGGCTGAGGGCAAAGCTGACGATGATCTTCTTACCCTTCGGCATGTGAGAAAACCGCAACTGGTCCCCGAGCCGGGCCAGAAACAGGATGACATCGGCAGATTCGAACCGGGCCAGCAGTTCCGGCGACAGGTGCGGGTTATCCGGGTTGAACCCCACGTCTACGGTGTCGACAGACAGGCCCATGGATCTGGCAACACGCGAGACGATTTCGACACTGTCCGCATCGAAATACCCGTACTCCGGCGGTTCATAGGCGATCAGCAACCGTTCTCCGGCCGTTGCGTGGGCGCAGTTTGCCAACAGGTTTTGCGCACCGCGTTCCGGCGTGATGTCCGACATTCGCGTCTCCTACGGGATTGAACTGGTCAAAGTTACGCGAGGAGCCTGTCCCCAACCTATTTGAAAGTGTTAATGAGTGACATTAGAGGTACTAATATGATCTTGAACTTACCCTATTCCGCACTGAGAGCGTTCGAGGCGGTTGTTAGACATTCGGGGTTTTCACCCGCTGCAACCGAATTGGGCGTCAGCCAAAGCGCCGTCAGCCAGCACGTTCGCACCCTCGAGGAGTGGTTGGGGCGCGAACTTTTGGTGCGCGGTGCACGGCAGTCGCGCCCGACTCGCGAAGGAGAGTTGTTGGCGCTGGCGATCTCGGAAGGGCTGGGGCGCATCTCGGACGTTTGCGCGCAACTCAGGGATAAAACGCGCTCTGATCGGACAATCGTGATCTCATGCCTGCCGGGTTTTGCGTTCAACTGGTTGTTTCCACGCCTTTTGCGCTTTGACATGGCCCACCCGGACCTGTCGATTTCGATCGCAACTGATACCGGGCAATTCCCGTTTTCCGGTGCGGATGCGGATATCGGAATTCGCTATGGCTTGGGCGACTATCCCGGCTGTCAGGTCGATTTGCTCATGAACGAGCAGTTGTTTCCGGTCTGCGCGCCCTCGTTGTTGCCTGATCTTCAAAAGGTCGGGGATCTTGAGCGGCATACGATGCTGGTGGATGAGAACCTCCATCATGGGGCGGTCAGTCCCACATGGGAATTCTGGGCGCGACGTTGTGGCCTGACCTTGCCAACCGCGCTGCGGACACGGCGGCTGGGGCAGTCGAACATGGTTGTTCAGGCTGCGATTGAAGGGTTGGGTGTGGCGTTAGGGCGCGAACCTCTGGTCATCGACATGATGGCAGACGGGCGTTTGGCACGCCCCTTCGCGGAAGTGACTCAGTCACCACTGTCTTATTGGCTGGTAAGACCGCATGAGACCAAGGATAGCGCCAAGGTTGCCGAGTTCCTAAACTGGATTCATGCCGAGGTTGCGGCGCAACCAGAAATTCCTCCGCCTTTATCTGATTGAAATTAGTCAGGCTTATGACTGCCATTACAATTCCCGCATGGCCTATGGGGGCTTGCGTGCCCATACTGGAACAAGCCATCTGTCACATTGGAGAGCATAACGATGTTTCTGAGAAACTGCTGGTACGTCGCGGCCTGGAGCAAGGATATCGGGCGCGAGTTGAAGGCCGAGACGTTTCTGGGCGAAAATGTCGTTTTCTATCGGCAGCAGGATGGTATCCCCGTGGCGCTTGAGGATGCCTGCCCCCATCGAAAATTGCCGTTGTCGAAAGGCAATCTGATCGGCGATGTGGTGGAATGCGGCTATCACGGTCTGAAGTTCGATTGTTCAGGCAGATGCACCGACAGTCCCACCCAGCGTGGCATGACCCCGCGCCGGGCGGTTGTGAAGTCTTACCCGGTGGTTGACCGGTACCGGCTGCTCTGGATCTGGATGGGAGACCCCGAACTGGCTGACCCGGACAAGATTTTCCCGATTGAGAATTTTGACGATCCAAGTTGGGGCAAGACCGATGGTGGCGTGATGGATATCGACTGCCACTATCTTTGGGTTTGCGACAACCTGCTGGATCCCAGCCACGTGGCCTGGGTCCATGTCTCGTCCTTTGCGGGCGCGGGCACGGATGAAGAACCGTTGAATGTCGAAAAGACAGACCGTGGTGTGATTGTGTCACGCTGGATCGAAAACAAACCGCCTTCACCCTACTATGCCAACTTGGTGGCGTTCGCGGGTGATTGCGACCGGCTACAGCATTACGAGATGTGCCTGCCTGCCATCGCGCTGAACAAATCCGTATATACGCCCGTTGGTACTGGCGGTTATGGCAATCCCCCGGTCGACAAGACTTATGTCAATATCTCGTACAATTTCATGACGCCGATTGACGAGGATCGAACCCGGTATTTCTGGTTTCAGCACCGAAACACGGACCCTGACAACGCAGAGGTCTCAAAGTTCATGAATGACGGCGCGCGTATGGCGTTTCTCGAAGACAAAGAGGTGCTGGAGCAGGTGCATTTGGGCATGAAACGCGCCAAGACACCCCATATCGATCTTGGTTTGGACAAGGGTGCCAAACTGTTCCGCAAGGCACTGGCCAGTGCTATCGAAGCTGAAACGACAACTGCGGACCTTTCGGTTCAAACATGACGGACGTTCCGGTGGATTGTTTCACATGACAGGGAACTGGGGTGCGTTTCGGTCCGACCAGCAGGATCGGGTTGCGTGGTATTCACCGTTGGTCGCTGCTCGGGCGAAATAGAAGAGGTGCCAAGCGCTGAAATCCTGACGGTTGATCGGAACTGAGACACGTCTACTTGTTGCGAACACGAATGCAGGGTTCATCCATACACCAAAATATAAGCGTGTGACGCGGATTGGTGGAAAATCGTTCGGACACGGCCACAATTTTTTGCAGGTGTACGCTGTTTGTATGTGGATAGTACAAGCACGTTTCAAACCGTACCATTTACCTTCCACGGAATCTGAGTTCTCCTGTGACCCAAACAGGGAGCTCAGAACATCCATGCCAGTCGAAATCGTCGAGAATTTGTGGATTCACCTGCCGGATGGGCGGCAGCTTGCCGCCCGGGTCTGGCTGCCCGAAACGCGCCCAGCGCCCGCCATTCTGGAGTATTTGCCATATCGCAAGCGCGACGGGACCGCACCCCGGGATGAGACGACGCATCCGGTCTTTGCCGAGGCCGGATATGCCTGTGTCCGTGTCGACATCACCGGAACCGGTGACAGTCAGGGGCAGTTTGACGATGAGTATTCGGAGCAAGAGCTTCGCGACGGCGAGGCGGTTCTGGACTGGATCGCGTCTCAGGACTGGAGCGACGGCAATATCGGCATGATCGGCATTTCGTGGGGCGGCTTCAACGGGTTGCAGATGGCCTGGCGTCGCCCACCGGCGCTGAAGGCGGTGGTCAGCGTGGCGTCGACAGTCGATCGCTATGCCGACGACATCCACTTCATGGGGGGCTGCCTGCTCAGTGACAATGTGAACTGGGGCAGTCAGATGTTTGCCTATCTGACCCGCCCGGCCGATCCCGAACTGCGCTCCGACTGGCGTGAAGACTGGCTTGCGCGGCTGGAGAATGTCCCGTTTTCTACCGCCGACTGGTTGCGTCACCCCACCCGCGACGCGTTCTGGAAACACGGATCGGTGTCCGAGGATTGGTCGGCCATTCAGGCCCCGGTTCTGGCCATAACCGGCTGGGCCGATGCCTACGTGAACGCGCCGCCGGCGCTGGCCGCCAATCTGACCGTGCCAGCAAAGGCGATGATTGGCCCGTGGGAACACCGCTATGCCCATATTTCGAAACTGGATGCCCGCGATTTTCATTCCGAGGTGATCGGCTGGTTTGACCGCTGGCTGAAAGGGCAGAAAAACGGGGCCGAGGACCTTCCCGCCTATCGCGCCTACATGCAGGAACACTTCAACCCGACACCGCAGAACGGGTCGCGCAAAGGCCGCTGGATCGCCGAGGCTGAATGGCCGTCACCTCGGGTACAGGACCAGACCTGGCATCTAAGCCCTGCGGGGTTTGCCGGAGCGCCGACCGAGGGCGAGGTCATCGTCGCCACAGCTGCGAATGTGGGCGCAAGGGGCGGTTACTTTTGCCCGGGCATGCGGATCGACAACGAATTGCCCGACGATCAGGCTGCGGACGACGCGCTGTCGGTGTGCTTCGACAGCGCCGTGATGCGGACACCGCTGGAGCTGTTGGGCCGGGCCCGGCTGAAAATCCGGTTCTCGGTAGACAAGCCCGTCGCGCAACTGGTTGCGCGGCTATGCGATTTGTCTCCTGGCGGCGTATCGCAACGTATCACCTATCGCGCCCTGAACCTGTGCCACTATCGCAGCCACGAAACCCCCGAAGCATTGCGGCCGGGTCAGGTTTACGAGGCCGAGGTCGTGCTGAATGAATGCGCGCACCGCCTTCGTGCCGGTCACACCTTGCGGCTGGCCCTTTCCGGTTCCTACTGGCCAATTATTTGGCCCGCGCCACAGGCTGCGCAGGTCACGCTGCATCTGGCAGGCTGCGCGCTGCAGCTGCCCGTGCGCGCGATACAAGAGGAAATCGCCCCCGCCGCGCCGGGCCCGGCGCTGGATTTTCCGCTTCTGGATGCCGAACAGTTGCGCGCGCCCGCATCGCAGTCCAACCGCGCGATAGACAGAGACGGGACCGAGGTTCTGGAAACCTTCGACGATTATGGAAAGACGCGTGATCCGTATCACGATATGATCGTCGGCAGCAATGTGCGGATGCGTTATGCGGTGCATCCCGACGACCCCGCCACCGCGCGGTTCGATACCACCTGGAGCTTTACGTTCGAACGGGACGATTGGCAGGTGTCGATCGAAACCGAATGCACCATGCGTTGTGACACCGAGAATTTCTATCTTTACCGCAAATTGTGCGCCACCGAAGGCAGCGCGCAAACCAAAGTTCTGACGAAGGAATGGTCCGAGACCATACGGCGCGGGCTTCTCTGATCTGTTCCAATGCAGGACAATATGACAACCGAATGAACAAAGTCGGCGTTGGCCGCAGGGGCATTCCGAAAAGCGCGACAGAACTGAGGGCCGCCCCGGCCTTGCCGATGGGATGGGCAACCGGACCCTCGCCGCACATGATGGTGTGTTCGGGTGCGCGTCTGTGTTGACGTCCAGAACATGGACCCCGTGCCTGCAAGGCAAAACAAGCGTGGTCTTTTGGTCAGCAGGTAAACTGCTGACCGTGTCCGCCTATAATTCAGGATCAGGGGCGTTTAGACCTAGTGTAGTCCAAATACATTCTCTGCATCAGACCTACTGTTTGCTTCCAGTTGCCCCTCATAGCTTCCGCACTTACGGTGCCATATCGTCCTGCCGGTCGGGGTCTAACCCTCACGAAGGGGGGCAACATGTATCTTTGCGCAATACAATTCGCCAAGAACCTGGCCGTCCTGCCGTTCCCGTTTGCAAAAGGATGAATGCGAATCCACTCAGCATGTGCCCAGGCACATAACTGAAGGACCGCGTTCAATTCGTCGGTATTCTGAGGGCGTGAAGCGCGCGGAATTTTTCCATCGAGTGCGTTCAATGCCCGGTTCAAGCGGTCAAAATAGGACTTTACCTGGTTGCCAACCAACGACGGATCAGTTCCTTCGAGATTGCCAACGCGAACGTGAACGTTTTCAAGCCCCGGCTCTCCGCGAAAGGCCCCAACGTAAGCGACGTTCCGAGTGGTTAATCCCCGCATCATGATGCGGTGCCAATCTTTTAAGGTATCACCGTCAAAAACTGCTCTGTTTCTTGCGTGATCTATCGCTTTCTTGGCTACGAGAGTGAGGTTCCTGGTCAGTTCAGGGCTGTTCTCGTCCCAGTTAGGCACCTAGTATATCCTCAATCTCTTCAGAGATACTGTGCTCACCAGACGTGAAAGCTTCTCCCTCGTCCGGGTCGTCGGAAACTTCTGCTTCCGCCTCAACAAAACTCTGCCAGGCTTTTTCGAAACCTGGGTCTTCTGACATTATGCGATCCAGGTCAGCTAGTGAGTCCGAAAGCTCCTGCCGCATAGCATTTGCGTCATTAATCAGGAACTCTTGTAGTGCGATGTTCACCATTTTGTTGAACTGCATTTTTCGTAGCTTGTTCAGGTGATCAAGGCGCTCCTTCAACTTTCGGTCTATTCTGACTGTTGTTTGAACGACGTCCATTGTTACCTCCATTTGATATCAATATAGAGATTTGGTATCAAAATTCAATATTGTTGTCGCTCTAACGCTGTGCCAGAGGGAGCGCAATTATCCGGTTCAACAATAGCCCAGAGTTCATTGCTTGGGTGGTTCAGGACTGGATCGCGGCCGTTGGTGCCACGACGATACCGAGCTGGGACTTACGCCCAACATGCGGGCCAAATCATTCATGCATTGAACGCGCCGAGCTGTGCGGGCCTCTCCAACAGTTTTCTGTTGTCATACTCGACCCAGACCATGCCCCGCGGGAAATCAACCTCGCGGACATGATCCTGAATGTGGGCCTTCCGCCGATCCTCCCACGGTATAGTCTTCGTTGAAGGGCAGCTTTCGGGCTCCTGCTGCGTCTGTAGCTTAGCTGTTCAATGTTTGCTATGGGCCGAAAAATCGCGCCAAATCGCTTTTCTCCAAACAAAGCACGTATCTTCTCGCACCGGTTTGTCGACAGGTATCTGAACGCTCAATTTCTCTTAGAAGGCTTGCGGAAAGGTCTTGCTTCTCCGCCCTTGACGTTTCTGCTTTTTGAACGCGGCGTGTTTGCGTCTTTGTTGTTAGCCTTATGACGCGCCTTTCGTGCTTTCAGAGGTTTTGATGTGTCAGAAGCGTTCTTGTCTTGTTTTTGTTGCTTCTTGTCCCTCGCGGCAGGCTTTGGTTTTGCCTTTACGCGCTCGCGCTTCGGCTGCGCCTGCAGGGCATTGTCCTGCTTTGGCTTGCCTTCACTTGTTTGTCCATTCGACGTACGCGCAGCGGATTTTTCTTTGCCCTTTGGGCGCTCGGACGCAATCTGAGCATCTTGGTTGGAAAGTTCGGAGTCGCGCCCAGCTTTCGACGGCTTGCCTGCACGAGGCCCTCGGTTTTTGGCTGCGTCGTCTGATGAATGTGGTGCCGCAGGCGGTCCTTTAGGAGAGGCATCGAAATCTGGTTTGCCTGCCAGCTCAGTCAGCGTCGCGCCTTGTTCTATGGTGAGCTGTGCCCCCAATTCTTGTTTCATTGCGGGCACAGCATCATTGGCAATCTCGACAAAGGTCTCTTGATACTGAACACGTATTGCGCCGACGGCGTCTTTGGATAAACCCGCGTTGCGGCACAGCATTGGCAACAGCCAACGCGGCTCCGCACGTTGTTTGCGCCCTATTGAAAGCGAGAACCAAGTGCTTGGCCCAAACGCCGTGCGCCTATCAGTGTTGCGTTTTCCAGATTCTGGCGTCGTTCCTAGAATCTCCGGTGCTGAGTGGCGCTCTCGGTAGAGGCGCATATAGGCTGCCGCGACCTGCTCTGGAGTTCTTCCCTTGAGCAGCCGTTCCGCAAAAGCCGTTTCTTCGGCACTTGGCGGCTCATCCAGGGCGGGATTGGAAATGATGCGTTCCTCTTCCCGTGCAAACACCTCATCCGCAGAGGGCGGGGTGCCCCATTCGGCCTCCAACTTGGCTGTCTTCAGCAATCGTTGTGCCTTTGAGCGTTGCCGACCTGGCACGATCAAGATGGACGTTCCCTTGCGCCCGGCACGGCCTGTCCGTCCAGAGCGATGCAGCAAAGTTTCCGCATTAGAGGGCAGATCGGCATGGATCACCAACTCCAACCCTGGAAGATCAATGCCGCGGGCGGCCACGTCCGTTGCAACGCAGACCTGCGCGCGCCCGTCACGCAGGGCTTGCATCGCATTGGTGCGCTCTGTCTGGCTAAGTTCCCCTGACAGTGAGACGACAGAAAATCCCCGATTAGAGAATTTCGCGGTCAAACGCGCAACCATGGAGCGGGTATTGGCGAACACAATCGCGGTCTGTACGTCATGATAGCACAGCAAATTGATGATCGCTTTTTCGATATCCGACGGGGCCACGTTCAACGCACTATAGGTAATGTCCGAATGCTGTGCTTCTGTGCTTCCGACCTTGATCCGCTGCGCATCTTCTTTCTGGTAAGTCTGGGCAAGCTTGGCGATGCCTCGCGGAACAGTGGCTGAGAACATCAAGGTACGCCGGTTCTTAGGCGTTTGATCAAGGATGTATTCAAGGTCCTCAGCGAACCCCATGTCCAACATTTCGTCGGCTTCGTCGAGGACGACGGTCCGCAGATCGCTCAGGTCGATCACCCCACGTGAGATATGATCGCGCAGCCGCCCAGGCGTGGCGACCACGACATGTGCACCGCGCTCGAGTGTCCTGCGCTCTGTGCGCGCATCCATACCACCTACTGCCGACGCAGTGACTATCCCGGCCTCAGCAAACAGCCAGTCGAACTCTCGCCGAACTTGCAAGGCCAATTCGCGCGTGGGTGCGATAACCACGGCCAATGGTGCCGCTGGTCGGTCAAATCGACCGTGCTTATCGAGAAGTTCTTCCGCCATTGCCAGCCCGAAGCCCACGGTTTTGCCCGAACCTGTTTGCGCAGAGACAAGCAGATCTTTTCCTGCCAGCGCTTCGTCTGACACGGCCTCTTGTACAGGCGTCAAGCCGCTATAGCCTTTTTGGGACAGCGCTATGGATAGGGTTTTCGGGAGGGCAGAGAAATCTTGCATGGGTCACCAAATGCCGGGAAAGACTTGGCGATAGTGGTATTTGGTTCAGATGTATAGTCCGTAACGTGCGCCAGAAAGAGATTGTGTCAATCACAGGAAACTGACTTTCGCTCCGCCCAACCAATTGCCGCTGCGTTTCAACCTTGTGAATTCGGTCGGCTAAACGCCTAGAAAGCTGAAATTTTAGCACTAACAATGCCTACATAGATTTCCGGTTCCAAATCTAGTCCTTCAATCAAACACTGGTAAGAGTCCACACGCATGATGGGTTCGCCAAAAGCGAACTAAGGCCAGTTACCCAACAATCAAGACGACACCGTGGATTGCCAAAGCCCGCTTTGGAGACGCTACATGGCAGCAGGTATGCCCCGCGTGAGCGACTTCTATTGCCCAAAACCTGTACGACAGTTGGTTCAAGGATTTCTTCGAAGCTGGGAAGGAGCGCCTTTCTGGCGACACAGCTCTTGCTGTCGCCGCTTACGAGAAGACCGGTTTTAAAGCGTTTGGACCATTTCAACACGCACCATTGGGGCGGATACTTCCGACGAAGATCGACAGATGAGTTTTCTGGCTACGCCAGACCGTTGGTCTGGTGCAAATCTTGACCTCAAACCACCCCGTGCTCCGCGATTTGTTCGGGATGCGACTCTGCCCAATCAGCAAGAAAGGCGGACATCTCGGGCACAGTTGCAAATTGTGAAGCTTTTCGGGGGAGCGCCACACCATTCTCTAGTGCCAAGCGTGCACATCCGATGTGATCGCGGTGCTTTTTTTGCGGGCAGTTTTCCGACCCATGGATGATCGTCGACAACAGTGTGCCTCCGTAGGCGTTTGTGTGGTCAAGGTCTGGGTCTTGAGTAAGAAAATACGACATAACGTCGGACACCCCCTCCCAGGCGGCAAGGTGCAGTGGCGTCATTCCCATCTCGTCCGGAAGATTGGGATCAAAGCCCATGACGACCAGGCGCTGCATGTGAGGCAGCGTGCCTTCACGCCAGACGAGGCGGCACAGAAGATATTTCATCTCTTCCGACAATGTACTCATGTCGATCCGATCATTCGGATTTGGTTTCCCGTCCGCTGCGCGCGCAAGCTGTTCTTCTGTCGACGAAAGCTGCGTGGATGCGCCCGCCCGTTCCAATACTGCCGCTACATCCTGGTTTCCGAAGATGCGGGCAAAGGCATAGGGTGAGTGGCCGCGACTGACAGTATTTGGGTTCGCGCCATGGTCCAGCAAAAGCTGAGCGATTTCGCCTGAAGCCAAACGCCGGGCCACTTGATGCAGGGCGGGGATCACCAAGGAAGGTTCACCCGACGGGTGTGGGTTGATGCCTTCATTTGGGTCAGCACCATGTTCGAGTAACAAGCGAACGGAAGCGGCGTTGTTGAAATCAATAGCCCGCGGCAGCGCATTTGTGCCCTTGGAATGTGCGCCATGCTCCAACAGCAAACGAAGGCCTTCAGTATGACCGAGTTCGGTGGAGTGGTAGAGGGATTCATTGTCGTCGGGATTTGCACCATTTTCCAACAACCATTTGGCCAACGGCATGTTGTCAGCGTGGCCGATGGCGCCGTAGAGCGCCGACAAGCGGTGCTCTGTGTCCGGTTCGAATGCAAAACTGTCATTCACATCTGCCCCATGCGCGACAAGTAACTCCGCCATGGCGAGCATCTCAGCTTCTTTCTCGGGCGCTGCCTTGATATGTTTCGAAAACGCCAGATGGCACATCGGTCGACGCGGTGGATAATCGCGCGTCGCGACGTCCGCGTCATGGGTCAGGATCCTGCGCATCGCTGCCACGTCGTACAGCGCAACGAGGAGAGGTACTTGACCGTCGGCAAGGTCCGGCTCGTCCGCCAGTAGATGTACGACCGTCTCGTGTGAGCCGTTGTAAAGCGCCCAACGCAGCCGTCCCTGTTTTTGTGCGCGATCCATACCGTGCATCTCAACAGCGCGTTTCAATGCTGGCCACGAAGCGTATCCGGTCTCTCGTGCGATGACATGCAGACAGTCCGCGTGATTGTAGACCCCGTTCCTTGGGGTCGGAACAATGCCATGGACGCGCAGCAGCGCGCCTTTGTCGCCCGCAGTCAGAGCTTTGCCCAGAGCCTTGGCATCACGGCGCCGTTGATCGAGTGATTTGGTCATCGGTTTTCCCTCCGCTGCCCGACGGTCCGCTAATCCGGGCTGAGAAACCGATATGGTTTTCATTCATTCTCTGAGAGGTGCCGATGACGGCTTTACGCAGACCAGGGGGCCGCCTCAGAACGGCCTGAGGCCAGAGTAACGTTTGCCGACATGTCTCGCAAGCTGGATGCCGAACAGAAAGCACAACGGGCGATTACAGCACACAGCGAAGGGCTGCAACTTGGGCTTACCGCAGCATGTCGTTTGGCTGCTGGATGTTAGCAATGGCGGCACTTGCGAATTGATCTTGTCTCACAACCTTGTAGATGCCAGCCTTGATCCACTTGATATAGGTTCTTTTGCGTCGTGGTATCGGCGTTGATTTAGGGGCTGGAATGAAAAGGGCATCGCGCGCAAGGCGTCATGTCTAGTTGACCAGTAAATGATATGATGACTCCGCTAGCCATCTTGGTTTTTGGGGATGGCTATTGAAAAAAGGTGGGACACGATGTTGGCTATATCCCATTGAATTCATTCGGGACGAGAAGAGAGAGACATGGCGAAAAACGTGTGTGAGGTCCTGCTGGACATATTGTCGGATGCAGGCGGGCGTCAGATCTTTGGCGTGGTCGGCGATGCGCTGAACCCGTTTCTCGAAGCCATGCGCGGGGATGACAGGTTCGAGTGGAAAGGGATGCGGCATGAGGAAAATGCGGCTTACGCGGCTTATGCACAGTCGCATCTGACCGGTGGCATCGGTATTTGTGCAGGCACGGTTGGACCCGGCGCACTTCATTTGATCAATGGGCTCTATAATGCCAAACGCGAAGGCGCGGGTGTGGTGGCGATCACTGGCCAAATCGCCCACCGAGAGCGCGGCACTGGCTATCATCAGGAAGTGAACCTGGAAAAGGCGTTTGACGATGTGTGCGACTATCAGGCGGTGGTCCACACGCCGGATCAGATGCCACGCCTTGCCCAGATCGCAGTGCAACGGGCGCTCATCAATCGCGAGGTGGTGCGGATCGAGCTGCCTATGGATGTGTCCGAACAAAAGGTGCCCAGCCTGCACCAGTTCCATCCACTTCTGAAACAGCCCTCAACACTGATACCGCCCGAGGATGAAGTCGCCCGCGCGGCGCAGATCATTAACGCGGGCAAGAAGGTGGCACTTTTTGCTGGCGTTGGTTGCCGCGAGGCCAAAGATAAGGTTCTGGCCCTGTCGCAAAAACTGAACGCTCCGCTTGTGCATACGTTGAAGGGCAAGGACATCTTTGACTATGACGACCCGAATGTGGTTGGCATGACTGGTCTGATCGGCAACCCCGGCGGCTATCACGCTGTGCGTGATTGTGATGTGCTGGTGATGCTGGGCACCGACTTTCCCTATGAATGGTTCCTGCCAGAGAAGGCCAAGATCGTTCAGATCGACCGAAGCGTCGAAAATCTGGGCCGCCGCGCACCTATCGCATCGGGCCTGTTGGGGGATGTCGGTGCAACGCTGGACCGACTGCTGCCTCAGATCGCCACAAATGAAGACCTCAGCTTCGCCGATCATCAGGTCAAGCTCTGCAACAAGTGGTTGGCGCGACAGGATAAAGAGGCCAGCCTCGAACGTGCAAGCGAACCGCTGCACCCGCAGTTATTCGCCCGCGAGATTTCCAATCAGGCCGCAGAGGATGCGGTTTTTGCCATGGACATCGGTGAATGCACCATCTGGGTGGCGCGGCAGACCCGTATGAAGGGCGGGCGGCGCATGGTGGGCTCGTTCAACCATTCTTCGCTGGGCTCGGGCTTGCCCTCGGCACTTGGTGCGGCTGCGCTGGACCCCTCGCGTGAGGTCTGGACATTCTGTGGCGACGGCGGCTTTGGCATGTCCATGCAGGATTTCGTAACTGCCGTGCGTTATGACTGGCCGATCAAGGTGATTGTCTTCAACAACCAGACCTTGGGCTTTGTGAAGATGGAGATGGAGGTTGCAGGCTATGCGGTGAACCCGAAGGCCACCGATCTGGTGAACCCCGATTTTGCCGAATACGCCAAGGTCTGCGGTGGTGACGGTGTGCGGGTGGAACATGCCGCTGACATCAAGGAGGCCGTAGCGCAGGCCAAAGCCAGCGCCAAGCCGTTCATCATTGATGCCATGGTCACGCCGGGTGAATTGGTGATGCCGCCACATGTAGACACCAAGATGGCCTGGGGCTTTGGCATGTCCAAACTGAAAGAGGGCATCCTGCTGGCTAAGGGTGACCATGCCCAGTGGGACAATTGGGTCAAAGAGCTCAAGGCGCAGCGTTGACGCTGGGGCGTAGAAACCAAACTAGAAACCGGAGATCAGACGCATGATTGTACGCAATTTATACTACGCGGTTGCCTTTTTTGGCCTGCCCCTGACCTTGCTGCTTGGTTGGTTCTGGACCCCAGCGCTGTGGCTGCTGGTGATCGTGCTGCCCTATATCGCAATCGGGGCCTATGACCTGATGACGACCAATCACAACGTGCTCAACAACTATCCGGTACTGGGCCATTTCCGTTACATGCTGGAATTCGTAAGCCCCGAAATCCGCCAGTATTTTGTTGAAACCAACGAAAGCGGGCGGCCCTTCAACCGGATCACACGCGGTCTGGTCTATGCCCGTGCAAAGGGTCAGCAGGATACTCAGGCATTTGGCACCCAGTACGACATCACGCAGGTGGGTTATCACCGCACCAATCACTCGTTGTCACCGAAAGAGGTGGAAGAAAGTGAAAAGCGTGTCACGCTGGGCGGCCCGCAATGTTCCAAGCCCTACGATGCATCACGACTGAACGTGTCTGCCATGAGCTTCGGGGCCCTCAGCCATACTGCGATCAAGGCTTTAAACGGGGGCGCCAAGGACGGCGGTTTTGCCCACAACACGGGCGAGGGCGGGATAAGCCCGCACCATCTGGCCGAAGGTGGCGATATCATCTGGCAGATTGGCACTGGCTATTTTGGCTGCCGCACGCCCGAAGGTGGGTTCGACAAGGACAAATTTGCCGAAAGAGCCCGCAAGGATGTGGTCAAAGCCATCGAAATCAAGCTGAGCCAGGGTGCAAAACCTGCGCATGGCGGCGTGCTGCCTGCGGTCAAGGTCGATGAAGAAATCGCCGAAATTCGCGGCGTCGAACCCCATAAAGATGTGATCTCACCCCCCGCTCATTCGGCCTTTGACACCCCCACCGGGCTGATGGAGTTCGTGAAACACCTGCGTAATATGTCAGAGGGCAAGCCAGTGGGCTTCAAGCTGTGTATCGGTAAACGGTCGGAATTCATGAGCATTTGCAAGGCAATGCTGGACACTGGAATTTTGCCCGATTTCATCACCGTGGACGGAGCCGAAGGTGGCACCGGTGCTGCGCCAGTGGAGTACTCCAACAGGCTGGGGATGCCCTTGAATGAAGGGTTGATCTTTGTCGACAACTGCCTGCGTGGCATTGGCGTGCGTGACAAGGTTCGCATCATCTGTTCGGGCAAAGTTGCGACGGGCTATGACGTGATCGAAAAACTCGCCCTGGGTGCAGATATGTGCAACTCAGCCCGTGCGATGCTGTTTGCCGTGGGCTGTATCCAGTCGCTGCATTGCAACACCAACCGCTGCCCCACTGGTATTGCCACTCAGGATCAGGAGCGCGCGAAGGCTGTGAATGTGCCACAAAAACGGCAGAGGGTGCGTCGCTTTCACGATGCGACGCTGGAAAGCTTCCGCGAAATCCTTGGCGCGATGGGCTACGAAAAGGCGGCGGATTTGCACCCTTCGGACATTCTGCGCCGCTCAACGGATGAAAAAGAGCTCACATATGCGGACCTCTATGAACGGCTTCCGGAGGGCGGGTTGCTGGCCGAAGAAATTCCTGCGGGGTTTGCGAGTGATTGGGAGCGCTGCTCGGCTCAGCGGTTCTGAACGATCGAGGCGCGCGCTGATCAAAGGCGCGTTCCGTTGACCTTTGCCGGGTTTCATACGCGGATCATTGGCGTTTAAACCCCAAGCCTGTATGCACATAGGTCGAACGATACGATTCTGATCAGGGGGCCACGGGCTTGCAGCGCACACTCATGTACCTCGCCGTTTTTGTTGGCGGCGCGCTTGGGTCGCTGCTGCGCGAATTGCTGTCGCTTGAGATACCCGGCGTGCCTTTCGTGACTGCGACGTTCGGAATCAATATCGCCGCCTGTCTGTTCATCGGCTGGCTTTATGCGGTACGGCACCGGGTTCATGCGCATTTCATGCATCTGGGTGCAGTTGGTTTTTGCGGTGGACTGTCGACCTTTTCCTCGTTCGTGGCCGAACTCGATCGGCTGTACCACACAGAAATCACATATATGGTCTTAGCACTAATCCTTGAGGTCGTATTCGGCCTCGCCGCCGCCATTTTGGGTGAGGCGATCGGACGTAAATACCACGCCGGAGAGCGCGCAAATGAGTGATCTCTATCTGCACGCGGCATTTGCCCTTGGTGGCGGTTTGGGCGCGGTCGCCCGGCATACGCTCAACCGCGTGATCGTGCATGAGTTGCCTCTGTCGACGCTGGTCGTGAATGTGGCGGGTTGTCTGCTGCTGGGCGTGTGGGTCGGTTATCTGGGCGATCCCCACATTCTACCGGAAGAGGAACGCCGCCTGGTGTTTGGCTTCTGTGGTGGCTTCACCACTTTTTCCAGCTTTGCCTATCAGTCCCTGCAACTGCACCGTGAACGCACCATCCTGATGGCGGCCGCAAACATCCTCCTCAGTCTGCTTCTGTGCTGGATTGCCTTCTGGCTAGGTCTTCGGGGGATGCTGTAAGGATTTTTCTTGAGTTCGGCCGCGAATTTCGCATCCATAAGCTAGGTTGACGAAACTCCTCATTCTGATCTCAAATCCCGACGGGCGCTGGACAACATGGTGTTGGCCTTCCTGCGCACCGAACTGGCCAACCGGCGCACATTGCTGGCCTATGTGAAAACAGCGTTGGGCGTGGCGATTACCGGGTTTGGATTGATGCAGTTTGCTGATGCGGATTCGGTTTTCGTCTGGGTGGGAATGGCGGTTCTGCCGCTATCCGCTGCAATCTTGGCCTATGGCATTTTTGATTACGCCCATGTCCGTCGCCAAATTGAACAGGAAAAGCGAGACGCGCGAGTCTGAGCGCGAGCCTCCTGGATACCAAGTCAGCTTGCCCGAAACGCGGTCGGGGTTTGGCCGAATTCGGCCTTGAACGCCCGGGTCATCGCGCTGGCGTTTTCATATCCACAACGCCCGGCGATTTCGGCAATGGACTGTTCCGTATTCTCTGCAAGATTGCGCGCAAGCGTCAGACGCAAGCGTCGATACAGTGCCTGCGGTGTGGTTTTCAGTTCGGTCCGTACGCGGGTTTCGATCCGCTTTTGCGAGCATCCGATGCGTCGCGCAACCTGTGCGATTGATAGCGGCGCTTCA
Organism: Ruegeria sp. 6PALISEP08; assembly: GCF_001238295.1. Classification (GTDB taxonomy): domain Bacteria; phylum Pseudomonadota; class Alphaproteobacteria; order Rhodobacterales; family Rhodobacteraceae; genus Ruegeria. The sequence goes on from NZ_LGXZ01000005.1 coordinate 19,766, forward strand.
ATATTCGCCTGCATCACGCCCAGCGCCCGATTGACCACTGTGTCTTCGGATTTCAACGGCAGAGCATAGGGATCGCGACCGTTCCGGCTCATCAGAAGATGCGCCACTTCCATGGACAAAAGCGGGCCATGATCGTGGCGAATAAGGGCAGAAGCCAGGTCGAACGCCGCCATCGCCCCGGAACAGGTCAGCCGATTGCCATCCATCACATATCTTTCACGCACTGTGTCGACGGCTGGAAAGCTTTCTTCGAACCGCGAAATCTCGTCCCAATGAATGGTCGCACGGCGTTCATCCAGCAATCCGGCACGTGCCAGCAGCCAACTTCCGGTGTCCAATCCCGCGACCTGCCTATGCCGCTTTGACGCGGCCAGAATGGCCCGCGCAGTCGCCCGGGTATCGAGTTTCAGGAAGCCATAAGATGGCATAACCACCAGTACGTCGCCATTCTGATCCTTGATTGCGCCATCCGGTGTGACGCTTAGGCCGCTGGAACTGTGTACAGGTGCCCCGTCAAGTGAACAGAACCTCCATGCATAAAGCGCTTGCCGCGACATGTTATTGGCTGCCCGCAAGGGTTCGACCATGTTCGCAAGACAATGGTTCGAGAACCCATCGAAAAGCAGAATATTGAAATACTGTGGCAAAAATTTCGAATCCTGCATAATCATCGCCTAATACTGCATGTCGAGAACTTGAGGGATGACGTTCTCTGGGTCAACTACTGATCCAAGGAATACGCGCCATGCAGTTCGGTTTGTCCGAAGAACAAGAAATGATCGTCTCAACGGTCCGCAGCTTTGTTGAAAACGAAATCTACCCGCACGAAGACGCGGTTGAGCGCGCGGGAACGGTCCCGGTAGAGCTGGGCAACGAGATAAAGCAGAAATGCATCGATCTGGGCTTTTATGCCTGTAATTTTCCCGAGGAGGTCGGCGGCGCAGGCCTGTCGCATCTGGATTTCACCCTGGTCGAACGGGAACTTGGCCGCGGCTCGATGGCGCTGACGCATTTCTTTGGTCGTCCACAAAACATCCTGATGGCCTGCAATGATGAGCAGCGCGAACGCTACCTTTTGCCGGCGGTGCGTGGCGAAAAGATGGACGCCCTGGCGATGACGGAACCCGATGCCGGTTCGGATGTGCGCGGCATGAAATGTCAAGCGGCACGGGACGGCGGCGATTGGGTTGTCAACGGATCGAAACACTTCATCTCAGGTGCCGAACACGCGGATTTCTTTATCGTCTTTATCGCGACCGGTGTCGACGAGACCCCGAAAGGGCCCAAGAAACGCATCACCACCTTCCTTGTGGATCGTGGCACCCCGGGGTTTGAAGTGCGCGAGGGCTATAGCTCGGTCAGCCATAAGGGCTACAAGAACTATATCCTGTATTTCGACAATTGCCGTTTGCCCGACGCACAGGTTCTGGGCGAGGTCGATGGCGGTTTTGCGGTAATGAACGAATGGCTTTACGCAACCCGCCTGACGGTTGCGGCGTTTTCGGTTGGGCGCGCGCGGCGCTGTTTTGACTATGCGCTGAACTATGCTGCCGAGCGCAAGCAGTTCGGCCAGCCCATTGGCAAGTTTCAAGGTGTAGGTTTCCAAATCGCTGACATGATCACCGAGATCGACGCTGCCGACTGGCTGACCCTGGCCGCCGCGTGGCGTCTGGACCAAAACCTGCCGTCGAACCGCGAGATCGCCTCGGCCAAACTTTATGCTTCGGAAATGCTGGCGCGGGTCACCGATACCACGCTGCAGATCTTCGGTGGAATGGGTCTGATGGATGATTTCCCGATCGAGCGGTTCTGGCGCGATGCCCGGGTTGAGCGCATTTGGGACGGCACCAGTGAAATTCAGCGCCACATCATCAGCCGTGATCTTCTTCGTCCTTTGGGCGCCTGACAATGAACAAAGATCTGACCCGGCTTTTGCGCCCGAATACCATCGCTGTCATAGGCGGTGGTGCCTGGTGTCAGCAGGTTATTCTGCAATCTGAACGTATGGGCTATGCAGGTCAAATCTGGCCGGTGCATCCCAAAGCCTCTGAGATTGCGGGCCACAGAGTCTTTGGCCATATCGAAGACCTGCCCGAAGCCCCTGATGCAGTTTTCATCGGCATCAACCGCCACGCCACGATTGAGGCGGTTCATGTCTTGTCCAGAATGGGCGCAGGCGGGGCGGTGTGTTTTGCGTCGGGCTTTTCCGAGGCTGTTGCAGAAGATGATAGCGGCAGGGATTTGCAGGATCAGCTGATTGCTGCGGCCGGTGACATGCCTATCCTTGGCCCGAATTGTTATGGCTTCATCAATGCGCTGGACGGGGCGCTGCTGTGGCCGGACCAGCACGGGGCGAGGCCGGTCGACAAGGGCGTGGCGATCCTGACGCAAAGCTCGAATATCTCGATCAACCTGACAATGCAGAAACGCGGGTTGTCAATTGCTTACATGGTCGCTTGCGGAAACATGGCCCAGACCAGTCAGGCCGAGATTGCCTCGGCATTGATCGACGATCCGCGCGTCACAGCCGTGGGCCTGCATATCGAAGGTTTCAAGGACGTCCGCGAATGGGAGGCGCTGGCCGCCAAGGCGTATGCAAAAGGTATCCCGCTGGTCGCACTCAAAGTCGGCGCATCGGAACAGGCGCAGTCCGCGACCATATCGCATACCGCGTCTCTTGCGGGCAGCGATGCGGGCGCACAGGCACTTCTGGACCGGCTGGGCATACCACGTCTGACTGCGTTGCCTGATTTCCTCGAAACGCTGAAACTGTTGCACTGCTATGGGCCACTCCCCGGCGGCAACATCGCCTCAATCAGTTGTTCCGGGGGTGAGGCGAGCCTGATCGCAGACATGGCTATCGGCACCGGCCTGACCTTTCCTCGGCTGAGCGATGATAAAAAAGCGCGCCTGCGTGACGCGCTTGGCCCCATGGTCGCGCTGAGTAACCCGCTGGACTATCACACCTATATCTGGCGCGACGAAGAGGCGATGGCACAGGCATGGTCCGGAATGACGGGTGAGGATATCGACCTGACATACACAATTGTCGACTATCCGACCACCGACGCCACCGACTGGAGCTGCGCAACCCAAGCAGCATTGAAGGTGCGAGAGGACACTGGTGCTCGGTTCGCAATCGTTGCAACGCTGCCTGAACTACTACCTGCAGACGTTGCACAGGACTTGATGGTCGGTGGTGTTGTGCCATTTATGGGTCTGCGCGAAGCGCTGTCGGCCACCCGCGCGGCGGGTCAGGTCTCGGCCCCTTCTGCGCACCCTGTCTGGATGCCGGGCACGGTTGAGGCGAACCATACCCTGACCGAAGGCGAGTCGAAACAGGCGCTGGCCGAATGCGGCCTGCGCATCCCGCAAAACCGTACGGTTTGCGGGCCAGCGGAAGCCCGTGCGGCAGCGCAGGACATGGAAGCCCCCTTTGCCGTGAAAGGCGTTGGGTTGGCCCATAAATCCGAACACGCCGCCGTTCGGTTGGGCATCCAAACCGAAGATGTGGTCAGTGTCGCTGCGGCTATCGGCACCGAAGACATCCTGATCGAAGAGATGATCACCGGAACCGTTGCTGAACTTCTGGTCGGCGTTGTCCGTGATCCCGCGCATGGATTTGTTCTGACGTTGGGGGCAGGGGGCGTGCTGACCGAAGTTCTGCGCGACACGGTTTCCCTGCTGGTACCCAGCGCGCCCGCAGACATCTGCGCCGCCCTGGACCAACTGAAGATCGCGCCCTTGCTGGCAGGCTATCGCGGCCAACCAGCGGCTGATATGGATGCGATCATTGCCGCGGTCGAGGCTGTTCAGGCCTACGTCATGCAAAATGCCGACACGCTTGGTGAGGTCGAAGTTAACCCGCTCCTGTGCACGCCGGACAAGGCCGTTGCCGTGGATGCTCTGATAAGAAAGGCCTGAGAAATGGACCCTATCAAAACCCGCCGGGACGGAACGATCCTTGAGGTAACGCTGGACCGACCCAAGGCCAATGCCATCGATCTGGTCACAAGCCGCAGAATGGGCGAGGCTTTTGCCGAGTTTCGCGACGACCCGGAACTACGCGTCGCCATTCTGACCGGTGCAGGTGAGAAGTTCTTTTGCCCTGGCTGGGACCTGAAAGCCGCCGCTGACGGTGACGCGGTAGACGGCGACTATGGCGTCGGAGGTTTCGGCGGCCTGCAAGAGCTGCGCGACCTGAACAAACCCGTGATTGCCGCCGTCAACGGTATCGCCTGTGGCGGCGGGTTGGAGCTGGCCCTTTCGGCTGACATGATCCTTGCAGCCGACCATGCCACATTCGCCCTGCCGGAAATCCGGTCAGGAACAGTTGCGGATGCGGCCAGCGTCAAGCTGCCCAAACGCATTCCCTATCACATCGCCATGGAGCTGCTGCTGACCGGACGTTGGTTCGACGCTGAGGAAGCCAATCGCTGGGGCCTCGTAAACGAGATTGTTGCTGCAGATCAACTCATGGCCCGTGCGTGGGAACTGGCCCGCCTTCTGGCTTCGGGCCCGCCATTGGTTTACGCGGCAATCAAGGAAATCGTGCGCGATGCCGAAGATGCCAAATTCCAGGATGCGATGAATCGCATCACAAAGCGTCAGTTGCGCAGTGTGGATGTCCTGTATGCCAGCGAAGATCAACTGGAAGGTGCCCGCGCCTTTGCCGAAAAACGCGATCCGGTTTGGAAAGGAAAATAGCCGAGTTGGTATCTTGGCAGGTGGATTTTCCATTTACTGATCCGCGCCGCAGGTGCACATTAGGTCATGCCTTATTTCGAGCGAAAACCCTATGTAAGCCCGGCACGTGTCATAAGCCCGATTGCGGCGCAGCCGGACACGCAACCGATTTCGGATATCGCGCGCCGCGTGCTTGAGACAGAGCGCGGCAGCCGGAAACATCTCGAAGGGCCTTTCACCTGTCGCAAAACCTGCCACCCTGGTGGAACGGCCACGATCTTGTTGTCCTTTGCTGCGCCCGAGGGCGCAGAGACGGTTGAAATGCAATTCGAACCCGGTGATCTGACCAATCCAGATGGAGAAATACTGCCTGCGAACCGGGTCAACGTTCTTCCACCCCAGATCCGGCTGGCCGCCGGAGAGGTCACTGATGTGGCAATTGTCGTCACCGTACCCGATTTGGCGGAATCGGGCGCTTATCACGGCCGGATCGCCTGCATGGGGACCGAGCAGACTTCGATCGTTGTGGTGTTTGAGGTTGCGGGCACTCAGACCTGACGGGTCACGAGGTAATCCATGAATTGCCCCAAAAATGCACGCGGGGCCTCTTGGGTGCCAGCAAATACTTGCGCAAATTCCCGACGGGCGGAAGCAAGCAGATCGTTGGCCGCATCCTGTGCAAAGCCGATACTGCCATAGTGATCCATGCGCTCTAGCACCCAGGCAACATCATGGGTCGACCGGCTTTCGCGCGGGTTTGACAGCATATCGGCCAGCCGCTTCTGTTCCGGCTCATCGGCGTGCAGGCCAAGCTGCCCCAACATCAGCGTGCGTTTGCCCTCATAGATATCGCCGCCGATTTCCTTGCCGTATTTGTCCTGCGAGCCCACGAGGTTCAGAACGTCATCCTGTATCTGAAACGCAGCCCCCAAAAAGAAGCCGAATGCGTTGAAATCATCCAGGTTCAGCGCGCCCGATGCGACATCCTGTGGCTGCGCAATCAATGCCCCGATCCGCATGGGGTGGATGAAACTGTACCAGCAGGTCTTTTTCAGACACATCCGCAGATAGTCCGAGGCGTCCACGTTCAACTTGTTGTCACGTATCCAACCCAGTTCCAGCGCCTGACCTTCGATAGATTGCTGGAGCAGATGGTCGAACTCATCCACCACGCGTATTCCAGTTTCCAACCCAAGCGAACCCAGGTTCTGCCGCAACAGCCGCAGGGCGAGCGCTTGCATCCCGTCGCCCGTGTTTATGGCCAAAGGGACCCCAAGCCGCTTGTGCATACATGCGCGTCCGCGCCTGAAATCGCTTTGGTCTTCGATATCGTCGTGGATCAGAAAGGCATTGTGCAGAAGCTCAAGCACAGCTGCGGACACCTGTGCTTCCTCTTTGTTGCCACCGAAGGCTTCGCAGGTGGCCAGTAACAGAGCAGGTCGCAGTCCTTTGCCTGACGTTTCGATGTAATCTCGTATCGGGCCGTAGAGATAAGCCTGGGGCTCACCAGTTGGCAAAAGCCCCAATAGCGTTTCGCGCGCACTATCCCCGTAAGAGGTCAGCTGATTCAGAAACTCCTGCTTTGCTGCAGGGTCCAGATGCGCGGTTCCGGGTTTCACGAGGTTAACCCTTCTGCGTGATGATCACGCGGGGTTTGCTTTCTTCCGGGCTGGTCGGGGCAAGCCCGGGTCCGACAGAGGTGAACGGTGCATCCGTCAGCGGCAGGACTCTGGACTGAACATCAGACTGACCGCTATCGCGGCCCAGATCATAGGCCACATCTTCGACCACCTCGTCTCCGGGGATCGGCAGATCTGCGGTGGGCTCATAGCTGGCCATCAGATCAAACAGTTCTTTCGGCGGGCAAATCATGCGCAGCGCCTCGGCAATGGCCGGATCTTCGATGACTCCGCCGGGCTTTGAGTATTCTGCAGCCGGTTCTCCGACGACCGCAAGGGGGCCATCGCCACCGCGATCAACCCCTGTAGAGTCTTGACCCATTTTCAAGGCGGCCTCGACCGCGACTGCATACCGGTTGTCCCAGGGCAGGCCGGCTTGGTAGCGGGCATAGTCATAGGCGCGCAGCGGTTTCAGGATATCAGGCTCGTGCAGGTCCCAGATCTGGCAGGGTTCGGCATCCGAACCGCTGCGTTGCAGGATTGCATTGACCGCACGGCGCGCAGCCTCATTTGCTCCTTCCATGGTGGCAAGGTCAGTAAAGGTGCGCACATAGTCCGATGCCAGAAAGAAATTCGGGATCAGCGTGGCCGCGTCTGGCCGCAGCCGCCAACTGTTGATGCGGTTCACCAGCAGAGGTTCCACATTGCTTTGGCGTTTGGGATCCTCGGGATCCTGCACAATATCAGGATCGAGGAACCAATAGTGCATGTCCTCATCCCGCAGAACGGTTTCACCATCAACGTTGAGGCTGCGTTTGAGCTGGTCCCACACCTCTTTTGCAATCTCTTCTCGGGTGCAATTGCGCGCGGTCTTTCCGTTCAAGCCCGGCTTGTCCCATTCCGAGATGTCAATCGACAGCAGGCCTTTGGTTTTGCCCTCGGCCCAGTTGTCGAAGTTGATCCCTGACCAGAACTGTTTTTGCGACACAGCGGTCAGGGCCCACTGACTGTCAATGAAGATGACGTGGCCGTTGGTCAGCGTGACGTCTTTGGTCAGATAGAACTGTATGCCGTTCATCCACTGCACGTCGTTTGCAAGCAGTGGCAATTTGGCAAGGGCAGGGTCGGCCGCCATCATCTCGGGCGTGAGAAGTGGCGCGATGCGCTCGATCGGCATGGCACTGATGAACCAGTCGCCTGTGACTTTCTGTTTTTTGCCATCCTGTTCAACCGTCGCGCCTGTGATCCGTCCGTTTTGGTATTCGATGCCCGTCACCTTTGACTCGAACTTGTAAACGACCCCCTTGCTTTTGAGGTAATCCAGCCAGGGTTGAATCCAGACCAAGTTGGTGGGTCCGTTCAGCAACCTGTTGCATTGCGGTTCAGGCGTAGCAATGCCCAGTTGCAGTTGTACAGCAATGTCGCCCACGGTCTTGGTGCTGGCAGTCGTCGCTTTGGCAGCAACCAGTGAACGGGTCAAACCGATGGCAAGGAATTTCTGATACGCTTCGGAACGTTCTGCGGCACCGATGAAATCCCACCATCCAATCCGCTCATATTCGTCAAACCGGCGTTCCTTGCAGGACGTCGCTATCCGCCACATGCAGGCAACGAAGTGTTCAACATCCTCGTACGCGATTTGGTCCCGTGGCGAGAGCGCGAACGCAATCGTCTTGAACGCATCCGCCACGTCCTTGAGAGTGCGTGGAAACCGCTCGGGTACAATGATGCCGGGCTTGTCGAACTGACAGACCAGAACCTGAGTTGTCGGCACCAGATTATCAAAGCACGTGCCTTTATCATAATAAGGCGTACGAGCCATCGTATCAGTGATATGCCGATAGAAGTTCGGAAAAAACCGGAACCCATGCTCGCCCGGCAACCATGGACGTTTCACTCCGGGCGGATAGCTGGACCCGTCCATCTCGGCCCATTTTTCAAGCGCCTTGATGTGCTTCGCTTTCGAGCCATGATCGCCTTCACCCTTCATCACAGGGATACTGCGTGCCTTGCCGCCAGGGATTATCTGGCGTTCGTGGATCTCAACCTCGAACCCGCGTTCAATCAGTTCGTGCGCGGCGCTCATGCCGGCCACGCCACCGCCAAGAATGACAACCTTTTCAGCCATCTGATGTTCCTTTCGCGGAATAGACGTCAAAGCGCAGGGTGATATCTGACAGGCTGGCTTCGCCTATGCCAAATCCCTGCACCCGGTTCATCCAGCTATAGTGAGGGTTTGAGGTCAGGTAACGCGGAGCCAGCCGCACAGGGGCCGAAGTTGGCAGGTTGCCCTTCAACAGTGCGGCATAGCCATCGGGGCCAAAATCACACACGCCGGTATCTTCAAACAGGATCGGCGCGCCGCCGTCGGTTGGCTTGATCAGCGCCTTGGCGTGGAGCAGCCCCACGCCGTCAGGGCGAACGCGCATCCAGTCGCCTCCAACCGGCTCTACCACTCCTTTCAGGTGCGGACCTTTGACTGTTCCGCCTTCTTTGATTGCAAAATGCAGCCAGATCCCGTCCGGTGTCTCGCCCGAGGGGTGGAAGTTGCTGGTGAAGGGGACAATGAACTTGGCGATATGATTCAGATCCGGTGACTGCTGCGCAGGCTTTGGCTGCTGCACTGGTGCCGCCTTTGGGGCAGTGTCAGGTCCCGGGTCATACTCATGGCCCCCGGATGTCAACACCGGACGCCAGCTGAGCGTCTTGTTATGCGTCACGGATGGCAAGGCCGCCGCAAAGTGCTGAAGTCCTGTTTTGGGATCGCAGTGCAGGGGCCAGCCGCGAATGGCCTGCTCGGGGACACCGGCTTGCGAACAGATCAGTCGCACTGTGTCATGAGGCGATACGGACGGTCCGGCCTCAATCAAAGCGCGCTTGTCACCAGCGGCGCTGATCGTTTCTGACCAGCGCAGGGTGACACCGCGGACTGTAAACTCGCGCACGACCAGACCCCCGGTCAGCAGGTTAGGGTGCAGATAGCCTGTTCTTCCTTGATCCGCAGGCGGAATTTCTGTTGCACGCGGAAGACATGCTCACCCTCTGCCGAGGTCTGCAGGTACTTGACCCCGATTTCGGACGGTACAACGATTTCAACCGGTGCACCTTGCAGCGACACAAGCGCCGCCTTGTTTGCAGGCAAGGTACCCGAGCGCAATAACGGACCATCCAGAAATGGCAGAATGCTGTCGCGGGGCAGCACCATCGAGTTTTCCATCGGCTTTGTTACTGCCTGAAAAAGGCCATTGCCCATCACGCAGGCATAGGGGCCAAGATACCCGCGCGATTCCAGCTCATTGATACCCGCAACCACAGCTTCGAACACCTCGGGGCCGGTATAGGTCTTCTTCGTCGAAGACGACCCAGAGGATTTCTGACCCGCTTCCAACAGACCTTCATACTTACCGCCGCCGCTGACAGTATAGATTGGCGGCAACGAGGCGGGCGCACTTGGGGTGGGTTTAGGGCCTTCTCCGGTGCCGGGCTGACCGTTGAAGATGATGTCGTCTTCGACCCGTGCCACAATTGCAGCGGCACGGCGGAACATGATCATGGCCGCGGACAGCTCGGGGTCGGCCACCTGCGCGCCTTTCAGATAGACGTTCACCGAAACAGTGGTCAGGCGCGTGGTGTCAAAGTCGTTGACTCCAAGACGTTTTGCGGTGCCGTTTTCGTTGTCGACCAGTTCAAGCCGGTTTAGCGGGACAGACTGTGTATCTGCGGGCAGCGGCCCGTATAACGGCAGAAAACTCGCCGCGACCCGGGCGCGTAATGCCTCATCATGGACAGCTTTGTTCACTGTGTTCCACTGATCGTCACCCCAGTCTAATGCGTCGGTCATTGCAAATCCCCCTTGGTTGTGCACCCTGTTTTGGCGTAGCACTTGGTCTTTTTCAATTTGTTTCGTTCAGACGGTCCATTAATTGTCTGGCTCGATCTTGCTGGACAACAGCGCCGATGCCTTGGGCCAGCGCCAATGCCTGTTCCGCTTCACTCCGGGCTGCGTCCAAGTCCCCGCGTGCGGCAAATGCCTTGGCCCGAACCCGGTGATATTCCGGCTTGTTTAACGTTTCTCCGCGCGCCCAACCCGGGGCGCAGACCGCCTCGAGCCGGTCCAGCGCCCGATCGATGTCACCGTGATCGATCATGAGTTCGGACAGCACGATCTGGTTCTGAGGGAACGTGAAGTTGCCACCCGATTTCGAGATCAGGTTCATGCGGGCCTCAATCTGTTCTGGCACGTCCGCAAGGTCGCCTTTGCCAGCCTTCGCAAGACCCATATAAATGTCCTGCATGGCGTGCAGATACAGGAACCCTTCCTCATCGGCGATCTTGCGGGCTTCTTTCATTGTCACGTCCATCCTGTCCCACTCACCAGCATAGGGCAGGAACATGCAGCAGGCACCCATGATATACACCAGATTGGGCGCATGGCTCAGCGCTCTGCTGACTTCGATGGATTTCAACCGCGCTGCTTCAGCTTCGTCAAACCTACCTTTTTGCCACAGCAGACATCCCTGAATCGCCAGCAGTGAGGCTAGGGTCGAGGATTGCGTCATCGGCATCATCGCCCTATCAAGCTCTGGCGTGATCAGACCGAAGGCACGGTCAAGCTGGTGTTCACATTCCGTGAATTCACCACGGAAATAATGGGTGAAGCTCAGGGCGCGGGCAGTAAGAACGTTGGCGACCGGATCCCCGGTCATCCCGGCCATCGTATCCAGCGCTTGTCCCATCTCCATCGCGTGGTTCATCTGTCCGCCAACAAAGAAATTGGTCCAGCGGCAGAAGGTCGCTGCAAACAGTGTCTCACCGTCACTCAGAGCCTGGGCAAGCTCCATCGCGCGGGCAGCCGTTTCTCCGACCTGGTCAGCAGACCAGCCGTAGATCGCCATATAGGCGGGCAGAATGTTCATCTGAACGCGCAGTTCAAACCCGTCACGTTCGGCACTGGCGGGCATGGTCCCAAGGTTGCGCAGCGCGGCCCGAAACGCCGAAATCGCTGGCAAGTTCGCAAGCCGGGACAAAGCCTGCTCACCAGCCGTAAACCAGTTGGTGACTGCCTCGTCCTTCAATCCGCCAAGATCGCAATGATGTGCGATCGTATCAGGGGTTGGGGCTTCAAACGCCGTGTGACCGTCCAGCAGAGCCTCGGCAATTTTCAGATGCAATTTTTGCCGGTCTTCCCGCAGCAATGAGTTATATGCGGTATCCTGAACCAGCGCGTGGTTAAACGTGTAGGTGGCCGACCCATCGTCGCTGGTGATCAGCAAAACACCGGCTGCCATGAGTTGCAGCAGGGCACTGTCCACATCCATGTCGTCCTGCGCTACTGCGTGGATCATCCGAGCGGAGAAACTGCGTCCGATGACCGATCCCAATTGTGCAACCGGTTTGGCGTTTTCCATCCGGTCAAGACGTGACATCAGCGAGTCCTGCAGGGTGGAAGGAACGCTCAGTGCATCCAGCACCTCGGCGTTGATCGGGGCGTCAGCGGGCAGCTGGTCCAGAACCGCCTTGGTCATTTCCTCGATGTAAAGCGGTACGCCATCGGCTTTTTCGATGATTTGCCGGATCAGGATCACCGGCAAGCTGTATGGTTCGGATACGCGCCGGACCAGCTCGGACGCTTCAGGGCGCGCCAGTGGAGACAGATCGACGTTGACCGCCTGATCCAGAAAGTGTTCCGGCGGCTCGTATTCAGGGCGGTGTGACAGAACCATAAGTACAGGAAGGTCAGCCAAATTGGCCGCAAGCGCATCCAGCAAATCCAATGTGGTCGCATCGGCCCAGTGAACATCTTCAACCACCAACAGTAGCGTGCCACGCCTGTCGCATATGCTTCCGATACTGCGTAGCAGCACATCCATCGATTTGCGCGCCTTTTTCAGCGGGTCTGGTTCAGTCGACGCGTCTGACTCGATGCCTGCCAGCTCTAACAGGGCAGGCAAATCCGAGTCGTTCAAACGTGAGGCGGATTGAACAAAAGCGGATATCGCTGCTTGTACATTGTCGTTTGATTTGTCGCCAGATACCCGCCGTAACTCACTAACCACTGGGTGCAGTGGAAGACTGGCCAAATGCGGCGTACACTGCAGGGTCAGTGGCCTGGTCTTTATCGTTTCAGACAACGACTTGATCAGCCGCGACTTACCGATCCCTGCCGCACCACCGATAAGGGTCATCCGACCCGAGCCCGTCTGAACGTCGGCCCAAAGTTGCGTCAAGGAAGACAGGTGATCGCGCCGCGCTACAAGCTCGACCGCTGATTGCCCGGTTCGGGCGTCAAATCGACTGGTGGATTCAATTTCCTTCAGGGCGCAATAGACTTCGCGCTGGTTTTCGAACCCTTTCAGGTCGTGGCTGCCGCGCGGTTCGAACTCGAATGTTCCCCGCGTAAGTCGCATGGTTTCGGACGAAACGACTAATTCACCCGGTTCGGCCAGCCCCTGCAGCCTGGATGCCAGGTTTGCCGTCTCACCAACCAGAAATTGTTCGGACCCCAGGCTTTTGGACGAAACGACGCCCACAACGACCATTCCGGTGGCGATCCCTGCGCGGAGGTTAAGCTTTTCGCCAAAGTCGTTTTGAAGATTCTGCACTGCCTCTATGGTTTCCAGAACGGCCCGTACGGCGCGCTCCGCATCGTCTTCCATGGCCTTGGGGTATCCGAAATAGACCATGATGCCGTCCCCTTGCCGATAGGCCAGGTGGCACCCATGCTGCTTCAACGTGCCGATCGCCGTGTCCAAATACAGATTCATGATCTGCATCAGGTCTTCCGGGTCATATCGTTGTGCCAGCTGCGTCGACCCCACGAGATCGCAAAAAACCAACGTTAACTGCCTGCGCTCAGCTTCGGACCGCAGATGGTCGTGCGCCAAGGCGCCATTGGATTTCAGCTTGGCCTGCGCTTTGCGGAATCTCTTTCTTTCACCGACGTTTAGCCCCAGGTCACGCAATTCTGGGTCGGTCAATTCGTCAAGAATCTGGTCGTCCACACTTTCTTGTCGAAACATCGACACGTGGTCTTGCAGGCCCGCCAGTTTCAGAACTTCGGAGATACGATCTGCCTCAAGGACTCGCGTCATTGCTTTGCGATCCCGCCCATTTTATTTCCCCCCCTAGGTCTCATCAGTACATACTTTATTTGCATGTGCAAAAATAGAGAGGATTTTTTGTTCAATCCACTTAACGCAGGGGCACCATCGTTAACAAGTTATCTTGTCTGGCAGATTTATGGCTGATTTGCCACACCACCCGGCCGTCAGTGTAAAAACCTGCAAAGCTTTGGTCGCCAAGGCGAATTATTGAATGCGATGGGTTTCCGGCGTGAGTTGCGAGGCAATTCGCACCTGAACCAAGCTGTGCCGGTTCAAGTGGCTACGTGAATTGCCAAACACCTGACCCTCGCCCAAGGATCAAGGGTCGTCTAAGTGCTCAAGCGAGGGCACGCGGCATAACAGATGACAAACCTCATGTGGCTGACCAAAAATTACGGTACCACTGAGACGCTGACAGATCTCGCATACGGGTGTACGCTGCAGCACCGGCACCCGGTCCACAGCCTGAAGCGCGTGCAGAGTACTTCTGAAAAGGCCTTGGCGAGATACGGCAAAGGTTTGCCCAATTTTTGGGACAGCGCACTTTGCGAACCACCGATCAGTCGATCTTGCCCTGGGCGACCGATGCTGACAGGCCGGAATTTCCCTTTCCCGACCTGTTCATTTCTCTGAACCTGAAAGCAGATTATGCCCCCAGGACCGCAGCATGTTCCGATCTCGCCGGTGTAGCGAAACCGGTTGCTTATCAAGCCGTTGCGCCCTTGAGGCGAATGGCCGTGCCCAGGCTGCCTGCACAGACGCCAACTACAACGGCTATGATCAGTTCCAAAGCCTCCACCTGGGCAAACTGAAATCCAGCAAAAACCAGCGTTTCAAACACGCCGACAGCGCCCCCCAAAACTGCGCCAAGCCACAGCTTGCGGGTCATCATGCCAAGGGCCAGTCCCAAAATGCCTGGCAAGCTCAGGATGGTGCCGCCGATGGTTCCAAGTACTTCTAGCATTGCCGCCCCCTCATCAATTCGAGTTGTTATTCAAAAAGTCGCGGATATCGTCACCCGAAGCGGTTGCGTGCTCCTGCAGAACCTCGCCCTCAATGGCTTCGGCCACCTTCTCATATTCTTCCAGGTAGTTCGGCGGCAGGCTGTGTGCGATGCCCTGATGGCAATCGATACAGGTCATACCGGTGTCAATGGCGCGCTGGTGTTCCGACGCGGCGCGGGTTTCCTGAATGGTGAAGTCCATGTAGTCGAAATTGTGGCAGTTGCGGCATTCGCGGCTGTCGGACGCTTTCATTTTTTTCCACACGGCAGAGGCCATTGCCAGACGGTGATCCTCGTATTTCTCAGGCGTGCTGATGGTTCCGACAAGCTCGTGATAGACGTCTTTCACTGCCATGATCTTGGCTTTGATCTTGTGATTCCATTCATCCGGAACGTGGCAATCGGAACAGATCGCACGCACACCAGAGTGGTTGTTGTAGTGGATCGTCTCGCGGTATTCGCCCAAGTTCGTCTCCATTGTGTGGCACGAGACACAGAACTCTTCGGTGTTTGTCAATTCCAGGGTCCAGTGAAATCCACCCCAGAACAGGATACCGGCCAGAAAGCCGGCGAGGATCAAAAAGCCCGAGCTGAACATCACCGCAGGCGTCCAGATCGCGTTCCAGAGGCGACCAAGCAAGCCGCGTTTTTCGGGGGAGTCTGCCATGTCGGTGCTCCTTTCAGTCTTGCGTTGGATCAGTTGCCGGCGGAGGGCTCGAACACGTTTTCAACTAGTGGCGGCGCGTCTGCCTGCGGAACGTGGCACTGGTTGCAGAAGTACCGGGTTCCGGCAACCTGATCCAACTCGCGGCCTTCGCGATCCAGATAGTGGGTCATCGACAAAGTCGGTGCATTGCGCTCACCCGCTTTGGACCAGTCATGGCAGGACAGGCATTGATTGGTGCGTACATCGATCTGATATTGCTCGACCGAGTGTGGGATCAGCGGCGGCTGCTGGCGATAGTTGCGCTGCATCCGTCCTTCAACGTTCTTGTGGATTTGATCCAGCGGGATCGGCTCGTCCACTTCCGCGCCTCGCAGGGTTTCGACCTGTGCAGATTGTGCAAGGGCCCATCCGCTCAGCAATAATACGGGTAGAAGGGCAATTCCGCCTGTAACGATTGTTTTTTTCATCTTGGCACTCCCCTAGATAGGTCTGGCAGCGCGCGGCTCAGGCGCGGCAACTGGATCGGAAGGTTGAACGACGTGGTCGTCGAACCGGTGAGTAAAGTTAAAGACATCGACCGCGCAGACATCGATACAGCGTCCGCAGTTTGTGCAGTCGGGTGACAGGATCAGTGGTGTGCTTCCCGGCTTGCCTTTCAGCGCGGGTGAGATCACCTGATTTTCCGGGCAAACCGCGTAACAATCCATGCAGTCATCACAGGCGGTCCGTTTGGTGGCGCTGATCCGCAGTAGGCTTTTTGACCCGATCAGGCCATAGAACGCTCCGACCGGGCACAGATGCCCGCACCAGCCATGGCGTGAAACGAACACGTCAAAGACAAAGATGGCAGCGATCATGGCCCAGACAAAGCCCATGCCGAAGATCAGCCCGCGATGCAGCATGGTGATCGGATTGATCAATTCCCACGCGATCACGCCGCTCAGCCCCGAGACAAGCAGGACAGTTGCAAGGATCCACAGGCGTGTGCCGCGTTTGGGTTGCCATCCTTTCGGCAGGTCCAGCTTGCGGTGCAGCCAGTTCGCCGCATCCGTCACCGGGTTGATGGGACAAACCCAGGAACAATAGACTCTGCCGCCGATCAGAGCGTAGGTCACCAGAACGATGAGCCCGCCAATCAGCGCCGTCATCTCGGGCCAGTGGCCCGAGACGGCGCTCTGCAACAGGATGAAGGGATCGGTCAATGGCAACACGCCCAGTGTCAGCGATCCTGCCAAAGTGCCTTGGACGATCCAGATGCCGAACCATGGGCCCAGCAAAAACAGAACCAGAAAGAACAACTGACTTGTACGCCGCAATAGCAGATAACGATGCGCGCCAAGCCAGCCTTTGCTGGCGACAGCTTCCTGACCGACAGGCATATGTGTGCGGGCGCTCATTGTCCGACCGCCGGTAAGTCATACCCCGGGGCAAACCCGCCCGGAGCGACCAAGTTGTCTGTGCCGGGTCCAGGCAAACGGTCGGGCAGATCGATGATCCCCTCGACCACCGGCGCGCCCTTGGCGGCCTTTTCTTCCCAGCCCTTACGGTAATGCTCTGCCGAGCTGCCGCGCGCCAGCCGTGCGGGCAGGACTTTGATGGCAGCTTCGGGCAGAACACAGCTTTTTTCGCACATACCACAACCAGTACAGCGATCGGCATGGACGGTCGGAATGAACAGCGCGTGATGGCCTGACCGGGTATTATGCGCGGCTTCCAATGTGATCGCGTCGTCAATGACGGGGCAGACGCGATAACAAACGTCGCACCGCAGGCCTAGGAAGTTCAGGCAGTTTTCCTGATCGACCAGCACCGCGACGCCCATCTCGGCATCGTCGATATTGTCCAGCCCAGGGTCCAATGCGCCAGTGGGACATGCGGCGACACAGGGAATGTCGTCGCACATTTCACAGGGAATATCCCGCGCGGTGAAATACGGCGTTCCCGTCGCAACCGCGTCGGAACCAAGCTCGGCCAGTTTTAGGGTATCGTAGGGACAATCCCGCACGCACAAACCGCAACGGATGCAGGCCGACAGAAACTCCTTTTCCGGCAATGCGCCGGGCGGGCGCAAAGCCTCGGCTGGCAGAGCGCGGGCGTCGCGGGCCAGATAGGCCAGCACCGACCCGGCGACCACGCAGCCGCCCGCCGCCCGGGCCGAGTCCTGCAGGAACCGACGCCGCTGCGGCGAAAGGGGTTTGTCGACAAGAGACATGGGAATTAACCGTACAATCCTTGCTGGTTACGCGCGCTCGATCTTACAGGCGCACTTCTTGAAGTCGGTCTCTTTCGACAGCGGGCAGGTCGCGTCCAGCGTCAGCTTGTTGGTCAGCTGGCTTTCGTCAAACCACGGCATGAAGACCAGACCGCGCGGCACCTTGTTCCGACCCCGGGTTTCGACCCGGCTGGTAACCTCGCCACGGCGGGTGGACAGAACAATCTCCTGACCCCGGCGCAAACCGCGATCCTTGGCGTCCTGCGGGTGCATGTAAACCACGGCGGCAGGATAGGCGCGGTGCAGTTCCGGCACCCGGCGTGTCATCGAACCTGAATGCCAGTGCTCGAGCACGCGACCGGTGCACAGCCACAGATCGAATTCCGCATCCGGCTCTTCTGCGGCAGGCTCATACGGCGCAAAGATAATCTTGGCCTTACCATCCTTGTGACCATAGAACTCAACACCGGCGCCCTCTGATACATATGGGTCATAGCCTTCGCGGAAACGGTAAAGCGTTTCTTTACCGTCCACGACTGGCCAGCGCAGACCACGAGCCTGGTGATAAACTTCGAACGGTGCCAGATCGTGCGCGTGCCCACGTCCGAACTCGGCATATTCCTCGAACAGGCCCTTCTGCACGTAGTATCCGAAATGCTCGGATTCGTCGTTGTCGAAACCTTCAGCAGTTTCCGACAGCGGGAATTTATCGATGCTGCCATTGGTGAACAGAACGTCATACATGGTCTTGCCGCGGTGTTCCGGCATGGTGGCCAGCAACTCTTCGCCCCAGACCTCTTCGACAGTGAAGCGTTTCGAGAATTCCATCACTTGCCAGACGTCCGACTTGGCCTCGCCCGGTGCCTTGACCTGCTGGCGCCAGAATTGCGTGCGGCGTTCGGCGTTGCCATAGGCGCCTTCCTTCTCGACCCACATGGCGGTGGGCAGGATCAGGTCAGCGGAAACGGCGGTAACTGTTGGATAGGGGTCTGAAACAGTGATGAAGTTTTCCGGGTTGCGATAACCGGGATACCCTTCTTCGTTGATGTTCGGCGCGGCCTGCATGTTGTTGGTGCACTGAACCCAATAGGCGTTCAGATCGCCATCCTTCAGCTTGCGGTGCTGCAGCACGGCGTGGAAGCCGGGCTTGGCCGGAATGGTGCCAGCCGGCACGTTCCAGGCAGTCTCGCAGATCTCGCGATGCTTGTCGTTCATCACCACCATGTCAGCGGGCAGACGGTGGGCAAAGGTGCCGACTTCGCGCGCGGTACCACAGGCCGACGGCTGACCGGTCAGCGAGAAGGGCGAATTGCCGGGTTCCGAAATCTTGCCCACCAGCAGGTGAACGTTGTACATCAACGAGTTCACCCAGGACCCGCGGGTGTGCTGGTTGAAGCCCATGGTCCACAGGCTCATGACCTTGCGGTTGGGGTCAGCATATTGCTTGGCCAGACGCTCCAGCTTGTCAGCGGGAACACCGGACAGTTCCGCAGTGTATTCCAGCGTGTATTCCGAAACGGCCTCGGCATATTCTTCGAAGCTGATCGGATCCATCTTGCCGACATTGGGGTTTTCGGCCGCTTCTTGCAGCGGGTGGTTGTCCCGCAGACCATAGCCGATATCAGTCGCCGTTTTGGTGATGTTGACGTGGTTCTTGACGAACTCTTCGTTCACCGCACCGTTCTGGATGATGTAATTGGCGATATAGTTCAGGATCGCCAGATCGGTTTGCGGTGCAAAGACCATGCCATTGTCGGCCAACTCGAACGAGCGGTGCTCGTAAGTCGACAGAACATGAACTTCCGAGCCGGGCTTGGTCAGGCGCGTGTCGGTCAGACGCGACCACAGGATCGGGTGCATCTCGGCCATGTTCGACCCCCAAAGCACGAAGGTGTCGGCGTGCTCAAAGTCGTCATAACACCCCATCGGCTCATCAATGCCGAAAGTGCGCATAAAGCCAACCACGGCTGAGGCCATGCAATGACGCGCGTTCGGGTCGATGTTGTTCGACCGGAAACCAGCTTTCATCATCTTGGCAGCTGCATAGCCTTCCCAGACGGTCCACTGGCCTGAACCGAACATGCCGACGCTGGTCGGGCCTTTCTTGGCCAGGGCTTCTTTCCACTTGGCGGCCATCACGTCAAAAGCTTCATCCCAGCTGACCGGCTCGAATTCACCGTTTTTGTCGTAAACGCCGTTGGTCTTGCGCAGCAGAGGCGTGGTCAGGCGGTCCTTGCCGTACATAATCTTGGACAGGAAATAGCCTTTGATACAGTTCAGGCCCCGGTTTACCGGCGCGTCCGGGTCGCCTTGCGTAGCAACCACACGACCGTCTTTGGTGCCGACCAGAACCGAGCAGCCTGTGCCACAGAACCGGCAGGCGGCCTTATCCCAGCGGATATCGGGCGCGCCGGTTTGAGCGTTGGCCTGACCGGTCGCCATGGGAATGCCGGCAGCCGAGGCGGTTGCGGCAGCGGCAGATGCCTTGAGGAAAGTACGACGGGATTCAGAGATGGTCATTGCATGGGCCTCCTGCTGGTCGGTTGGCTTTGGGCATTGGATTGCGGAGATGCCTCCGCGAGATCTTCGAAGTGGTGATAGGTCAGCGACAGTGAGATCACGCCGGGGATCTGGTGCAGATCCATGATGGTGTCCGAGGCCAGCCGGTCGGCTGTATCCTCTACAACCACCACAAACCGACCATCCTCGGCTTCGGCATGAAGCTCGACGCCTTGGGTGCCGGTCATCACCGCACGTGCCGCGTCGGTGTGATCGGGGGCGATGTGGACGAGACAGCCACAGATATTCATAAAGTCACCTCCGGGTGTTGTGGGGTGGGGCGGTGCATCGCTATGGCCCCGGCTGGGCACGCGGCGGAACAGCTGCCGCATCCGATGCAGGCTTCGAAATCAAGCGCAGGCTCCGCCCGTCCGCCCAGTTGCAGGCGAAAGCGGATGGCGTCCTGCTCGCAATTGTCCTGGCACACGCGGCAACTCACCCCGTTCATTGACAGGCAGCTTGCGGCCTCAATCTGCGCACGCCACGGCCATTCGGCCACGCGTTCAGGCAACAATGCTGGGGTTGGACAGGCTTCAGCGCAGTCACCACACATTGTGCAGCCGCTGGCGGAAAGGTCCAGAACAGGAAAACCGCTGTCGTCGAATGTGATGATGTCTTCCGGACAGGCCCCGGCGCAGTCTTCGCAACGTGTGCACAGATCGCTGAAGCCAGATGCAACTGCCCCGGGTGGACGAATAGCATCGCGGTCCTCCCGCAGGATGCGCGCGCTCAGAAAAGCGCGTCTGCTCGTCATCTGGCTCATAGCTGGCGACTCGAATTTGGAAAGATAGGTTCGCGTCTCTACTTCCTAGCGGTCTGAAACCGCGCACGATTTGACCTATATCATATTTTTCGAGAATTTTTTTGACCGATCTGAGAATTGTGATCCATTGTCATACATTCAACTCGACACGGGCTTCGGAGAAGCGCCCTGCGATCCCTTTTGCTTTGCCGGCAGACGCTGCGCAAATCGCCGTGGACAGCCCATCTGCAATTGCCGCTTCCGGGGCGGAAACCGAAACGGTTCTGTCACGGCTTGCGGGCCCATCGGGGGTAATGATGTGCCCGAATCCCTGGCTAAGCTGAGTCGCCAGCGAAGACGATGTCGCCACTGACCGGTCGCGCAATTCAATCCGCTTCAGAACCGTCTGATCCGGCGTTGCCAGTCCAACTTTCCAGGGTGTACCATCACCCCGCGCGCCCAAAGCGGCAACCTCGCCCATATCAATCAGAATGTCGCTTAGACCGAAGCTGCGCAGCAGTGCCGCGATCCGATCCGTGATCGCACCCTGTGCAATGCCGTTCAACGTCAGGGCCGACTGGCCGGGCATGGGAAGACGCACGGCCGAAGCATCGAAAGACACCTGTTCCCAGCCTACCACTTGCTGAATTTCATCCAAGTCTTCAGGACGTGCCCCCGTTGCCAATGCGTACCACAGGGGTTGAATGCTTGGATCAAATGCTCCGTCCGAGGCCTGATGCAGCGCTGCGCACAGGCTCAGCACGTTCAACAATTCAGGAGCCGGCGCTGTCAGAACACCGTCGCGATTCAAGCGGCTGAGCTGCGACTTGGGGCGATACAAGCTGAAGATGTCCTCCAGCCGGGCAACTTCGGTCTCGACGGCGGCAATGACAGGTGCGGCTTCAGCGTCCGTTAGCCCGACCAACCGCAAACTCGCAGCGGCACCCAACGCAGTGCCCTGCCAGCGCGCGTCATAGGCCGTAGCCGGAGTGGCCGCAGCACAGGCGGCTGAGATGATCAGAAATCGGCGGCGGGACAGGGCGGTCATACAGGGGTCTCCAACTTCAGATCAAGATCAACAGGGCCGAGCACTTCGGCATCCGGGATGTCAGGCAGACCCAACGAGGTTCCGCCGTAGATCTCGATGAATGCCTGGGCATCAGCAGGATTGGCAAAGGGCACCACTTCGCGCGCACCCATGCCGCCTGCCACATCGGCCCCAACAACGAAGGTCGCACCATCAGCCGCGATCCAGTTCGAGATGCCCGGCTGTCGCCAACTTGGCGCGATGCCCATATCGCTGACATAGACGGCAGTTATGTCGGCATCACGCTCAGGGCTTTTGAGGTATGCGACCATGTCGCGCACCTGTGCAAAGAACAGCGGTGCGGGATACCCCTCCAGATGGATCTGCCCCTTGGGTCCGCCATGTTCGGCTATGTTCATCTGGCAGAAAAAGCTCAGCGCATCGGTGGTCAGATCGACCGGATCGGGAGCCTCGGCGACATCTTCCTTGCAAGCAACCAACGCGATCAACGCGATCAGGGCGAGGTGTTTCATGGCTCGACCCTCCGGAATGCCAGCCGCGCAAGAGCAAAGCCTATGACCGGCCAGATCAACAAAGAGGCGGGCGCGGCCCATACGGGCAATGCCTGAGCGGCCCCGGTCATGCCTGATGCCATTGCTACGCCCTCAGTCGCAGCAATGTTCCACAAACGGAATGCGTCGGCCGGGTTGGCCACCATCACCCATGGAAAGACGGATTGGGTGAAGGCGCCGCCCTTATCCATGACGACAGCCCCCAACAGGCCCAGATCATAGAGGACGACAAAAACCAGCCAAAGCCCGGCCGACAGACCTGCTGCCGCCGTAGCGCCCCTCGCCAGAGCTGACAGCAGGTATCCCAGCGCCAGAAACACGGCGCCCAACAGAATCGAGGTGAGGATGAGGCGGACCAGAGCCATCAGGCTCTCTTGCCCTGCACCACCAAAGTAAGCGGCCACTGCGCCTGCGGTGCCGAAACCCACGGTCATGGCAAAAGCCAGCGCCGCAAGATGGGCGGTGAATTTGCCCAACAATATTTCTCCGCGCCCCGCAGGGTAGGACAGGAGCAGCGACAGGCTGCCCCGGTCCACGTCGCCTGCGATAGCGTCGAAAGCGATCATCAAGGCCAGCAGCGGTGCGAGGTAAACCGACAAAGTAGTCATCGATGCGACCGAAACGGTCAGCATGTCGACGCCCAGTGTGCCAGTTGGTGCGCTGCCTGCGAAGGTGAGGGCCAAAGCGAACAGAACCATGATCAGTGTGGCGACCAGCAGCCAGCGATTGCGGCGAAGGATCAGCATCTCGGTGCGGGTGATGGCGAGGAAGCGGGTCATAGCCTCTCCTCCTGTGCGTAATAACGATAGAGATCTTCCAGTTTCGGTGGCGTCATCTCGACGTCAGCCACCGCATCGCCCATGCCAGCGATGCGGCGCAGGGCTTCCATCTTATCGGACGGGGTACAGAGCAGCTCCACCGATGCGCCATTGATACGGCTGCCACCCAGTTCGGCGGCCAGGGCATCAGCGTTGGCACTGGCGCGCACCTTCAAGCGGATTGGTAGACCTGCCAGCGCCGACAGGTTGTTTAGCGTGTCGTCCGCCACCATCCGGCCCTTGCGCATGATGGCGATGCGGTCGGTGCGGGCCTCGACCTCGGTCAGCGCGTGGGACGCGATCAACACGGCAGTGCCCTGCGCGGCCAGCTCGTCGATGATGGCATAGAGATCCTGCCGGGAAATCGGGTCCAGGCCCGAGGTTGGTTCGTCCAGTAGCGCCACTTTCGGCTGGCCCAGCAAAACCTGCGCCAGACCCAGACGTTGCCGCATCCCTTTGGAATAAGCGCCGATCCGGCGGTCCAAAGCATCGCTGAGGCCAACGCGATCCAACAGGCCGGGCACATCGGCCTTTGCGCCGGACAACTTGGCGAACAGGGTCAACTGTTCTCGCCCTGTTAACGCCGGATGAAACGACACCGCCTCGGGCAGATATGCCGTTTCCTGCCGTGCCTGTGCGCTGCCGGGGGTTGCGTCTCCGATCCGAATGGCTCCGCCGTGGATCGGCGTCAGGCCGAGGATGGTTTTGATCAGGGTCGACTTGCCCGCGCCGTTATGGCCCAGCAGCGCCACGCGCTGGCCAGAGGCAAGGGACAGGGTGATATCGTCAAGAACGCGGGTTTTCCCTCGGTCCTTGAGAACATGGTCAATTGACAGGGCCTTATCCGTCATGAGGCACCTTTTTCATAGCTGGGGGTTCAGGGGCTTGCATCAGTGGATTGCTGTCCATAACACCGCCCGGCAACAGCGCCGGGAAGGCCGATTGCGACCAGCGCACCAGCTGCACGGCAGGGGAGCCGAGCAGCAATTTGGCTGCGGGTTGGGTCCACAGCACATGGTCCATAGAGTCATTGGGGCGATAGGGGGCATCGGCGATGCCGTTGCCATCCACATCATAAGCGGCGAAGTCGGACCAGTAATTGCCGCGCCCGTCTTCAGACCACTCGACCCATTTGGTCGAGACATATTTCACCTGCGTCCGGTTACCGATGAAGGCATTGCCGACAATGCGGTTGCGTTCGCTGCCAGCGGTAAAGTGGATGCCGATGCCGCATCCCTGGAACCAGTTATCGGTGAATTCGTTCTTGTTGGAATTATAGAGGAAGGTGCATTTCTCTTTCGCGCCTTTCACCACATTCCCAGTGATGGTGCTCTTGTTGGCGTAGTTCAGCATAACGCCATGTTCACGGTCGCCGATCGAGACATTGTTGGCCACCGTCACATTGGTCGTGAACATCACCGCATAGCCCAGATCGTTGCCGATCGAGACGTTGTCGCTGACGACCGAGTCGTCGGCATACATGTAATGCACGGCAAATCGCAAATCGCGGAACAGATTTCCAGTGAAGGTATTCTTCTTGGACGAGTTCACAAAGATCCCGTCGCGCCCGTAGCGGATGTCGTTACCTTCAACCACCGCACCTGGCGCGTTCCAGACATAGACGCCATTGCCGCGGTCATTCATCCGCTGATCCAAACGCCCTTCAATCCGGTTACCACGAACGATGCTGTCCTTGGCACCATGAATGTCGACGCCATAGAGGTTGCCCAGCAGCACGTTATCCTCGACCACCGGCGCAAGGGCCGTCTTGGTCAGTTGAATGCCGCTGTCGATCCCGTCATGGCTGGAACCTGATCCGATCACGGTCAGCCCGCGCACTGTCACGCCCGGCCCGGTCACGGTGATGACGCTGCCGTTGCCCTGCCCGTCGATGGTAGCCTGTCCCAGCCCGTCAAGGGTGACGGGCCGGTCCAGAACCAGCGTCTCAGGGTAAATGCCGGGGCTCAGGCGAAGGGTGTCTCCATCCGCCGCCTGCGCCAGTATTTCGTTGATGGCCCCCGCCCGGTTGGGCACATCCCAGTCCGCCGCCCAAAGGGGCGAGCCGAGCAGAAGCGGTATGAGCAGGGACCAACGCATGGGTTATGCTCCCTGCGGTTCGACCAGCATCCGGCCGCGCATTTCCATGTGCAGCGCGTGGCAGAACCACTGGCAATAGAACCAATGCACGCCCGGACGGTCGGCGGTGAAAGTGACCGAGGCGGTTGCCAGCGGTGCAACTTCCATTGCGATACCGTAGTTACCCAGGCAGAAGCCGTGGGTCACATCGTCCACGTCATCCAGGTTGGTGATGTAAACAGTCACCTCGTCACCCTGTTTGACGGTGAACTTCTCAAGGCTGAAGGTCGGTGCCTGCGAAGTCATGTAGACCCGCACCTTGTTGCCATCCCGGATCGGTTCCTCGGCGCCTTCTTCCAGATCGATACCATCAGCCTCGGCTTGTTTCCGGGCGTCTTCCCATGTGACATCGTTCCGATCCCATACGTTGACCGGATTAACGATGTCAGCACGAACCATGATCGAGTCATGCGGCTCGGCAAAGGTTGGGCCGTCGTGCACCACTTTCATCTCGTTCGATGAGATATCGATCAACTGCTCGTTCTCAGGCTTGAGCGGACCCGTGTTCAGGAACCGGTCTTTCGAGAATTTGTTCATCGAAATCAGCCACTTGCCATCGGCCTCTTTGGTTTCACCCATGGTGGTCGAGTTGTGGCCCGGTTGATAATGCACATCAACCTTCGAGATGATCGGGTCCACATCAGCGCCGCCGTAAGCCTCGATTGCCTTGTCGAGATTCCACTTCACGATCTGACTGTCGAGGAACAGTGTGGTGAACGCATTGCCCTGACCGTCATAAGCAGTGTGAAGCGGGCCAAGACCCAGCTGTGGTTCACCCACGATGCACGACCGCGGATCGGCATCGCTTTCGAACAGCGCGTCCAGCTTGGTCACATCCATGATCGACACGGTCGGCGACAGCTTACCGTTGATGCAGACGTGCTTGCCGTCGGGCGCGGTGTTGATGCCGTGCGGCGAGTTCGGGATCGGGATGTAGCGGGTGTACTTCTTGTTCTGACCCTTACGGCCGTCCAGAACCTTGACGCCTTTCAGTTCCTGATAGTCGCCGGCTTCGATACCCGCTTCGATTTCCGCGAGATTGAAGACAACGACGTGGTCCAGCTCGTTCTCAGTCATCTCGGCCAGGTTCATACCCATTTCCGAGTTGTACGAGGTCGAATAGGCGTATTTACCCTGATAATCACAGTCGGTGTTGTCGAGGTTCCCCGACACGATCACCTGCCACGCGACTTCCATGGTGTCGCCGTCCAGCGCGGTGAAGATGTTCACGTATTGCGACGGATCATCCAGCACGCTGCCGTCATTGACCAGCGGCGTTTCATCTTCACCATTGGCAAAGACATAACCGGTACGCGGGAATTTTTGCGGACGCAGACCGTGGATCGCCTTGGCGTTCGGGATCTCGGTGATCTTGTCGCATTTCATCACGTCGCAACGCACACGAGCGACGCGGGTGTTGGCCTTGTCATTCATGAACAGGTAACGGCCATCATAGGTGCCGTCGGTGAACGACATATGCGGGTGGTGAAGGTCGCCGTTATCATAGGTTTTCATGCCGCGCTTGGCGAGAAACTCTTTGGTTTCAGGCAGAAGACCGTCGGTCATGATCTTCAGCGACTCGTTGGTCTGACCCCAGCCAGTGGCCGAGCAGCGGTTAAACACCGGTACGCGCATCAGCTCGCGCATGGACGGGAAACCCAGGATGCGCAATTCGCCGGTCTGACCTGAAGACCAGAAGCCGTAATATTCGTCCAGTTCACCGGGCTGCAGATTGGCATTGGCGGCAGCGCTGGCCTCTTTCGCGGTCATCAGGGTCGAGCCCAGACCGGTCCCGGCCAATACGGCGCCGGTTGCTGTTGCACCCAGCATCCCACGGCGTGTGACGGTTAGTTTCTTGTCATGTTCCGACATGATCGTTCCTCCTTTAGGAAACGGTTTGCGGTTTGGCGTTTGGATGGTTCGCCGGTGGTTGTCCGAGTGGGGTCTTAAGATCGACCGACCCTGTCTTGGCCCGCCGTTTCAACTGGCGGATAACGACGGGACATTTGTCCTCGGACTGGTAGAGCACCTGACAATGCAGGCAGGTGACGCACTCGTTCGGATTGATCTCACCGGTGGGGTGGATCGCCTGAACGGGGCATTCATTGGCGCAGGTTTGACAGGGCGCGCCGCAATCCTTGTAGCGGCGCAGCCAGTCGAACATGCGCATCCGGGCTGGGATCGCCAGCGCCCCGCCCAGCGGGCAGAGATAGCGGCAATAGAACCGTTCGATGAACAGCCCGATCCCCAGCAGGAGCAGCGCGAAGACCACGAAAGGCCAGTCGCGCATGAATTTCAGAATGATCGCGGTCTTGAACGGCTCGATCTCGGCATATTTCTCGGCCAGTGGGATCGAGACAAAGCTGAGACCGAAAAGCCCAAGGAAGATCATGTATTTCGCGGGCCAGAGGCGTTCGTTCAGGCCCCAGGGCAGGGTCCATTGCGGCACTTTCAGCGCACGCGCGATCTTGTTGGTCAGTTCCTGCAAGGCACCAAACGGGCACAGCCAGCCGCAATAGGCCCCACGACCCCAGAACAGCAGGGCAGCTGCCACAGCGAACCACTGGATGAAAACCAGCGGGTCCAGCAGGAATGCGTCCCAGCTAAATCCGGTGCGCAGGCTGCCTGCCAACGCCATCAGGTTCACCACGCTCAGCTGTGCATTGGCGTACCAGCCGATGAAGAACAGGGTCATGCTCAGGTAACCGATGCGGAACCAGTAGAAGAACCGCGCATTCATCGTGGCGTGAAACTGGAAGAAGAACGTCGCACTCAGTACCAGAAGCATGACGCCAAGAACGCCGATCTCAACCGTGCGGTCCTTCCAGATGCGTTGCCACAAGGCAGCTTTGGCCGCAGCTTCGCCGGTTGCGTCGTCCACCACTGCCGGGGCTGCAACGGGCAGCAGGTACTGCTCGGGCAATTTATAGCCCAGATCGAAGGTCAGAAAGGTTTTCTCAACTGCTCCGACGGCCCGTTGAACCAGAAGTTGCAGACGGAAGGGCTCAGCCGGGTCGAACTCGGCGTCTGCGGGGATCTTGAAAATATCCAACTCGGTAAAGCTGGGCGCATCGGACGCGGCAACCTTGCCCAAACGACGCTGCTGCTTGTCAAAGAACCGCACCGAATTGTCGCCCTGGATCAGCTGAATACGGTCGAAAATTCCACCGCGCACATAGCCTGATCCCTTGAAGCTGTAAGCCCCACGGCCCAGCACCAGAATGGCCTGTTCGCCCTCGTCCAGCCATTCGGTCAGGTTCTGATACTCGGCCTCGCCCAGCAGCGACTTACCGATTGAAGGGACCGAGACCAGCGCCATATGCATGTCGATGAAGGTGTCATCAGGCTCGCCCGGTTCGGGGCGCTTGATCGCGCGCTGATCGCCGGTTGCTTCAAACGCCGCATTGACCTGTCCGATATCCAGCGTCAGCCGCCGCACCGAGCCATCCCCGGACAGGGTGGTCCAGTCATAGACCTCATCCTTCGCCATATCGACTTCGCGTTTCGGCTCGTCAGCCAGCAGCGCAGACAGCCCGCCCAATCCCAGCGCGCGCGCCACTTTGATACCGCCGCGCACGAGGCTGTCATCGATCACCATGATCGTGACCGTCGCGCCCGAGATGATGTCGAGGTCATGCCCCTCACCACCGGTTTCGGCCTCTACCTTCAGGTCCAGGCCTGTATAGCCTTCGGTCAGCTCTACCATGCGGGAATTGGGGATACCGATCAGCACGATGGGTTCAGAGTGCTTGACCAGTTGCACGCCAGTCAGCACAGCATCCTCATCGATGCCAGCGACCACATGGATCGGTTTGCCGGAATAGCCTGTTGTTCCCACAAAGTCAGACGTCAGGAACGCCCAGGCTACGGTCTCGCCACCCTTCAGGACAGGCGCAACCGGAACGTCATCGCGCACCGGACCAAAGGCATCAGCACCGGGGGCCAGATCGGCAGGTTTAATCTCGGGCAGAAAACTGGCCAGACTGTCAGCATGGGCACTGATCGCCATCAGGCAGGACAGGGTGAAAGCCAGCAGGAAAGGGATTGCGCGACTTACGACCACGGCGCACCTCCGAATACTTGGGTGGACGCCATGGACGCGCGCGGGGCGCGTTCAGATTCTTCTTGGGTCGCAAACGGGGGACCTCGGGTTTCGGGCCACAGTCGTTTCGAGTTGTACAAATTGCACAGATGCCCGAAAGCAGGGCGCACAATTTCCCCGTTGCGGGCCGTGACCAGCAGCGGAGAGTCTGGCACGGGTCCTGCCGTTGTCACCGCGCAAAGCGCGCAGTCGGCACATTTCGGGCAGGGAACGGTTGGATCGGTGTTTTCCTCCTCAAGGTCTACCTCAACCCAAACCGCCCCTGCCTCCGAGCAGATCTCCACCCACATGCTTTGTCCGGGACTCGCCAGCACCGGACCAAGCATTTGCAACAACAGAAGGAGGACGCCCGCCAATCCACATGCCGCACGCATGGCACGGTCAGGGAGAATGTGGAGAAATTGATAGGCGGACATGGAGAATCCAACTCGGAAATCTTTTCAAAACCGTATGGGAATCTCTCTTTCCGATACTTGACTTTGGTCAGGCAGACAGACTTTTTGCTCAGCCGTCTGCCTCGTCCATCAATCCGCGTACCCAGCGCCCTGCCAGCCATGTCGCAGGAATGCCCAAAGGGATGGACCAAAGAAGGGCCGGAACGGGTTCAATCGCCCCAAATCCGACACTGTGCGAAATTAAGCCCAGCAAAAACAAATTGATGGCCACGGTCAGTGCCGTGGCGGGGTAAAGCAGAATGGCCAGCTTCCAAACCGGCCATTTTTCCTCAGTGGCTGGTGCCTTCCGAGAAGGTGATCTTGTTCCAGACATTGTATTTCCCCGAAGGTTTGCGCATCGGCAAACGCCGGACTTCTTCCAGTGTTTGCGCGTCATAGACGATCACTGCGCCGTCATCTTCCCAGATCGAAACCAGCGCGTGGCTGCCATCCCTGGTAAACTCTACATGGGCGACGGTTTTACCCGGCGCGGGGCGCAGAGTCTTCACGATTTCAAGGCTTTGCTTGTCGATCACATGCATCGCGTCCTTGTTCGGACCAAAAAATACATCAGCCCAGACATAAGGCGAGTTTTCATGGCTGCGCATGAAGAACCCAGGCCCTTCGGTCTTGATCCGTTTGACAGTTTCCCAGCTTTCCATATCGATAACGGACACGGTGCCATCGGTCAGATGCGGTGTGGCCATGACGGTTGTATCGCCATGCTTCCATGTGATGCCCGAGCCAAGATGCGGCATCCCCGGCAGGTCTAGATCGGCCACTTTGTGCCCGATGACCAGATCAATCACCTGACCGCCCTTTCCATCGCGGGATGCACCCATGACGTATTCATAACTCTGGTCGAAAAAGAAGTCGTCCAGATAGTCGGGCGTGGTGATCTTGCGCACTGGGAAGGGGTTGGGGTTCTTGAACTGCCCTTCAATGCGGAAATCGTGCCCAATACCAAATTGAGGTGGGTTGGCCCCATAGAATACTTCCCAGATCTCTGGCACATCTTTCAACGCCAACACAAAGCTTTCCCGTGGCGGTGCCTGATACACGGCAGACACACGGCTGGGCACGCCTTTCTTGCTTTTGACTTCAATGACGGTGGCTACCGACAGGTCCTCGGTCGACAGCAGGGTCAGACTGTTGGGCAGGTAATTCGCAACGGCGACCCATTTTCCGTCACCTGACATGGCAATGTTGCGGCTGTTGAGGCCCGCGCGCACACGTCCAACCTGTTTTAACGCCCAGATGTCGTATTTCTGGACCCAGCCATCGCGGGACATGATAAAGACGTACCGGCCATCGGGGCTGAATTTCGGCCCGCCATGAACGGCAAAGGGGGTCTCGAACCGGTCGAGCACTTCAAACGTGTCGCCGTCCAGAACGCTGACATGATGGTCGCCAGTCTCAACCACCAGAGTGATATTCATCGGGTCACTGTCCCACACGGGTGCTTCGACCGGGGCGTAATCCTCGTCCAGAGTGCGGCTGGCCATGATGTCAGCTTCGCCCCATTCCGGGTTGCTCTCGAGCGGAGATTTCAGCCACCCCGCCAGTTCCTCGATCTGTAACGCGTCGAGTTCATGTGAAAACGCAGGCATCTGCGTCGCAGTGCGGCCCTCGGCGATCACCGCCGCAACCCGCGGCCCCCGCATCCGCTTCAAAGTCTCGGGGATCAAAGCCGGCCCAACGCCGCCCAAGCGGTTCTCTCCGTGGCACGAAGCACAGTGTTCAGCGTAATCCGAGGGCGCATCAGCCCAAGCCACGCCAATGCTCAGAACTGAACACATCAGCCCGATCTTCATCTTTTTCCAAATACGTCCGCCGGAGGCTCCTGAACGCGCCACAGGTGTCACGATTGGACGGAACAGGGAGAGGTTATCAAAAGAACTGATGCGCCGGATCATTGCTTTTCCCCCGGAACGGCGTGACCTGCAGGCGCTCTCCTGCGTCATCCACGCCGATTTCTTCGTTTGACAGGTAACAGGCCGGATCTTCGGCCCATGGATCGCCAGTCAGTTGCAAGGCGCGAATACGCGTGTTGCCACCGCAGACGTCCTTCAGCTCACATGCACCGCAGCGGCCTTTAAGTGGGCGTGGGCGAGTGCGTAGCATGGCCAGCATCGGGTCATCGCTGGTCCAAAGCTCGGAAAACGGTTTGGTCTTCACATTGCCGACCGTGTAATCGGACCAATATGTGTCGGGATGAACCCGGCCCAGGTTGTCGATGTTGGCGACGCCCAAACCGCTGGAATTCCCACCCCAGGCGGACAGGTGCGCACGCACATGGGCGGCCTTCTCGGCATCAAAATGCGTGCGAATCCAATTCAGGAAATACCCTGCGTCGGCGTCATTGTTGCCAGTCACAACGTCCAATGGTCGCCCACCCGACGCGGCCTCCCACGCGCGCTCCAACAGCAGGTCCAATCCCTTGCGGGTGCGCTGATGTTCGGCGTCTTCGCCTCGGTTCTTGTCGCCACGTCCGGCATAGACGAGATGAGACAGGTAAAATTTGTCGACGCCTTCATCATCACACAGTTGCAGCAGGTCCGGCAGGTGATGCTGTGTGCCTTCGGTCAGGCAAAATCGCAGGCCAACTTTGATGCCGCGTTTCTTGCATTCGCGTACGCCGCGCAGGGCGTCGGCAAAAGCACCTTCGACACCGCGGAACCAGTCATTGGTGGCTCCGATCCCGTCCAAGGAAATGCCCACATAGTTGAAACCCACATCGGCTATCATGTCGGCGGTTTCATCGTAAATACGCGTGCCGTTGGTCGACAAGGCCAACATCGGCACCAGGTCGCGGGCGCGCTTTGCGATGTCGAAGAAATCGAACCGGTCCAGCGGCTCCCCACCCGAGAGGATCAAGGCCGGGACGCGAAACTGGCCAAGATCCTCAAGGGTTACCATGGCTTGCTCATGACTGAGCTCACCTGGGAACGCAACATCCGCCGAGACGGTATAGCAATGGCGGCACTTCAGGTTGCAACGCCGCGTCAGGTTCCAGATCACCACAGGTTTCACTGGGCCTGGGCGGCGTTTGCGCACCGGGGTCGGGTTGACGAGTTGGTGCATGTATTCTGTCAGGCGGAACATATCTCAGCCTTTCTTTTTCAGGCGCAGCCCGGTCTTTTTCAGGATGCGCGTGGAATAGAGGATGTCTTTGGCCCGACAGGCGTCGCCCAGAATTGCTGCGATCTCAGCGCGTTTTGCTTCCACTTCGGTCGCGTCGGTGCCATGTACCATGGCAAACAGGTTATAGGGCCAGTCGGGCAAGGCGCGGGGCCGTTCATAACAATGGGTCACGAAGGGTAGGGCGCCGATCTGTGCACCCAACTTGGTGATACTGGCATCGTCCACATCCCAAACGGTCATGCCGTTCGAGGTCATGCCAAGTTTGTAGTGATTGGGTGCCGCGGCAATGCGGCGGATCACACCGCGTGCTTTCAGGGCCGACAGTCGTTCAATCAGATCGGTTTCCTTCAGCCCAAGATCATTGGCGACCTGAGCATACGGCGTCGGGGTCAGGGGCAATCCCCCTTGCAACGTCTCGATAATCTGCCTGTCAATTGCGTCGATCATGCTGCCACCCGGAAGCCGATGAAAAATTCCTGGAGTTTGGGGAAACGGAGAACCTGGATCCCCGTTTCCCGTTCGATGGCATCGGCGGCGGCCTCGATCCCCTCGGGCGTTTCGGTGGCCAGCACGAACCACATGTTCAGCCGGTGCGTACGTTCATAATTATGGGCAACCTCCGGGTGTGCATTGACTTTGGTCAGGACGGTTTCGAAATTCTCGACCGGAACAGCCATAGCGCACAGACAGAAGGCCCCGCCCATGGCGGCAGCGTCGAAAAACGGGCCAAAGCGCGTGATGACGCGGTCTTCCTTCAGGCGAGTCAGACGGTCCAACAGCTCGGTTTCAGACAGGCCAAGCTCTTCGGCGACAGCCACATAGGGGTGTGAGGTGAGCGGCAGATCGTCCTGCATCCGGTTCAGAATCGCGCGATCTTTATCGTCCAGAGTCATGCGGCAACCTCTCTCGCTTGAATCAACGCTCCGGTCTGCTTGAAACAGCGGGTCGAAAACAGCACCTTGTTCCGCGCGCGGGCCAGTTCGGGCAGGTCCTTTGCGCCAGCCAGCACATCCAGAGCCTCGTTCCGGGTCCGGGCGTGGATCATGGAGTAGAGGCGATAGGGCCAGACATCTTCGACCGGATTGCGCTCATAGCACAAAGTGATACCGGGATAGGCTGCCAGCGCCGGACCGGCAGTGTCGATTTGTTCCGCGGGCAAATCCCAAACGACCATCGCGTTGGCGGACCAACCCAGTGCGCGGTGGCGCACGATAACGCCGAGCCGTGAAATGATACCGGCGGCGTGCAAGGCGACGATCCGCGCCATTACGTCATCGACATTCCGGTTCAATGAACGGGCGAGAGCCTCATAGGGTTCCACGACAAGTGAGAGACCTGAACTGAGTGACTGCAGCAAACACCGATCTCCGTCTCGCATGGCCGTTGCGTCAACCCTGCGCGCGCTGGGAACGTTTTTGGCACCGGCGGTCATGCGAAACCCAAGATCCACGTTGAACGGGCGGACCAGACGCAAATCCAGCACCCGCAACCCCGAGGCCCGGCTGATCCTGGCCAGGGTATCGTTGACATGATCCCGGTCCGGGCCGGTTGCGACAAACCAGAGGTTCCAGGCATCTTCACGCTGGTAATTGTGGTTCACCCCAGGCTCGGCATCGATCAGGGCGGCAACCTCTTCCAGCCGATTTTCCGGGGCGGATACCGCAGCCAGAGTGCTGGCCGTCACCGCGCCGGGTGTGATGGTTGCGCCAACCCGCGTGATGCGGCCAGTGGCACGCATCCGGGTCAGGCGGTCAAGTACTTCGGTTTCGTCCAGCCCCAGCGCCTTTCCCAGAACCTGAAACGGGCGCTCTGTAACTGGGAAATCACGCTGAAATTCGTCCAGCAGACGGCAATCGATTGGGTCGGTGATATGCTGCATCCGTTAAAGCCCCGTTTTGTGCGCGCGGGCCGTGAAGAAGATGCCCGAAGGGCTGTCGGCATCGATTTCGCGCAGTTTTTCAAAATTCTGCGTGTCGTAGACCATGACCTTGTTGGCATCGCGCACGCTGATCCAGACCTCATGTCCGCGTGGTGTGAATTCCATATGCAGCACGGCGGGGCCGGGCTTGAATTCGTGGATGATTTCTTTGCTGACGCTGTCGATCACCTGAATCGTATCGTTCAGCGGGTGGGCGAAATTGACCCATACCTGTCGCCCATCCGGACGTGCCATGGCAAAGACCGGCTGGCCATGGGTTTGGGTCCGTCCCGTTTCGGTCAGAGTATCCGC
Organism: Ruegeria sp. 6PALISEP08; assembly: GCF_001238295.1. Taxonomy (GTDB): domain Bacteria; phylum Pseudomonadota; class Alphaproteobacteria; order Rhodobacterales; family Rhodobacteraceae; genus Ruegeria. The sequence goes on from NZ_LGXZ01000005.1 coordinate 54,820, forward strand.
GTCGATCCACAGAACCTCGTGATGACCTACCGCAGGTAGCACGAATTCACGCCCCGTCAGCGCCCAGCCTTCCAAATGGGGCATTTTGTAGACCGGCATTTCCTCTTGCCCGCGCCCGTAATCGGGCAGCACACGGATGGGCTCCGGGATGTCAGCCCACAGATCAAGCGCGGTCAGGCCGTCTTCGCCAAACAGGCCGGTTATATATGTGCGGCCATTGGCGGTGATCAGCGCATCATAAGGGTTTTTACCCATGTCGGGAATTTTGGTGATCACGGGTTCGCCCTTGGCGAAATCGGCAATCCATGTCTCGCCAGTGTCCCACATGGTGAAGACGAACCTACGCCCCGGCGCATCGACAAGACCGATGGTTTTGCTGTCGGTGGGAATGTCCGCGACCATTTCCAACGAGTCCGCATCAAACACGCGCACTCCACCGGGTTCGTAATTCGACACGGCTACAAGTGTACCATCATCCGAGATCGCCCCGCCGATGGCGTTGCCCGCCTGCACGACGCGGTTCACGATCTGGCGGGTGACGATATCAACTTTGGTCAGCCCGCCGTCACGCCCAAAGACATAGGCAAAGCGTTCATCGGGCGAATAGACCAACGAGGCATGGGACAAATCGCCCAACCCTTCGATACGAGCCAGAGCCGCACGGTCGGATTGATCGACCAACAGGACCGATCCCTTGGCGCGTTCGATCACAAGGCCAAGATCTCCGGTCGCTGTGGGTTCGGCTTGTGCGGTGGTTAACATCAATGAGGCTGCAAGGCCAATTACGAGGTGTTTCATTGTGCCTCCTGTTCCAGCAGGTAGCGGGCAATCCATTCGGCCTCTTCCTCGCTGATCAGCGGCCGCCATGGGGGCATCGCGGTGTCGGGGATGCCGTCGAGGATGACGCCGGTCAGGACGTCCGCATCATAGTGTTCCAGTGTCTCGCTGCGCAGATCGGGGCCGAGGCCGCCTTTCAGGGACAAACCGTGGCAAGAGCCGCAGTCCTGATGGACAAGGCGTTTCAGGGCGTTGGGGTCGAGGGTGTCAGCGGCGAAGGCGGATGTCGCAACGAGCACAGCCGTTGTCAGCAACACCGAAGGCACCGAGTGCCGACGCACTATAGGACGCTGTGTGCCGCCGCTGCTTGCCGCGACTGTTCTGCGCCCCAGCTTAGCCATTGGCTTGCTCCAAAAGCTCGGCCACGGGCCGTTCCGCATAAAGCGTTACAACCTTGCCAATGATGAAGAGCGTGGGTGCCTTCAACCCGGCTTCGCGCACGTCGGTGGCCAGTTGGTCCAGCCGCGACACCATGCGGCGTTCATCCGTTGTGGTAGCTTTGCCCACCGCAAGAACCGGGGTGGAACCCGGCAGGTTTTCAGTCATCAGGCCCACGGCGATCTGGCCGATATTGGCAACCCCCATATAGACCACAAGCGTCGAGTCCGGATCGGCCAGACGTTTCCAGTCGAGATCCAGGACCTTATCGGCCTGACGGTGCCCGGTGACATACTGCACCGATGTCGCCAGCCCGCGATGGGTCAGCGGAACACCGGTCGAGGAGGACGCGCCCTGTGCCGCAGTAATGCCCGGTGCATATTCGACAGCGACACCGTGGGCCATCAGATAGGCGGCCTCCTCTGAGCCGCGGCCAAAGATCATTGGATCGCCGCCCTTGAGACGGGCAACCGTATGTCCCGCGCTGGCCTCTTCGAGCAGAATTTCGTTGATGCGGTCTTGTGGAACCGTATGGCACTTGGGGGCCTTGCCAACTGGGATCAGCCGTGCGCCTTCTGTGTGTAGATTCAGGATGTCGGCGGACACCAGCCGGTCATAAACCACCACATCTGCTTCTTGCAGCATCCGCAATGCGCGCAGGGTCATCAGTTCGGGATCGCCGGGGCCTGCGCCAATCAGAAAAACCTTACCGCTCATGTACAAACTCGCCTAGTCTGAATGTCTTTGAAACCCGGCTCTGGCTTGCGCAAATAAAGGACGTCGCTGGGCCTGCCGGGCGTGTCATGAGATCAAGGTGGCGTAATCATAAACCAACCTCCTTGACATAAGTTAAGGAGCGCGGGATTTGCGCCCGCGCTCCTGTCTTCTTGCCTGTATTTCATGTGTTTCAGGGTTCGACGGTGATCATTCCGATCATGTTCTGTGTCTCCCAATGTGGGCCGCACAGATAGTCTTGCGGTCCGGGTGCAAGAAACGTTAGGTCAACCGATTCCTCAGGGAACAAACGGTCGCTTTCAGGCTCGCTACCGTCTTTCAGTAAAACCGAGTGGCTGGTTCGTTTGTCGACATTCACCCATCGGACGGTTGTGCCTGCCTTCACGGTCAGCTCGATCGGGCAGAAATTGTACTTGTACATCAACACCACTTCGGCGTCCTTGACCGCGGATGAGGGTTGACCAAAAAGCTCTGCATAACGTTCTTCCGCCTCGGCACACAGCTCGGCGGTTTCATCCGCCCAGGCGGGCGCGGCCAGCAGTAGCAGCGCGGGAAGAAGGCGTTGGGGTTTCATAATCCGTGTCTCCTTTCCAAAATGGCGGGGGGCCGGATGACCCGGCCCCGATCCGTTATTGTTTGACCACGTTGATGAATACGCTGTCATCATCCAGCGCGAGGCTGGTGTTCAGCGTCACATGGTGGAACCGGGCAGCGCTGAAGTCGTCGTGGATCGCAAAGCCAACGGTGTAGGTCTGGCCTGCTTCCAGTGGCACATCGCCGGGCGCGCCCGAGTTCAGCGGGCGGGTGAAGACCACCGTCCACATACCACCGGACAATTCAGCCGACGCGGCGATTTCACCGTCGTTGACCACACGCTGCTCCAGCAGATACCCGTTGGTGGCGCTGCCGTCGGCATAGACGCGCATCAGGTCAAGATAGGTGCCATCGGCCAGGTACTGCTCGATCTGTTCCGCAGCTTGCAGCTTGTCCCAACCGCCCAGTGCCTTGCCACGGCGACCTTTGACTTCGACCTCAGTGCGGCTTTCGCTGATGTATTTGGTCACTGTGTCCTGTGTGCTCAGACGACCGGAAACGTCACCATTGGCGGCAATCGCCTCGGCCCCCGGATCAAACGGCATATACGAGTTGTCCGCATGGCACGAGGCCCAGCAGCCCACTTGCTCGCCCAGCTCGATACCTGTGCCGGCGATCATCATGGCCACCTTGATCTGGTTGTCGGGATCCATCTTGCCGCCGTCGACAAACGGGGCAGGGTTGTGGCCCGCATCCGGCCATTGCAGGCGGATATACAGGTTTTCGTCATCATGCGCCGCCTGAACGGTTGCGTCGATCACACCGCGTTTGCCGGGGATCGGAGTTGGTTCAAGATCCCCGCCCGCAACGATCTTGTTGCCGATCGCGTCCAGTTCCTTGGCGTGGCATGTAGTGCATTGATCCCCGCCCTTGGTCAGAGGCCGCGCTCCACCGTGGAACTTGCCGTTCTGCACCCACTCAAACGAAGCCTGACCGGGATAGAACAGTTTCAGATCTGCGCTGGCCACTGCGTTCCAGTCGATGTTGGTTGCAACATCGCTGCTGCCTGCTGCCGGGGCCGTGGCTTCTTCACCGGCTGCGTTGGCGCGTTCTTCGGCCACAGCGGCGTCAACGGCTGCAGCAATCTGCGCCTGAACGGATTCTTGCTGAGCTTTTTTAGCGGCTTTTTCAGCTTCAGCTTCAGCAGCTTCCTGGGCTTCAATTTTCTCGAGGCTTGCCAGATACTCGGCAGGGATCTCACGAATGAATGCCGGGTTCGGGGCTTCAAGTTTTTCCAGATACTCCTCGTCGGCCCGGTCGCGAGCGTCCGAATGCGCAATGCCCTTGTGACAATCGATACAGGTTTGACCGGCCGTCATCGCGTTCAGGTGCTGCTGACGCGCGCGGGGTTTCTGAAACTCGGGCATCATCGATTCGAAGTCATGACAGTTGCGGCATTCGCGCGAGTCGGTGGCTTTCATCCGCTCCCATTCGTTCATGGCCAGATGCACGCGCTTGGCTTCGAACTTTTCACGTGTGTTGATGGTACCGACCATCTTGCCATACAGCTCTTTGGACGCCTTGATCTTGCGGATCATTTTATGGGTCCAGTCTTTGGGCACGTGGCAATCGGAACAGACAGCCCCCACGCCCGACCGGTTCACGTCATGGATCGTGCCGGTATATTCCTCATAGACGAAATCGCGCATCTCATGGCACGAGATACAGAAATCCTTGGTGTTTGTTGCTTCCATGGCGGTGTTGAACCCACCCCAGAAGATGATGCCGCCGACAAAGGCCGCGGCGATTCCGGCCACTGGCATTCCCCAAAGGAAATACCGGCGCCAGATCGGTTTTTTCTTATCCGGTTCGGAGGTCATATCCGGGCTCCGTTTTGGCTGTATTGTCTGGCCTTAGGTGGCAGGCCGGTGAGTTTGGCTGATGTCTCAAACGAGGAAAGGGCGGGCGAGGGGCCCGCCCTTTCCGGTTTTGGTTGTGAAACCGTCAGGTGACGTGGTTCGAACGGTTGTAGACGTTGAACTTGCCTGTCGGAGCAAACAGCCCTTCGATGCGACCGATTTCTTCCAGCGTCTTAGCGTCGAAAATCACGATCTGTCCGTTGGGCTCCAGCGAGTCTGACAGGTTCCACTTGGAAACCCAGACCTCGGTACCATCCGCGTTGAATTCGAAGTGAACGGCAGCACTGCCTTCGTCTTCGGTGATCTGGATGGTTTTCACGATCTCACCGGTCTCTTTCGAGATGACCTGCACCGATTGCTGCACTTCCGGTTCCGGATGCTTGGTCTGGTCAGCCCAGATGTAATCCGAATTCGGGTGGGTACGGACAAACAGGCCCGGGCCGTCGGTTTCCACTTCGTAGCAGACCTTCCAGGCATCGTCCGGACGGTTTTCGGGGTCGTTACCCCAGACTGTCACGGTGCCAACGCCAAGGTGGGTCGTACCAGCAACCGGGCCGCAATTCGGGTCAACCCAGTTGGCACCCGGACCAGGGTGCGGTAACGCGGCTGTGTCGATCATTGCTTCCAGCTTGTGGGTTTCGGTGTCGACAACCACCATTTTGTTCGACGCGTTTGCGGCGATCTGGAAATAGCGGCCTGTCGGGTCAAAGAACCCGTCATGCAGGAACTTGGCCGAGTCGATCTTGTCGATCCGCAAGTTGTCCAGGTCGGTATAGTCTACCTGCCACAGCTGGCCCAGTTCCTTGATTGCAACGATCCAGGTCGGCTCGTTCGGTGTTGTGTAGATTGCAGCCACGCGGGCTTCTTCTACATAGTCGCCGTCCACGTTCACACCGCGAGTCGATACAACCTTCACTGGTTCCATCGTTTGGGCGTCTACGATAGCGAAGTGCGGCGGCCAGTAACCACCACCGATTACGTACTTACCGTCGCCGGAAACGGCCACGTCACGCGCGTCATAGGCAATCTTGACTTCGGAAACCAACATGTTCTCAGGCGTCTGCCAGAGGTCGATCTTGGTCATCTTGCCGTCGCGGCCCATCGTGTACCAGAAGCGGCCAGGGTTTTCCGGTTCGGTAATGCTGTGGTGTTCCGATGCTTTCAGAACGTGGACGGCATAACCGGTCGGGATGTGTGTTAGCACTTCTTTGGTGTCGCCGTCGATAACGGCAACTTTACCTACGTCACGCTCGATGACGACGAAGAAGTTTTCCCAGTTGCGGCCGTGTAGCGGCTCGGTCGGATAGTCGGCTTCTTCGACATAGACCTTGCGGGTCGCCATCATCTGTTCCAGCGACATCTCAGGTGGCTTGGGGGCCTCCATCTGGATATAGGTCGCCATATCCTTGATTTCCTGCTCGGTCATGATGTCCGAGAAGTTGTTCATACCGCCTTCGGTTCCCCAGGCGATAATTTTTTCAAGGCGTTCCTGACCCAACTGAAGTGTGCCGCCTTCGGTCACAGTGCCGTCGGCTGCGGTTTTCTTCCAGTGGGGCTCAAGGCTTTTGCCTGTGGCGCCTTTGCGCAGAACGCCGTGGCAGCCTGCGCATTGTTCAAAATAGAGCTGCTTTGACGACTCAAAAGCTTCGTCGCTTAATGTTGGCTCTTCGGCAAAGGTTGGTGCAGCGACGCTGCCCAGCAGCATTGCCAAACCGACCCCAAAGGCGCGGCCGGTTTTGTTGTAGCTGATTCCAAGTGACATGATCACTCTCCATATGCGTGGTGAGGCAAGGCAGAGACTGAGCCATCACGGAGATGTCATCCTTGACCAAAGTCAACGGAAGGGGTGCAAAGTGATGGCAGCGGCTAAAAATCAACGGACAAAAGTGCTAATAAAACTTGAGATTTCTGCGCATGTTTTAAAACGGGCTTGATTTCGGTTAAGGCCGCAGAATCTCCGGCGCGATAGGGCTTGATGAACGACAAGCGAGGCCATGGAGAGCGGGCATGTCATCAGCAGTAACGCGCATTTTCAGCGAAGGATTTCGCGTCTTTTTCCTCTCTGCAGGGATTTACGGTGTGTTCGCAGGGATTGCTTGGGGCGTGTGGCTCGCCTCGCTGGATGGTCTGTTGCCATATGTAGAGCAAAGCTATGCCATGCCGCCGGTCATGTGGCACGCGCATGAGATGATCTTTGGATATGCGACGGCGGCCTTGGGCGGGTTCTTTCTGACCGCGGTGCCGAATTGGACCGGTGCGCCCGAGGCGCGGGCACGTTTTATTACCTTCGTGGCGTTGATCTGGATGGCCGGACGGCTGGCGGTCTGGTTTTCAGCCGCGTTGCCTTCCTTGGCTGTTGCTCTCATTGATCTGAGTTTTGTTCCCATTCTGGCGCTAAAGGTTGCAAGCCAGTTGATCCGCCGACCCAAGCCGCAGAACATGGTTTTTCTTTATCTTCTGAGCTTGATCTGGGTCTCAAATCTAATGGTTCATCTGGAATGGGTCGGCGTCACCAGCGATACGCTCAACATCGGGGTTCGGGCAGGTTTGCTGGCATTGTGTTCGATGATCGCGATTTTGGGCGGCCGCATCACACCCGCGTTTACCCGCAATGCGATGAAACGAGCCGGAGAGCCCGAGGCGTCATGGCCGGTGTCTGTGCCAGGGTTGGAGAAAGCCGCGATGGTCCTGGCTCTTCTGTTGCCCCTATTGGTGCTGGTGTTGGATGTTGGTCCGGTTGCGGGCATTTGTGCCCTGGTACTGGGTGGCGTTCAACTGTTGCGCATGGCGCGTTGGAGGGCCGGTTGGGCTCTGCGCCAGCCGATCCTGATCGCGTTGCATTTGGGTCTTGGAATGCTGGCCCTTGGGCTGGTTCTGTGGGGGCTGTCAGCCCTTGGGCTGGGCAATGAAGTTGGAGCAATACACATCTTGGGAATCGGCTGCGTCGGCGGCATGACTTTGGCTGTCATGAGTCGAGCCGCTCTGGGCCACAGCGGACGCCCGCTTGTTGCGTCGTCACCGATGGTGGTGGCCTATGTGTTGATGGCGGCGGCGGCTCTGGTGCGCTGGCTGGGCTCGGGCCTGACAGGTGGGTATTTGGCGGCCATGCTGACGGCTGATGGCTTGTGGATCGCAGCCACAGCTTTGTATTTGTTTGCGATGTGGCCGGCATTGACCGGCCCCCGGGTTGCCAGGGCAAACTGACTCTTCCGGGGCCAGAACGGGCTGTTATTCAGATAAAAGCGGGCGGTCATTCTTGATATGGCGGTGAATGAGGGTACGTGCACGCCTGCCCCGATCCGGAATCTGTCGTGCCGGCTGCGGCTCGTATTCGGGTTGCAAGAGTTCCGGGAACAGATCCAGAATCTCGGCGCGGGCACCCGGGTGCACGCTGGCCAATGCCTGCGCCCCTGTGAACAAACTCTCCGACGGGGCGCTTTCTGCATAGACAATTTCATGCCGGTCGAACAGCATGTGATAATAGACGACATCTTGCGCGCCCTCTTCGACCGTGATGCCCGGAACGCCGACAAGTTTGCAGGCCGGAACCAGGACTTCCTTGCTGTCAAACATGCGCACGGCAATTGGTGAACGAACCATCATGCGATGTTGCGGCGAAACGCGCAGATCGCGTTTTGGCAAGTCACTGCCCAGACTGCCTGCTGCAATCCGAATGGGGCGCAGATTCGGTTTTGCGGTCAGGTCAGACGCATTCAATGCACGCGCTCCGATCCAGCGTATCTCTTGCGGCCCGTTGTCGGCTGTCAGGACTTGATCGCCAACGCTCAGGTGTTCGATGGAAACCGGGCCGTCCGGTGTGGCAATCTGTGTCCCGGCCGCAAAGCAGGGCACATCGACAATTGCGCCTGGATCTGAAGTGTCCGGTGCGTTGGTTGGGGTGACATTTGACCGGACAAAGGAATAGTCCGTTCCGGGCACCAGCGGTTCAGAGGTGATGTATCCGACCAGATTGCCTTCGACTTCGACGCGGAAGACATCGATGGTGCCACCACCCGGTTTGCTGAGACTGTAAGATTCCTCAAGATAGATAGCGCCCGAATCTATTGTGACTGACCCATCAAGATTGGTCACGACGCCGAATTGGGTCAGATCGTCGCCGAATTCGTTGTTGAAGCGGTCGCCGTTAAAGTCTGTTCCATTGTCCGGGTCACCGTTGACAAGTGTGCCGCCGGCCGCGTCAACGACATCGAACACACGCCGGTCAGAGCTGGCATCATACGTCCCGGACAGAGTTATCGTACCAGTGTTAAACCCGGTAAAGCTGAGCGAAATGACCCCGGGGTCGTAACCGATGAATGAATAGTTTGCCATAGTTTAACCTGCCACTTGTTGTTACTGGTTCAAAGCGTCGGATCCGACGCGAGCCAATTCGCACTATACCCCCCTATTTTTAGCAAAGCTTTAAGTCAATTTCGGGGCTATTTGAGGCCACTTGGCGGGAAGTTTAGCGATCTCTTCCCTCGCAAACCTGATGTCTTGACTTTCGTTAAGGCGGATCAGCGCCGCACCCGCCATGTTGACCGCACTAGCTAATCTGCGCAAAGGAGAGCGCGATGCGAGAAGTCATGACAAAGAGCATGGCTCGTAACATATTTTATGGCGGGTCACTGTTCTTCATCCTCATCTTTCTGGCCTTATCGGCCCATTCGCACCTGTATATCGTCAATTCTGAAAACTCTAAAAAACTTGATGACAGTGTGGTGCGAGGTAAACATGTCTGGGAGAAACACGCCTGTATCAATTGTCATACCATCCTTGGTGAGGGCGCGTATTTCGCCCCCGAAGTCGGCAACGTAATGACGCGTTGGGGCGTGCTGGACGACCCGGAATCGGCCTTTGAATCCCTCAAGGGCTGGATGGAAGCACAACCGACCGGTATTCCCGGTCGTCGGCAAATGCCCAATTTCAACCTCAGCGACGAAGAAATCCGTGATCTGACGAACTTCCTGATCTGGACGGACAATATCGACGCTCAGGGCTGGCCGCCCAACGAGGCAGGCTGAGAAAGGGAACGGAGCAATGAAATACGAATCCCAAAAAATCGCCTACGCTTACTTCGCAGTAGCGATGGCCCTGTTCGCGATACAGGTAATCGGCGGCCTTCTGGCTGGTCTGATTTATGTGTTCCCGAACTTCCTGAGTGAGCTTCTGCCATTCAACATCGTGCGGATGCTGCACACCAACTCTCTCATCGTCTGGCTGTTGCTGGGCTTTTTCGGTGCGGCTTACTTTCTGATCCCGGAAGAGACTGAGCGCGAGATCCACTCACCTAAGCTCGCGTATCTGCAGTTGATCATTCTTGTGGTCGGCACATTGGGCGTTGTTGTGACCTATGTCTTCAACCTGTTTGAAGGCAACTGGCTGCTGGGCAAAGAGGGGCGCGAGTTCCTTGAACAACCCAAGTGGGTCAAGGTGGGCATTGTCGTGGCCGCGCTCATGTTCCTGTACAACGTGTCGATGACCGTTCTGAAGGGCAAGAAGACCGCCATCTCCAACATCCTGCTGTTGGGCCTATGGGGTCTGGCATTGCTGTTTCTGTTTGCCTTCTACAACCCGGGCAACCTGGCGCTCGACAAGCAGTACTGGTGGTATGTGGTCCACCTGTGGGTCGAAGGCGTGTGGGAGCTGATCATGGCCTCGATTTTGGCCTACCTGATGCTGAAGCTGACAGGCGTGGACCGTGAGGTGGTCGAGAAATGGCTCTACGTCATCGTCGCGGCTGCACTGTTCTCGGGTATCCTTGGTACCGGGCACCACTACTACTGGATCGGTACGCCTGCGTACTGGCAGTGGATCGGGTCGATCTTCTCGAGCCTCGAGGTGATCCCGTTCTTCGCGATGATGGCCTTTGCCTTCGTCATGGTCTGGAAAGGCCGTCGCGATCACCCGAACAAGGCCGCGCTGCTGTGGTCGCTGGGCTGTGCAACGCTTGCCTTCTTCGGTGCCGGTGTCTGGGGCTTCCTGCACACGCTGCATGGGGTGAACTACTATACCCACGGTACGCAGATTACCGCCGCGCACGGCCACTTGGCCTTCTACGGTGCCTATGTCTGCCTCAACCTGGCGATCTTCAGCTACGCGATGCCGATCCTGAAAAACCGTGATCCGTACAATCAGGTACTGAATATGGGCTCGTTCTGGCTGATGACCAGCGGCATGGTCTTCATGACCTTCGTGCTGACCTTCGGTGGGACTGTGCAAACACACATGCAACGCGTTGTCGGTGAGTACTTCATGGACGTGCAGGATCAAATCGCGATCTTCTACTGGATGCGTCTTGGCTCTGGTGTCGTCGTGGTCCTTGGTGCGCTGTTGTTTATTTACTCGATCTGGGTGCCCCGGAAAGAGGTTATTGAATCCGGTGCAGCTGAAACCCCTGCGGAGTGATGAATATGGACGGCTCCATGAAACTGAATGAGGGGGCGGCAAACGCCCCCTTCTACCTGCCCCAGGGCGATGAATGCGACGTGTTCTGCGCCGCCTACAACAATGACCTGCCGGTTCTGCTGAAAGGCCCGACAGGTTGCGGCAAAACCCGGTTTGTTGCACATATGGCCGCCCGCCTGGGCCGCCCGCTTTATACCGTGGCCTGTCATGACGATCTGGCGGCTGCTGACTTGATCGGTCGCTACTTGCTGAAAGGCGGAGAAACCATCTGGGTCGATGGCCCCCTGACCCGGGCGGTCCGTGAAGGTGCGATCTGTTACCTTGATGAGGTGGTCGAGGCGCGCAAGGACGTCACCGTCGTACTGCACCCGCTGACTGACGACCGCCGTATCCTACCGATTGACCGCACAGGTGAAGAGCTTGAGGCCGCGCCTGGCTTCATGTTGGTCGCTTCATATAATCCTGGATACCAGAATATCCTGAAAACCCTTAAACCCTCGACCCGTCAGCGTTTTATCTCGCTCGAGTTCGACTTCCCGTCGCCTGAGATGGAAGCGCAAGTTGTCGCGCAAGAAAGTGGTCTGCCGCTGGAGCGGTGCAAACCGCTGGTGCGACTGGCGGGCAAACTGCGAGGGCTCAAGGGTCAGGACCTCGAGGAAGGCGTCTCTACCCGTCTGGTCGTTTATGCTGCGACGCTGATTGCACAGGGCATGTCGACAGACCGCGCTATCCTTGCCGCTATGATCGAGCCTCTGACTGATGACGAGGATATCAAACGCGGGCTCCTCGATCTTGTCACGGCTGTCTTTGGGTGAGGCCGGCCAATGGTCAAGATCGATTTTGAGCCATGGGAACCCGAAGAAACGATCGGGAAACTGTGGCACTCCCTAGCCAGTCGCCTCGATGCACCCCAGGTGCATGATGGAGCCGCGGTCGACCTGTCTCAGGTCGCGGGGCGGCTGGCTGTCCTCTTTCGGGGATTAGGGGGTACTCCGGGCGTGGAATTGCGCCCGGTCTCACCCGAGGTATCGCGTCACCGTTTAAGCTGGCGCCGCCGCCTGGCGACTGAGGTCGAACTGATGCCACGCGCGTCATTCGACGGAGAAGTGCTGCGCCTGCCAGACCGCCTGGCTGTCTTTCCTGCGCGTGAGGCAAATGGTGCGCTTTACGTCTGGCTCGCCGCCGCAGCGGCCCATGCTGGAACTCGCATCGACGAAGACGACCCTTTGCGCGCTGACCTGCGTGCCCTGATCTCTGCCCGACACATGGTCGAGGCAACACTGGATAACGCCCCCGGGTTGCGTCCACTTTACACCGAACTCTGTAAGGGTGTTCTGTATCACCGTGACGTCCCAGACCTGCCGCCCGACGAGGCGGCAGTTGAAGAGCTTGTCCGTCATATGCTGGGTGATCCTGCCCCCCTGTCTTCAAAAGCCGAGCAACTACTTTCGCTGGACGATGACGATCTGACTGCTGCGCGCGGGTATCAAAATTTCCGCCCGGTTCCTTTATGGCCCGAATTGCGGGCGGTTGGGTTTTCCGAGCATAACGAGGTGGAAAACCCTGAAACCGAAGGCGAACCTGAAGAATCTGGTGAAAAAACGCACCGCGCCCGCCGCCGCAAATCCGATCAGGCCGAGCGCAGCGACAGCTTCATTTTGCACAAGTTCGAAGCGATCCTCAGCTGGGCCGAGTTCCTGAACATCAATCGCCGCATCGACGACGATGATCCTGACAATGCCAAGAAAGCTGCTGACGATCAGGAAGAGATCGGCTTGGGTCAGATCTCCAAGGCACCACCGACTAAGCTGAAACTGCATCTGGACCTTGCGCCCGAGGATGTGAACCGCGAGCGCTTGTCGGGTCGTATCCTTTATCCCGAATGGGACGTGCGGACAGGGCAATATCTGCCGGATCACGTCAATGTTCTGCTTTCGGACGCCGAAATCCGCGAAGACGCGGCGGAGTTCGGAAAGGACCCTGCCACTGCTCGCCGTATCCGCGCTGTGAAACGCCAGTTCGAGGCTCTACGCCCCGGTAGAGTGATGACACGAGGCCATCTGGACGGAGACCAGCTGGACATCGAAGCTGCGGTACGGGCCGAGACGGAGCGAATGGCGAGCGGTGAAGGAAACGAACGCATCTGGATGCAATCGCGCCCCGAAGCCCGCGATCTGGCAGTGTCGATTCTGTTGGATGTCAGCCGCTCAACCGAAAGCGCGGTCACAGGTCGCGCCGTGATTGACATTGAGCGCGAAGCGTTGGCTGCGCTCGCTTGGGGTCTGAACGCCTGTGGCGACGATTTCGCCATCCATGCGTTCAGTTCGCTGAAACGTGAACGTGTCTATGTGCAACGCTGCAAACGGTTTGATGAGCCAATGGGGGCAAAGGTCGAACAACGCATCGCCTCTCTGCGACCCGGTCATTATACCCGGCTAGGTGCGGCGATCCGACATTGCTCCGCCGATCTGGCCAGCCAATCCCGCCAACGCCGGTTGTTGCTGGTCATCACAGATGGCAAGCCCAACGACCTCGACCATTACGAAGGCCGCCATGGTATCGAAGACACCTGTATGGCTGTTCGCGAGGCGCGCCGCGGCGGGCAATCGGTTTTTGGCGTCACCATTGATAAGACCGGCAAAAGCTGGTTCCCACGCATGTTTGGGCAGGGTGGTTTCGCCGTCATCCCCGACCCGCACCGCCTGACTATGGCCCTTCCGCAAATCTACCGCCAACTGGTTGGAGCATGAGCGACTCGTCTCTGATCGACGAGCTTCCGGGCGAGTTACTGATGTGGGTTCTGATCATCTCGGAACTGCTGGTCTTTGGCGCGGGCCTGATCGCGTTCATGGGCGTGCGATTGACCGATCCGGTGGGGTTTGCCGAGGCCCAATCGCATCTTTATCGTACTGGGGCCGCCTTCAACACCGCGGTGTTGGTCACATCGGGTTACCTTGCCGCGCAGGCACTGCGCTGGCGCCGTGCCGCAGAACGGTTCAAAGCACGGTTTGCCCTCATGGTCGCGGCCGCGTTGGGGATCGTCTTCCTGATGATCAAGGGTGCGGAATACGTGGGAAAAGCCGGGCAAGGTATCACGTTTGAAACTCATCCCTTCTTTCTGTTCTATTACCTACTGACCGGTTTCCACGCCGCCCATGTCCTGGCCGGGGTCGGAATCCTTCTCTTGGTGGCCTGGCGCGACGATCCGCATAACATCGAAGCAGGCGCGCAGTTCTGGCACATGGTCGATCTGGTCTGGATCATGCTGTTCCCCGTGATCTACCTGTTGGGGTAAAATGATGCCCGCGTCTTCATCATTTCACAAAAACTCCCGCCTGAGGCTCCCGAACGCACTCACACGCGCGTGGTTCACCCTGTTGGCGCTCAGCGTGACCTCGGCGCTGCTGACCCTGTTACCGTTTGCGCCCAAAATCGTCGGCGCGGGTATTCTGGGTCTTGCGCTTCTCAAGTGCCGCATCATCCTGGCGCAGTATCTTGACCTTGCGGCTAGTCCGGCCTGGCTGCGTGGATTTTCCATTGTGCTGACGGGCTTTGCACTGATTGTACTTGTCCTCTATCTGGTCTGAAAAAAAACGCCGCCCCGAAGGGCGGCAGTTCTCCATGCAAAGGGGTGCTTGGAACTATTGTGCAGCCATAGGCATCCGCGCAATCTGGCAGCGTTGCCACAAGGCTGACAGCGCACCGACCAGATGGTCGATATCCTCATCCGTATGAACCGGAGACGGCGTGATCCGCAGACGTTCGGTGCCTTTGGGAACGGTGGGATAGTTGATGGGCTGGATGTAGATGCCGAATTCTTCCAGCAGTGTGTCCGAGATGAACTTACATTTCACCGGATCGCCCACCATCACCGGGATGATGTGGCTGGGGTTGGGCAAATGTGGAATGCCTTCGGCGTCCAGTCGGGCCCGCACCTGCGCCACCCGCTGTTTTTGCAAGTCACGTTCCGTGCTCGATTGTTTCAGATGCTGGATCGAAGCCGCAGCCCCAGCCGCAATCGACGGGGGCAGGGCGGTGGTGAAGATGAACCCGCTGGCAAAGCTGCGCACGAAATCGCACAGGGCGGCAGAGGCGGCGATATATCCGCCGACTACACCAAAGGACTTGCCCAGCGTCCCTTCAATAACGGTCAGGCGATTCATGAGCCCTTCGCGTTCGGCAATACCACCTCCGCGCGGGCCATAGAGACCGACGGCGTGCACTTCGTCCAGATAGGTCATTGCACCATATTTGTCGGCCAGATCACAAATCTCTTTGATAGGGGCGATGTCGCCATCCATCGAGTAGACCGACTCAAAGGCGATCATCTTGGGCGCGTTGGGGTCAGCGGCGGCCAGCTTTGCGTCCAGATCCTCAAGGTCATTATGGTTCCATATCACCTTCTGCGCCCGTGAGTGGCGGATGCCTTCGATCATCGACGCATGGTTCAACGCATCGGAGAAAACTATCAGCCCCGGAATCTTCGCAGCCAGCGTCCCCAACGCGGCCCAATTGGAAACATAGCCCGAGGTAAACAGCAGCGCGGCTTCCTTGCCGTGCAAGTCAGCCAATTCAGCTTCGAGAAGCACGTGGTCATGGGTAGTCCCCGAGATATTGCGCGTTCCACCCGCACCGGCGCCGCAGCGGTCCAGCGCATCGTGCATGGCGCTGATCACCGACGGATGCTGGCCCATGCCCAGATAGTCATTCGAGCACCAGATCCGCACATCCCGCTGAACTGGCCCATCGGTCTGCCGGGCGTTTGGAAACGCCCCGCAACGTCGTTGCAAATCGATGAAAACCCGGTAGTTTCCTTCATCTTTCAAAGTGTCGAGGCTCTGGCTGAAATATCGCTCGAAGTCCATCTGACATGCTCCCCGGATAACTGGCTTTGAGCTGAACTTAAGGCAGCGCACCTGGTCGTGACATGACAATTGTCAAGTTTGGATGCAAGAATAGGGGTGGTACGTCGGAGTGCGCTTTGGCATAGCTTTGTCTAGGGATGATCACTCGGGCGCTGCCCGAAACGGACAAACAGGGGGATGCCTTGATGCCACATGAGGCACAAAAGGCTATCGCACGCCAGTCACTTTTATTGCGCAGCTTGCCCGAGAGGCATGTCGATTCATTGCTGCGTCAGGCCGTTTGGCGGAAATATGATCGGGGTGAGACGATCTTCCTGCAAGAGGAAGAGGCCAAGGCAGTGCATGTTATGCTGGCGGGTTGGGTCAAACTGTTCCGTGTTACGCCGACCGGAGCTGAAGCGGTGGTGAGCGTTTTTACGCGAGGTGACAGCTTTGGCGAAGCCGTGGCGCTTCGGGACGTGCCATACCCTGTGTCTGCCGAAGCTGTGTCTCCTTGTGAAGTGATGCATATCCCCAGCCCGGTATTGTTGTCGCTGATGCGGGAAGATCCGGAAATCGGCATTTCGATTCTAGCGGCTACTTTCACGCATCTGCACTCTCTGGTGGCACAGCTTGAGCAGCTGAAGGCGCAGACCGGTGCTCAGCGTGTTGCGGAATTTCTGCTGGAATTGTGTGATCGGGAAAGTGGTGCGTGCGAGGTGGAACTTCCCTACGACAAGATGCTGATCGCAGGACGCTTGGGGATGAAACCCGAAAGCCTGAGCCGCGCGTTTTCACGGTTAAAAACTGTTGGTGTCAAGATCAACAGAAACCACGCAGATATCGACGATATTGACACTCTGCGCGACTATGCGGATAGCGACCCGAGCGAGCGGTAACACCGCTCGGATCCTGCATCTTGGTCAACCGCGCCCGCGATAGGGGGGAACGCCCTGATCCGGAATCCACACGCTTTCCGGCAGGGGCCCCGTTTGCCAGAATACGTCAATGGGGATGCCGCCGCGCGGGTACCAATAGCCACCGATGCGCAGCCAGCGGGGTTCGAGAAATTCCTGCAGACGGCGCGCGATCGAGACGGTGCAATCTTCGTGAAAAGCACCGTGGTTTCGAAACGATCCCAGAAACAGCTTTAGTGATTTGCTTTCCACCAGCCAATCGCCGGGCACATAGTCGATGACCAGATGCGCGAAATCCGGCTGCCCGGTCATCGGGCAGAGCGAGGTGAACTCGGGCGCTGTGAAACGCACGTTATAGTCCACGTCCGCCTGCGGGTTCCGCACGCGTTCAAGAACCGCTTGTTCCGGCGAGTTGGGCAGGACGGTGTCGCCGCCCAATTGAGTGAGATTGCTGTAAATGTCGCTCATGTCTGTCTCCTTATGGTCAGACGCCGCGTTTGTTGCCCCAGACCAGCACGTGGAGCTGCGGCAGGATACGGGGGGCGAACCACCCTAAGCCAAGAGTTTTGTCGATCAGCCATTCCAGCCGCTCGGTGGCTTGGGTGAGATCGACGGGCAGATCGGGGTCGGTTTCCGGGTTGCCTGGTTGCAGATAAAGCGGCAGGTCCGGATAGCGGGCCGCCACGTCCTTTGCCCATTGGAAATCGGTGTCATTGAAGATGACGATTTTCAGTGCTGTCTGCGCGGGCCGTACTGCAAGGCACGCGTCGAAGGCGTCCCAATCCATAACCTCGCCGCTGCTGGGAGGTTTGGGGCTGAGTACCAGCATCGACAGGTCGGCAAACCACGGTTTGGCAACGGACCCTTGGGTCTCGCAGGCAAAGCGATAGCCTGCCCGCGTTCCGCGCTGGATCAACGGGGCGAAGTCCTGAATGGCTGGGTTGCCGCCGGACAGCGACACGGTCAGGGGTTGCCCGCCAGAAAGTCGCTGTACCTCGGACCAGACGGCCTCGGTCTCCATCGCCTTCCAATCGTGGCGATAGGCGGTGTCGACGGCGTGCAGGCTGTCACACCACGCGCAGCGAAAATCGCATCCGCCTGTACGTACGAAAACGGTGGGCTGGCCGATCAGTGCGCCCTCGCCCTGAATGGTTGGGCCGAAAATTTCAGCGATGCGCAGGGTCATGGCCGGTACTCGGCCCACGTCTTGGGCGTCTCGGACACTTTGACTGCGGCTGTTTCGGGCCAGCGCGCGGCGCACCAGTCATAGAAATGGCGCGCCATGTTCTCGGCGGTGGTCGCGCAGTCCAGCACATCGTTCAGATGCTGATGGTCGAACCTGTCGTCGATATAGGTTTTGAGCGGTTTCAGCTCGTGATAGTCCCGCACAAATCCATCGCTGTTCAGGTGGGCCGAGGCGAGCTCGACCACGACGATATAATTGTGCCCGTGCATCCTTGCGCATTGGTGATCGTTTGGCAGGTGGGTCAACTGGTGCGAGGCCGAAAAGTGGAATTCCTTGGTGATCCGGTACATCAGGCCCGCTCCCTTTCCATTGCCTGACGCCAAAATTCGGGGTCCTCGTACACAGTGGGGTCTTCGACACCGGCCAGATCAAATGCCTCGCGCCGTTCGACACAGGTGCCGCAGCGCCCGCAATGCCGATCACCGCCCTTGTAGCAGGACCATGTTTCAGCAAAGGGCGTGTTCACCCGTGCCCCTTCGGCAACGATTTCGGATTTGGATCGATGGACGAAGGGAACATGCAGCGCGATATCCGCATATCCGTCCAGAGCCGCACGCTGCATGGCGTCAAAGGCGTCAGTGAAGCCGGGGCGACAATCTGGGTAGATAAAGTGATCGCCCCCATGCACGGCGGTGGCCACCGCCGCGTCGCCATTTGCCGCCGCGATGCCATAGGCAATGGTCAGCATGATGGCGTTGCGATTGGGGACGACTGTGACCTTCATGGTCTCTTCTTCATAATGCCCGTCCGGCACGTCCAAATCGTCGGTCAGGGCAGATCCGGTCAGCGACGCCCCAACCGAACGCAAATCAATCACATGATGTGGTACGCCCAGCCTTTCGGCACATTGGGCGGCAAAACCCAGTTCCTTGGTGTGGCGTTGGCCATAGTCGAATGAGATCAGTCGAGACAGGTTGCCTTCAGCCGCCAGTACATGGGCCAAAGAAACCGAATCCAGCCCGCCGGAGCAGACCAAAGCAGTTTTCATATTGTCAGTCCTTGTTTTGTTAGCCGGGTAGGCTGCGACCGGC
Organism: Ruegeria sp. 6PALISEP08; assembly: GCF_001238295.1. Taxonomy (GTDB): domain Bacteria; phylum Pseudomonadota; class Alphaproteobacteria; order Rhodobacterales; family Rhodobacteraceae; genus Ruegeria. The sequence continues at coordinate 73,669 of NZ_LGXZ01000005.1, forward strand.
GGGGCGCATCGATAGGTGCGTTTTTTTTCAAGTGCAATGCTTTTCGAACCCGAGCGCGGTAAAATAACTGCGACTGTGCGCTGACCCTGTTCTGCGTTCTTTCGCTTGGTTCGCTTCCTGTCTATCGTGCGCCAAAGGACATCTTTCGCTGGTTGTGCGCAGACGACAAAACGGATCACGATAATGACGATTGAAGATATGCTCTCGGGCTTTGCCCGCGCCACATTGATGACGTCCGCGACGCCGACCGAGCGGCTTGATCGGTTGTCGGATCAGTTAGGGCTGGATCTGTGGATCAAACGGGACGACCTGACTGGGCTGAGCTTTGGTGGCAATAAAACCCGCCAGCTGGAGTTCTATTTGGGTGAGGCCCAGCAACAGAAAGCAGATACAATCCTGATCACCGGGGCGGTGCAGTCGAACTTTGTTCGCTCGGCTGCCGCGGCGGCTGCAAAACTTGGCATGGACGCCGTCCTTCAGCTGGAAGAGCGCGTACCGGGCATGGGTGCAGATTATTACCGATCGGGAAATGTCTTGCTGGCCGGTCTTCTGGGGGCCGAACATTTACACTACCCCACCGGCGAAGATGAGATCGGCGCAGACAATGCCTTGCATGAAAGGGCCGATCAGCTGAAGGCCGAAGGCCGAAAGCCCTATGTTATTCATCTTGGCATCGATCATCCTCCGCTTGGCGCGTTGGGATATGTTGCTGCTGCAGCGGAACTGATGACCCAGATCAGTGATTTTGAAGCGGCTGTGGTGCCATCCGGCAGCGGTTCCACCCATGGCGGATTCTTGGCAGGGCTGCGGCTTGCCGGGCAATCTGCCCCTGTCTATGGCATCTGCGTTCGCCGCGATCAGCACCAGCAACATGTACGGATGCAACAGGTTCTGGGGCGTCTGGCGGATATGCTGGGCTTCGATCCCGTTTTGGTCATGGATGACATTCAGACATGGGACGGGGCGTTGGCTCCGGGATACGGACAGATCGGTCCTGCCACGCGCAATGCTCTGACCCTGATGGCTCGTTCCGAGGGAATCTTTTTGGACCCGGTCTATTCAGCCAAAACCTTCGCGGGGCTTTTGGGTTTGCTGGAACAAGGTGTTCTGCAGCAGGGGCAGAAAGTGATTCTGCTGCACACAGGGGGTCAACCGGCGCTATTTGGGTACCAGGACGAGTTGCTTTCGCCCTGACGTATTAAAGAAACGACAGTCGGGTTCGACCTATCGACAGTAGCACCTATGGTATGCTCCGGGCCGGCCGTGAAGTCCTACAGCGTCTTCGCTTGATCAACTGCCGCCAAAGCCTCCGCGATATCGCAGTTTTGCGGGCTGCCGGATATTGCGCCCAGAATGCCCCTTATGTCCGGTGACGTCTCTGGCACACAATTGAGACGTTCGCAGGTCCGCTGATACGCGATGGCGGTACGCAGTTCGAACATTCGAGCCTGCTGTCTGCGCGCGGTTCGAATAGCGCGTTCGAACAAGAGGTCGGCGGGGTGATCTGTGGCCTGCAAAGTGGCCTCGATCCGGTCTGTTTCGGCTTGCGCCCAGCCTTCATTGGTCAGATCCTGCTGAGTTCGCGCCTCGTCCAGAAACTGTTGCGCTGTGCGCGTTTCGTTTGCCTTAAGTGCGACTTCGGCCAGAACTGTCAGGAACAAAGGCTTGTAGTTACCTGCCCCACTGGCCCACCAGGCTTGTGCCGCATCGTGCATCGCGTGCATCGTCCGAAGGTTGGGTGTAATCTGAGCATCCGCCCAGCTGCGCCAGACATTGGCCGTCAATGACATGAACGGGAATGCATGTTTGATGGCCAGAGATTCAAGGCGCGAGACCGCGTCATAAACTTGTTCAGGATCGCGCCGCAGAAGGTGAAGCATACATAGATAAGTCAATGACTGCGCCAGACTGTGTGCATGTTTCAAATCCTGAGCTGCTGACACGGCCTGAAGCTGGATATCAAGGGCGCGGTCTGGCTCGCCGCGCAGCCAGGTCGCGACGCTCAGAAAGCAAGATGTAATGGCGGCATGATCAGTACCATAGACGTAAGCCAGGCGGCTGTGCTGTTCCGGGTCATACAAGCTCAGCGCCTGTTTCAGGTGATCACAAGCTGGTTCCAGATGCCCGATATGCAGTAAAACTGCGCCCATGGCCCGGTGGGCGATCATGGTGTGATGCGTTTCCTCATCAAGTTTTGCCAGGTCCAGCAATTGTGCTGCCGTGGCTTTGGCCAGATTGTATTCACCCCGCACCAGATGATACGCGTACAGCCCATTCAGAACCGGGAACAGTTGTTCGGTTTCGCCCAGCCGGTTGCACAGGTCGCGAATCCGCGCGTAAGCCGCTCCTGTTTCATCCGCTGCAATGCCTGCGGTCGAGCGAAGAACACCCGCCCGAAGAACTTGAATCCGGGTTTCGTTTCGATCCCGGTCAACGGATTTGTCCACCTTTTCGAGCAAGGTGATGGCCCGGCCCAACTGTGTCACCGCTTCGACCGCCGCCGAACGTTCAGCCGAGCGTTGGCCAGCCAGAAACCAGTAATCGATCGCCTGTTCCGGCATGTCCGCCATCGTGTAGTGGTGGGCGAAAATCTCAGGGCCGACCGCCGCATCGTGATGCTCAGTCTCTTCCAAGGCCTCGGCCACACGGGCATGCAGCCCCCGCCGTTCGCGTTTCAGAAGGCTGTTATACGCAGTTTCGCGAATGAGGGCGTGACGATAAGTGAAGGTCTCCTCCGGATCTGCGTCCGAGCTGTTCACGATGCCTGCATCCTCCAGCAATTCCAGCCCCGCCCGCAAGGCCCCTTCGTTCAAACCCGAGACCCGCGCGATCAGAGGGTACGAGAAGTGTGGACCGATAACTGCCCCGATCTGTGCCACTTCCTTGGCCGAACTCAGTCGGTCCAAACGGGCCATCAAGGCGTCATGCAGGGATTTGGGAACGGAAGATGATACCGACGCACTGTCAGCCGAGACGGTTTCCGCACCATCAATCAGAAAGTCGGTCTCCAGAAGGTCCTTGGTGACCTCTTCGACGAATAGAGGAACCCCGTTTGAACGGGCTGTGATCAGATCATAAGCCGCCTTTGGAACGGGTCTGCCATTGGCGACGTCGTCAACGATTTCCTTTATCTGTTCAATGCCCAACTGCTTCAAATCGACATGGGTGAGATTTGAGGTGAATGTCCAGCCCGGATCAAAGCCCGTGCGATAGCTCATCACCATCAGCACCGGCGCATCCCCGATGCGTTTTACAAAGAGATCGAGCAGCGTTTTTGTTGTCGGGTCGATCCAATGTGCATCTTCAAACAGCACCAGCACCGGACTCTTCCCGGCTGTTGCGATCAGATGATCTGCCAACATGTCCAGCGTCTGTTTCATCACCTGTTCAGGCGTCAGATCCAGCGGACCCAACTGATCCTCGAATGGAACAGACAGAAGCGATGCGGCCAGTTTTAGCGTGATGTCGGACGGCGTGCCCAATGCGTGCTTTAACTTGTCCAGTTTCTGTGCCGCGCTGTCGTCAATTCTTAATCCCGCTGCGGTCTCAAGCTGGCGAATGATGGGATATAGTGCACTTGCATCGTGGTAGGGAGAGCATTGAAATCGAACGTGTTGATAGGATGGGTCTGGGATCGTTCGGTGCAGCTCTTCGATCAGGCGGGATTTTCCGATCCCTGCTTCGCCTGACACCAGCGCCACCTGACCATGTCCTTGTTGGGCCAGATCCCATTTGCTGTGCAGCGTTTTGTATTCCAGTGTTCGGCCGACAAGCGAGCTCATCGCAGTGTCATCCGAGGCTATGAACCGGCTGAGGGTTTGGCGCGTGCCAGTGACTTGCCAGGCTTCAACTTCCTTTGCGAAACCTTTCAACTGAAACGTTCCACGGCGAATGTATTCAAACGTATCGCCTGCAAGTTCGTGGGTCGTCGGCGCAACGATCAGCGTGCCCGGGTCGGCCATGGATTGCAGCCGCGCGGCGAGGTTTGGGGTTTCGCCCATCGCTGTGCCATCCTCGAACATCTTTTCACCCCGCAGGTCGCCAACGACGACCAGACCGGTTGCAATGCCGATACGCACCTGAAGCTGGGCATGCGTGCGCAAGTTGGGGATATCGCGAATAATCCGAAGACCCGCGTGTATCGCGCGTTGAGGATCATCCTCATGCGCGTGCGGAAACCCAAAGAACACCATGATGCCGTCGCCATAATAACTGGCGATGTGTCCGTCATATGCGGCGACGGCTGCGGCGCAAGTTTCCTTGAACAGCCTCAGAACCTCGGCCAGATCTTCGGGGTCAAGTTGTTGCGACAGCGGAGTAGACCCCACGAGATCAATGAACATCACCGTCAGTTGCCTGCGTTCGGCAACAATATTGGGTTCTGGACCTGAACGCCCCTTTGCACCTTCGCGAATGGCCTTCAGGAAACGCCGTCTAGGTCCCAAAGGCAACCCAATGGTGACAAGGTCATCATCGTTCAGTTCGGCAAGATCACCCAACTCGACTTCATGCTGGGAAAAGGCGTCAGCATATTTGGATAAGCCATGCTTGCTCAGCCAGTCTGCAATATCTGCCATGTGATCCCGCACGTGACATCGGTGTTGTGATGCCATGCTCTCCGCTTTTTTGTTTGATCCTCAAGTTCGGCCTTTGCGCCGCCAAGGACGTTTGATCTTATCAAGAACGACAGGGCAGGGTGGGTCAAGAGTGCATCGGGACAAAACAACGTTCCACGTCTATCGCTCGGGTCCTACAAGCTCCCTCTGGTCCACTTGATAGAGCATCCCATCGAGGGTGTTTGATCTTGGGGGCCTTGCCCGGTTTCAGCGATCCGAAGCATCGCGTTGACAAGTTCCGGCTCACGCTCGCCGGATTCGCCACGGCGCAGATTGTCCAGGCGTCCACGGTATTGCAGCAACCCGTCTGCATTCAGACCAAAGAAGTCGGGTGTACAGACCGCGTTATATGCCTGTCCAACGGATTGATCCTCGTCGACAAGATAGGGGAAGTTGAACCCGTTCATTCGCGCGAACTCCAACATTCTGGGCGGTGCATCTTCTGCGTAGTCTCGATAATCGTTCGACATCACCGCCAAGACGCCAATGCCCTTTGACCTCAAAAGATCCGTGTCCCGCGCCAGCCGATCTGCAAGGGTTTTGACATACGGGCAATGGTTGCAAATAAAGGCGATCAGCAGCCCGTTTTGCAGATGATCGGACATGGTGAAAGGTTGACCGTTGGGATCCTTCAGTGTGAAGTCCGGGGCCTTCCAGCCAAATTCGCAGATTGGTGTGTCCAGCAGCATGTTCTACCTTGCGTCCGATAAGGGTGGTGATTGGATCAGTCTAGAGGTCAATCGCTTGGAAGTTTAGCGCAAGTTTTCCTGCGCCATGAGGGTGAGCGGAAAGCCCAATGGGATCACCCTCAGATCAGCAGCGTCGACAGGCTGGGGAAATAGCTGAGCAAAAGCAGAACCAAAGCCACCGCGACAAGGAAAGGCCAGAGCGATTTGAGGATTGCACCCGGCGTGGTGCCGCTCATGGATGAGGCGATGTACAGACCGATCCCGACAGGTGGTGTCAGCAGGCCAAGCACAAGATTCAGGCAGGCTACGATTCCGAATTGATACGGGCTGATGTCGTAAGACCCGGTTGCAATGGGCAGCAGGATGGGTGTGATCAGGATAATCGCAGCAATGCCATCAATCACCATTCCCACCAGTAAGAGCGCCAGATTCACGATCAGCAGAAACACAAAGGGGTTCGAGGTAACAGATGTGATCAGCCCGGCCAGATGCTGCGGTATCTCTTCGTAGATGATAACCCAGCCAAATACACTGGCTGCCGCGATCATGAACAGGATCATCGAGGCATTGGCAGCGGTGCGTTTGAACATTTCGGCCAGGTTTTGCGGTTTCAGATCGCCATAGACCAGCCAGCCCACAAGAAAGGCGATTAAGGACGCAATCGCGGCGGACTCGGTTGGGGTGGCGATCCCGAACAGGATGCCACCAATGATCGAAAGGGGGATCAACAGGGCAGGAACTGCGCTGATCAGGGACCGAATAGCCTCGGCCCGCGTCATCCAGCGGCCTTTGGGAAACTGCCGCTGCCACCCGATCAGGGTAATGACCAAAGCAAAAGCGCCAGCCAGAAGCAGGCCCGGCAAAATACCGGCAATGAACATGTCGCCGATGGGAATCTGGGCCAGAACCCCAAAGATCACAAACATCATTGAGGGCGGAATAACCGGGGCCAATAAGCCACCAGCAGCGGTGGTCGCGGCGGCGAAGCCTTTATCATAGCCTTCTTCGTCCATCGCCGGGACCATGGCGCGCGACATCACCGCGATTTGCGCAGTCGCAGAGCCGATGATCGCCGCCATGAACATGTTGGCCAGCAGGTTGATATAGGCCAGCCCACCGCGAAACCCGCCAACGAACACGCGCGCCAGCGCGACAAGGCGTCGGGTCATACCGCCTTCATTCATCAATTCTCCGGTCAGCATGAACAAGGGGATTGCCAGAAGCCCATAGTTTTCCAACCCACCGAACATTTTCTGTGCGTAGCTGTCATAAAGAACTGTGTTGCCGCTTTCCCAGATGTACCAGATGGCTGTGATGGCCAGCACGATTGCCACCGGTACAGACAGAAACAGAGTAGCCAGAAAGACGATAGGACTCATGGCTGCGACCCCTTCGCCGGGGCGCTCAGCAGGTGCATCGTGGAATGCAAAGTTGCACCAAGTGAAAACAACCACATGACAAGCCAGAACAGGTATTTTTGCAGGCCCAGGGTTAGTGTCGGCTCGGCATAGATGAAGTTGAATGTCTGACCCTGAAAGGCCGCAGTGTCAAAACCGCTACGGGCGATTTCCAGCGGCAGGAACCAACGCCAGCAGAACCACAGCATCGCCAGGGAAAAGGCAAACACGAAGGTGTCCACAATCTTGCGGATCAGTCGTTTCGCGCGATCCGGCACATTGTCGGAGAGAATAGAGATCGAAACCGAACTGCGATGATGCAAAGCAGCGGACGCCCCGAGGAAAGTCATCCAGACCATGGCATAAATCGCCAGCTCATCGACCCAGAACAGAGCATTTCCCGCCGTACGCGTCACGACATTCAGCAAAATTAAAGCTGTTATGCAGACCGCCAGAAAGGCGGCGCACCACAATTCGACCCGCGCCAAGCCAGCCGACAGCCGATACAACATCGCTGTTCTCCCGTGAGAAAGGGCGCAGGATCGACCTGCGCCCTTTTCGTCATGCCGTTTTCGTTATTTTGTTTCTGCCGCAGTCTGCCGCAAAGCGTCAAGGGAAGAGGTCTTCTCGGACCAGATCCCGTTCCACTCTTCAATCGCGTCGCCAAAGAACGAGGCATCGACCTTCTTGTAGGCTTTTCCCGTGCCCTCGATCTGTTCCAACCATTTGGCATCGTTTTCAACATACGCGTCGATGGTGCTGTCGACATGCTTGGCCATCAGTTCAGCAATCATCACCCGGTCTTCTTCCGACAAGCCAGCCCAGACCTTTGCCGAAACCAGCCCGACCATCGGGAACATCATGTGATCCGACTGCACGATTGTGTCGGCGTGCTCGTAATATTTCAGCACCCAGATCAGCTCGGCATCCATATCGATTGCATCAACCTGACCATTGGCCAGCGCATCATAGACCGCAGGCAAGGGCATCGGTGTAGGTGCTGCCCCAACCGCATTGTAGAAATCGAGGATCGGCGTAAAGGGCGTGATCCGAAGCTTCAGGCCAGACAGATCTTCTGCGGATGAAACATCTCCGCGACTGACGATCTGGCGCAATCCGGCCATCCCATAGCCCAGACCCACAACGCCAACTTGCCCTGGTAATGGCTCCAGCATGGATTTGGCGGTGTCAGACCGCAGGATGCGCCCGGCGTGCCCAATGTCATCTGCCAGATAGGGTGCATAAAACGCCCCCAGCTCAGGCGCACGGTTCGACACTTCGGCCACCGTCATGAAGGCCATGTCCAAAGCACCCGTCTGCAATTGCTGCAGCATCTCTGCTTCGTTCCCCAGCTGACGCGCCGGGAAAACCGAAACTGAATGCGCGCCACCACTGGCCTCGTTCAGCTCAGCCCCAAACGACTCGGCGGCTTTGGTCCAGATATGCGGCGGTGGCGTGATCAGGCCTAACCGGAACTCTTCAGCCTGAACTGCCACGGATGACATTGCCAGAACAGCCGCAGAGGCGGCGATTTTTACAAAATGTTTCATGACTTCCCCTGTTTGATCTTGTTTTACAGTTTAACCCAGCCCTCGGGCGGTTCCTTACCTGGATGCATCGCCTGACAGTTTGGGCAGGTGCGGTCTTTTTCCGAGGCATAGAACTTCTGATAAACCGGAGGCAGGTCATCAACGATGGACTTTAGCTGCATTTCCGCACGATGCACCAGTGATCCGCATTCGAAACAGTACCATTCGATGGCGTCCAACTCGCCCGTCTGGCGCTTGGGTTCGATCACAAGCCCAATCGAGCCTTCCTGTGGGCGTTGCGGCGAATGGCGGACATGCGGTGGCAGCAAGAAAACCTCGCCTTCGCGGATTGGAACGTCGTAGAACTCCTCTCCGTCAAAGATTTTCAGCACCATGTCGCCTTCAAGCTGATAGAAAAACTCTTCCACAGGGTCGTCATGATAATCCGTCCGCTTGTTCGGCCCGCCAACAACCGTGACCATCAGATCGGCATCTTCCCAGACCTGACGATTGCCTACTGGCGGCTTGAGCAGATGGCGGTGTTCGTCGATCCAGGCCTTGAAGTTGAATGCTTTCAGTTTTGACATGTCCCACTCCCTACCGCCGAAAGTTTGGCGCGTTTTTCCATAACAGCAAAGAAATTATCAGCATCTAGCTATCAGATTTCTTTATAAAGCTCTACGCGCAGCCATTTCAGACGCGCAGGCCGCATTCGTCGAACGCTTTGTGAATGATCGTTTTTTCGGCTTCAGACAGTTCCAGCATCGGCGGGCGTACGCGGCCTCCAACCTGACCCAGCAATTCCTGCCAGTACTTTCCAAAGGCCGTGGGCTTACCCGCTGGGCGCGCGCGTTTCATGGCATCCCGGACAGGATTGAGGCTGTCAAACACACGTCGCGCTTCATCCGCTTTTCCGGCAAACGCTAGGCGCGTGTATTCGTTCATCCGCTGATCGATCTTGCTTTGCAATTGATATGGTGGAGAGGAGCAAAGATAGAGCTTCCAGTCGAGTTCCAGGATATTATCCAGCCATTCATGCTCGGCCGAGGTTGAGACATGAATCTTGTCGCCTACCATGTGGGTCAGCTTCACATACATTTCGCGTGGGACCGAATATTTGATTGCAACGATATTCGGCAATTCCGCAATGCGCGCGCATTCTTCGGGCTGCATCAGATAGCCGCTGTCAGGATGGCTCCACATGGCGATGCCAATGTCTAGCTCATCGCAGAACCGCTTGTAGTATTGGTATAGAACCTCGCCTCGATCCTGCACGAAGCTAAGAACCGGAGCATGGACCACGATGTAATCCGCACCGCAATTCTGGGCATGATGCGCCAGCTCCAACGCCGTATTCATGTTCTGATCCGAGACCGAGACAATCACCCCGGCCTTGCCCGTGCATTCGTCGACGGCAATTTCGAAATTCCGCTTGCGCTCCTCAATGTTCATCGAAAAGAACTCGCCCTGTTTGCCAGCGACGAACAGGCCCTGAATGTCCAGATCGTCGATCCAATGGCGGATGTTGGCGCGCAGCCCGGTCTCATCCAGCGACAGATCTTCGTTGAACGGATTCAACGCTGCGGCCCAGATCCCCGTCATGTTTTCGCGGGCATAATTTTTTGCGTCGTCTTTTGTGTATTTCATTTTTTGCGCGGTCCCTGTGGCTCTGATCCAATGAAAAGCACATTGAGACGGTCGATCCAGCGCGATTTCAGGGAAATGGCTATCTGAAAAAATTATACCATCAACTTATCAATTCAGGTTTTTTCAACGCTGGTCTAGGGTTCAGGCATGAAAATCGCAGTCATCGGAACCGGCGCAATTGCGCAATATGTGCAGCGCGCACTGCCAGAACATGGGCATGAGTTGGCGGCCATTCTGGTCAGACCGCACCGCGTCGCTTCAAAAATACCCCTGTCAGTCGGTTCAATTGACGACCTGCCGGCGGGGATCGACATGGTTCTGGATTGCGCAGGGCACGAGGCTTTGGCCGGTCTGGGGCCGTACATACTGGCAAATGGTATGGACATCATCAGCGTTTCAGTCGGCGCGCTGGCGGACCAGAAAATAGCGGATCGGTTGGAAAGCGCTGCGCGACAGGGTGGGGGACGTTTGCATCTGGCAAGCGGTGCCATCGGCGGGTTGGATTGCTTGAGCGCTGCTGCAGTCGGCCCGCTCAAGTCCGTTACCTACGTGGGGCGCAAACCACCTGCGGGGTGGAAGGGATCGCTTGCCGAACACAGTCTGGAACTCGACAAGATTAGTGACGCTGAAACCCATTTCCAGGGTTCTGCCCGAGAGGCGGCGCTGGCTTACCCAAAGAACGCCAACGTTGCGGCCGCTGTCGCTTTGGCGGGTGTGGGGTTTGACGACACTCAGGTTCGTCTGATCGCCGACCCGACGATTTACAAGAACATTCACGAGGTCGAGGCCGAAGGCGATTTTGGAACTTTTCAGTTTCGGATCAGCGGCACAGCCCTGCCCGACAATCCGCGCAGCTCGGCATTAGCCGCGATGAGCGTTCTGTCCAAACTGGACCAGCTTTGCAAACCGATTGTGCTTTAGCCATGGTTGGGCGTCACTCTCGCATCGTTGATCGTGCTTTGACGCGCCTGAAACTGCGCCAACTGCGTCTGCTGGTTGCCGTGGGCGCGCATGGAAACATCCAGAATGCCGCGCGCGAGTTGGGTATCTCTCAACCCGCTGCCACCAAGATGATTCAGGATCTTGAGCTGGACTTCGAAGTTAAACTGTTCACCCGCACCAATCGTGGAGTCGTACCGACAGTCTTTGGCGAAACCCTGATCCGTCATGGCAAACTGATCTTTGCGCAGGTGTCGAACGCGGCTCAGGAACTGGACGACCTGAACGAGGGCAACTCGGGTCGCGTTGTGGTGGGCACATTGCTTGCGGCGTCGACCAGCCTTTTGCCTGCAGCCATTGAACTGCTGTTGGAAGACCGCCCAAATGTGGCGGTCAAGATCAGCGAAGGCACCAATGAAGTGCTGATGCCTCGGCTGCTTTCAGGAGAGATCGACATGGTTGTGGGCCGTCTGCCCTCGCATCGGCACCGCGACAAGATCCGTCAGGAAAAACTGTTCGAGGATCGGATATTAGCCGTTGTTGGCCCTCAACACCCGCTGGCCTGTCGCAAGGACGTGACGTTTGCCCAAACCAAACCCTTTGGCTGGATTCTTCCTCCGCAAGAGACCACGTTGCGGCGTCAGGTCGATCATTTCTTTGTTGGCCAGCAGCAATATGTGCCGCCGGTCATGATCGAGTCTGTGTCTTATCTGACGAACCGCGCGTTGCTGCAATCGCGTGACCTGATTGGCCTTATGCCTGCCGAGGTCGTTGCGCAGGACATCCAGCACGGGCACCTTGTCCAAATCAATTGGAGCGTTCCCTTTGGTCAGGGACCGATCGGGGTGTCTTTCCGCGCGGACGATGATCTGTCGCCTGCCGGGCGGGCTTTCAAGACGGCATTGCACAAGGCGGCGCAGGATAAACAAACCAGCTATTCGCCAAAGTGATACCCGTATTTGTTCAATTCACTTGATGTAATACGAGGCGTCGCGCGATTTGAAAACAAGGCAAGAAGAGGTGTCAGCTTGATGTATCCAGAGCTCAAATTGTTCATAGATGGCACGTGGCGAAAGACCGACCGCGATATCCCGGTGATCAACCCGGCAACCGAAGAAGAGCTTGGGCGGTTGCCCTGCGCATCGATCAAAGACCTAGACGATGCGCTGGAAGCCGCTGTCAAAGGTTTCCGCGTCTGGAGCCGTACCTCTCCGCGTGAACGCGCGGATACGATCCTGCGCGCTGCAGCCCTGATGCGGGAACGCATAGACCAGATTGCGCATTCGATGACCCTGGAACATGGCAAACCCTTGAAGCAAGCCCGCCTTGAAGTGATCCGCGGGGCTGAGTTTTTTGAATGGGATGCGGGTGAGGCCATGCGGACCTATGGACGGATCATCCCGGCTGCTCAGGGTCACAAATTCGCGGTACATCACCAGCCTATCGGAGTTGTCGCCGCATTTTCGCCGTGGAACTTCCCCATGAGCCAACCGGCTCGGAAAATCGCCGGTGCATTGGCTTCGGGTTGTTCAGTAATCCTTAAGGCCGCAGAGGAAACTCCAGCTGGGGCAATGCACATTGCAAAAGCGTTCGAAGATGCGGGATTGCCGCCGGGTGTCCTGAATTTGGTATTTGGTGAACCAGCCGAAATTTCCGGGTATCTGATCCCGCAAGACCCCGTGCGTCTGGTGGCCTTTACCGGGTCGACAAATGTTGGGCGGCATCTAACCAAACTTGCATCCCAGCATGACACGCGTGTGTTGATGGAACTGGGTGGGCACGCTCCGGTCATTGTCTGTGAAGACACGGATGTTCAGGCGGCGGCAATTTCTGGCGCCGTGCGCAAGATGCGCAATGCCGGGCAAGTGTGCACATCCCCAACCCGCTTCTTTGTGCACCAGAGCATCCTTGAGTCCTACGCCAAAGACTTTGTGCAACGGGCAGCGGCCACAGTTGTCGGCAACGGCTTGGACTCTGAGGTCGAGATGGGCCCGCTGGCCAATGATCGGCGGGTGCCTGCCCTGACCGAACTGGTCGAGGATGCGCGTGCCAAAGGGGCGATTGTCGCTACGGGAGGCGCGCCCCTGGGCAACCAGGGCTATTTCTATCAGCCGACAGTCTTGTTGAACGTTCCTCAGATCGCGCGGATCATGCAGGAAGAACCATTTGGTCCCATTGCAGTCATCAACCCTGTGGCCTCGCTGGACGAGGCAATCGATCAGGCAAATTCCGTCCCTTACGGATTGGCAGGATATGCATTTACCAATAGGGCGGATTACATCGACCGTTTGGTCGATGAGGTTGAAGTAGGCAATCTGTCTGTCAACACGCTTGAAGCATCGATGCCGGAAACGCCTTTCGGAGGCGTGAAGTCCAGCGGGTCGGGTCGTGAGGGCGGCACCGAGGGGCTTGAGAATTACATGACCGTCAAGAACGTCTGGCATTCAGCCCGGATCGTCTGAGGAGATCCGCAACCCGACTTCGGCGCGATTTGCCGCGCAATAGTCTCTTCGCAACATACGCCATGAGCGGGTACCAAAGGTAAAGCCACACGGCAAGGATCAGGTCGGAGGTATCATGGTCTTCAGGCAAAGCCATCCCGCGACGGCAGAGGGCACCCCTTCTGAGAAATCAATGGCTGCGCCGCTTGGTGTGGCCTTCGCAATGGGTATCGCGCTGGTCATCATCCTGTCGGTATTCCTGTACATGTCGCGGGAGACCACGATCCGGATCGGAGAAATGCGAAAGGTCTGGCAGGGCTATTCGGTCGAGACCACCCCGCGCGGCTACTGGATATCGGAAATCCGGGGATATTTCGGCTATGGCGGTTTGATCCACAACTTCAAGAACTACGTCCTGAGGCATGACGCAGAATACTCGCCGACCTTAAAAACCCAGTCGCAGAACCTTCTGACAACGATCGAAACTTACCGGAACGCCGCGCCGTCGCTGACGGAACTGGATGCATTGCAGCGGATCGAGCGGGTGGCGCGGGAATACATCGGCAATATCCCCAAGATCGAAGCGGGCATAGCAGCAGGTCTGCGCGCGGAAGAGATTGATGCGCTGGTGCGGGTGGATGACAGCGACGCACTTGCGGCTCTTTCCACGCTCGAGACGCTTTGGATTACCGAGCGGGATCAAAGCTTGTCGGACATGGTTCAGGCGTTTTCGGAAGGGGAACAGCTGGTGCGCCGCTTCTCGGTCTTGCTGGTTGGCCTGATTTTCGTGGTTGGCGTGATTGCGATCCTGACCACGTTGCTGATTTCAAACATTTTGGGTTCCAATCGTCGCTTGAAGGCTGAGTTGGAACTGCGCGAGCAGGTGGAACTGGCCGAGCGCAAACTTGCGCGGGCCGTCGAACAAAGCCCAGCCTCGATCATCATCACGGACACCGAACTGAAAATAGAATACGCCAATCGCAAGTTCTTTGATCTCAGCGGATATGAGGCGGAAGAGGTCTATGGGCACACCCCCAGAATGCTGCAATCGGGGCATTCGGGGCAGGGGGTTTACGCCGACATAAGGCAGAAATTGCAACTTGGGCAGAACTGGTACGGCGTGTTTCGGAATCTCAGCAAGGACGGCAGCCATTATTGGGTTTCAACTGCGATTTTCCCGCTGGTGGATCAGTACGGCGAGGTCACGCATTACATTGGGATCGGCGAAGATATCACCGAAACCCGGCGCACACATGAGCAATTTGCCCAAGTGCAAAAAATGGAAGCTGTGGGGATTCTGGCGGGCTCGGTCGCGCACGACTTTAATAACGTGTTGATGAGCATCATCGGCAATGCCGACCTGATCGAGCTGGATTCGGACGGGAACGATGACATTCAGACCTCGGTCAATCATGTCCGTATCGCGGCCCGCCGCGCGCAAGCGTTGGTGCGCAAGATGCTGACCTTCGCGCGTCAAAGGCCACGCAACCCGCGTCGTGGCGACATGGTCAAAGCCACGCAGGAAGCGTTGGATCTGATCCGGGTATCTGCCCCGCCCAGCGTCCAGACGCGTTTTGATACAGAGGTCGAAACAGCCTTTTCCGACTTTGACGGCACGCTGTTCTTTCAGACCCTCTTGAACCTGTGTCACAACGCGTTTGAAGCCATGGGCGATCAGCCGGGTGAGGTTGTGTTGCGTATCGGCTTGGCCGACAAGGACGCACTTGACGATTTGCCGGACGGGGCCATCGGCGTGATCCGTCTGGACGTCAGTGATACTGGCCCCGGTATTGCCCAGGACCTGCGTCAGCAGGTGTTCCAACCCTTCTTTTCAACCAAACCTGTTGGCAAAGGCACCGGTTTGGGTCTGACCATCGTGCATAACAGCGTCGAGGAATGTCATGGCCGTGTCGCGCTGCAATCGGAACCGGGTCAGGGCACCTGTTTCAGCCTGTTCTATCCGCTGATGCCCGCACTCAGTCCGGAAGATCAGGCCGAGGTTGAGGCTGTGGCCGGGGACGAGCATGTCCTTTTGGTGGATGATGACGAGAACATCCTTTACGTGACCCGGCGGCTGCTGACGCGATACGGTTACAGGGTCGAGGCGTATTCCAATCCGCTGAAAGCGCGCGAGGCGTTTTGTGAAAGCCCGGAAAGCTTTGACATCCTGATCAGCGACCTGATGATGCCCGGTTTGCGGGGCACGGACCTGATCGAGTCTGTGCGTGCGATCCGGTCGGATTTGCCCGTAATTCTGATCAGCAGCTATTTCGACGACGCCGAGGTGTCAGTGACCGGACCTTCCCCCATCATGGTTCAAAAACCGTTGGAGGTTCAGTCACTTGCCCGGATCATACGGTCTCAGATGACCTGAGCTTGTAACATAATTTAACAACTCTTCTTAAAACTTAACACTGGTCAAATCCTCACGAAACAACTGCCCTATAGGATTCGCCATACCGATCCACGGTCACCCGGAGAGATCGGAATAGCGAAAAGGGGCTTTTAGATGATGACCAAAGCCAGAACATGGTTCTCGGCGCTATCGACAGTTTCGCTGCTGACGATGGGCGCTGCGTTCCCGGTTCACCAGGCCCAGGCGGAAGAGTCGGGACCGGTAGAAGCGATAGAGTTCGATCCCGCCAAGGCGGCCCTTGGCAAACGTTTGTTTTTTGATCCGCGACTGTCCGGCGACACCGAGTTGTCCTGCGCCAGTTGCCACCAGCCGGAAAACGGCTTTACTGACGGACAGGCCTTGTCGGACGCCTATGCCGGCAGCTTGCATTTCCGCAACGTGCCCACGCTGATCAACAGCGCCAAGCGCGCGGCATGGTTTCATGACGGGCGGATCGGCACCAACCTCAACGATGTCACACGCGAAAGCATCACCGAGACGTATTCCATGAACATGGACATGCGCCTGATGCAGGAACGTATCAAGCAGGACCCGGTCTATGTCGAGATGTTCGAAGCCGCCGGATTCGGCGAGCCCTCGAACGGCGGCGTGCGAAACGCGATCCCGGAATACTTAAAAACGCTGATCTCGCGCGGGGCACCCTTCGACACTGGCAAGATGTCGGATGAGGCCAAAGCGGGCTATGAGCTATTCAATGCCAGCGGGTGTAATTCCTGCCACTCGGGTGAGCGGTTCACGGATGACTTGCCGCATAATATCGGTGTCGGCGACAACCCCGAAATCTGGGCGACACCAGAACGTCACATCACCTTCGTGACCATGATGAAATTCCTCGGTGTCGAAAACTACATGAACCTGCGCGCCGATCCCGGAGCGTATATCCGCACCCACACCGCCGATACGTTCGGCACGTTCATGACCCCTACGCTGCGCGAGCTGACCTTTACTGCGCCGTATATGCACAACGGTACGCTGGAAACGCTTGAAGATGTGGTGGCCTTCTACAACACAGGTGGCGGTGACGATGAAAACAAGGATCCGCGCATCAAGCCGCTGAACCTGAACGAGACCGAGCAAGCGCAATTGGTGGCTTTCCTCAAGGCGCTGTCCGGCGATCCACTGACCGGCCCCGAATTCGTCGCCGAGGAGGTCGATACCTTCTACGAGCCGATCGAAAACTGGCAAGACGCGACAAACTGAGGAGTGGACCCATGAAAGACCTTTCGTCTTATCTCAAAGGCACAATCGCCACCGCTGCCCTGTTTGCCGTTCTTGGCTCGCAGGCCGCTGCGGAAACCAGTATGGAGATTGAGGCCGGTATCGGCGGGCCAGATCCCGATCCTGATGCGCCACTGGTGGCTCTGGGCAAGCCTCCAATTCCGCTGGACAACCCGCAAACCGAAGCCAAGATTGAGCTTGGCAAGATGCTGTTCTTCGATCCGCGTCTGGGTGGCAACCCATCGACGCCTTGTTCCGCCTGCCACCTGCCGGATGTCGGCTGGGACGTCGAGGCCCCGATCTCGTTCGGCTATCCCGGTACGACCCACTGGCGCAACAGCCAGACCATCGTGAATTCAGCCTATTACGGCAAACTGTTCTGGGCGGGCTCATCCAAGAGCCTTGAAAGCCAGGCCAAATCCGCTGCGGGCGGTGCGGTGGCCGGGAACGGCGAGGCCGACATGATGGAGGCTCGTCTGGCCTTCGTTCCCGAATATGTCGAACGGTTCAACGACGTCTTTGGGGATCATTGGCCGCGCATCGGCAACGCATGGCGGGCCATTGCAGCGTTTGAACGGACCATCGTTCAGACCGGCACGCCCTTCGACAACTATCTGCGCGGGGACGATGCGGCACTGACCGAGGAACAGAAACGCGGGCTGGAGTTGTTCACCGGCAAGGCGCAGTGTTCCGAATGCCACAACGGTGCGCTGCTGTCGGATGAGAAGTACTACAACACCGGCGTGCCCGCCTATGACGGTTGGCATGATGATGGTCTGGCACAGGTCACCTTCCGGTACGAACTTTATGCCAAAGGCTCGACCGAAGAGATGTATCGCCACACTAAGGACGACCCCGGTTTCTATTTCCGCACCAAGGAAAAGGCCGACAAGGGCAAGTTCCGCACGCCAAGCCTGCGCTACACCCTTTATACCGAACCCTACATGCACAACGGCATGCTGGAGACGCTCGAGGATGTGGTCGAATTCTACAACCAGGGCGGCGGCGAGAACGAGTTCTCAGCGAATAAATCCCAGCTGATCCAACCCCTTGGTCTGAATGATCAAGAAAAGACGGATCTGGTGGCCTTCCTGAAATCCCTGTCCGGCGAGGAACTTCTGATCGAAGAACCCGACCTGCCGGATTATCAGCCGCTTCCTGCGGTTGCAGCAGAGGAGTAAGCGTCATGACTGATCATAACGCAAACGGATGCAGTTGTTCGGGTGAAGCCAAGAAAGCCTGCACCGTGAACCGCCGCCAATTCCTGTTCGCCTCGGGTGCCACAACCTTTGCCGTGATGGTGGCCATGCCCACCCGCCACGGTCAGGCCGAACAGGTTCCTGCCCTTGTGTCCACCTATCCGCGCAAGCTGATCGGCAAACTCTCTGAGTTGGAACAGGATGTTCCGGTCGAATTCTACTACCCGGATGAGGGCGATTATTCGGACTCGATCCTGGTCAAGACCGGCGTGGAAAGTGGGGGTGGCATCGGTCCGCAAAAGGACGTGGTGGCGTTCAACCTGACGTGTACGCATCAGGGCGGATCGCTTTACGACACGTACAAGGGGGAACATAAGGTGCTGGGCCCATGCCCGCTACACCTGTCGACCTACGACGTGACTCGTCACGGCATTCTGGTCTCCGGTCAGGCGTATCAGTCGCTGCCGCAAGTCCTTCTGGAACTCGATGGTGACGATATCTACGCCGTCGGCATGTTCGGCCTGATCTACGGCCGCTACGACAACCTCATTGCATAAAGGGAAACGGAATCATGGCAACCCCGTATTACGTACCCGAAACCAACGTCCCGCTGCCACCCAAGGGCGCCGAGGTCATCTCGACCGCCTGCGACTATTGCATCGTGGCCTGTGGTTACAAAGTCTACCGCTGGCCCGTGACGGCCAAATCCGGTGGGCCCGGCGCGGATGAAAACGCCTTTGGCGAGGATTTCCCTGTCGCACCGCTGGGCGCATGGGTGGCCCCGAACCAGCACAATATCGTGCTGCACAAAGGCCTGCCGCACCACGTCGTGATTATCCCCGACAAGGACAACAAAACTGTCAACACCGACGGCGACAGCTCCTTGCGGGGCGGGTGTATCGCGCAGAAATGCTATAACCCGCAGACGCCCACACGCGACCGTCTGAAAACGCCGTTGATGCGGATTTATGGCACCTTGATGCCGGTTCCGTGGGATCTGGCGCTGGATGTGGCGGCTGAGGTGGGCAATCATGTCATCGCTAAACATGGCACCAATGCCTACGGCGTAAAAACCTTTAGCTATCAATATATCGAGAACACCTATGCGATCTCGAAATACGCGCTGCGCCATATCAACACCGCCAACTTCACCTTCCACGACACGCCGTCCGATGTGACCTCGACCCCCGGTTTCCGGGATGCGGGCTTTGATAATTTCGGCCCCTCCTATGAGGACTGGCGTGATGCGGAAACCCTTCTGGTCTGCGGCACCGACCCATATGAGACCAAGACCATCCTCTATACCCAGTGGATGATGAAGGGGATGCAGAACGGTCAGAAAGAGATCTATCTGATCCCGCGCCGCTCGGCCGGTGTGGCCCATGCGGAAAAGATGGGTGGCCTGCATATCGACGTTTTGCCCGGTACTGACCTGCTGGTCGTTAACGCCATTGCCCGCGTCATTGTGGAAAATGGCTGGGAAGACAGCGATTGGATCAAGAAATGGGTCAACAACAAGTGGGAAAGCTCGTCTGGCTTCGGTCAGGGCACCCGTAACACGCCATGGCAGTGGCGCACGACCTGGGGCAAGTTCCAGACCAAGGGTTTCGAGGACTGGAAAGAGTGGCTGCTGGCGCAGGACGAATTCGCGCCTGAGACTGCCGCGGCCGCGGCCGAGATCGACGTGCAGAAGATCTATACGGCTGCTGAATGGCTCGCCAAACCCAAGGATGACGGCTCGCGCCCGAAAACCTCGATTATGATCGAAAAAGGGTTCTACTGGTCCAATAACACCGGCAACACACAGGCGATTTCCGCACTGGGCATCATCTGTGGTTGTGGTGGACGTCCAGGTCAGGTCATCGGTCGGGCCGGTGGTCACCAGCGGGGCGGCGTGAAAGGCGGGAAATACCCGCGCAACAAATCGCCCGAGAAACTGCCGGGTCGCCGTCGTCGCGCCATGGATACCGACCGGTATCTGATCGCGGGTCATACCCGTATGGCCCACGTGATCGGCACCACCTGGATTCAGTCCATGTGTGGATCGCAGCAGTTGGCCGACAAGTTTGAGGAACTGACCGTCCGCAACCCGCACCAGATCGCCTCTTTCGACAAAAAAGAAATGATCGACACGCTAAAGGCCCGCACCGACAGCGGCGGCATGGTGGTGATCAATCAGGACATCTACCTACAAGACCCGATCGGCAACCGTTACGCCGACATTGTGTTCCCAGCCGCAACCTGGGGCGAAGAGGACTTCCTGCGGGCCAACGGTGAACGCCGCCTGCGCCTGTACCAGAAGTTCTATGATGCGCCCGGTTCGGCGAAACCAGATTGGTGGATCATCGCCCAACTTGCCACGCGGATGGGCTTTGACGGGTTCGATTGGCAGAACTCGAATGAGGTCGCGGAGGAGGCCGTGCGCTTTACCCGCGGGTCGCGCAAGGATTTCCACGCGGTCCATCGTCTGGCAAAGGCCGAAGGCAAAACCCTGCATGCCAAGGTTCGTGAATTCGGCACCGACGGTGTGCAGTGCCCGGTCATGCTGGATGCTGACGGAGTCACGCTGATTGAGACCAAGCGCTTGCACGACACAACCCGCAAACTGCCCGATACTGGTGCTGCCGGCGCGGATGTGTTCAATAAAAAGCTGACGCACTTCAACAGCCAGACCGGCAAGTGCAACATTCAGAAATCGCCTTGGGGTCTGTTCTCGGACTATTGGGAATGGCTCAGCCCGAACAAGGACGAAGGCGAGCTCTGGGCCACATCTGGACGGATCAACGAACGCTGGCAGTCCGGTTTCGACGATCGTCGCCGCCCATATATCGTTCAGCGCTGGCCGGAAAATTGGGTCGAAATTCACCCTGACGATGCGGCCGAACGCGGCATCGAAAGCGGCGACTATGTGATGGTCTATTCGGAACGCGTTCCGGGCAACAAACACACGCTGCTGGGTGTGGAAGGCGATGACTTCCAGTTCTCGAAGCTGATGGAGAACGGGCATATCGAGCTGACCAAAGCGGCGATCACCGCCGTGGCGATGGTTACGCCTGCCATCAAGAAAAGCGTGGTTTACATGGACTTCCTGCACATGCAGCAGCCTGCAAATGCGCTTGAGGGGCGGATCGTCGACTGGATCAGTGGCAACTACAACTACAAGATGGGCGTTGCCAAGGTCCGCAAGCTTGGGCCGAGCCCCTACAAGACCTCGTTCCGCACGATGTCCTTCGCACCGCGCGACATCGCCTGATGACAACTTTCCGAGGGGCGGACGCCATGCCGCCCCTCGGGACGGGCCCCACTGCAGAAGGGGCTCTGAACCGGTCCCCCGGTTCACATGGAAGGCAGGTATCGGTTGGGAAATCTGCCTTCCACTTTCACCCAACCCGCCAACCACAAACATGGCAGATCCGATATGAACATCCATTCCGATACTTCCCTGCGTGACGAGGCCACCAGCCTGTTTTCCGAATACGCAAAATCCGACTTTGACGTGATCCGCTTGCGCGCCGTTCAGGCCCTGACTGCAATTGGTGCGGGAGACAATTCGGCACTGGTTGAGGCACTGCTGGACGACGATGAGGACGTCCGACAGGACGCCGCGCAGGCGCTTGGTGTTTTGGGTGTAAAAGAGGCCGCGCCGCAGTTGCTTGAAAACCTGATCCACGATCCCTGTGGCGAGGTGAAACTTGCCTGCGTGACCTCATTGGCCGCGTTGAAAGCCGAGGATGCCGCCCCCTATCTGCGCACTCTCGTGACCGGTCGCGGGGATGAGATGACGTGGGACGAGGACGAGTTGCATCAGGACGAGTGGGATGACTGGCTCGACACGCAGATTGCCGCAATCAAAGCGCTGGGTCAGATGGGTGACACTGCGGCGATTGAGCCCATCGTCATGGCCCTGATGGACGAAGACGGGCAAGAGTTGGGCGATGTGGCCTGCGAAGCTTTAGGCTGGATCGGGGAACCCTCGGTCCCGACATTGGGCGTATTCACCCAATCTTCGAACCGTCGCCTGCGGCACCGTGCGCTGCGGACGCTGGCCACGATTGGCGGGGCCGAAGCCGAAGCGATTTTGCGCAAGGCTCTTTCCGACAAGGAAGGTGAAGTTCGTCTGATCGCCTATGAGGCGCTGATGCCGAACGACCCCGCACTTGTCGAGCGGGCGCTGAACGACGCGGTGGAAGAGATTCGCATAGCAGCTCTGGGGCAGTCCGGTCTTTCGGAGCCCGAGCTTTTGGACCGGATGATGCGCGACCCCGGGGCGAAAGTTCAACTGGCTCTGATCGAGCGGCTGAACCGCAGCCAGCCTATCGAGGATCAGGACGACTTGCGCTGGCAGGTACTGGACTTTCTTGCGACCGGTCAACAGCCCGAAGTGTCTGCTCAAGCACTTGGCCTGTTGGCCGCCTTGGCCCCCGAGCTTGTGTCCGACCGTTTGAACGCCGTGTTCTCGATCAACGCCGACGACCTCAAGGGTGAGCGCCTGCAATGGGCTATCGTCGACGCTCTTGCCTCCTCGCCTTTGCGCGAAGCGACGGAGTGGTTGCAGCGTGCCTGTCGCTCACCCTTCCGGTCGGTTCGGCTCAAGGCTATGGCGTCGCTGGCAATGATTGTCACCGATACAGATCGCCCGCATGTGAACCAGCAGCAGGGCCGGGAGCTGCTTTTGTCTTTTGCGCTGGCTCCGATGCCATTGGCCGTCGACGTCGAACAAAAAGAAGAGGCAATACAAACGGATTTCGCCGCTCTGGAAGAGGCGGGCCTGGATGTGTCCGAAGGGGGCGAGAATGGCCCGACCTCCAGCCTTGGGGCTATTCTTGGTCATGACGCCATCGCTGCCGAGATGACGCAAGAGGCCGAAGAGAACGATGTTCAACCCTTAACCCCGCGCGAACAGGCACTGTTGGCCAAGGCAACCCGTCACCCAAAACGCCGCCGTGTCGCGCTGGATGACGATGCAGAAGCGCTGGAACGTGAAACGCGTATGTCAGCCATCCGGTTGCTGGGTGAAGTGCGGGGAATGCAGATTATGCTGGCCCAGATCGCCAATGACCCCGAAGCGGATATCGCTGCACAGGCTGTTTCCGCTCTGTCCGTGTCGCTGGCCCGCCACAGGTCCGAGTTGAGCGATGAGCAATTGATTGATCTGATCGCTTCAGGTGTGTCGCATACTGATTCAAATCTTGCGCTTCAGGCTCTTAAGCTATTGCAAACTACCGATCTGCCGCCACAGGACGCTTTGCGTGGCAAGTTGCGCTTGATGGTGAAAACCGGGGATACCGCATTCCGGATCGACGCCATGCAGATCCTGACCCAATGGGACGGAAAGCCGAACGTTGCGCGCAGCCTGCTGGACGACATCTCAGCCCCGGTGCGGCAGGCCGCAATGCGCCTGCTGTCGAGCGTCGCCCCCGATCAGGCCGCAGCAGCCATCGTGCCCTTCCTGTTGGACAATCCCGAGCAGCGAATCGTGACCTATGTCAATGACAGTACCTCTGCGGTGGTGTCCATTGGGCGCGAACTGCTGGTTGGATTGCGTGACGAGAACCGCCGCGCGCAATGGCCGGTGATGATCAGCGCATTGGCTGACCTGTTGGGGAGACCATCTCGGGCGGCTTAAACCCGGAGGGACAGATGAGGACTTCGCTGAAATTGAGTGCAGCGTTTCTTGTGGGGACGATGATTGTTGCCCCCGCAGTACAGGCCGAGGACTTACCCGAAGTCGCTGTAGTGCATCAGATTATCGACCTCAATGCTGACACTCCGGCACATGCCTTCCGTTTTGAGCCGAAATTCCTGCAGGTTCCCGCCGGGGCCACGGTACGTTTCAAAGGCTCAACCGGGCGGCATACAGTTACAGCAATTCCACGGATGATCCCCGTCGGCGCGCGTGTATTCGAAATTCGTGGCAAGCCCGAGCTGGACCTGACCTTCGAGAAAGAAGGCGTCTACGGTATACGCTGTCGCGTTCATGGTCGCCACGGCATGGTGATGCTGCTGGTGGTTGGCGATCCAAATTCGAACTTGGAAGAAGCCAAGGCCTATTTGCCCAAGCTGGGCGAGGCAGAACAGGCCGGTTTCGAAGAACTGTTTGCATATATGGAGGCCCAAAATGGCTGATGGATGCGCCTGTGACCGCCACGCTCATATGTATCTGACTGTGGATGACGCTCTGCGGCGCGGCCTGTCAATTGCTGCTCCACTTACCGACCGCGAGACTTTGCCGCTGACGCAGGCAATAGGTCGGGTATTGGCAGAGGATTGTACCAGCAAGGTCGAAATGCCCGCCTTCGACAATTCGGCGATGGACGGCTACGCAGTACGGACAATTGATTTGATCGACGGCCCGCTGTTCGAACTTCCTGTGGCGGGTCGCATCGCGGCGGGGGACAGCGCTGAGCATGATGCACCTGCAGGAAGTGCGCTGCGGATATTTACCGGCGCGCCGGTTCCCACGGACTTCGATGCGGTTGTGATTCAGGAAGACTGCGACGTCACCCTTGACGGAATCCGGTTCAGCCGTCTCCCTAAAGCTGGTCAGCATATTCGCCTTGCGGGCGAAGATTTGCGCGCAGGCGCCCCGATCCTGCGGCGTGGATGCGAGATCGGGCCGCGAGAGGTCGCCGCGTTAGCCTCGGCCGGGTATGGTGAGGTCGCAGTTTACCGCAAGCTGAAGGTCACAATTTTTTCCACTGGTAGCGAGTTGCGCCAACCGGGCGAGGCTTTGGGTCCAGGGCAGATCTATAACTCCAACCGTTACATGTTGCTTGCGTTGTTGCAGAAGCCGTGGATTGAGTTGACTGACAGCGGCCCGGTCAAGGATGATCCGGACGTTTTGGAACAAGTTCTGCGCGAAGCGTGTGAAAGCTCGGATCTGATCGTTACGACCGGTGGTGTATCCGTTGGTGATGAAGACCACATGCCGCGCCTGATTGCCGAGATCGGTGGTCAGACAGACGTTATGAAAGTTGCAATGAAACCGGGCAAACCCATCATGTTCGGACGCTATGGACGCGCACTTTATGTAGGGCTGCCGGGCAACCCGGTGTCGGCCTATGTGACTTGGCAGATCATCGGGTCGCAAATGATGGCGCGTCGCGCCGGATTGCAATACAATCCGCAGGTAACAGTCCAGGCGGTTCTGGCAGAACCTTTGCGTCGCCGTGCCGGCCGCCAGGAATACCGCCCGGTTCAGATCGAGGGCACGACCCCGGATGGTCGCCCGAAGTTGCGGCTGATGGCTCCGTCTTACAGCGGCCGTGTGGCTCTTCTGGCTCAGGCGGAAGGGTTGGCGATCATTCCGGCCGAGGTTGAAGAACTGCCTGAAGGTCACGTTCTGGACCTGCTGCCAGTCTGAATGCCACAGCATGACCGTTGTGCGCGCTTGCCAGTTTCAAGCGCGCGCGGATACAAGACTAATAAGCCAGTTCATTCTGCCGCCAGAGATTGATGACAGCCAAAGATCATATCCTTGTCGTTGATGACGACCCGCAAATCACTTCCTTCCTGCAGCGCTATCTTGAAAAGCAGGAATGTGACGTGACCTGTGTGGCGGATGGAAACGCCATGGATGTTGTCCTGGAAACGGCGAACGTAGACTTGATCCTGCTGGATATCGGGTTGCCTGGCCGAAACGGATTTGACATCACGCGCGAATTGCGGATGCAGTCGAATATTCCGATCATCGTGCTCTCAGGCCGGGATGAGATCTTTGACCGGGTTGTCGGCCTGGAGTTCGGAGCCGATGATTACATCACCAAACCCTTTGAGGCTCGTGAGGTTCTGGCCCGCATCCGAACTGTGCTGCGCCGAAGCCGGGCAGACGACGCAGCGACTGCCGCAAACGGATCCGAAGCCGCGCAGATTGTGTTTGGAGATTGGGCGCTAAACCCGCATGAGCGAACGTTGACAGCCAAGAGCAGTGGACTGCAAACGCCCCTGACCACAACTGAATTTGACGTTCTGCACGCTTTTGTCACCAACCCGCATATCGTGTTTTCCCGCGATCAATTGCTGGATAAGGCGCGCGGCCGTGAAACCGTGGTTGGGGACCGAACCATCGACGTGCATGTCTTGCGCCTGCGCAAGAAGATCGAACCCGACCCGAGTGAGCCGACTTTTATCAAAACCGTTCACGGTATTGGATACTGCTTTGCGGCAAACGTGCGTAAGAGCGGCGGGTAAGGCGTTCAGGACAGACGGTTAGACGACTTTCATACCCGGCTTTATCTGCGAGGCAACTCGGCAGGAACGCGGCGCAAATTGTGGTTTCAGGAGCATGGTCCTCTGACACTGGCGGAGACGGTTCCCCGTTGGTGTGTGCCCGAAGCCGGTTGTGGTCGGGCTCAATCCAGCGTTATTCCAATGAAGACTAGGCTTCGGGCAGTTCATCAAGCAACCATGTCTTGAGGGCCCGCGCCCCATCCGAGAGTTGATCATCTGGGCGACCGACAAGAAAAAAGTTCTCAGGGGCGGGAAGGGTGAACGCGTCAAGTGCTGCAAGCTTGCCCGAGGACAGCATAGGCCGAACAAGGCGTTTCCATCCCAGCGCCAGACCCGCACCCTTGCGCGCCATCTGCAGCGCTAGTGCATAGCTGTTGACGCGCGACTGCACGGGAATATCGCCCTGAAATCCAAGGTCGCGAAACCAGGACGTCCAGGTTGTCCAGCTGTTGTCTTGGGTTTCAAGGTTGATCAGACGACATTCTGCAAGGTCTTTGAGGCTGGCCCCTTTTAGATCTCGCGCCATCTCGGGACTGCAAACGGGAGTTAGAGTGTCACGGTACAGTTTTGTGTAGGTGAGGCTCGCGCTCGCCTGCTGGCCATAGCGAATGAAAAAGTCTATGTCCGGCCGATCCGTGAATGGTTGGTCCTGAGCCAATTGGTTCACTTTGATATGCGGATACTCCTGCCAAAACCGGATGACGGACGGCGACAACCACAATGCCGCGACCGCGGTTGTTGACCCGACCGTTACCTGATTTTCAGAGTCGCCGTTGCGGATCTTCTCCAGAACTGCTGAGATCCGCCTGAAAGACGACCCGAGCACCTCCAGCAGATCATGGCCGTCTTCGGTCAAGTCCACACCTCGGTGCTTTCGGACAAACAGGTCTGCGCCCAAATCTCCTTCAAGTGCTTTAATCTGGTGGCTGATGGCGCCTGGCGTCACGGACAATTCAACCGCGGCCCGCTTAAAGCTCAGATGTCGCGCGGCAGCTTCAAACGCCGATAATGATGTGAGTGGAGGCAAGTTATATTGTCTTCGTGACATAAATTCCAACAAGTTTTTTAAGGTTTAGATTTATTTATTTTCACGCGAAGTGCAAGGGTTTTCAATCAAATTCCGGTTTTGCTGGCTCGACCCGTGTCAAGTGAGATGGATCAGGGATCTGCCAGTGTTGTGCCTTGTTCGGAAGTGTTGCTGAATCGCAAGTTCCGCACCGTTTTTTGGCTTTGGCGGGTGATCTCTGCCGCAAACAAACGGTTCCCTGAATATGTTGGTCGTTTCGCGTGAGAGAATGGTCGGTTTCTCAGGTGAATGCTCCTCACCCCTGAAGTAGGTTTCTGCAAATTGAGATGAGCGCTCATATCTTGCGATGTTGCGATCAGGTTAAACACCTTTTCGTTCCACCTCCAGGATCCAGCAGAATCTGCAAGCGGAGCAAAACCGGGAGGAAATCAGCGGTTGGCCACGCCAAAAGCGTGGCGAAATAGGATCTCCAAAGCCCAGGCTGTCAACGTCCCACACGTGTTCTGGCGCATGACGCTGAGTATTGCGCCGTGAAACGAGGGGGCTGACAGCACCAGTTTCGAAGAACGAAAACCGACATATGCAAGGAGGAGCACGCAACATGTCGATACCCGAACCCTTTACGGATGTTGAGATACAAACGGCGGATGCTGGTTTCTATGAGAACTATAGCGTCCCCATCGCCATATTTAGCAAGGCCATCATGGTTGGTTTGGTTTTGTGGGCACTTGTTTTCCCTGCAAATGCAAACAGCACGCTGGGCAGCCTGAACGGCAAGTTGCTTGAAATCTTTAATAGTTTTTACGTCATAATCGTCGGCGTATTTTTCTTTTTCCTGGCCATCGTTGCGATCATCCCCTCGACGGGACGTCGGATCATGGGAACACCCGGTGAAAAGCCTGAGTTTTCGAATTTCTCGTGGTTCTCCATGATGTTTGGTGCCGGTCTGGGCGTGGGCTTGATGGTCTTCGCCACAGCAGAACCACTGGGCCTCTGGGGATCGAACCCCGAGATCGTGTCTGGCGCAGTTGAAGGCAACACGCCCGAGGCCATGCAATCGGCTTATCGCTTCACCTATTTGCACTATGGGTTCCATGCTTGGGCGATCTATGTGGTGACCGGTCTGTCGCTGGCCTACTACGCTTACACCCGCGACATGCCTTTGACGATCCGCTCGGCGCTGACACCGCTATTTGGTCGTTTCGTCAACGGCTTTTTCGGCCATGTGGTCGACGTTCTGGGCGTTGTTGCGACGATTCTCGGCGTGTCTGTCACCATCGGCTACGGCGTCAGCCAATTTATCGACGGCCTCTATGCCATCACTGGTATGGGCTGGATCATGGACTTGAACGCAGAGGTTCCGACCCCCAGCAAGGTGGGTCTGATCTCGGGTCTGGTTGCGATCATGGCGCTCTCCATTCTTTCGGCTGTGTCAGGTGTTGGGCGCGGCGTTAAGTACCTGTCGAACCTGAACCTTGTCTTGTCGGTTATCCTGCTGGGCACATTCATCGTTTTTGGCTCGTTTGTATTTGCCATGACCACCTACGGCACGGCGATGGTCGACTATATCCTTCACTTCCTGTCGCTCAGCTTTAACGCCTATGGCCCGCTGTCGGCAGAAGCATTTGCGGCAGCCTTGCCTGCTGAGGCTCAGGCTCATGCCGATGACCTGGTTGCGGGTGCAACCAACGCATGGGGCAGCTTTGACGGCTTCAAGGGCGGTTTGGAAGGCGCTGCGGCAGAGCTAGACGAAGCGACCCTGGCTGCGGCCTACGCGGCAGGTGAGCAAGGCCGTCAGTTCGGCTGGCAGGCAGGTTGGACCACGTTCTACTGGGCCTGGTGGATCGCGTTCTCGCCCTTCGTGGGCTTGTTCCTGGCGCGTATCTCCAAAGGCCGTTCGGTGCGCGAGTTCATCTTGGGCTGCGTCTTTGCTCCTGCTTTGGTTTGTTTTGCCTGGATGACTGTTCTGGGAGGCACGGCAATTGACCTGGAACTGGCCGGGGCTGCCGAAGGTGCGATCATTGGCGCATCGAACACCAACAAACTGTTCGTGACGCTGTCCTACATGATCGACGGAGGTCTGCTGTCCATGCTGAACGTGATGTGCGTGATCCTGATCCTGACCTTTCTGGTCACTTCGGCGGACTCGGGCATTCTGGTGATGAACACCATCATGTCGGGTGGCAGCCAGGAAACTGGCATCAAGCACCGCATTATTTGGGGTGTGATACTTACGGCTGTGATCGGCGCGCTTATCCTGGCGGCGGGTGAAAACAATCCGATGGATGCGTTGCGCAATGCGATGATTATCGGCGCGCTGCCGTTCACTGTGGTGATGGGTCTGATGTGCCTTGCACTGGCCAAGGCCCTGTTTCGTGACAGCCAGCGTGACAAACACGGGTCAACAAGCACTCAGGCTGCAGAATAGGCATATGCCTTCTGAAGAACTGGTCAGGCCGCCCGTGATGGGCGGCCTGACTTTTTTGGGCGCTAAAAAGGCGACAACTTCACTGTCCAGAACGAAAAAGCCCCGGCTTTAACCGTGGCTTTCCGGGCTTTGGAAAATCCTTACATGCAAGCTTCAACAGCACGTTTTGTCATGACCGAAACAAGGTGCGCGCGATACGCTTTGCTACCATGCAAATCGGCGATCATGTTGGCCGGGTTGATCCGAAGATCCATCAAGGCATCTGGGCGGAATTCCTTGTTCAGGGCTTCTTCGGCCTCGGACCAACGGAAGACACCATCTTCACTTGCACCTGTCACAGTCACGCGTACGCCATCCGCGAAACGGGCAAGGTAAACACCGACTAGCGCAAAACGCGATGCGGGTTGCAGGAACTTTTGATAGCTCGCTACCTGCGGCACGGGGAAACGGATCGAGGTGATGATTTCACCTTCCTCAAGCGCGGTGGTGAACATGCCCTCAAAGAATGCATCCGCCGCAATCTGCCGCGTATTGGTCACAATGGTTGCCGCGGACCCCAGAACGCCTGCCGGATAACAAGCGGCTGGATCATTGTTGGCCACAGAGCCACCGATGGTGCCACGGTTGCGCACCGCCGGATCACCGATCTGTCCGGCAAGCGCCGCCAAGGCTGGATACGTTGCCGCGGCCTCACGCGCAACGGTGGCGTGCGTCGTTGCCCCACCGATCGAGAGGGACCCGTCATCCTCAACGCAGACGCCCTGCATCTCAGCAATCCCGCTCAACGACACCAGCTTGGACGGTGCGGCAAGACGCTGCTTCAGCGTCGGGATCAAGGTCTGCCCGCCCCCCAAAGCCTGCGCGTCCTCAGCCCCCAATGCAGCAACTGCATCGGCGACGGTCGAGGGTTTTTCAAAATCGAAACTGTACATTTCGTCTTCCTTTCCGAAAGGCGCGGATCCGCCCTTCATCTGGCTATAAATATCTCAGGGAGAGCGAGGGGCTGGCCTCTCGCACCCCAACACCTCAGCTGTTCATCGCCGCCCAGACGCGCGACGGGCTTACAGGCATGTCAATGTGATCCACCGCTTTGCCGCCTGAATTCAGTGCGTCGAGAACCGCATTGACCACCGCAGGCGGTGAACCAATCGCTCCGGCCTCGCCACAGCCTTTCACCCCCAGCGGATTGTGCGTACAAGGCGTCTGGCTGGAATGA
Organism: Ruegeria sp. 6PALISEP08; assembly: GCF_001238295.1. Lineage (GTDB taxonomy): Bacteria > Pseudomonadota > Alphaproteobacteria > Rhodobacterales > Rhodobacteraceae > Ruegeria. The sequence goes on from NZ_LGXZ01000005.1 coordinate 104,660, forward strand.
TCGACACCGTAAAACGGCACATCATCTGCGCGCGGCATCGCATAGTCCATGTACGAGGCGCTGAGCAGTTGGCCGTTCTCATCATAGGCGCAGTTCTCAAGCAGGGCCTGACCGATACCCTGGCCAATACCCCCATGCACCTGACCGTCAACAATCATCGGGTTGATGATATTGCCGAAGTCATCTGCGGCGGTGAACTTCTCGATGCTGACCTGACCGGTGTCCGGATCGACCTCGACCTCACAGGCGTAGGCGCCAGCCGGGAAGGTGAAGTTGGCCGGGTCATAGAACGCGGTCTCTTCCAGCCCCGGCTCCACTTCCAACGGATAGTTATGCGGCACGTAGGCCGTCAGGGTTACATCGCCCCAAGCCACCGATTTGTCGGTACCTGCTACGCTGAATTGTCCGTCTTTCAGCTCGATGTCCGCCTCGGACGCCTCTAACAGGTGCGCCGCGATCTTTTTGGCTTTCTCGATCACCTTCTCGGTCGCCTTGACCATGGCCGAGCCACAGACTGCAAGACTTCGCGAACCATAGGTGCCCATGCCAAATGGGATCTTCGAGGTGTCCCCATGCACAATCTCGATCATCGACTCGTCAATGCCGATCATGTCGGCCACAACCTGCGGGAAGGCGGTTTCATGCCCTTGTCCATGGCTGTGTGCGCCGACCATGACGCTGATTGAACCAGTTGCGTTCACGCGAACAGTGGCTGCATCATAAAGACCCGCTCGGGCCCCAAGCATCCCAACAATGTTGGAAGGCGCAATGCCACACGCTTCGATGTAGCAGTTGATGCCCAAGCCCCGCAGCTTGCCGTTGGCCTCGCTTTCCGCTTTCCGCGCGGCAAAGCCTGCCAGATCGGCGGCGGCCTCAAGCTTGTCCATCGTGCCGTTGTAATCCCCGGTGTCATAGGTCAGCGCCACCGGTGTGTCATAGGGGAACTGAGTGACAAAGTTCTGACGGCGCAGTGCAATTGGATCGAGGCCCAACTCTCGCGCGGCCTTATCCACCACACGCTCAAGTTGGAAGGTCGCCTCGGGGCGGCCAGCACCGCGATAGGCATCCACTGGCACGGTATTGGTGAACATCGCCTTTACATTCACCTGAATGACCGGGGTCTTGTAGTTGCCCGCCATCAACGTCCCATGCAGCCAGGTTGGAACCGAGCTGGAGAAGGTCGACAGATACGCACCCAGATTGGCGTAGGTGTTGGTCCTCAGACCGATGAAGTTGTTATCCGCATCCAACGCCAGTTCGATCTTGCTGACATGGTCACGGCCATGCGCATCAGACATGAACGCCTCGGACCGGCTGGAGGTCCACTTGACCGGACGGCCGCAAGCCTTCGCGGCGAAAGTGCAGAACGCCTCTTCCGCATAGTGGAAGATTTTGGTGCCAAATCCACCGCCCACATCCGGGGCCACAACGCGAACCTTGTGTTCGGGCAGGCCCAGAACAAAAGCGCACATCAGCAGACGGATCACATGCGGGTTTTGCGACGTGGTGAAGAGCGTATACTCATCTGTGCCGCGCTTGTATTCACCAACGGCGACGCGGGGTTCCATCGGGTTTGCGACCAGACGGTTGTTGACCAGATCCAGTGTCGTCACATGCGCGGCATTGGCAAAGACCTCATCGACCTTGGCGTCGTCAGTCTCGCCCAACTGCCAGTCATAGCAGATGTTGTTTTTCAGATCGTCATGGACCAGCGTCGCGTCGTCCTGCGCGGCGGCTTTCATGTCGATCACGGCGGGCAGTTCTTCGATGTCCAGATCGATAGCTTCGGCCGCGTCACGCGCCTGCTCAAGGCTGTCGGCCACAATCGCGGCAATCGGGTCACCTACGTGGCGCACTTTGCCCTGCGCCAGAATGGGATGCGGCGGTTCCTGCATGGGCGCGCCGTGCTTGTCGGTCACTTCCCACCCGCAGGGCATCCCGCCCACGCCCTCAAAATCCTTGCCGGTGAATACCCTGACCACACCGGGCATGGCTTCGGCGGCTGAGGTGTCTACTGATTTGATCCGTCCATGCGCAATGTCGGATCGAAGGAAATGCACATAGGCTTGGCCATGTACGTTTATGTCGTCGGTGTAATTACCTGCTCCGGTCAGAAAGCGTACGTCCTCACGCCGCTTGGAACTGGCTCCGATGCCACTGTCTTTGGGCATTGCTTGTTCTCCTCCCTGGAAAAGAATTTTCGTCGAAAACTCTTGTCCGCCTCACTCGGCGGCGATGCTGGAAACGTCCTGGCCGGATGCAGCCATGATCGCTTTGACGATGTTGTGGTAGCCGGTGCAGCGGCACAGATTACCTTCCAGATATTTCCGGATTTCGGCCTCGGTCGGGCGCGGGTTCTCTTTCAGCAGCGCAGCAGCGCTCATCACCATCCCCGGAGTGCAGAACCCGCACTGAAGGCCGTGATGGTCCTGAAACGCCTGCTGGATCGCGTTTAACGACCCATCTGCATTTGCCTGACCTTCGATTGTGCCTACGTCGGCCCCGTCGGCTTCAGCCGCCAACATGTTGCAAGACTTCACCGCCTCACCATTTACATGCACCAAGCAGGCACCGCATTGCGCGGTGTCACAACCGACATGGGTGCCGGTCAACGACAGGTGTTCGCGCAGAAATCCGGACAGCAAAGTCCGGCCTTCGACGTCTCCGCTTACGGCTTTGCCGTTAACGGTCATGGTAATCTTCATGAATTTTCCTCCCTGAATTCCTATGGTTCAATCGCCCAATACGCGCTTGAACCAACCTTTCTTTTCTTCTGTGCCCTCACCCTCATCCGAAGTTTCCGCCTCGGGCGCAGGTTGAGGTTCGACCGCGTTCTGAAAATTCTCAAAAAACTGGTCAGCCAGTTTTCTGGCAACGCCGTCGATGACCCGCCCTCCGAGTTGCGCCAGCTTTCCACCGACGCGCGCGTCGACGTTATAGGTCAGCAGCGTGCCTTCGGGGGCGTCTGCCAAACTGACATCTGCAGACCCTTTGGCGAACCCTGCCGCTCCGCCCTTACCTTCACCCGAGAGCTTCACTCTTTCAAGCGCCACGAGATCGGAAAGGGTGACGGCCCCTTTGAAGGTTGCTTTGACGGGTCCAACTTTCTGCACAACCGTCGCCTCGAACCCGTCTTCAACCGAGCCGGTCATTTCCTGACATCCCGGCACACAATCCTTCAGAACTTCCGCCGACAAAAGCGCGTCCCAGACCTTGGATCTTGGCGCGGCTATGACGCGGTTGTCGCTGAGTTCCATTTCACGTCTCCAAAATATTTTTCGTTACGCTACGCGGTGTTGGCTGCCCTGCCTATAAGACCTTGGGCGTAGGTATCGCCCCGCGCAAACCCAATAAGGTCCACTTTGTCGTTCCATTGCGCCGCAGGCAATCGATTTGTCGCCTACGACTTTCGCCCAGTAGGGGCTGTTTTCATTGAGTGCTAGGATTGGTTAGGCTGGAGCCAACTCGATTTCAAAAGGCGATACCAAATGCTTGCCGATTCCTCCCGACGGACCAATTTCAAGAATGTTCTGATTGTGGACGATCACCCTTTGTTTTGCGACGCATTGTCGATGACTTTGCAAACAGTCGCCCAGATCGGTGAAATCCACACCGCAGATCGCATGGAAGGCGCAATGGATTTGTTGGCCAATGGGCTGAAACCGGATGCCGTGATGCTGGACTTGAACTTGCCTGATGTTGACGGGTTGGATGGGCTTGTACGCTTGAAGGCCGCTGCAAATGCACCGGTAATCGTGGTGTCATCCCTGACGGACAGTCGCGTTGTCAGTCAAGTGATTCAGGCAGGGGCTTCGGGCTACGTACCCAAACATAGCCAGCGCGACATTTACCGCTCGGCTATCGAGGCAGTGCAATCCGGTGACATTTTTGTGCCCGAAGGCTGTGTATTGATCGAGGCAGAAAACGACGATGAACACAGTGACGCGATCAACCGTCTGGCGACGCTCACAAATCAGCAGTCGCGCATTCTGCAACTGATCTGCGAAGGCAAACTGAACAAACAGATCGCTTACGACCTGTCGATTGCAGAAACCACGGTAAAGGCGCACGTAACTGCAATCATGCGGAAACTGGGGGTGCAAAGCCGCACGCAGGCAGTTTTGATCGCGAAGAAAGCGTCCTTTGCCAGCGTCTTGCAAGACCAAGGCTAAGCGGCATAGTCTCACCCTATTGTCGCGCTTTGAGGGAGGAGGCCCGATGGACCAAGCAGTCGGGTGGGCAGAGGCCCGGGCCCGCACGCCAGGCATCGTCAAAACGGCTTTTGTTCAATACGACAGCGCGCAGGCTGTGGGCACGCTCAAGTACAACCTGGGTGACGGGCCATTTGCGCTTGTCATACTTTTCGTTAGTCCAAACGCGGATGCATCGGACGTCATTGCCGAAGCCCAAGAGGTTTTCGATCCAACACCAGTTGTTGGTTGCACCACCGCCGGAGAGTTAGCGGATGATGGCTATTGCGAGGGTAAGATCGTCGCGATCGCCTTGCCGCAATGCCACTTTGAAACGCGCACGGTTCTGGTCTCTGACCTCAGCGACTTTGATGCGGAAAGCATCATCAATGAAATGATCCATAACCGACATGACATGATGGCAACCGCGCCTGATTGGAGCCATGAATTCACATTTCTGATGATCGATGGGCTGTCGACCAAAGAGGACGCGCTGACTTCTGAACTGGCCGTGGGTTTAGGACCGGTGCCGTTGTTCGGGGGGTCGGCAGGGGATGGGATTCGGTTCGACAGCACCTATGTGCTGCATGAAGGGCAAGCGCTGCCCAATGCAGCCGTTCTGACTCAGGTCCGCACAAGGTGTCCGATCAAAGTGTTCAAGACCGACCATCTTGTTCCGGCCGAACGGCGTATGGTTGTGACCAAAGCTGACCCGGCCAAAAGGATTGTGCAGGAAATCAATGCCGAACCCGCTGCGCGCGAATACGCCCGTATTCTTGGAAAAGATCCCGAACAACTGACGGCTTTCACCTTTGCGGCGCATCCTGTGGTCGTGCAAATCGGCGGGAAGCACCACGTCCGTGCGATTCAACAAGTGGCAGGTAACGGGGATTTGGTGTTTTTCTCGGCCATTGACGAAGGCTTGGTTCTGACACTGGCCGAACCACGGGACATGGTCGATCATCTTCAAGAGGAAATCGGGGTATTATCCGCAAAGCAACAACCTGACACGATTTTGGGTTGCGATTGCATCCTGCGCCGATTGGAAGCGCAAGAAAAGCAGATGACCCGCGAAATTTCGAGCATTCTGGCGCGCAATCACGTGGTCGGGTTCTCGACATATGGCGAACAATACAATTCGATCCATGTGAACCAGACTCTGACAGGCGTTGCGATTTATCCGCCTGAGAAAGAGTAGCCCATGATCGAACATCTCACGGATCCCTCAGATTCCATAGAACGTCAGAACGAGAAGTTACGCAGGATCGCCGAGGCGCTGATGCGGCGGGTTGAAGAATCCACCGATGCGTCAGGGGCCGCTTACGCACAGTTTCAACGGGCCGCTGTCCTTGAGCAGGAAGTGCGGGCGCGGACGGATGATCTGGAACGGGCGCTTGAGCTTCTTAACGATTCCAACGCTCGTTTGGCGCAGGCCAACCAGGAAACCGAGTCTGCGCGGGCCGATCTCGCCAATGCGATCGAAACGGTGCAGGAGGGGTTTGCCCTGTTCAACCGAGACGAAAAGCTGGTGCTTTGCAACACCCGTTTCGGATTGCACATGCCCGATATTCGAGAACGGCTGAACCCGGGCTTGGGATTTGCCGAATATGTCGAGTTGCTGAGCCAATCCTCATTCCTGTCATTGCCCGAAGAAGTAACACCGAAGGAGTGGGCCAAAGCTCGTCTTGATCGACATAGTGACGACCATGTTGTGTTCAACGTCCGGCTTGCGGGCAATCGCTGGGCGCAAGTGTCAGAACATCGCACCCCGGATGGCGGGACGGTTATCCTGCAAACGGACGTGACCGATATCATGCGGATCGAACGGCAGGAGAGGGACCGGATTCTGGACGACAAGGCGAGGCTGATCCGCGCCACGCTTGAGCATATCGATCAAGGCGTCTGCATATTCGACAATAAACACCGCCTTATCGGTTGGAACAATCGGGCCAGCGAATTGCTGGCGATTCCGATCACCCAGTTTCAGATGGGAACTCGCTTTGACACACTGTCTAACCGGCTCAGCGCAAACATAAGTTTTCAGGAAGGGATCACCGAAGAAGACTTGTTGAACTGGGTACGTCGCAAAGCGTCGCGCCGCCCTTTGCAGTTTCAGATGCACAGAGGGCGATCCAAGATCCTGTCGGTCTTTGCACAACAAATGCCGGACCGAGGTTTTGTGATCTCATTCACCGATGTCACAGCGGAACGCAAATCTGCTGAAGCTTTGTATGAAGCGAAAGAGTTGCTGGAACAGCGGGTGGCGTCGCGCACGGTGGAACTTGCCGATGCGTTGAACGAGGCTGAGCGTGCCAACGCCTCAAAATCGCGTTTTGTGGCTGCTGCTAGTCACGATCTGTTACAGCCCTTGTCTGCGGCAAAACTCTATGTCGCGTCATTGGGCGGCGGGTTGAACAAGGAAGACGCTCAGACCGTTGCCGCAAAAGCGGAAAGCGCGCTGAACAGTGTTGAGCATATTCTCGAAGCATTACTGGATATCTCGAAGCTGGATTCAGGGCGGGCTCGGGTGCATTTGTCTCCTGTTCCATTGGGTCAGTTGTTTTCTCAGATGGAGGACGCGTTTCGCCCGGTCGCGCAGGCAAAAGGGCTGGACTTGCGCTTTGTTGCCTCGGACGTCGCGGTTACAAGTGATGCCAGCTATCTAAGGCGTATCTTGCAGAATCTATTGTCGAACGCGATCCGTTACACCGATGCTGGGAAGGTTCTGGTTGGTGTCAGGCGGCGCAAGAAATCTGTCTCGCTTGAGGTGTGGGACACCGGTATCGGAATCGCGCCGGACCAGCGGGACACTGTGTTTCAGGAGTTCCAGCGTTTGCATTCAGATGCTAGCGCTGCTGAAGGCATGGGGTTGGGCCTTGCGATTGTCGAAAGGGCTTGCGGATTGTTGCATCACCCGATCCATCTGCGGTCTGAATTGGGGAAGGGCACAGGGTTTTCGGTCGAGATCCCGTTGGCAAAAACAAAGCCTGTGGCCCCACATGACGTTTCCTTGCGTCAAACGTCCAACCCCAAACTGCCATGCAGCACCGTCGCCCTGCTGATCGAAAACGATGAGAACCTGCGCAGCGCCTTGAGCATGACCATCGAGTCCTGGGGTGTTGAAGTGCTGGAAGCAGACAGTGGAGACGGCGCGAGCCGCCTGTTGCAAGAAATTGGTATCCTCCCAGACATTATTGTCGCGGATTACCAGTTGAACCATGATGAAACGGGGATCGAAGCCATAGTCGCCTTGACCCAAGAATTTGGAGCTTTGCCGGGGTGTATCATTTCCGCCAATCGATCTCCGGAACTGGTGGAATACTGCAGGCAAGCTGATCTGCCGCTGCTTTACAAACCCATTGACGCGCAATTGTTGAGGACGACCCTGGAAGTGTCCGTTGCGAAAAGCATATGAGCGCCGAAGGCTTCTGTCAGCTGGGCTTTGTTTGGGTTAGACAACCTCGGTTCGGGGATTGGCTCCGGTCTGGTTCAACATCGACAAGACTTCGGCCTTCCATCCTGCTTTGATTTTAATCGCCAATTGGGAAGGGGGACGGTGATCCGGTGACAGGATCGCATACTCATATCTCAGCGGTTCCTTTAGCGGCAGAAACTGAACCTGGCCGTTTGACATGTTCAACTCACGTTCAGTGGCGACGGTCAGCGGGTCGACAATCGTGCAGCATTGGCCCGAACCAACAAAGGGAAGCAGGGGCAGAAAGTACTGACAGGTCACGTTGGGAGTGTAAGTTGCGGAAGCTAACTGAAACGCTTGGCGCACTTTTTTCTGGAAAGGATGCGTCGCATGCAGCCCTCCCATGGGAACTCCGTCCAAATCCGAAATCGCAATGGCCTGTTTACGTGCCAGGGGATTGTCCCGATCCATAGCGCAGAAACAATCGCCGCTGATGACTTCGGCGGAAAACTGGGGCTTCTTGCCAGCCGGATACTCAAAATCCGCAAACCCGAAGTCAATATTCTGTGTCGCTGCCAGTTCCATGATCTGCGGTGAACTGCGTGTCGATAGAGTGATGCGAATGTCAGGGTTTCCGCCCACTGAGCGACTGATGAAATTCGGAAATGCGATGGTCGACGGGCCTGGCATGGCGGCAATATTCAAACTGCCGGAATGCCCTTCGAGAAGCCCGTGCATCGTGCTTGCAATAGAGGACAATCGATCAAGCACACCAGCAGTTTCAGTCAGCAGGTAGTGCGCTTCGGGCACAGGGATCAGGCGCCGCCCTTTGCGTTCGAAAAGGGTCAGACCCAGACTACGTTCCAGATTCTTGATCGCAAGGCTGATGGCCGGTTGTGTCCGGTTCAGTTTCTTGGCGGTTTGAGAGATAGAGCCTGTCTCCATCACCTCACGAAACACGGTTAATTGAATAAGGTTCATAGCCCATTCATAAGCTCAACTTTAGTTTTATTAAATATAACAAATTTGTATTTATGATTTTTCTGCCTAGGCTGATCTGATCAGAATTCGGACGCACCGAATCCATAGATCTAAAACTGGGAGCTTAGAATGAAACTTATGAAATGCCTGACGGGTTTGGCGTTGGCGGGGGCGCTGGCCGCACCTGCACTTGCACAGGACCCGACCTTTTTTCGCATCGGCACCGGCGGCGCAGGTGGCACGTATTTCCCAATCGGCGGCACCATTGCCAACGGGATTTCGGCCCCTCCGGGCTCGCGTCCCTGTGAAGAAGGCGGCCAGTGTGGTGTGCCGGGCCTGATCGCGATTGCACAATCGACGACAGCTTCGGTCTTCAACAACGCCGCCGTGCAGAACGGTGAGCTTGAAGCCGGTCTGGCTGCGGCGGACGTCACGCGCTCGATGTATCTGGGCGAAGGCAAGTTCGAAGGTAAGCCACACCCCAAGCTGCGCATCGTTGCAAACCTGTTCCCCGAGGACCTGCATCTGGTTCTGCCAGCGGGCCAGACGATTGGTAGCCTTGGTGATCTGGAAGGCAAGCGCGTCGGTATCGCGCAGGCCGGATCGGGCACACAGGTGGCCGTGCTGCAGATGCTGGATGCCTGGGGCGTCAACCGTGACAACATGGACGAAGCCGAGTTGAACAACAGCCAAAGCGCCGAACGTCTAGCCGACGGTCAGCTGGATGCTTATTTCTATGCCGCAGGTTGGCCGGTTGCTGCGATGGTGCAGCTGTCCTCGACCAAAGGCATGAACCTGCATTCCTTCAGCGACGAAGACCTGGCCAAGATTAACGAGATCATCCCGGCTTATATTCCGTCGGAGATCCCGGGTGGCGTCTATGAAGGCATCGACGCGCCGACCAAAACGCCCGCTGTCAGCGCGATGCTGGTGGTTTCCGCGGACCTGTCCGAAGATCTAGTCTATCAGTTGACCAAGGCCATGTGGAACGACAACACCCGCAAACTTCTGGACAATGGCCATGCCAAAGGCAAGCAGATTACCCCTGATACCGCGCTGAACGGTGTTGAAGCACTGGGTGTTCCGCTGCATCCGGGTGCCGAGAAGTTCTACAAAGAAGCAGGCTTGCTGCAATAATCTAAACCGCAACTTAGCGTTTCTTCCGGTGCCCCGATTTTGGGGCACCGAATTCTTAAGGTACGCGCAATCGGGGGGCCATCATGTCCGAAACCCAGAAACTTGATGACCATGAGCTGACGGCCGAGGAATTGGCGGCCATCGAAGAACAGTTCGACGAAGGCGCTGCTGTTCGGGAAGTCACACCGACAGCCGGTAAGGTGCTGCGCGTTGTTGCCCTGATCTTTGCGTTCTACGAGTTTTTTACCGCCGGATTTGGCCTGCCTGCCGACCATTGGCATATGGGCATCTATTTGGCCCTTCTGTTCATTCTGGTCTACGCGACCATCCCTATTGTTGGATCGAAAAGCCTCTATGCGCTTAAGGTCAGCCGGTTCCGCATCGGTAACATTCCCGTCTACGACCTGGTGTTCATGGCGCTTGGTATTGTCGCCGCGCTGTATGTAGGGTTCGCCTGGCGCGGCCTTCCGTTTCTGGGGATCGAGGAGCAGACGTTCCGGATGGGCAACCCGAACACCTATGATGTGTTCCTGGGTGTCGTCATCATCCTTTTGGTTCTGGACATTGCCCGCCGTACGCTGGGTTGGGTACTGCCGCTGATCATCTGCGTTTTCATCTCTTACGCCCTGTTTGGGCCGTATTTCCCAGGGCTGTTGCAGCACCCGGGCGTGAACTTCAAAACTTTCGTGTCGTCGATGTATTTCCCGCAGGAGGGTATTTATGGCGTTACCCTCTGGGTCGTTTCGACCATCGTCTTCCACTTTGTACTCTTTGGCGTGATCGCACAGCGCACCGGATTGGGGCAATTGTTCATCGACAATGCAACGATTCTGGCGGGCCGTTATACAGGCGGTCCGGCAAAGGTGTCGGTGGTATCCTCGGCCTTCTTCGGCACGATCTCGGGTTCTTCGGTGGCCAACACCGTTTCAACCGGCGCGCTGACAATTCCCAACATGAAGCGCCTTGGATACCCCGGTCATTTTGCGGGAGGGGTCGAAGCCGCCTCCTCGGCCGGTGGTCAGATCACTCCTCCAATTATGGGAGCCGCAGCCTTCATCATGGCTGAGTTCCTTGAGGTGCCTTACACCACCATCGTGATTGCGGCGATCTTCCCGGCACTCTTGCACTATGTCGGCGTCTTTGCGGTTGTGCACCTGATGGCGCGCAAGCTGAACCTGAAAGGTCTGACGAAAGAACAGTTGCCGCAGCTCAAAGCTGTCTGGTCCGAAGGTTGGGCCAATATCGTGCCTTTGATCGGTCTGCTGGTGGTGCTGTTTACCGGCTATACGCCGTTCATGTCCGCTTTCTGCGGTATTTCTCTGGCCGTCATAGCGGGCATGTCGCGGATCAAACAACCGCCGACGTTGGTTTACGCTGCAGCGTTCCTGGCTTTTGTCTTGTGGAAATACTCGAATGGCGGGTTTGACCTGACCATGACGGCGATTCTTTGTGGTCTAACGGTGATTGCGACACTGAATCCGCAAAAACGGATTGAGGTGCCAGAGATGCTGCAGGCAGTAGAGCTGGGCGTGAAATACTCGCTGGCCGTGGGCGCCGCCGCCGCTGCGGTGGGCATCGTGGTTGGCGTGATCAACACGACAGGCATCGGTTTCCGCATCGGCTTCATGGTGACGCAGGGCGCAGGCAATCTGGCGGCTGACCTCTACAACATGATCTCGTTTGGCAGCTTCCAGTTGTTTGCCATGGAAGACCTGCAACTCTTCATCTCGTTGGTCTTCATCGCCATTGTTTGCATCCTGATGGGCGCGGGTATTCCGACCACGGCACTGTACATCATGCTGGTGTCGGTTGCGCAGCCTGCGCTGGCCCAGCTTGGCGTCCCGCCAATCGCCAGCCACCTGTTCGTGCTGTATTATGGTGTGGTGTCCGAGATCACGCCACCGGTCTGTACCTCGGCCTATGCGGCGGCGGCCATCGCTAATTCGAACCCCTTCCGAACCGGGCTGTCCGCCTTTACCCTTGGGCTGGGTAAAGTCATCGCGCCAATGGCCTTTGTCTATGCGCCGGTTTTGTTGTTCGTGTCGTCGACCGGGTTCGATTTCTGGGAATTCACCTATACCGCAGCCAGCTGTATCGCGGGGGTCATCGCACTGTCGGCAGCAGTGGTTGGTTATTGGCTGCAACCGATGAACGTGATTTCGCGCGTCCTGATGGCGATCGCGGGTGTGATCTTTGTCGCGCCGACACTAACGGCGGACCTGATCGCATTGGCTGTGGCGTCACCGGTCATCGTGACCCAGTTGATCGCCCGTAGCCGCACTCAAGCCACGGCCTGACATGTCGGAACAGGTGACAATCATTGGGGCGGGGATCGTCGGCCTTTGCTGCGCGCTCTCCCTGCAGGACCGCGGCATCGCCGTACGGCTGATCGACAGGGGAGAGCCTGGGCAGGAGACCTCATTCGGCAATGCCGGTGTGGTCTCACCCTGGTCGGTGATCCCTCAGGCTGTGCCCGGTATCTGGAAAACGATCCCTAAGATGTTGCTGGACCCTAAAAGTGCTTTGTCTGTCAGGGCGTCATTCTGGCCCAGGATGGTGCCTTGGGGCCTGCGGTTTCTGAGAAAGTCAGATGAAAAATCCGTGCGCAACATCTCTGATGCAATGGAACTGCTCTGTCGCCCATCGATAGAGCTCTATCGTAGGCATTTGCAAAACACCGGGCATGAAGACCTGATTGTTGATTCCAACTACATCCATGCGTTTCGCCAATCAGACCAGGCTGACTTGAAAGCACTGGGTTATGCGATCCGGAAGGAAAAAGGCGGGCAACTTGAGCGGATCGACGGGGCAGAACTACGTCGGATGGAACCCGCTTTGTCCAGGGATTTTAAAGCAGCGATTCTGATCAAAGGGCAAGCACGGGTTACCTCACCCGGTCGGATTGGTTCGGTGCTGGCCGACAAAGCGCACCGGCAGGGTGCTGAATTCGTGCGCACCGAAGTCACCAAGCTGAACCGCACCGATGATGGCCTATGGCATCTGGTGACACCTGAGGGCCCGCTTCACGCCGATACGGTTGTGATGGCGGCGGGTGTCTGGTCAGCCGAGCTGCTAAAGCCTTTGGGCCTGTCGGTGCCTTTGGTCGCGGAACGCGGATACCACGTGCAGTTTCCCAATCCGTCAACGGTCCTGGAAAACTCTGTCATGGATGTGGATGCCAAGGTGGTTGCCAGTTCGATGCAGGACGGCTTGCGCGTGGCAGGGACAGCCGAATTTGCCAACATCGATGCGCCACCCGATCCGAGGAAACAGGCGCTTTTGACAGAACAGGCGCGGGCGATGGTGCCGGATCTTAACACCACGGACACGCAGTTTTGGATGGGCCGCCGCCCATCGTTCCCTGACAGCCTGCCTGCAATTGGTCCGGTCGAAGGCAGCAAAGGTTTGTTCAGCGCTTTTGGCCATTCCCATTACGGGCTGATGATGGCCCCCAAAACCGGAGAGCTTTTGGCTGATATGGTGTCGGGGCAACGCCTGAATATCTCAATGGCCCCATTCGCCTTGTCGCGGTTCTGACCTCAACAAGGCGCAGTTTCGAAAAAGGATCATCATATCATGCCAATTTTCCAAGGCGGTCAGAACATTTGCGGGGCCTCAATCGGGGTTTTGTGTCTGGAAAGCTATTTCCCCAAACCTCCGGGTCATATCAAGAACCCTTCGAGCCTGCCATTTCCGGTGCTCTACGAGATGATAGATGGTGTCACAGTTCCGACGCTGCTGAATAACCCGACCCCTGAATTGCTGGACCCATTCATCAAGGGCGCACAACGGCTTGAGGCCGAAGGTGTGCGCGCCATCACGGGCAGCTGCGGGTTTCTTGCGCTGTTTCAGAAAGAGCTGGCAGCGGCTGTGTCGGTGCCGGTATTTGCCTCCAGCCTGATTCAGGTGCCGCTGGCCTATCACATGTCCGGGGCCAGCGCGCCGGTTGGCGTGATCACGGCCGATTCCACTGCGTTGACATCACGCCATTTCGAAGGCGTTGGGGCAGGGGAAATACCTGTTGCCGTGCAGGGATTGGAGCACACCACAGAGTTCGCGGAAGTCATACTGCGCAACACCCGCACTCGCATGAATACCGATGTGATCGAAGCCGAAGTTCTGGACGCAGTACGCAAGCTGAAACGTGATGCGCCGGACATCAGGTCTGTGGTTCTGGAATGCACCGACCTGCCACCCTATGCGTACCGCATTCAGGATGAGTTGAAGCTGCCGGTCTATGATCTGACAACTCTTGCCCAGATGGCACATTCTGTGAGCACACGTGCGCCTTATGGTGGTCTGATGCCCTGGGGTTAAGGCCGTCCTGTACTGGGTTATCCCGCAGTTGACCATGGGGTTCAGCGGGTAGATGCCCAATGATCACGACAAGGGTCTTCCCCTCATCGAAACGGCTGGTTAAGAAACCCTTCCACTGTCGTTTCAGGAGGTTCCTTTGGACCGTATCGCCCGCACCATCGCCACCGAGATCAACGCGCGTTCCGATCAGGTCGGTGCCGCGATCAAACTGTTGGATGATGGGGCAACCGTGCCTTTTGTCGCCCGCTACCGGAAAGAAGCTACCGGCGGTTTGGACGATACCCAGTTGCGCTTGCTGTCCGAGCGGCTGACTTATCTGCGAGAACTTGAGGCGCGGCGCGAAACCATCCTGAACTCGATCCGGGATCAGGGGAAGCTGACCGAAGATCTGAGCAAATCGGTTGCCCGGGCCGAGACTAAGGCGCAACTGGAAGATATCTATCTGCCTTACAAACCAAAGCGGCGCACCAAGGCGATGATTGCACGGGAGAACGGGTTGGAGCCTTTGGCCGACGCCATTCTGGCCGACCGCAATGCAGAACCGGAAACGCTGGCCGAGGCATTTCTGTCCGAGGCGGTGCCGACACTGCGCGATGCGCTAAACGGGGCGCGGGATATCCTGACTGAGCGGTTGACCGAAAACGCGGGTCTGTTGGGGGAACTGCGGGCTTTCATGCAACGCGAGGCTCTGCTGAGTGCCAAGGTCATCGAAGGCAAGGAAAAGGAAGGCGCGAAGTTCAGCGATTACTTCGACCACTCCGAGCTTTGGGCTGATGTTCCTTCGCATCGGGCGCTGGCTATGCTGCGCGCTTCGAAAGAGGGCATTGTCACGCTGGACATTGCTCCGGAACCCGAATTCGGTGCAGCACGTGCCGAAACAATTGTCGCCGCACATCTGCAAACGCGCGGGAAGGGACCGGCGGATGCGTGGCTGCGCAAAGTTGCCGGCTGGACGTGGCGAGTTAAGCTTTCGCTGTCCATGATGGTCGACCTGATGGGGGATCTGCGCAGCCGCGCGCAGGACGAGGCCATTCAGGTCTTTTCGCGCAACCTCAAGGATCTGCTCTTTGCAGCGCCGGCAGGGGCCAAGGCCACATTGGGTCTTGATCCAGGTATCCGCACTGGTGTGAAGGCGGCTGTTGTTGATGCAACCGGTAAGGTGGTGGCCACCGACACGCTCTATCCATTTCAGCCTAAGAACGACGTGCGCGGGTCGCAGGCCGCCATCCTCAATCTGATCTCGGCCCACCAGATCGAACTGATCGCCATCGGGAACGGAACTGCGAGCCGTGAAACCGAACGGTTGGTTGCAGACACACTGGCCTTGCTGCCAAAGAGCGTGAAGGCGCCGACAAAGGTGGTTGTGTCCGAAGCCGGTGCCTCGGTCTATTCCGCCTCTGAAATGGCGGCACGAGAGTTTCCCGATCTGGATGTTTCGCTGCGCGGGGCAGTATCTATCGCACGGCGTTTGCAGGATCCGTTGGCGGAGCTGGTCAAAATCGAACCCAAATCAATTGGCGTCGGACAGTATCAGCACGACGTAGATCAACACCGGCTTTCACAGTCACTGGATTCCGCGATTGAAGATGTCGTGAACGCCGTCGGCGTCGATCTGAATACCGCCTCTGCCCCGTTGCTGTCGCGTGTTTCTGGTCTGGGAGCAGCACAGGCCGAAGCCATTGTTGCCCATCGTGATCTGAATGGGCCGTTCCAGTCACGTAAAAATCTGTTGTCAGTTGCCCGGCTGGGCCCACGTGCATTCGAACAGTGCGCAGGTTTCCTGCGTATCCGGGATGGCGCAGAGCCGCTGGACGCGTCGTCGGTTCACCCCGAAGCATATGACGTCGCCCGGCGCGTTGTGGCGGCTTGTGGACGCGATATTCGACGCATCATGGGCCACGACGGGGCGTTAAAAGGGCTGCGGGTCGAACAGTTCGTGACCGACGATTTCGGTCTGCCAACGGTTCGGGACATCTTTGCCGAGTTGGAAAAGCCCGGACGCGATCCACGGCCAAGTTTCGTCACAGCCTCATTTGCGGATGGCATTGAAGAGATCACCGATTTGAAGCCTGGCATGGTTTTGGAGGGCACCGTGACAAACGTGGCGGCGTTCGGGGCATTTGTGGATGTGGGCGTGCACCAGGACGGGCTGGTTCATGTCAGCCAGTTGGCAGACCGCTTTGTCAAAGACCCACATGAGGTTGTCAAAACCGGGCAGGTTGTGAAAGTCCGCGTTGTCGAGGTGGATGTGCCCCGAAAACGGATCGGCTTGACGATGCGAAAACAGGGCGGCGGCGGAAAGAGGCGCGCCTGATCTGCAATGTGCACAGTTTCCGGGCGCATCGACATGAAGCCGTTGCATACTGGACATAATGTGACGACCGACACGGGCGGCCTTATTGCATTGTTTTCATTGAGCGCTGAACTGAGTATCAGCAAGAGAGTTCGCAGCCCCGCCACACGGACCGAAACAGAATCGAAAGTTCATGCAGTATCACAACAAGCCCTATGACAAGCTTCAGGTCGGCGATACTGCCGAGCTGGTTCGCACTTGCTCGGTCGACGATTTCTATGTGTTCGCAAACAATTCCGGCAACCACAATCCGCTCCATCTGGCCAGTGAAGACGGCGATGGCGACCATACTAACGAAGCGGTTGCGCCTGCCATGTTTGTGGGGGCTCTGATCTCGGCCGTCTTGGGGAACGTTCTGCCGGGGGCAGGGACGCTCTACAAATCGCAAAACTTTGACTTTGTTGAACGGGCGCACGCTGGCGATGAATTGGTATCCAAGGTCACGGTTGCTGAAAAGCGGCCAGGTCGCGAGGTTGTCTTTGATACAGTCGTTACACGCCCGTCCGACGGTGCAGTGATCGTCAGTGGACAGGCTATTGTCATAGCGCCGGACAAAGAGTTGGCGTTTGCCGAGCTGGAATTGCCCGGGCTTGTGGTCAAACGCCATCGCCACTTTGACGCCATGCTGGATAAGGTGCGCCCCCTGCCACCTATGCCGACGGCGGTTGTAGCCCCTGAAGACCCGAATTCTTTGGGTGGTGCCTTGCTGGCGGCGCGCGAGACGATCATTGCCCCCATTTTGATAGGTGATCCTACGAAGATCGCAAACGCGGCGGCCGAAATCGGCGCTTCGCTGGACAAGTTTGAGATCATACCGCAGAGCGATCATTTCAGCGCAGCAAATACGGCGGTTGATCTTGTTTCTACGGGCCGGGCCAAGGCGTTGATGAAAGGGCATCTGCACACGGATGAACTGCTCAAGGCCGCGCTGCGACGCGAGAATGGCCTACGCGCGGGTCGTCGCTTTACCCATGTCTTTGTCATGGACGTGCCCGGACAACCCAGACCGCTGTTGGTGACGGACGCGGCGATCAACATCGAGCCGGATTTGGAAACCAAGATTGATATTGTCCAAAACGCAATAGATCTGGCCCTGTCGCTGGGGATCGAAAACCCGAGGGCGGGTATTTTGTCGGCCATCGAAACCGTCAATCCCTCCATTCGATCTTCGGTCGATGCGGCCCTGCTGTCGAAAATGGCGGAACGCGGTCAGATCACCGGTGGGCTGGTTGACGGACCTCTAGCCATGGACAATGCCGTCAGCCTTGCTGCCGCGCGAGCCAAGGGGATTGTATCGGAAGTCGCGGGTAAAACCGATATTCTGGTGGTGCCCAATCTGGATGCCGGGAACATGATGGCCAAGCAGCTGACCTATATCGCCAATGCAGAAGGGGCGGGTGTAGTGATGGGGGCCAAGGCGCCCATCATTCTGACCAGCCGGGCTGATGACGACAAGGCGCGGCTGGCGTCCTGTGCCGTTGCGGCCTTGCATGATGCATTCACCCTTTCGCCCTCCGGAGCACCCGAATGACACATGTCGTGACATTAAACGCTGGATCGTCTTCGATGAAATTTGGTCTGTTCGAGCTGACCAATGACGATCCGATCATGGTTTGCACCGGGGCAGTTGAGAGGATTGGCGAGGGCGAGCCGCTGGTCAAGGCCAAGTCATCCGACGGCAGTGTTCTTGCCAGTGGCACGGCGGGCGAAATCCACGATCACGCCGCTGCCCTGGATTGGGTTTTGAATCTGCTGGCGCGCTCTTTCCCCAACAGCGAAGTGACTGCGGTAGGGCATCGTGTTGTCCATGGTGGTCCGGATATCGATGCCCCGCTACCGTTGACCGAAGCCTCCATTGAAGCGCTGGACAAGCTTTCACCCTTTGCACCATTACACCAACCACACAATCTGGCCGGGGCGAAGGCGGCGATGGAACGGTTCCCGAACGCCGCCCAGATTGCCTGTTTCGACACAGCTTTTCACCGCAATCACCCGTGGGAAAATGACGTATTTGCGCTGCCGCGCGAGTATTACGACAAGGGCGTCCGTCGCTATGGCTTTCATGGTCTCAGCTATGAATACATCTCGGACCATATGGCAAAAACTGCCCCGCTGCTGCACGAAGGGCGGGTGGTCGTCGCTCATCTGGGAAATGGCGCGTCGATGTGTGCAATGATCGGCGGACGGTCCGTGGGCTCCACCATGGGGTTTTCGGCTCTGGACGGGCTGCCAATGGGATCACGCTGCGGCCAGCTTGATCCAGGCGTGGTGCTGTACTTGATGGAACAGGAAGGGCTCAGCGCTGACGAAATCTCGGACCTTCTGTTCCGCAAGTCGGGC
The DNA here is from genome assembly GCF_001238295.1 of Ruegeria sp. 6PALISEP08. Lineage (GTDB taxonomy): Bacteria > Pseudomonadota > Alphaproteobacteria > Rhodobacterales > Rhodobacteraceae > Ruegeria. The sequence continues at coordinate 123,393 of NZ_LGXZ01000005.1, forward strand.
TTGCTGGGCCTTTCCGGGCTATCGAATGATATGCGAACCTTGGAAAAAGCGGACACGCCTGAAAGCCGCCAGGCGATCAGCTATTTCACCTTCCGTATTCGACGCGAACTAGGAGCGATGGCGGCTATTCTGGGTGGCATCGATGCCTTGGTTTTCACTGGCGGGATCGGAGAAAACTCGCGTTTGGTACGCGACCGGGTTTGCTCTGGAATGGGGTGGTTGGGGATAGAACTGAATCCGGATGCAAATGCGGATAATGACCTGATCATCTCAACTGATCTGTCCCGCGTGGTGGTCATGGCGATCCCGACGAATGAAGAACTGATGATTGCCCGCGCCGCATCGGATCTATTGGCCGAACGCCCACATTTAAAAACCGCGTAGGGGCGGTTCACATCGCCTTATATGTCCAGCGGTAGGCGGGTGGGGTCGGCCCCTTGTTTCGACCCCCTTGTTGCATCTGTTCCCACGCATGGGCCAAAATTCCGACAGATCGGGACAGGCAGAACAGGCCGCGTGCAAGCGGGGGCGCAAAGCCAAGTTCGGCGTAAATAACAGCAGTTGCGCCATCTATGTTCATCGGAACGGGCTTCCCTTTGCGCCTCGCCAACTCCGCCTCGATCGCTTGCCCGATCTGCATGAACTGGCCGTCGCAGGCACCGTTTTTCACGGCTTCGGACACCAACGCCATCAAACGCGGGGCCCTAGGGTCCGTGGGGGTATGGAACCGGTGGCCAAAGCCCGGCAATATTTTCCCCTCGTTATCAATCCAGTCGTCCAGGGCCTGTTCCAAACTGCCGGGATGTTCAGTTACGAAATGGAAAAGAGTTACGGCTTGCTCGCCAGCCCCGCCGTGAACGTCCCCCAACATGTTCACGGCGCTTGCCATCGCGTTGTTGAGGGGCAGGCCGCAGGTTACTGCCATGCGCGCTGTAGCAATCGAAGGCGCCTGAGGCCCATGGTCTACTGCGGCGACCAATGCGGCCTCAAACAACCGTGCCTGCGCGTCGGAAGGGTGATCACCGCGCACCATGAACCAGATCATTTCAGCGAAGCTGAGGTTTCCGATCAAGTTCTGGATCGGTTCACCGCGCAAATCGATTCGGCCGGGTTCCATATCAATGATGGATGTTGTCCACCAATCGGACACATCGCTCATATGATCCCCTCCTTGCGCAACGTGTCGATTTCTGCACCGGACAAACCGACTTCAGTCCAAATTGAGGCATTGTCGGCCCCAAGCTCGGGTGGCGCGGTCTTTGGCATAGGCCGCGTGCCGTCCATCACGACAGGGCTGCCCGCAAGCTTCATGTCTTCGCCCTGAACCTGCACAGACCCGATTAGGCCGCGACCGGAAAGCTGTTCGTCGGCAAGCGCCTGGGGCACGGTCAGAACCTGACCGGTCGGTACGCCAATGGCATTGAGTTCACGCACCCAATCTGCTGCGGTTCTGGTCCGAAGAGTCTGCTCCAGCGCTTCGCGCAATGTGTGACGGTTCTGTTTGCGGTCTTCGCGGGTTGAGTAGTCGGGGTTGCTTAGCAGGTCGTCCCGTCCCAGATGGCTTGCTAGGGCCTGCCACTGCTCATCTCGGTTGGCAGCGATATTGATCGGGTTGTCGCGCGTCGCAAAGGTGCCAGAGGGGGCAGAGGTTGTATTTTCGTTTCCGTGCGCTCCGGGCATGACACCGCCGACCAGATAGTTCGACACGACCCAACCCATCGTTGAAATCACCGCTTCGGACATAGCAACATCCAGATAGGTTCCGCGTGGGGTTGCGTTTAATGCGGCAGACACGGCAAAGGCGGCCGTCATCCCGCCGACCGTATCCGCCAAAGGGTAGCCAACGCGATAGGGCGCAGTATCAGGTGCCCCGGTGATGGACATCACGCCACTGATGCCCTGAACGATCTGATCATAAGCCGGATCGCCCCTTCGTGGGCCATCCTGACCGAACCCGCTTATGGCGCAGTAAATCAGGTTCGGATTGACCTCTCGCAAGACGTTGTAACCAAGCCCAAGGCGATCCATTACACCGGGTCGGAAATTTTCAACCAGCACATCAGTAGCTTGGACAAGACGTTTCAGCAACGCCCTGCCTTTTGCCGATTTCATGTCGAGCGTGACAGATTTCTTTTCGGCGTTTTGGGCCAGAAAGCTGACGCCCATGCCCGCTTTATTTCTGTTGGGTTCAGCGCCCAGAACGCGGGCAAGGTCGCCGCCACCAGGGCGTTCGACCTTGATCACTTCAGCTCCCATCAGCGCCAGTTGGTAGCAGCAATACGGACCCGCAAGGACATTTGTCAGATCGAGCACCCGTATTCCTGCCAGCGGTTCAGTCACCTTCTGCAACCCCAGCCGCCCGCGCCCGTGCACGGCGTGCGCGATAGCTGGGCAGAAGCACCAGAAGTGCTGCGATGACCAGCAGACCCAGCGTCATCGGGCGTTCCCAGATAAAGGCGATGCCGTCATAGAGCTGCATCGAGCGGGCAAAGTTGTCTTCCATCATGCCACCAAGGATGAAGCCGATCAGCAACGGTGCCAGTGGGTAATCGGCGAATTTCAACGCTGTCGCGCAGACGCCGAAGCCAACAAGTATCAAAAGCTCAGTTGCATTGTTCTGCCCGATATAGGCCCCCATCAGGGTGAAGAACAAAATGAATGGGATCAGGTAGTTGCGCGGAACCGAGAGGACTTTGGCGATATACGGGATCAGGGGAAGGTTAAGGATCAGCAGCACGAGGTTGCCGATGAACATTGACATGATCACGGCCCAGAAAATCTGCGGCTCATCCAACATCAGACGCGGGCCCGGTGTCACGTTCAGTGCAATCAGAGCCCCGAGCAAGATCGCCGTTGTACCAGAGCCGGGAATGCCAAGCGTCAGCAGCGGCACGAAAGACCCGGTGCAGGCAGCGTTGTTTGCCGATTCAGGAGCCGCAAGACCCTTGATTGAGCCTTTGCCGAATTCTTCCTGTTCGTCTTTCGGGGCAATGTTGCGTTCGACCGCATAGCCTAGGAAACTTGCAATCGTAGCGCCTGCACCGGGCAGGACACCGATGAAGAATCCTTGTATCGATTGGCGACCAATCACAGGTGCGATGGCCTTTGCTTCGCTGCCTGATATCCGCAGATCTTTGATCTCGCCATCATCCCCCTGAAGGTCTTTTGGTTTGAGGACCAAAAACAGCGCTTCGGGCAAGGCGAACATGGCCATTGCCAAGGTGATGAACCCAAACCCGGACTGCAGGTCCATGATACCCATGGTGAATCGCGGCAAGTTGAACAATGCGCCTTCACCCACCGTGGCCATGATCAGGCCCAAAACTGTCATGATGATAGCTTTGGCCACCTGACCTGTACCCGCGAAGGCTGCAATGGCCGATAAGCCAACCACCATCAGGGCGAAATACTCTGCCGAGTGAAAGAGCAATGCCACGGACGACAGGGCAGGGGCGAAGACCATCAGCAAAATGGCACCAATTGTACCGCCTGCAAAACTTGCGATTGCTGCGATGGTCAAAGCTTTTCCTGCTTTCCCCTGGCGAGCCATCGGATAGCCGTCAAAGCTGGACGCAACAGTGCCCGCGACCCCCGGCGCGTTGAGAAGGATCGAAGAGGTGGAGCCGCCAAAGATGGCACCATAGTAAACCCCGGCCAGCAGGATCAACGCCGCGGACGGATCGCCCATGGAAATCGCAACAGGAATCATAATGGCGATGATCGACATCGGGCCGAGGCCCGGGAGCATGCCGATGAATGTACCTATAAGACATCCTGCGATGACCATCAGCAGGTTCTGAATTGAGAAAGCCGTTTGCAGGCCGATCAGAAGTCCTTCAAGCATGTCAGCCTCCGAAAATGCCCGGCAAGGGGCGCATGTAGATGCCAAGAACTTCCTGAACCAGATACCAGACGGCACCAGTTGCTATGAAAGCGACGGGAAGCATAATGAGCCATTTGCGCTCGCCCAGAATGAATGAGCCCAGGATCAGGAAAGCCGAAGTCGAGATCAGAAACCCGACGGGGCGCAGGCAGAGGGCGTAGATCACCATCAGGGCCAACAGCATCAACGCCTGGTCAAGATGGTAATCACCCAACCGCCGATAATCGATATCGGCTTCTTTGGGTTCAGCCTTTTCGAAACCCACCAGAATGATCGTGGTGGTGATGATTCCCAGAATCGACAGCACTTTTGGGAAGGTGCTGGGCCAGATGGGGTTTCTCTGCATGAAAGGGGGAAGGCTGCCGTCCATCGTGAACCAAGCGGCGTAGCCATATGTTAAACACACACCCAGAAGAATGAGCGCGATCCAGCGATCCAGCGCCATGAGGCCCCCTCCTTTTTTCTTGTTGTTGGGAATGGCAGAGCGGGTACCCGCTCTGCCGGTCGTGATTTTAAAGGAAGCCCAGTTTTTTCATCAGATCGCCGATTTGCTGTTCCTGCTGCTCCAGAAATGACTGGAAGTCGTCGCCTGAATTGTGGATGTTCACCCAACCGTTACGTGCGCGAACCTCTTCCCATTCAGGAGTGTCGTACATCTTGGCAATCGCGGCCTGGTAGGCGGCCAGCTTGTCTTCGGGCAGACCCGGGGCTGCAAAGAAACCACGCCAGTTCACGAAGGTTGTGTCGATGCCCTGTTCCTTCATGGTCATGGCATCAGGAGCCGCATCAACACGTTCTTCCGACGTCACGCCGATGATTTTGACTTCGCCCGCGTTTGCCAGATCAACCGCTTCCGAGAAACCGGTAGATAGCCCCGCAATCTCACCCGACAGCAGGGCTGCCATGGCTTTGCCACCCGCGTCATAGGGGATGTATTTCACGCCGAGCGCATCTTTGCCTGCCGCTTCCATCACCATCGCGGCCACCAAGTGGTCCATACCGCCGGGTACCGAGCCGCCGCCAATCGCTGTTCCGCCCGGGTCGGCGTCAAAGGCGGCAAGCAGATCATCCATCGAGTTGATGGGGCTGTCTTTGCCCACGACGATCGCGGCATAATCACCAATGGTGCCCGAGACCAGCGTCAAGTCGCGGAAGTTATGTGGGAATACGCCGGTCAGGGAACGGATCACGATCGGCGTGGAGTTCACCATCAGCGTACCATGATTGCTGTCAGCGTTTTCGATCAGGTAACCAATGGCTTTGCCACCACCACCACCTGACATGTTTTCGTAGGACGCAGTGCCCACAAGACCCGCGTTTGTCAGTGCTTCGCCAGTACCACGTGCAGTACCGTCCCAGCCGCCGCCTGCGCCGCCGGGGATCAGAAAGTGGATGCTGTCCACAACCTGATGATCATCGGCCAAAGCCGGCCCCGTTAGGCCGATTGCGGCCACAGCTGCGATCAGGGCGCGGCGGCCCAGTGTGAATGTCGTCATGATGTCCTCCCATTTGACAACCGGCCGCGTCGCGGCTCAGATTGACAGAACAAAAACACATCAACCTGACATCAACCTGTCACGTGCCAAAATAGTGCCAAAGCCCCATGAAGTTCTTGCTAGTTGAAGACAGTCACGACCTTGCACGCGCGATTTGTTCGCGCATGAGGTTAGACGGACATGTGATTGATCATGCAGCAAATTTGGACGATGCAACCGGCTTTGTGGAAACTCAGGATTATGACCTGATCCTGCTGGACATCATGCTGCCCGACGGGGATGGGCGTGACTTTCTGAAACGCCATCGCGCTGGCAATCGGGACACGCCCGTCATTGTGCTGACGGCCCGCAGTCAGGTATCGGATCGAATCGGTTCGCTAGATCTGGGGGCAGACGACTATGTCACCAAACCTTTCGATCACGCAGAACTCGAGGCCCGCTGTCGCGCCGTACTACGCCGCAAGTCCGGGAATACGACGACGAAGATCGAGGTCGGCGGCATCGTCTTCGACCCGCTGGCGGGCCACCTGACCGTAGGGGATCAGACCTTTTCCCTGCGTAACCGTGAACTGCGCCTGCTCGAATTGTTCATCAATGCACCTGGACAGGTTTTTTCAAAGCAAAAGCTAACAGACCGGCTGTTTTCTTACGACGACACGGTCTCGGATAATGCGATTGAGGTCTATGTGGGTCGCTTGCGCAAGCATCTGGAACCGTCTGACTTGAAGATCACAACACTTCGCGGACTGGGATACAGGCTGGATCATGCCTCTTGATCCCAATGTGTCAGGATCGCTGCGGAACAGATTGGTTCTAACCCTCATCGGGGGTGCTGCTCTACTTGCCTTTCTTCTGTTTGTAGCGGTCCGAAATTATGCCGCGCAGGTCGCGCAACAGGGGCAGGACAATATTCTGGGCGCTTCCGTGACCTCTATTCTGGATGCGGCGGCCTTACGTGAAGGTGAGCTTGAGGTTGATATTCCATACGCCGCCTTTGCAATGCTGAGCACCCCGTCAGACGACCGGGTCTTTTATGCGATTTATCAGGATGGGGAATTTCTGTCTGGATACGAAGACCTGTCGCCATCGTCAGGGCAGAGTGACAGCCGGTGGCGCTTTCAATCCAACTACGTCCGAGGTGAGACCATCCGACAGGTCAATGCCAACCGAACGCTGGTTGGATTGGACAAACAAACCATAGTCGAAATTGTGCTGGGGCAAACACAAGATGCGTTGGCGGAAACTCTGGACCAGATCTCACGCAACGCAGCAGTTCTTGGGATCGGGTTCTTTGCCCTTGCCGCCGCCTTGTCCTTTTGGGCGACGTCTTCGACCATTGGGCAGTTGAACAGGCTGACGACCTCTGTCACCCGCCGGGGCCCGCAAGATCTGAGCCCCTTCAAAAAACCCGTGCCTCGCGAAATGGCACCATTGGTCGCCTCGCTGAACTCTTTGATGGGTCGACTCGATCAGTCTCTGAGCCAATCCGAAGACTTCATCGCCGAGGCGGCGCACCGCGTGCGGACCCCGCTGGCAACAGTCAGATCTTATGCTGACGCAACTTTGCAAAGGGTTGAGAAGGAAGAAAACCGCGAAGCGTTGCGATCGATGGTACGGGCCATTGACGAAAGCTCGCGGGCGGCGGGGCAGTTGCTGGATCATGCGATGATCACGTTCCGCGCGGATCACCTGGAGCGGGAAGAGATCGACCTTGTCGCTCTGGTCCGAGACTTGGTGCAGCGTTTGACACCGATTGCCGAAATGAAGGACTTGTCCCTATCCTTGGATGGCGATGCGGAGGTTCTTTATTCCGGGGATCCTATTCTCATCCAGAACGCGGTGCGTAACATGATCGATAATGCACTCAAATATGCACCTTCTGACAGTTCTGTCCGCATTGAGGTAACGTCTGCCCCGACTAAGCAGATCCGTGTCAAAGACCGCGGACCCGGGTTCCCGCCAAACGAAATCCATACGCTGACACGCCGCTTCGAGCGTGGAAAAAACGCAAGCGGCACCATCGGGTCCGGCTTGGGTCTGACCATCGTGCAGGACGTCGCAACTGCCCATGGCGGCACGCTGGAACTAGAGAACCGACAAGGGGGCGGCGCATGCGTTACATTATCGCTCTGATTTTGTTTTTCTTTCCAACATTTGTATTCGCACAAGCCTGGGAAGACAGACAGGTGTTTAATGCTGAGGCAGGTCAGACCCGCCTGCGTGTGATCTCAAGCACGGATACATTCCTTTTCGCGCCGCTGATTGCCGCGTTTCTTGAGGAGAACCCGGGTATCTCGATAGATTACATGGTGACGGGCACAGCAGACATCGACCGGATCGTTCGCGGTGCGCCTGACGACTTTGACATCGTCATTTCCAGTGCAATGGACCTGCAACTAAAATTGGCAAATGACGGTTTTGGGCGGGTAATTGATGACGTGAGGCTGCCGTCTTGGGCGCAATGGCACCAAAGTTTGTTTGCGTTTACATTCGAGCCCGCGACAATTGTGATCAACCGTGCCGCTTTTGAAGGTGGCCCCATACCCGAAACTCGCCAGCAGCTTATTGAAATGCTGCGCGCGCGCCCGGACGAATTCTTGGGGCGCGTGGGGACATATGACATTCGGCAATCCGGGCTGGGCTATCTTTTCGCCACCCAGGATGCCCGCGCATCCGAAACCTATTGGCGTCTGATGGAGGTCATGGGCGGGTTGAATGTTCGCCTGTACTGTTGCTCGGCCGACATGATTGACGATCTTGTCAACGGAGAGATCGCCGTAGCGTACAACGTTTTAGGCTCTTATGCCTCCGCCCGGGCTGGCGGCAAGGACGTGCTAGAGGTGATCCTGCCATCTGATTTTCAGACCACCATGATGCGCACGGCATTGGTGCTGGACGGCACCCCAGAACCTGATGCTGCGGCGACCTTTGTGCAGCATCTTGTTTCAAGCCCTGCAGGAAGCGTTTTTTCTCTTCCGCCGCTGGCGCTCTACGACGCAGGGGCGGAACGGGAAGCGATTGGGCTCGACCCGGCCTTGCTGACCTTTCTGGACAGGTTGAAGCGCCGCCGGTTTCTGACGGAATGGGAAAGCGCGGTGATCCAGAGATAACCGCGCCGGCTTTACTCTCGGAAAGCGCGATTGAAGTAATCCGCCATCGGTTTGACCAGATAAGACAACGGCGTGCGCTCGTCAGTTTTGATCAGCGTCTCTACCGGCATACCGGGCAAAAGCTCCTGCCCATTGAGGCGTTCCAACTGCCCATCATTCAGGGCAACTTCAGCACGATAGAAGGTTAAACCGGACTGCTCGTCGGTGAACGTGTCCGCCGAGACATTGTTGACCTGCCCGTCCAACTCGGGTGTTTCGCGCTGATTAAACGCGGGAAAGCGCAGGGCCACCGGCTGACCAACATGCAATTGATCCACATTGATCGCATCCACACGTGCGGCAACCAGCAACGGCGTGTCCTGAGGAACGACATACATCATCGGCTCACCCGGCTGCACAACCGACTGCAAGGCGAACACCTGACTTCCGTACACGGTGCCACTGACTGGTGAGCGAATGTCCAGGCGAGTCAGGCGTTCGGTCAAAGACAGTCTGCGTTCGGATAGTTCCGCGATCTGTGCCTGTACATCCCGCAAGGTGGTGATGGCTTCTTCTCTCCGGGTTGCGGTCAGTTCGACGATCTGAATCTCGGTAGACGCGATCTGCCCTTTCAGGCGCGCAACAGCAGCTTCCAACCGGCCAATCTCACCGGTCAGACTGGCCTCTTCCCGTTGTAAGGCAAGCACCCGGCTGGTTTGCGTCAGACCTCGTTTCAACAGGCTTTGCTGATCTTCCAGTTCATCCTCAATCAGCTCGACCTGACGACGCAGCGAGACCAACTGGGCCTGAGTGCCTTCGATTTCGCTTTCGATCTGAACCAACTGTTTGCGCAACTGTTCATCTTGTCTGGTCAGTGTCTCAAGCCGGGCTTCGAACAGGTTCAGCTGGCCCGAAATCAGGTCGGCGTCAATTTCATACTCAGTCTGAACCTCACTCAACCGTGTGGCCAGTTCAGCGGATGTCAGGCCATCCCTTTCCGCCTCCAGCCGCGCGCGTCGCGCCAGCAGTTCGAAAAGCTGTGCCTCGACAATCGTCTGTTCGGAGGACAGGAAAGTATCGTCTAGACGCAACAGCATGTCGCCCGATGACACCACATCCCCGTCGCGCACGAAAATCTCGCCGACCACGCCACCATCGAGATGTTCCACAACCTGGCGATTGCTTTGCACTTCGATCACACCCGAAGACACGATGGCTCCGGCCAAACGCGTTTTGACAGACCAGATGCCCAATCCGCCGACCAGAATGACAAGGGCTGCAAACCCGACCAGCGCAGGAATCTTCATGCTCCAGATCTGAGCTGGTTTCTGTGTAGATTTCTTCGCCATTATTCACCTACAGGGCTGAGCTTGCGCTTAATCGCGCCTGCGTTCTGGACCATTGCGCCCAGGACTTCGTCCCGGCTGCCGAATCTCACAACCTGTCCTTTTTCGACCACGGCCAGATCGTCACATTCCGAGATGGCCTGTGGACGGTGCGTCATGATGATCGTGGATTTGCCCGCTTCCTTCAGACCTCTTACAGCCGCGTTCAACGCCTCTGTGCCGTCGGCGTCCAAGGCAGAGTTAGGTTCGTCCAATATCAGAAGAACTGGGTTGCCATAGAGGGCGCGGGCCAGAGCGATCCTCTGTTTCTGACCCCCGGATAGTTGACTGTCATTGCCTTCAAGGAACGTGCCGTAGCCCTTTTCCAGTGACAGGATCAATTCATGAGCGTTGGCTTTCTTGGCCGCCGCCACAACGGCTTCGGAGTCCGGCTTTTCAGACATACGGGCGATGTTTTCAGCGACGGTTCCGTTGAACAGTGTCACCTGTTGCGGCAGATAACCTATATGGCTACCCAGATCATTGGGGTCGTACTGATCCAACGTGGCGCCACCCAGCCTGATCTCGCCTGCGGCGGGGCGCCATAGCCCCAGCAACGCTTTGGCCAATGTCGTCTTTCCCGACCCGCTTTTGCCGATGACGCCCAGTGCTTTGCCGGGCTCGAGCTTCAGGTTTACGCCCCGAAGCGTCGGTGTCGACGTACCAGGGGGAATCACGGTCAGAGATTTGGCTTCCAATTGCGCTTTGGGCACAGGCAGGCGGATCCGCTCTTCTTCCGGTGGCATCAGGTCGAGGAACCGGTTCAGCGACACCCAGGCCGTTCTGGCACGTTCAACGAGGCTCCATTGCCCAACGGCTTGTTCGACAGGCGCAAGGGCGCGACCCAAAAGGATTGAGCCTGCAATCATCGCGCCAGGCGTCATTTCGTTTTGCAAAACCAACCAAGCGCCCAGGGCCAGCATGGCAGATTGAAAAAACAGCCGTAACGACTTGGTCAGCGACGTAAAGCTACCGGTCCAATCGCTTGCGGCAATGGACTGACGTAAAGCGTCCGAACGCTGGTTCAGCCATCGTTTGGTCACGTCCGCTTGCATACCCTGCGACCGTACAACCTCAGCCGCTTGTCTGGCGTGTTCAGAAAAAGCGTTGGCCCGCGCGCTAGCGGATTGGGCTTCGGCCACTTTTCGGCTGGTCATCGCCTGATTAAGTAGCGCAATTGCCACAAGCAGAACCCCACTAGCCACTGCCAACCATCCCAAAAGAGGGTGAAACAGGAAAATCGCGCCTAAGAAGACGGGTGTCCATGGTATGTCCATGACGGCCAGCAGAACCGGTGATGAGCACAGGTTTCGGATGGACTCCAGATCACGCAAAGCCGTTGCCGGGGCCGAGCGGACCTGCGGAACAAGCGAGCGGCGCATCGTGGCCTCAAAAACCCGTTCATCCAGTTGGGACTGAAACCGCGCGCCAAATCGGGCAACGATACGTCCTCGCGCAAAATCGAGCATGGCCATCAACGCGTAAAGCAGAGCGACCAGCAAGAACAAAGCAGTCAGAGTTTCCACCGCGCGCGAAGCCAGAACCCGGTCATATACCTGCAGCATGAACAAGGGACCGGTCAGCATCAGCAGATTGACGAAGATGCTGAACAAGAACGCCAGCGCCAGAAAGGCGATGCCTTGATTCCGCACGTTGCGCAGTTCGTGACGGGGGGGCGCAGTTAAGCGGTGTTCAGGTTTCACTGTTATCAATCCACATCATTTAGGGAAGCATCGCCGCATTTAGAAAGCTAGTTCAGCATTGCCAAGTTTGCACACACTATTTTGAGCAAGAAACCGCAAACGCGATACTAAAAAGCGGCGTCATTTAGCCGTTGTTTCATATTTGCGCAAGACAGGTCCTCGCGGACGTCGTGGCGCAAATCTCGGATTGACGATGTATTTCGTGTGATCACTCTCGGGACCGTGTCCATCGCAAAATGAGGTTGGCGGCAATGGGTGCGCCGATGATGACCAGCACAATCCGTGTCAGATGGTGGGTGATTACAAAGCCCAGATCAGCACCCGATACGATGGCCAGAATCGTCATCTCGGCCTGACCACCGGGGGCAAAGGCCAGAAATGCTTCGACGGGGTGCCCCAGTCCTAAGCTTGTGACTATGGCGGTGAATGCCGCTGCCAGAATCGCAAGCACGACAACATACGAAACACCCGCTGCCACAACGCGGCGCAATTCAGTCCAGGTTACGCCAACAAACTGCACACCAATTCCGCATCCAATGAAGAATTGAGCGGCCAGCACGGCCTCGCGCGGGGGACGGGAGTGGATGAAATCTCCCAATGAAAGCGCAGCAGTCAGGATCATGGGCCCCAGTATGGACGCGCCGAACAGGCCAATGCGTTCGCCCCCTTTCCAGCCGACCAGTGCTGCCATCACCATCAGCGCCAATTCATGCATCGGAAGATCGCGGGCGGGCTGACCGATCGGGTTGGTCAGATTTGCATCATACAACGCCGTCAGGATTATTGGGGCGAGGGTGACGATGATCAGAACGCGTGTTCCATGTATCAGCGACAGAGTGCGCGGGTTGGCGCCGGCCTCAGTGCCGAAAATGATCATGTCCTGAAGACCGCCGGGCATTGCCGCGTAGAACGCGGTTTTCGCGTCGAAACCCCAAACCTTGCGGAAAAACGGAACGCCAACCAGTGCGATAAGCAGAATGAAGAAGGGGACCAACAGAATCGATGCGGCCATCTTTGGCAGCTGGGCAAATAGGGCGGGTGTAATCGACGCCCCCACTGCGACACCCAGTATGGTACGCGCGGCTACCGAAATCTGCCCGAACCCCGCCATCGGGGCATGCGCCAGAGCCGCAATCAGGCATGCGCTCATCGGGCCGAACAAGAAGGGCAGCGGTAGGTTCAGCGCCCAGAACACCCCCGTGCCCAGAACCGCCAGGCTGAACGTCACGGCCCGTTTGGCCATGAGAGAGGGTGCGTTCGTGAGGGAAGGCAAGATGCAGGTTCCGACGTCGTTGACTCAATATGTATCCAAATGTATGCAATAGGACGCAAGAGAGCAAGAGAGCCTGTGATGACAATTCAAGACGCCGCCATACAGCCCGGCCCACAAGGCAATTCTGCGTACCAACGCCTTCTGGACGAGGTTCGCGATGGCACGCTTCTGCCCGGCGATCGCCTGCGCGAGATTGAACTGTCCCAGCGGCTGGGTGTCAGCCGGACCCCTGTGCGCGAAGCGATCCGACAGTTGGAAGCGGACGGGCTGGTCACGCATGTTCCGCGGCAGGGCGCGACTGTACGCAGTCTGGATTACGCCGAGGTAATGGAGCTGTATGAAATGCGCGCGGTGCTTGAAGGCACTGCGGCCCGGCTGGCAGCACGTGCGGCGTCAGACATAGAACTGGATGAGTTGGGCATATTGAATGACCGGCTTGCCGAGGCAGGCACTGGTCCCGACGCGGCTCAGATCAACAGGATTTTTCATGCAACGCTCCTGGATGCCGCCAAAAACCGTTTTTTGGCCAAGTCCATGCTGTCTCTGCAAAAGGCGTTGCTGATCTTAGGGCCTTCGCAATTGTTGGACAGCGAGCGATCCGAAGCGGCGGTGGCTGAGCATCGACGCATCATGGTTGCGCTGAAAGCCCGCGATGGTGCTGCGGCTGAAGCGGAAATGCGCGCGCATATTCAGGCTGCGCAACGGATGCGGATTCGTGCGTTGCAGGAACGCGACCGCTCAATCGACGAAAATCAGTAGGCAGGCAGAACATGGCAACCCAAACGGAAGCTTACGATATTGCTGTGATTGGCGGAGGAAACGCGGCTCTGTGTGCGGCGATGACGGCAGCCGAGGCCGGTGCCCGTGTTTTGATCCTTGAAACAGCCCCCAAACCCTATCGCGGGGGGAACTCGCGCCACACGCGCAACTTCCGTTGTATGCATCAGGGCCCTTTGGGTCCCTTGGTCGACGCCTACAGCGAAGATGAATACCTATCGGACCTTTTGAAAGTCACTGATGGCAAAACGGACGAACATCTGGCCCGACTGGCCATACGAACGTCAGAGGAATGCCTGCCGTGGATGGAAGAGCGCGGGGTTCGCTTTCAACCGTCCCTGTCCGGGACACTTTCTTTGGCACGCACAAATGCCTTCTTTATGGGCGGCGGCAAGTCTCTGGTGAACGCATTTTACAGGACAGCGGCTGGTCTGGGCGTTGACGTGCTGTATGAGGCCGCAGTGACGCATTTGGAGTTAAAAGGCGATCAAGTTGAATGGGTGGACTACACCTACGAAGGACGTTCTCATCGCATAGCGCCAAAGTCCGTCATCGTTGCCTCGGGCGGATTTCAGGGGGACACGGACTGGCTTACCCGCGCTTGGGGGCCTGCGGCGCAGAACTTTCTGATCCGAGGCACGCCGTATAATCGGGGCGTTGTCCTGGCCGATCTTCTTAAACAGGGCGTTGAGAGCATCGGGGATCCCACGCAGTGCCACGCCGTGGCCATTGATGGACGCGCGCCGAAATTCGACGGCGGCATCGTCACCCGCCTGGACTGCGTGCCGTTTTCCATCGTCGTGAACAAAGACGCAGAGCGATTTTATGACGAGGGAGAGGATGTCTGGCCCAAGCGATACGCGATCTGGGGCCGCTTGGTGGCGGCACAGCCGGATCAGGTGGGCTATGTGATCATTGATGCGACGTCGCTAAACCTGTTCATGCCATCCGTTTTCCCACCGCTCAAGGCGGACACGTTGGAGGAACTGGCAGAGATGATGGGGCTGCCTGCCGACAAGCTGACCGCGACGGTCAGCGAGTTCAATGCGGCCTGCGGTGACACCACCGGGTTTCATCCAACTGATTTGGACGGGGTCGCAACCGCGGGATTGAGCCCGCCCAAGACCAACTGGGCCCGGCCGATTAATGAACCGCCCTTTTACGGTTATTCGCTGCGCACCGGGGTGACCTTCACTTATCTGGGGTTGAAAGTTGACGACAACGCGCAATGCTCAACATCTGACGGCAAGATTAAAAACCTTTGGGCGGCAGGGGAAACCATGGCCGGGTCCATTCTGGGGCAGGGTTATCTGGCCGGTTTTGGCATGACCATCGGAACCGTTTTTGGGCGCGTCGCAGGACGTGAGGCCGCTGCTTATGCAAATTGATCTGATACAGGAAGCCCGCCGTCAGGCCGAGATCTGCAATGCATGTCGGTATTGCGAAGGCTATTGCTCGGTCTTCCCCTCGCTGCATTCGGAGCGCGCCTTCTCAGATGGTGACATCACGCAATTGGCCAATCTCTGCCACAACTGCCGCGGGTGTTATTATGCCTGCCAGTACACGGCACCGCATGAGTTCGATCTGAACCTGCCCAAAGCACTGGCCGAGGTTCGGCGGGACAGTTGGGAAAGCTTCGCCTGGCCGCAGCCGTTAGCGCGCCGGTTTCACACCCATGGCGGGGCCATAGCCATGGCGCTAGTGGTTGGATTTGCCGTGTTGTTTTGGGTAATCCGCGCGATTGGATCCAGCGGAGGAGAAGGTTTCTACGCCGTCCTGTCCCACAATGCGATGGTCGCGATTTTTGCGCCCGCTTTCATGTTGCCGCTTTTCAGTATCGCTATTGGCCTCAGGCGCTATTGGAACGCGGTTGGCGGAACGCCCGTTCAGTTGGCAGACCTTAAGGTGGCTGTTGAACGCGCCGCAACGATGAGGGACTTGGCTGCAGGCCATGGAGAGGGCTGCAATTTTGAGGATGAAGACAGGTTCAGTCAGGCCCGGCGGCACATCCACCAGGCCATCATGTACGGTTTCCTGTTGTGTTTCGCCTCTACTTCCGTCGCGACCATTCTGCACTATGGCTTTGGTTTGCAAGCACCATACGGGTTTTGGTCCCTGCCCAAACTTTTTGGGGTTTCAGGCGGCATTCTGTTGACCGTAGGATGCGGAGCCATGGTTATGCTGAAACAGAAATCGGATCCAGACCTTGGGGACAAATCCGCCTGGAGTGGAGACATCGGTTTTATATTGCTGCTTGGTTTTGTTGGGCTGAGCGGGCTTGTTCTCTATGCCTTCGGCGCGACGCCGTTGATGCCAGCCCTATTGGCCATCCACTTGGGATCTGTTCTGACATTTTTCGTTCTCACACCGTTCACAAAAATGGCGCACGGGTTCTACCGCCTCGCGGCTCTTGTCAGGGATGCACAACGAAAGCGTGGCCTCTAACGGCTGAATTGAAGCTTATAGGGAATCGGATGGTTTTTGAGGCTGTCAGATTACCAAGAGCATTGGCGAAGGGTAGGGCAAATGCGCGGCTGTCGAATGTCACTTTCAGTTTGAGTATTTCGTGCATTGTATGGCCGCACAACTTTCTATCGCCGCAACGAAATCAGGGATTGGACGAGATCTGTCTGCTTCCGGACCGATGAAGGTGGCCAGATGCGCCGCTCCAATCATGGTTTGTCGGTCCTCAGGTTGCGCAAGACTGCTTGCGTAACAGTCGCCGTATCGGCCGATCCCCCAAGGTCCGGTGGCAGCAACCCTGCGTTCAGAAAGTTGTCCACAGCCCGCTCGATGGCATCAGCAGCCGCGGGCCGGCCAAAGCTATGCTCGAACATCGTCGCCACCGACAGGATCGCGCCTAGTGCGTTGGCGATCCCCTGCCCGGAAATGTCAGGTGCACTGCCATGCGTCGGCTCTTAGAGCCCACCCTTCGCGGGGTGCTCGTCGCACCCGATCTGTTCCACCGTTTCACTCCAGAGCTTTCCGCTCTCCATCACGTTGGATTTGTCCAGCGACGTCACGTGACCCCGCCGCCCGCGCTGGCCTCAAAGCGTTGTACACGTCCAACTCGATCCGCAGACGGGTCAGCCCATCTGTTTCTGTGATCGGTCCATCGAACGTGATGTCGTCCCATTCCGGTCCACCCACAGCGCCAACCAATATGGCGTTCGCATCGTGCCTCGGCGACAACCGCATCGGTGCAGAACGTGCCATGCGCGTCCCATGACGCGCCACCAAGAAGATCCTCCTCAATGTCGACCGCCACATCGAATTGACGGGCAACCTGACGCAACACCTGCAACCTGCTGTCCACGACCTCGGGGCCAATGTGGTCACCGCCAAGGCCGAGCACCTTGAATGGCCTGTTCATCCCGCCATCCTTTGCTGCAGCACCATATGCACGGCACCTGGATCCAGATCTCGTTGAAGCAGGCGTAGGCTGGAGTGAAAGTCATCCAGATCAACGGAAGGCGTCAGGACTGCGCGTGCAGGTGTTTCCGCTTTGAACCCGGTCCGCCCATGCAGTCGCCGCTGATTGTCGAACAAGGTCACGCATCTTCGGTTGCGAGGTGGTCGAGGTGTTCAACGCTGCCACTTGCGAATGGGTCATAGGGTTCACCCGCCATGACTGGCGGGTCGAACAGATTAACCTCAACGTATTGGGGCCCGAGTTCGGCTGAGCGCAATTTCTCCAAGAACAACGGCGTTCGCCATGGCACTGTGATTCAGACGGGAGCCAATCAGCCGATGGAAGGCTGAAGAGGTTCCATCTGCTTTTCAATCAGCCAGAACAAATGGCTCGTTTGCACCAACTGAAACTCAGTGGCTTGAAACACGCTGCTGAGATCGTGGCAGCCAAACTAATAGGTGCAGATCCTAAGAAAGCGGGGCAATTCGCTTCGCCCCGGTGTTGTTACAGTTTGTCGAACAGACGGCCCGGCAGTGCGTCGTGGCGTGGCAGGCTCAGGGCCTGCATCAGGCAGAATATCATCGCTTGGTTCGAGGTGACGACCGGTTTGTCCAACGCTGTTTCGATCCGCTCGATGGCCTCGACCGAGCGCATGTCGGTGCAACTGAGAACGATGACCTGCGCGTCGGGGTGGTCAGCCTGACAGGCCAGGTCAAAAACTTCGTCGGGTGTCAGCTCTCCCTGACCGTAATTGCCCAGTTCGCGGCCGACATCGGCGCAGTGTACGGTTTCGAAGCCGTTTTCAGCCATGAACGCTATGGCCTGAGCATTGATCTCGCCCAGATAGGGAGAAGAAAATCCGACCTTCGTAACCTCCAGCGCCTTGATGGCGGCGATCAGTGAACCGGCGGCGGTCAGGGACCGTGCCCCGGAACCGGATTCAATCTGCCGCGCCAGATCGGCGTCGAAAGACGGACCATGGGTTAAGGTGGCCGAGGTGCAACCATACAGCACCACGTCCGGTCGCACCCCAGATATCATGCGCAGGTCGTGACTGATATCCGAGGCGCCCAGACCAGCCATCTGGTTCGCGCCCGGAATCTCGTCCACGTCATAGCCGCCCATGCGCTGGAAATGAACGGTGGTGTTTGTCGGGCGCAGCATCTCCATATCCGGTTCCAGATTGGTGTTGGTGAACGGCACCAGAACACCGATCTTGGCTGCGGTGCGTGTCTCGGTCATGTCAGCACTCCTTTCAGCACGTTGTGCGCCCTGTCCATCACGTCGGGGGGGCAGATGGTGGCACGCAGACAATCGGACAAGCCATAGCCGCCCATGCCGCGCATCAGCAGATGTTCAGCCCGCAGCGCCACATCTGCCGCCTGCGCCTGCGCGGCCGAGGCAAAGCGGATCAGCACGAAATTGGTGTGGCTTTCGGGCACTGTCAGGCCCAGATCACGGCAGTTCTGCGCAAACCGGTCCCGGATCGCCGCCGTCTGCACCACCACATCACGCATATGAACCTGATCGCGCATCGCCGCTGCTGCTGCCGCCTGCGCGGCGATCGAGATATTGTTTGGGTTCAGTAGTTTGCGTATCTCGCCTGCGAGTCGGTCAGGGAAATACCCCCATCCGGCCCGCGCCCCGGCCAGCCCGTAGGCTTTCGAGAAAGTGCGCGTGATCACCGTATCCCCCTGATCCGCCAGCGCGAAGATTTCGGCGGGGTCGTTGGTGGGGTCGGCAAACTCGGCATACGCCTGATCTACCACCAGCAGCACATCGCGGGGCAGGGAGGAGCGCAGGCGGGTGATCTCGGAATTCGCGATCAGCGTGCCGGTGGGATTGCCCGGATTGCAGACAAAGACGATGCGGGTTTTGGGCGTGACAGCAGCCAGAACCGCGTTAACAGATACGGTCAGATCGACCTCGGACGCGACGGTGTATTCAGCCTGCGCCTGCGCCGTGGCCGAGGCGACAAAGGCATAACCGTATTGTGTCCCAAGCACCTGATCACCCGGACCGGCAAAGGCGCGGATCAGACAGCCGATCAGCTCCATCGACCCGGCTCCGCACAGAATGCGGGCAGGGTCCAGCCCGTGCGCCGCAGCAATTGCGGTCCGCAACTCGGGCCATTCTGGATCGGGATAGAGTGTCAGATCAGACATCGCCGCTTGTCCCGCAGCCACAGCAGCCGGGCTGGCGGGAAAGGCGCTTTCGTTTTGCGCCAGCGAAACGGTCTGCGCGCCGCCCAGATCAGCCAGCGCATAAGCGGCCATGGCCCCGACGGAAGGTACCGGACGGATCATGCGTCACCCCCGTATACTTTGGCGCCTGCGGCGCTGACCAGGCCGCGTTTCATATCCAGCGCCAGCGCATCGGGATCGCGATCCGCAGGATTGCCGAACCCGCCGCCGCCGGGGGTGTCGAAGATCAGGTAGTCACCCCCTTCGACCCGCAGCTCGCCCTTGCCCGGAATGTCGCTATCACCATCCCGCAAACGGATGCGCCCGGGCGCGCCGGGTTCGCCACCCATGCGGCCAAGAGCGGGGAATTTCAGGCGTTCGACCGACAGGAAGACAATGAAAGGCGCATCGTTGGCCGAGGTCATCTCGATCCGTTGTCCCAGCCCGCCGCGATATTTGCCCGCACCGCCGGAATCCGGGCGCAGTTCGCGCCGCCAGATAGTGACGGGCGCGACGCTTTCGGTAATCTCGACCTGACTGCCGAACACGCCCGAAGGGTAGGCGGTGGCCGACAGCCCATCCGCATGAGGCCGCGCGCCGGTGCCGCCATTGTGCACAGGTTCAACCGCGAATTGCCGCCCGCCATCGCGGGCCACCTCGGGTGCATGCCGCATCGGCAGGTCGAACATGCAGCTTGCGCCTTCGGCCGGGACCTGATCGGGCAGGGCCTGATGCAGGCAGCCCAGCACCAGATCGGGTGTGACCTGACCCAGCGTGTGCCGCATCGCGACCGGCGCCGGGCGCTGCGCGTTCAAGATACAGCCTTTGGGGCCATCCACTGCGAACGGCTCCAGCGATCCGGCATTGTTAGGGATGTCCGAGCCTACAATGCAGCGTAGCGCGAAGACGGTATAGGCCGTGGCATAGTTCAGCGGCACGTTGATGCCCTTGCGTGAACAGCCCGAGGTACCGGTGAAATCCACATGCATCCCCGACTTGGTGACGGTCAGGGTGGCATGCAACTCCAGCTCGTTCTCATAGCCGTCCATCTTCAGAGCGTTCCTGTAGACGCCTTCGGGCACTTCGGTGATGGCCTCATGCGTGCCGCGGCGCGAGGTGTCGATGATGTAGGACCCCAGCGCTTCCAGATCGTTCAGGCCGAATTCGTCCATCATCGCCACCAGCCGGCTCATCCCGGCCTCGCAACAGGCGATCAGGGCATAGATGTCACCTTCGTTGGCGATGGGCTCGCGGCTGTTGGCGCGGATGATGTCCAGCAGCAGTGCGTTGGGGGTGCCTTCCTCGACCAGTTTGCAGGGCGGGATCAGCAGCCCCTCGTCATAGATGTCGGACCCTTCAGGCCCCATGCCCAGGCCACCCAGATCGACCAGATGCGAGGTGCAGGAGGTGAAGCCCACCACCCTGCCATCCTTGAACGCAGGCATCATCAGCAAGAAGTCGTTCAGATGCCCCGAGGCCAGCCAGGGATCGTTGGTCATATAGATGTCGCCCGGTTTCATGGTCTGAACTGGGAAGGCTTCGCGCAGGTGCTGTACCGCCTCGGCCATGGTGTTGATATGGCCGGGCGTTCCGGTCACGGCCTGTGCCAGCATCCGGCCGTTCACGTCGAAAATCCCGGCCGAGATATCGCCGCATTCACGCACGATGGGGGAAAAGGCGGCACGGATCAGGGTCTGGCCCTGTTCCTCGACCACGGCCAGCAGGCGGTTCCACATCACTTGAAGGCGGGCGGGAGAAAGATCGGCAGTCGCCATCATGCGCCTCCTTTCTGGTCCTGAACCAGGACGAGATTTCCTATTGCATCCACATGGGCCGAGAAATCGGCCGAAACCAGCGTTGTGGTCTGCGGCTCGTGGATCAGCGCGGGGCCACACAGGTGATCCCCGGCATTCAGATCATCCCGCGCCACAAACGCTGCCTGTTTTAAGGCCCCGTCCACATCGCAGATGATCGGGCGGGTGTCCGATGCGGTGATCGTCGTCAGCGCGGGTGACTCGGGCAGGGGCGGCACGGCGCTGTCGCTTGTGGCGACGCGAACCGCCCAGTTCAGGATCTCGATCTGCATCCCGGGCACCGGGCGCGAGAATTGCTTGCGGTATTCTTCCTCGAACGCGGTGGTCAGCGGGGCGATGTCCCCTGTCGCCAAGGGGCGGTCGGGCAGGGTGATCTCGATCTCGTGCCCCTGACCGTTATAGCGCATGAAGGCGGTGCGCAGGGTTTCCGTAGGGGCATCGCCCGCGCCCAGTGAGACCACCTCCTGCGCCTCGGTTATCATGGCGTCGAACAGGGCGTTGACCTCGTTGATCTCCATTTTGTCCAGCAGGGAATAGCGCGAGCGGACGATCTCGAAGCTGACCGGCGCGAACAGGAAACCCACAGCCGACCCAACGCCCGGGTTGGGCGGGATCACGATGCGGCCAACACCGGCGGACCGTGCCACGCGGCTGGCGTGCAGTGGCCCGTTGCCGCCAAAGGCGATCATCGTGCGCGGGCCCAGATCCTTGCCCGATTCCACCGCGTGCATCCGCCCCGCGCTGGCCATGCTTTCATCCACGATGCGGCTGACTCCGTCAGCCGCCCCCACTGCGTCCAATTCGAGCCGCGACCCGATCACCTGGCTCAGCGCCTGTTTCGCGCTTTCGGGGTCCAGCTTGATATGTCCCTCGGCAAAGGTGTCAGGAACGATATAGCCCAGCGTGATGTCGCTGTCGGTGACGGTCGGATCGGTGCCGCCACGCATGAAGGCGACGGGGCCGGGCTCGGACCCCGCCGATTTCGGCCCCACGGTCAGACGGCCCAGCCGGTCGACCCCGGCGATGGACCCGCCGCCCGCGCCGATCTCGATCATCTCGATCACTGGGATGCGCACCGGCATCCCCGATCCTTTGATGAACCGTGCCGCGCGGGCAATTTCGAACTGGCGCGAAGTTTGCGGGCGGGCCTTGTCGATCAGGCACAGCTTGGCGGTGGTCCCGCCCACGTCAAAGGACAGAACCTGATCCAGTTCGGCGCGCGCGGCAATGCGGGCGGCCAGAATAGCACCCCCGGCGGGCCCGGATTCTACCAGCCGGACCGGGAACCGTGCGGCGGTGCGCACAGTGCACATGCCGCCTCCTGCGGTCATCATCAGGATCGGGCAGGTCACGCCTTCGGCCTCGAACCGATCGACGAACCGCGCCAGATAGGTCTGCATCAGCGGCTGGATATAGGCATTGGCGACAGTGGTGCACAGCCGGTCGAACTCGCGTGCCTCTGGGCTGACCTCAGACGAGATTGAGACGGTCAGTTCCGGGCGTTCTGTGACCAGCACATCGCGCAGTTTTCGTTCATGCACGGGGTTGGCATAAGCGTGCATCAGGCAGATGGCAATGGCCTCGGCCCCGCTGGCGTCGATGTCATCCAGCAACGCGTCGATGGCCGCATCTTCGAGCTCAATCAGAACGCGGCCATCCGCGGCCATCCGCTCGCGCACGGTCAGCGCGCGTTCGCGTGGCACCAGCAGATCGGGCTTTTCCAGATTGATGTCATATTGCGAATAGCGCCGCTCATAGGCGATTTCCAGAATGTCGCGGAACCCTTCGGTGGTGACTGTCGCCACGACCGCGCCGCGCCGTTCAATCAGCGCATTGGTTGCAAGGGTCGTACCATGAACAAAGCCGGTCACATCACCCAACACGCGTCCGGATTGCGCCATCACGCGCATCGCGCCTTCCATGGCGCCGTCGGCGGGGTTTTGATGAGTGGTCAGGGTTTTGGTCGAGGCGAGGATCGTATCTTCGCCGGAAACAAGAACCGTATCGGTGAAGGTGCCGCCAATATCGGTAGCCAGGCGCAGCGTTTGAGTTGTCATTAAATCTTCCGAAATTTCCGTGGTCACAGCAGGATGCCAGAGGGCCTTGGCCCAGGGATCAGGCCGGGATCACAAGATCACAGCCAGTGGCGCGGCGATCCATGGGATTGGAAATGCATATCGGTTTCATGGAATCCATCATTGCGCGACGGATTCCGCTCATCAAGGGTTTTGTCGGAAAGTTTCTGGTGTTGTCACAATAACCGCTGCTAGATTGCTCATGCCCAGATTGGAACGTAGTTGGTTTCGATGAAATCACCCGCCGCCAACCACAAGACCACCGCTGTCAACCTCAAATCATCGCGCATGCGGTGTGGCTGTAACCATGACATTACCCAATCTCGTCAACGATAGGTTTGTTGTCGAAACAGGTCTGCGGATCATCGTCCAGGTGCCGGATACCCACGCACAGAAGATTGTTGACGCGGTCCTGGTCGAGAATACCCTCAAGTACGGTGACTACGATTGCGTCACATTCCGGACCGCGCCCGGGGTCCAGCAATTCAGATCACTGGGAAGAGGGCGCAACGCGGCGACACCACATGCGGTCGAGGTGCCCTGTGTGGAACTGTCTTTTTTCTGGGCAAGGACGAAGCAAGGGCCGTGCAGGTGCTCCGAGAGGTTTATTCCTCTCACCCCTACGAAGAGCCAGTGGTATTCGTTGTGCCGTGCGCGCGGACGCTCCATATCCGGGGAATGGACGAAGTCAATCCCAACAGGTTCTGGAACAACAAAGCCGAAGATTGGGTGCCAGAAGAGCATCAGTAGACCAAAGTCCCGTTTCGCCCTTGCGAAGCGCTGTTTTGGCTGACCCGGCCTCGGGTCTAGGATGGCTTCGCAAAGTTATGCCTTTGGATTGTTCCTCTTGCTGAATTGGCTCGTTAAGATGGTGTTAGAGGCAACAAGCAGGAATACTCGATGAGTCGTGCAATCTTCATCCCATTAGCGGCTTTTGTTCTAGGCCTCTTTATGAATACTGAGCCTACAGCGGCGGCCTCACTCGGAAGATACGAGGTTTTTGGTGTTGAAGAGGGTGACATGCTGAAGATGCGTGCTGGACCAGGAACAGGCTTTAATGTGATCGTTGGGCTTCCAAATGGAACCGCCTTGCGGGTTCACAGTTGCGAACAAACCGGTGGCACCCGTTGGTGCCGAGTATCGCTGGATCGCGCGCGTAGTCTAAAGGGTTATGTATCCTGGGCCTATTTACGAGACAGATGATCGGATGCACCCTGTGGTCCCCGCCCAAACAGCACCTTAACAGGTCGGTGGAACCCCCCATCTTTGCCGTTGGGTTCTTTGGCACCTGTATTTCTGGGCTGCCAGGAACAACACAATTGTCGGATCAGCCGTAACCCAGCCGAAAAAACCTGCCTCCAAGGGAAAATGGAGCAGGAGGCGCTTAGGCCGGTTTCCCTGAATGGTTCTTCTCGGACCGGACAGTTCCAATTCGAACGCGTTCAGATTTTGCTCTTGCGGCAAGCAGAGGCTTTGACCGGCCGCTTTGTCGCAAAGCTCTGATCGCAATTGAAATCGTAGTATCAGATATGAATCTGCCGTCCCGAACGGAGGCGAGATGGGTCTGCCAGCAAGATGCCGCGCTTGCTCCGAAGTCAGCTGTGAGCCCGAAAACGGCGTTTGCAAACGCTTAACAGCTTTCAATGAGAGCGTTAGGCGGTTTGTTCCGACAGAATTTCCTCCGCGATCTGAAGCACATCGCGGAGGAACAGGTCTATGTCCTCGCTTTGGGTGCGGTGATTGTTGAACGCGCAGCGAAGCCCATGTTTGCCCTGCACCGTGGTGTCCGAAGGCATAGCGAGCCCGCGCTCCTGAATCCGAAGCATAATTTCGGTATTGAGCACTTTGGTTGCATCTTCACCTGCCGTTAGATGCCGGAAACAAACAATGTTGAGATCTACAGGAGCGACAAGTTCCAGAAGCGGATGCGCCGCTACCTGTTCTGCCATATAACGTGCAAAGCTTATGTCTTGCGCAATGAGACGCCCGAACTTTGCCGCCCCTTGTTCCTTGAAAGCCATCCAGATTTTCAACGCGCGAAAGCAACGGCTAAGGTCTAGGCCGTAGTCTGCAAGGAACTTCCCGGCAATCATTCCGCGTTCCTGGAGTTGCAGGTAGGGCCCGTGCATCTCGAATGTCTTGAAGTGCGCTTTGGGATCCTTGATCAGTACAGCACCAGCGTCAAAGGGTGTGTGCAGCCATTTGTGGGGATCAATGGAAACGGAACCGGCACGTTCGATCCCGGCGACCAGATGAGCGTGCTCGGGGGCAAGGCGCAATACACCGCCGATGCATCCGTCAACGTGGAACCATAGGCCCTCACGCTCACACAGGTCGGCAATCGCGGTCAGGTCATCAATCGCCCCGGTGTTTGTCGTTCCAGCCGTTCCAATTACGCAAGCAGGTTGCAATCCATTCGCGCGATCTTGCCTGATCGCGTCTTCGAGGGCGTCGAGTTGCATTCTTTGGCGGTCATCGCTCACAATTTCCACCAGGGCTTTCGCGCCAAGGCCCAGCGTCTCCAACGCCTTCTGGTGGCAGCTATGGACCTGATCAGAGGCGTAAAACCTAAGCGGTTTATCCAGCGCGGCAATACCATCCTGGCGCACATCATACCCGGCGGTAAAATTGCGGATCACAGTATGCGCCACAAGATTTGCCATTGACCCGCTGCTGGTCAGAGTACCACTCGCATTCTTGGGAAATCCCGCAATTTCTTTCAGCCAATCAACGACTTGCTGTTCGACCTGCGCCGCACCTGTGTTGCCACCACCAAGATTGCTGCCTTCTACAGCCGCGAGAAAATCACCCAAAGCACCAGTAAAATTGCTGGCGCCCATGTACCACCCCCAGAAACGTGGATGGATATTACCCATGGGATACGCACGCACGGTCGCCTGATATTCATCGTAGACCTGCTCCAGAGGCGAGGGATGGTCCGGCAAACCAGACTGGAAGGTGGCATGGACATTGTCGGGCATGGAACTCCAAACAGGGCGTTCTCGCACCTGTTTTAGATGGTCGACGGCCTCATCAACCATCCTGTGCGCGAGTGCGCGGCTGGCCTCCCAATCGTCCGGATCAAGAGTTAACTTTTTGTGTTTCTCCATCAACAGCATCCCTTTGTTTCGAAGGAAAGAGTGATCGATAAGTGCATTCAGTGCAATCGTTCTACCGCCCGGTTGAATCTCCAGCAGACGGTGAGTCCTGTTGGAGCGATGGTGGATCGGAAGGCTTATGCGTGCGCGTCCTACAGATTGGCGAAACAGCTTTATTGTCCGCAGAGCCACCATCCGGTTTTGGAAACGCTTGGGGAAGCTGCACTGCAGCTTCGGGGGCATCGATGAGCGGCAACAATGGGCCGTCCTCGACTTAGCGAGATGGGTCCGCCAGCATGATGCCGCGCTTGCTCCGAGGTCAGTTGAGAGCCCGAAGTGACCAATGCTGCAAGGTGCATGAATGTCTGCGTTCGCCGTCAATGTGTCATGAATGCGAGCTCGTCCCTGCATAGGTGACCCGTCGTAACAGCCATTCAAACGGGCCCAATTTGAACCAAATTCGCCAGACAGTCAGGACCACAATCGGCAAGATCGTGACCAGAATAGCGATGGTCGACGCAGTTGCACGGCTTACTTCGCTCCACAAGTCCAACCCGTATGCTGAAAAGATGCTCGACAACAGAATTGATTGACCGAGGTAGATACTCAGGCTTGATCCACCAGCGGCAAGAGCGTGCGACATGGCCGGCCCAGGTGGTCGCGAAATCGAGGCGATCACACCGAGGTACCCCAAGGTTGTAATGGGTGCGGCAATGATAGTCAGGGTTGCCCCGGTCGCGGCCGGGCCCCACTGCCATAGACCAGCCCCCAGCAAGCTGAGACTCAAACCCGGTAGCAGGCACAGCCGCCGCGCACGCTGCCAAAGCCGGTGGCAAGCATCGTCAATCATGCCTGACTTTACTGACGCCAGACCAAGGCAGAACCATCCAAGTGCAGAGATTCCTTGGATGATCAGGAAAAGTGGCAACGTGAACGCAAAACCGATACCCCTGAAAATCACAGCATCGAAGAAGCCCCCTTCACCAAAGGCCTCTTCCTCGTACTGAAAGATCTCAGCAGGCGTTTCGGATGGAGAAAAGAGCAAAGGGAGTCCGACGACCAACTGAAGAATAAGCAAAGCAGCCCCAACTTTTGCAAGTCGTGTCGCCGTCCAGTTGCGAAAAAAGTACAGAACAGAGCCAGTGATGGAATAGATCACAAGGATGTCGCCGGGAAAAAACAAGCAACCATGCGCGATCCCCAAGAGTAATAGGCCGATCATCCGATTGCGATACAGGTGGCCAAAAGGCAAGGTACGACGTTCCGCGGAACCCATCAGAAACCCAAGTCCAACCCCAAACATAAAAGAAAACAGGCCGTAGGTTTTAAGTAAGGCCAACCCATTGATAAGCCAAAGGACTACCTCATCGCCAAAGGTCTCTCCGACGGATTCAGTGAAGCCGTACAATGCAGAAAATGCGATGTACTGGACGTTGACGATCACAATGCCGAAGAGGGCAATGAGTCTCAGATAATCGGGCATTAGGGCGCGGTCATGCGTCCCTTTCACAGCAAGGCTTTCTTTGGATACATGTACGAAATTCTCCAGCGGGTCGTTGGGCTTTACTCGCCCAAAAGTCCTGCCTTGCCCAAGTTGATTGCAATTGCGGCTTCGGGGTGAAGGTCCGTTTCAGGCACTTTCAGGCGGAATCGGTCAAAAAATGTTGGCTCAAAACCTCCATTCTCTTCTCTGCTCAACTACGTTCATGCGCTGATTTCCTGAACTAATTTGAATGGCGAGAAATGAGATTACACCTGCTTGGTGCAAAGGGAGAAAAGATGGGTCAGTTCTGATTCAGTCAGGCTGTCAAACCTGCCCGAGAGATTTTCGATTTCGTCCGCTCGGGCTTTGCCCAATACGGGATCGGCTAGCAAGTGGAACTTCTCCGAAATCTGAACGTCGCTTAATGGCAGATCCGCATCTCCTCGTGGCGTGCGCGGAGCATCTTCAATTCGGCGGCCATCGTTCAGGATCACCGTCACCTGCGCCCAGCGTTTGTCCGTGCTGATCCGGGTCATCTCATCATCATCGATCAACGTGGTTGCGCGGCTGATCCGCAAGATCTCGGGATCATTCAGCGTGTCTGTAGTCAGCTCATCCACTCCGACTTGTCCGCGCACGATCATCGCCGCCACAGGAAACGCGATGGCATATGCAAATTCATCCTGGGATTTGGGCTCGTGCCCTGCCAACCGGGTTGCATAATGGAAGGTACGAATTTCAACGGCAGCAACCTGACTGTGGTGCAACGCATTTTCGCGCATGATGTCGCTTACCGCATCCAGTGAAGGGTGTGCCCAGCGACAGCACGGATAGGCTTTGTAATGCGTGTGATCGACCACGCGCCATCCTTGCCCCAGATCATCCCAAAACGCAGTTGCATCGGGGCCTTCGCAGGTCAAAGCAGGCGCGCCGGTAAACCCTTCCACCGCCAGATAGGCGGCGGTCACACCGCTTGGAGCCCCCCAGCCAACGCCATCGCGCACCATCGATGGGTGATCGATGCAACGCATCATCTGGCTTCGCGGGCCATGGTATTCGCCGATACCTGCCGCATGACGTATGTGTTCGGCGTCACCGCCAAGCATCTTTGCGCCAGCTGCAGCAACGCCAACAGCGGTCCAGGCGCCGGACGTGTGATAATCTGCGCAGGTCGCGTGCTGCGCGAGACCGGCCCGATAAGAGATTTCGTAGGCAACTGCCAGCGCCTCGGCAAATCGTTTGCCATCAAGGGGCCGCCCGCTTTCGGCCTGCGCCTGCGCCATTGCAATCAATGCCGGGAAAACCGCTGATCCGGCATGGCCCTTACATGGGGTTGTGCCATCATGCGCGTCAACGCTGTCAATGGTGAAGGCCCCAGCCATTGCGGCACCCACCGGGCTGACGGTGCGCCCATCCATCAGCATCGGGACAGCGCCAGAACTGCCCCCACCAAAAATCATCGGAGCGACGCGTCTGACGATGCCAGACAAGGGGGTTGTTGAGCCAATCGCGGCAACACCCATTGTATCGGTAAAACTGCGCCGTAGCGTTTCAAGAACCGCATCCGGCAGATCGTCATAGGTCAGGATCTGTGCGAATTCACCAAATTCAACGCGCATTGACTATGTGCCCTTATTGTGGAGCGTCTCGAACCTTTGACTTATTTGGCTGTCAAAACTTCAGGAAACAAGAAAATTACGTAATTCAATTTTGACCCAAACATCAAGCATCTCTGATCCAAACAAAAACCGGCCCTTCACCGAAGCGGCGGCGAAGGTGTCAAAAGAGCCCTAGTCGGTCATTGCCGAGTGACCCGGTAGCTGCGGGTGGATTAGGCCGCTTTACAGCTCATTGCCGACTTTGGCCGCCAAGTGCTCGTCAATTGTCAGAGTGAAATGATCGAATGTTGGTTGCGAGCACAACCTGTGAATTCCGTTTTCTCACTGCTTGCGCTCGCAGCGCAGAAATGGCGCGTGGGCTATAGATTTGGTGCAGCCGCGCAGCGAGTAGACCACTATTTCATGCGGGCCGCGGCAAGGACAAGAGGCCGAATTCACATGTCGCGGACTTTGCTGCCTTTTGCCGGTGCAGCTATTGCCTAGGCAAAGAAACCTTCGTATTCGTGGCAGCGATCATTCGGCGGCGCGGCAGGTTTCCCAAGACCGATCGTTTAATCAAGCCGACTCTGGCTGAATACAAAGAGATCTTTCGCCGAGATCTGGTCTGGCAATCGAGGAGCGGACAACGCGAAATCGTTCCGAGCACCAACAAAAGGGTTTCACCTCAAGTATTTGGGCTTTTCCGATCTCTCAAACCCAATCTGGCAAGACTTGTTTCTCGCCGGTTAGTCCTGGCTAAGGTCGAGGCGGCCTGCGTTGAGCCATTCTGACAATTCTGTTCGTTCGCTTGGGTCAGGAGGTCCGGCGGCTGTCGGGGGGTCAACTGGCAACGGATTGTCTGATCCTATTACCTCTCGAACGGTTACGGACTCTGTCGATATGTTCCAGACGAGCATATCCTGAGCCAAAGTGAGCGGCCCGTCATAGGTCATTCGAATTGCCGCGATGGTATCTGGGGCGATATCGAAATCGGCAAATGTATGATAGGCAATCGCGTGTCGCGGCTCGATTGTCGAGAATAACTTGCCGCACGCATCCGGTGGCGTGTGAATTACCGTTGCAACCAATCGGGCGCGTTCGGGATCATAGTTCTTTATATCAATAAACTGTTGTACCGTCAGGTAACATTCGTGGATGACGAGATCAGCCTCTTTGGCGTTCTCTACGAACCATTTGTTTGGGTTGGTGTCACCCGAATAGACAAACTTAAGCCCGTTCCATTCCAAGCTGTATGACACAGAGCCGTCAATGCCGTGTATCGCGGGCCAGGACCGTATGATTACACCGTCGTTCTCATAAACCACCTGCGTCTTCGAATAGTCGAACTCAGTCACCTTTAAATGCCCTCCTGCCGAGGGCATGTTTCCGCGACGACCTGCGACGTCCCACGCCAGCATTTTTTGAAGTCCGTCCATTGCCGCCGTGGTTCCATACTCCGGTTCCAAGCCACTTGGCCCCCAGACCCGTAAAGGTACGGTCCGGTTGGAAACCCATCCGCCGACAAAAAGCGCATCCAGGTCTCCGATATGATCCACGTGCAGATGGCTGATGAACACTTTGTCGAGATACGTGTACGGAATTTCCAAGGCCGCCAAATTTGCTAACGATCCAGTCCCGACGTCGAACAGAAACTTGTCACCGTTTCCAAGTTCGACCAACCATGATGCAGACGCTTGGGAGTGTCGAAAATTGGGTGTCCCGGTGCCCAGCGAGACAACGCGCATCTCCGCTTCACCAAGTGGTTCGGTATTCGGATAATAGAACTTTCGTGATTCTGACGAACTGTCAGAAGCCGCTGGGGAGCATATCGAAGAAAAAGCCAGACCGAGAGTTGTTATCAGATTCAATCGCACACGTAGTCCCCCCCAAATCTTCTGATTTCGATAAGGGTACTACGAAAAACCTTCAGCTCGAAATCGAACACCTGTCGATGGGCTCGGAGCGGTCGCGCAGGGGCCTTGTGTGTGGCGCAAATGTGTACAAAATCAATACCTCAATCAGTACGGAGGCAATCGCGAAATACTGATAGAAAATGGCGTTTGTTCAACCCAATTGGCGGGAATCTATTTATCCACCAAAACTCGCCAATGCCGATCAATTACATCTGGCCAATCTTTTTGCAGATGCAGGTTGTTCGTTGTCTCACCCATAAGGGTCATGACCATCATCCGGCCTCGAATCTCAGCATCAAGGGGCGCAAAACCGCGCTCTTCGAATAACCATGCAGAAAACTCAAATCGCCGTTTCATAGCGCGCTTATAACATTGTGCGGCGTCAGCATCGGATTTTGCCCAGACCGCGATAGCTCCATCCGGCCTGGACGCGTCTTCGCGGATAACCTGATGCATTAAGTGCCTTATCCGCTCTTCTGGCGGTCCCTCGAACTGAATTGCGTCTTCAATAATATGTCCAGTCAGAGCGTCTTCCCAAAACAGCAGAACCGAGTCGAGAAGATCCTTTAGGTTTCGAAAATGCCAGTAAAAACTCCCACTGGTCAGGCCAAGCCTGCGCGCAATAGCGACAACTTTTACACCTTCGATTCCACGCTCTCTCAGAACGTCCAGCGTCGCAAGAAGCCAGTCTTCCCGTGACGCTTTTTCCCGTTTTTCAATTGTCCTTGGCTCAGCTTCCATAGACACCTCTATTGACATAGATCAGTCTATGGACCTACCGTAGAGATGTCTACGGAGAATGGGGGGCTCACGAATTTGTGTGCTGAATGAATATTTCAGAATGGAGGGGGAACCATGAATAGCTTGCTCAATTCCGCAACGGTCTTGTTTTTTGCAATGGGGATTGCGGTCGCAGGAACCGCCACAGCGCAGAACATGTTGCCCACGGGTCGAACGGCCGCCCCCATCGAAGATGGTGTTTATCCAGCTTCCTATTTTCCCAATACTGAAACTCTCGGCGAAGACGAGATGCGGATAACCGCATTAGGGACAGGGATGCCAAACCAGACAAAGGCTGCCGTTTCAATTTCGTTTTATGTGGAATTGGGCAACGGTGACGTTTTTCTGTTCGACGTTGGCACCGGATCAACGGGTAACTTGTTCTCGCTGCGCCCGGACTTTTCGAAAATTGACAAAGTTTTCTTCAGCCATCTGCACGTTGATCATGTCGGGGACTTTATGGGGCTGCACGTTGGTGGCTGGTTATCAGGTCGGTACACACCGCTTCACATCTTTGGCCCTTCGGGATCAGAAGATGAGCTTGGAACCAAAGCCTACGTAGAGGGTATGTCAAAAGCCTATGCGTGGGACCTTGCCACACGTACAGGCGCGTTGCCGGATGAGGGCGCCAAGCTTGAAGTCACCGAATTCGACTACATGCAGGAAAACGAGGTCGTTTATCAAGACAACGGCGTCACCATTCGTTCCTGGCCTGCGATCCATAGCCTCGACGGTTCAGTCAGTTATTCCCTTGAGTGGAATGGGCTGAAATACGTTTTCGGCGGAGATACCTATCCAAACAAGTGGTATGTCGAGTATGCCAAAGGTGCAGATATCGCATCGCACGAGGCTTTCCTGCCACCAGAAGCGCTGGCACCGTACTTTGGCTGGGACATGACGCAAGCGACATATGTCGCCACGCGCGTCCATTCTGAGCCTGCAGCATTCGGAAAGGTAATGTCTGCCGTCGAACCGCGTATGGCTTTGGGATATCACTCCGTGCTTTCGCCAGAAAACTATCAAGCAATTCTGGAAGGAGTACGGTCGACCTACGATGGACCGCTCACGCTGGCACGTGATCTTCAAGTGATCAACGTAACCAAAGACCAGATTGTCGTACGCGAGGCGAGCGTAGATGACTATGCTTTGCCGCCCGCAGTAAGCGACGAGTACATCAATGCACAGCGTTCAAAGGAAAAAGAACCGTCGGACAAGGTCCAAGCAGGTAAATGGGACGGTTACACGCCACCGCCTATGCCGGATCAAAACTGACGAAGAGACATGTTTTGGCGCGGCTCGCTAATGAGCCGCACAAGACGGAATTGACACAGCTTCTGTACCTAGGATTATGCCGCGAAGGACGCTGGCCAAATTGTTGATCCAAATCCGATGCCTTCTGACGTTGTTCACTGCCATAATATTGGGCAGCTCTGCAAAAGGTGACGTCATCCCGTATAGCGGAGCGGAAGTCGCTAGAAATATCGCAGTCTTCCGGGTGGAAAACAACGGCGTCCGTCTTACGCTGGAAGTCTACCCAGAGGATTTTGAAAGCTTTGAGGCATTTATGCCTGCGGAGCTTTGGCAGGATTTCCACCCAACAGCGGCCGCACGTAAAGCTGCGATTGGCAGCGAAGCTGAAAGCATTTCGGTTTTCCTCACCGACGGATCACCTCTTTCATTCGAATTTGTGACTGCCGAGCATCGTGAAAGAGTTGACCGCGCATCCCCCCTGGCAGGAAGAACCGATCCAATTACCGGGCGCAAAATTCCTGCCCCTCCTAGAAATCCGCAGGTTATCTACATCGAAGCTTTCTTTGGCTTTGACGGCGCGCGCCCCGAGACCCTGATCCTTCGCCCCCCGGCACCCAAAGAGGATAAGCCCGCCACATCAATCGGTTTCATGGTTTTTGATCGCGCCGTCCCAGTCACAAGGTTCAGTTACTTAGACAGTAATGCGCGACTTGAGATTGACTGGTCCGATCCATGGTTCAGCGCGTTCACCAACGCGAATCTCAATCGGGCGGCTCAAAGCGGCACAACGTCTTTTCTGTACGTGGCACCACGCGAAATTCGCCACGAAGTCCTTATCCGGCTGCGGGAACTTGCGCCGTGGATAGACACGGACCTGAGCACGGGCTCCTGGTTGGACCCAACTCAGCAGGGAGCAATACTCAACGCCGCGCTGAACGCGTTCGAAACCCGTAACCCAGTTACCATCGGGGGGGAGCAAGTTCAGCCGGCCTCTGTCCGGGGCGCATTTCTGACGCTGAACGAGGGAGGAGTTCAGGTTGTCGAGGGCTCCCCAACACTTCTGACCGATACGACTTTTGCAGGATTGATATTGTCCTATCCGATTTCGGCATTGCCCAAAGAGGCGTCCGTCACATGGGATATGTTTGACCATACCATTCAGCATGTGCCTGTAACGTTGACGGATGTTGCCGGTCCCTTCCTGGACTGGGCCACCCCGGAAGATCCAGAGGTAGATTGGATCAACCATTTGAAACGCCACGTCGACCCCGAAGTTACGCCGGTACAGGTGGCGGGGGTTGTCTTTCTGCCGATCTGGACCGCACTGGCTGTCGTTCTGGCGCTTGGCGCAGGCATGGCCGCGCTTTTGTCATCCCGGACACGCCGGCGGATCGGGTTTGCCCTTCTGTCTGCTGGCGGCTTAGTTGCAGGGGTCGCCCTTCGACACGAAATGCAAATGCCGTTTCAAAACCCAATAGCTGGTCAATCCAGAGAACAGATGGTCTCAGATACTTTTTCCCAGCTTTTGGCTAATTCATATGTGGCCGCGCTTGAGGTTTCACCGGAAGCGCGTCGCAAAGCGCTGGAACCAATTGTTACGAAAATGTCCCTTGCAGACGTCGCTGCTGAACTCGAAACAAACCTTGCCATTCGTGTGCCTAGCGGAAGCCGCGCGCAGATCGCCGACGTAACCGATGTCGCAATCGTGGAAGGCGGCATGAAGGCAACCGGAGCCTTCGAGGGTGTTGCCAAGTGGATTGTAAACGCCCGAGCGGGTCATTGGGGCCATGATCATCGTCGTCGGGTGGAGTATCGGGCAAGGGTCGAGTTCCGTCCCGAAAGAGGAATTTGGAAGCTTACGGGTATCACTGTAATGGAGGCGCGCGCACCGGATGTTTAACCGATTGAACAAGGTGTTGTTGATTTGGGTGACGGCCAGTTTGATCTTGGCCGCGGTCGCAAGTCAGGCGCATTTTCTGCTGAACCTTAACGTTCGTATTTTTCATGTAGAACACACAAGTGACGGTCTGCGCATCCATTTGCGAACGCCCATGCCCTATCTTGTGGCGGACAAAATCGGCAAAAAGGATGAGGACGGCCTTCCCGAGGCGGCTCCTTTCACGACAAATACCCTTGAGGATGGTCAAGTGGTTCATTTTGTCGATACCTCACAAATCGCTGAAAACCCGCTTGGTCTTGGGCACATCGCGGAAACGGGTACGATCATCGAAATCTCGGGGACGCGCCTTCAGGGCGACGTTGAATCCGTGACCATCCACAAAGTAGGTGAGGAGCCGGGTTTTGCGACGCTGAGCGAAGCCCAACAATCTGTATCTGCTGGAACGACCATACAGGATGACCCGCCAGTTTATGTTGGTGACGTTATTGTGGATGTCACACTCTGGTATGAATTGGGGAATGCGCCTACCTCCTATGCCATCTCCAGTTCTTTGGACCCAGGTCTGCCTGATCAGGAAATGACCGCCAATCTCATTCTGGATTATGGATCCGGCGATCCGCTTGTCTTTCGAACCCGAGGCCTGATGGATGAACCCGTTGGGGTTTCCCGGTCCCGGTTCTCAGGAATCGTAACTTTCGTTTGGGAAGGCCTGCGACACATCCTGGAAGGCGTCGACCATGTGCTATTTGTCGTCTGTCTGGTGATTGGTGCCCCCGGATTAAGCGCACTGCTGTGGCGAGTCACCGGCTTTACGGTTGGCCATAGCGTAACTCTGTCCCTTGGTTTTTTTGGATATGTGCCGTCAGGAGCCTGGTTTGTGCCATTTGTCGAAACCGGGATTGCCTTGTCCATCGTCTACGCGGCATTTCTGGCCGTTAGGCGGGATAAGTTAGCAAAGAACTCTAACAAAAAAGTCTTTGTTGTAACGGTACTTATGGGTCTTCTTCACGGCTTGGGCTTCAGTTTCGTTTTACATGAAATACTCCAGGTGACGTCGCCCAACATCTGGCAGAGCCTACTGGCGTTTAATGTTGGCGTTGAAGTTGGTCAGCTTGCTATCGTTCTTGTGATCTGGCCATTGCTGCACTTCTTCGCGAAACTAGGCCCGAAACCTGAAATGTCGTTGAGAGTTTCGATTGCAATCGGATGTGCAGCTATCGCAAGTTGGTGGACTTTCGAACGTGGAATAGACTTTCTATCATTGATTGCGATTTAGAAAGCAGTGCGGCTTCCTACTCTATGAGAATTTCCGATTTGAGTTCGAAACTGTCCGATGCATCAGCAAAGATGCCTGCTGACAACGGCCGCTTGATCTAGCGATAGTTTTGAGACGTCAGTGCGGTGCTGACGCTTGGAGCAGGAGCCATCCACCCCATCCGGTTGGTGAAGCTGGGGCGTGGCGCCCGACCCTGTGGCGGATGTCCGAAATGGGCCGTGAGTGAAGCGTCATGCAGACAGACTGCTTTCTCTGAGGTCGAGAATGGCTTGCCAAGACTAACTTGATCCACGAAAAGTAGGTATCCCAATTGTTGACCTAGCAGCGAGGGGTAAGGAAATCCGACGGAAGTTGGATGCCCAAACGGTGAACATGTTGAACAGATTCGGGCATCTTAATGCGCCGCCTGCCGGTCCATTTCGCTTTATTGCGCTGGACGTCGAAACGGCAGGAAGATCTATCAGCGGCATCTGCCAGATCGGGCTTTGTTTTGTCAGCGACGCAGGTCTTATGCAGACCTATTCTGTCTTGATAGACCCAGAGGGATCGTTCGAGGCTTTCAATACTGAGCTCCACGGGATTTCCGCTGAAACCGTGAAGGGGGCTGGGACATTCCCAACGGTCTATGCGTCCTTGTTCGAGATCCTGAACACGCATAGCCTCGTGCAACACAGTACGTTTGATGAAAAGGCGATGACGGCAGCATGCGCCCGGTATGGCCTGCCCATGATCACGTCGCATTGGACGAATAGTGTCGCGATTGCCCGTCAAGCATGGCCATCATTGAAGGGGGCCGGTGGCCACGGGCTGGCAAACCTCAAGAAACATCTCGGCCTTGAGTTTCATCACCATGACGCAGGTGAGGACGCCCGTGCTTCGGCGTCTGTAATCTTAAAGGCAGAAGAGGTTTTAGGCGCGCGGTTGTCCTATCTTACGACAAACCGCCAGTTGACATTACCTTTCGAAAATCGGCCTGAGAGATAACTGCCAAGGTCTGCAAGATCCTGCTGATCGACGAACTAACTGTTCGATGTTACGCAATGGACGGAAGTCAGCTCTTCGGAAGTGGTCATCCCAAATTCTACTTCGCTCGTATGTCCGGAATGGGAATGCTGGTAAAGAACCGAATCTGCATGTTGAGAAGCGCAAACTCAAACGCATTTGCTCTGCATCATAGGTCGGCATTGAGGCCATTGCGGATTAACCCAGATTTACTGAGCGCAAGTTAGGCTCGTCACCTCGCAGAATGGCAAGAGGAAATACAACCCTATATGAACAAGATTGGTCTGTACCCTGCCTGCTGATGCACGCGGGTCCGGGAACAATCGAGAGCGGCACCGATTGTTCCAGCATAGGAAAGTCTGCCTTTTCTCGATCACCACACTCCTGCCGGGACGCGGAGCGCAGCGAGCCAGCGCCGAACTGATCAGACCGATGCCCTCGCCGACAAAGGCGGTCGCCACATCTGGGTCGCCAGCATACTGAGCGGCGGCCCATTTCAGGGCTTCAACGCCAGCTTCCAGTTTCACGGCGCTCTCCGGTCCGTGCCATATCTCAATGAACGTGTTGCGCAGAACACGGCCAGGGTAGCGGCCAGGCCAATCGTAACCACGGATCACGTCCCCACTCGGGTGCGGATCGCGTTGTCACTTGTTGCCGCAAGAGGGAGAGTTCGACCGAGGCTGGACCCATGCGGCGGCTTGGACGTCCAGCGGCAGTGCGGACTTTCCCAACTTTATCTGCTCTTGTTCGAATGACTGCATTGACGCACGCACGATAGCACCAGCGTCGCCAAGGTATTGTGTTTGGTGGTGGCAGCACCGAAGCTGCGAGTATGACGAACGAAATGGAATTCTCTTTCAATTCACTGACGGATGCGGCGCGTCGGCATGTTCGGGTGTTTCAGATACAACAGTTTCTAGATCGCTTTGCTATGGGCCTCACAGTGGCGGTAGTTGCGCTGGCACTCACGGACCGAGGGATGGACCTCTTTGAGATATCCCTTCTCTTCGGGGTCTACTCGCTGACCACAATGTCGATGGAGCTGCCGTTTGGTGGATTGGCCGACAACATTGGACGCAAGCCGGTGTTTATGGCAGCAGTGATCGCCAGCTTGATATCGCTGGCGCTTTTCCTATCCTCGAGCGATTTTTTCGTCTTGGCTCTTTCTTTTGGCTTCATCGGGTTTGGGCGCGCACTTCGGTCGGGCACGCTCGATGCATGGTTTGTTGAAAAATTCAAAGTGGCCGCGCCAAATGTGGACATTCAACCCGCTCTCGCCAAAGCTCAATGGGCCAATGCTATGGGTCTAGCCATTGGGGCCGTCATTGGAGGTTTGTTGCCGGACGTTTTTGGTTCGGTGGCAGAGAGACTTGGATTTAGCATCTATGACGTGTCCTACGCGGCAAGCTTTTGTGTGATGCTTGGGGTGTTCATTTACACCATGTTTGCCATTGTCGAAACATCTTCTCCAGTCAACACAAACGCGCTTAAACAGGGATTTTTACAAGTCCCATCGGTGATCAAAGACGCTGGCCTTCTAGCCTTAAGGCATCGTACACTTTCGATACTTTTGGCAGCGCTTGCGCTCTTCCTTATGGCGACCAATCCTGTTGAAATAATCTGGCCGACCCACGCCAAGCCAATGTTAGCCGACGGATACGCCAACACTGTCATTGGCCTACTGACCGCAAGCTATTTCTTTTCTATCGCCTTTGGCGCGTCGCTTTCCCCACGCCTAAGTCGGATTTTCAAACGCCAGCATGCCGCCACGCTTGCAGCGACTTTCGCCTGCCTTACAGGTGTACAGATAGCATTGGCACTACAAGGCAGCATCATCGGTTTTGCGGTTGTATTCATCTTGTATTCTGTAATCCTTGGTGCAAATGAAACGCCCGCCAGCAGCATTCTGCATAGCTGCGTACAAGACCGCCAGCGGTCCACAATGCTGTCTCTAAGATCGTTGATCCAGCAAATGGGGGCAGCGCTGGGTCTGGTTTTCTCAGGAGCCATCGCTGATATGTACTCCACCCCGGTCGCGTGGATTGTCGGCACCGCTTTTCTTCTCATGGCGATGACTCTGAGCTTAGAGTTGGGTAAACGACTAGGCTCAGGGTTCACGACCAGTAAATGACAGTTGCCGTGCGTGAGATGGCTGATTGAAGGACCTTGGGACAAATGTCGTAGCGTGTCGCCATGCACCTCCAATCCTTGAGCCTGCCATAACTGATCTCAATGCGGTTGCGCCGCTTGTCTCGGCGATTGTCGTATTTGGCCGGGGTCTTGCGTTGCTTACGACTGGGGATGTAGGCGCTTATAGGTGCGCTCAGGGCCGTTTGTTCAAAATTAAGGCTTGAAATAGCAGCAAATCAGACTGCCAGAGGCAACTTTAGGTGGCGGAACAGTAAGTGAATTGGTCAAAAGGCAAAATATCTCTGCATTAGACATCAGATTTTATTGGTCGGAGTGAGAGGATTCGAACCTCCGACCCCTGCCTCCCGAAGACAGTGCACGGGCGGCTGTTTGTCCGACGCTGACATACACTGCACGTCTCCTGCACACACACTTCACTGCGCAAGAACGTCCATGTTGTCAGTGGGTTGAGTGTCGCATGCCGTACCATGAAGTGCAACACGCGACGTGTTCAGCAGTGCACGTGTATGCACGGCAAACACACGATGTGTTGTGCCAAACACGGTAGGAAGTGCAGCGCAGTGCAGCGGAAGTGCAGCGGAACATCAGGCACAGATGCGAAGGACATCGGCCAACAACGGCATCACTCCCCCGCCAACTTCCCAAAGCCGTGGAGGATGCAAGCGGTGCCGGTGGGAGGGATGTCGCACGCTCACCCCTCAGCGGCTGTTGATGCGTGTCAGTTCGGCAGTTGAACGAGCGCACAGCCACGTTCGCGCATCATGATCTGAGCTTTGAAGCTCTGATCGTCGATCCACTTCTCCATCGTCTCTTGCGTCATCTGCTGTGGTGGAGGAACGGCCTCGTTCAAGTCATCTCTCACATCTTGATAACAACTGCTCCATGCACTTCCGACACGCAAGCCGACGCGGAACGCTTCATCCGTCTGGTTCGAGCTTTGTGGAGGCGGCAGGGTCACGGGAACGATGAGGCAGTCGGGTAGTCCCCAAGGCTCGTTGATCGTGACCTGACCACGGAACAGCGCCGTCACAAGCTCACGGCCTGCGATGTTGAACACCTCGTCGATGCGCTTCTGCTCGTCTGGGTCACCCGCCATGGTCGCGAGGCT
This sequence comes from Ruegeria sp. 6PALISEP08, assembly GCF_001238295.1. Lineage (GTDB taxonomy): Bacteria > Pseudomonadota > Alphaproteobacteria > Rhodobacterales > Rhodobacteraceae > Ruegeria. The sequence goes on from NZ_LGXZ01000005.1 coordinate 164,043, forward strand.
GATGCACTGTTGAGCCTGACCAAGAACCGCAAGTAACTGATTTGCGCGCTCAACCGTAATCGGTTGTTCCTGCGCAACCGATGCCGCCGATGACGTAAACACAAAGGCAACGGCAGCCGCGACGTTCTTAAAGTGCATCTTCAACTCCACAACATCCCCTACACATAACGCCAGTGTGCCGCGCACACACATGATCTGCAACGTTCGCAGCCATGTTTGTCTCAACCAAAGACCCACTTTCACAGTCGATCAGTGGCGCGCTATCAACAGCAAACAGGGTGTGTGCATACCCTTGTTTCGTAAGCTCAAACCGGCACACGCGACAGCAGTGAAAGCTGCGACACTCTCTTTCGCCACTTTGAAAGTCCTGATCTGCGGTGAGTGGACAGCGAGGGCAGTGATTACAACCTCGCTTCAAGCCTCGCACTGCAACCATAGACCTTTGACCCACTTTGCAGGCTAGTGCAGTCTTCGACGCGATTGTTAAGCCAAGGTCCGTTCGAAACTAAGCACATGCCGCTATTTAGTAGGCTTGGCGGCTGGGTATGACACCCCGCACTCCACCGCGCGGCTCGGCAACGTCGCCTTCACGTCTCGGTATAAGATGAAAGTGAACGTGGAACACAGTCTGTCCCGCTGACGCGCCAGCGTTAACTCCGACGTTGAACCCAGACACAGACTGGTCCAGCGCGTTTATGTCGGCTTTGAGTTCACGCATCATGGCGTTCGCTGCGTTATGCTCAGGTTGGTGCAGGTCGAAGTAGTCCGCGACGTGGCGCTTAGGTATCACGAGCGTGTGCAAGTGCGTGACGGGGTAAGCGTCACGTATAGCAAAGCACAACTCGTTCTCAGCGATGATGCGTTCCTGCTCAACGTTGCAGAAGATACAGTCCTCTATGCGTTCGTCGTAGCTTTTGAGGATACCTCGAAAGTCGGTGTCGTTTGTGTCGCGCTTGTTTGCGTTGCACGTGCTGCATAGCGCTTGAAAGTTGCTGATGTCGTCACTGCCACCTTTGTTGCGCGGTATGATGTGGTCAACTTGCAGTGCCGCTTGATGCTCGTGTGCACCGCACAACTCACATCGCATCTTTGCACGTGAGAGAACTTTGTACCTGACTGACCCGGGAACGTAGCCAGAAGTGTTTCGGCGATGGTCCCAGATAGCTGCACCGCGCTTGTCGATGTAAGTGCTGATCTTCTCATCGCATAGGGCGGAAAGCCTCTCGGCGTCTTCGGTTGTTAGGTTTTCAACCGCGAGCCTGTAACCGATAGTGCGCGCGCCTTTCTTAATAGGTTCGACGATACCGTTACTGGTCAACACTTTGCCGACCATCTGTTTCGTGCGGTCCTCGTAGTACTCAACTTGCGACTGATCGTGAGACAGCAGCCCTTGCGCTATGTCACGCGTAGATGCCTGTCCACCACCTTGAAGCAACACCCGCAGCATAGCTGGTTGATAGACCTGAGACATGCGCATCTTGTTGCGCAGATAGTCTTCGAGTTCAGCCGCCGTCATACTTCCTCCACCGATACACCAGACGCCTGATTATACGAACTGTTGCAACACTACGCCATGCGAAGGCGGAGTTTGCATGGCGCAGCGCAATAAGGTGATGAAGGTCGGAGAAGATGACAGGGCGCAAGCGCGAGGAGTTTGGTTTCCGGCAAGCGTTCCGCGCGCGCACTTCAGTTCTTGCAACATGTATGACAGTTTGCTTGGGTTACTTTTGGGGAAAAACATGCGTTTTACGTTGAGTATGACAGCACTCTGTATCGCGGCTTTGTGGGTGCAACCCGCAACCGCAGAAGAAAGCAGCGAAGCACAGATGCAAGAGTTCGTCGACGAGATGCTTACTTGCTCAGCAGTATTGAAGATACTGTCAATCGCGCAGATGGATGTGCATCTTGCGCAAGACCCGATTGCAGGAACTGTACGTGAGAAGCTTGATCGGGCGGAAAAAAGCGGCAGGTACTTCCCAAAGGACAAGTATTTGAACAAAGGCAGGAAAGCCCAACAAGAAGCTGCAGTGGTGCGAGCGGAAACGGAAGACATCACCAGCAGTGTGGCCAGAGCGTTTACAGCGCGAGAAATCGAGCGGCGGGCGCAACGGCTTGGCATCGAAGGGGTCCGAGAAGCCGACTTTCACAACGATCCAATCTTGGCAACGGCGCAGTACGAGGAGTTGCGACATCAACACGCTGAAACGATTGCAGAGTGCAACATCATGATCAACGCTTTGTAGTTGGCATGCGTCTACCACCTGATGCGATTTCAAACACGATGCAACTGCTGTTGCCGCTGCTCGAATTTACGGCTCGCCGTAGCTGATGGCCGATCACTGAGAACATCGGGTGCAGAACCATCGCACTCTGTTTCGTTCGTCGCAGCAAACCGGAACTGATCAACTCGTTCACGCCTCGGCGCGCTGACCACTCAGGCACGCCTGCTTCGTCTGCCGCTGCTCGCAGTATCGGGCTGTTGTCGCTGACGTGCTCTTCGCACGACACCCACCGTATTATCGCCATCAGCATCGCCTGCGCGTGTCGCGACAAGCCGTGGAAAGCGCGCAGTGCCGCTGAGTTCGACAGTTCGACTTGCACATCAGGAACGTTCAGCGCTTGGGAAACTTGGTTGCGCGTGTCCATGCTGCTGCGTGGGAGCGACTTCTCGTTCATCAGTATGCTCCCATCTTGACCGCATCATGCACTGGACCATCTGCCGGTGCGTCGAACACACTGCCGAGAGCATCGACTTTCTGTGCGTCGTTGATGTCCGCACGACCGAGAACGCGTCGTGCCTCAGCCAAGAGTGCTTGCTGCCTGTCAACGTTTGCTTGCATCTTGTCGATCACGGATACCATCGCTTCGATGCGTGCGTCCTTTGTCGCGATCTGCTCGGCGTGTATCTGTTCCTGAACTTCAAACAACTCCGACTGTCGCGCCAACTGCTTGCCGCGTTCACCAGCCAGTTTGCGCCAGGCAGCTTTGCTCTCGTCACGTTTCTTGTTCTTGGGTTTGCTCTCGCCCGTTGCCTTCACATCATCGCGTGTGACGGTCTCGGTTCTGGCTTTGCCGTTTGGTGCGGCGCGTGCCAGAACGGGTTTTGTGCTCGGGTAAGCCTGCGCCATCACCAGATGGTTCAGCAACGCGCCTTGCGTGCCTTGTGTCTCGGTCAAAACCAACAAGCGCGCGGCAGCAAAGTCTTCGATGATCTGCTCAAACTCGTGCTCTCTGATCTGCGTCACGTCCGAAACCAACCGTCGCAGACGCTCGTAGTCATACGTTCTGTCATCATCGAAAGATGTGTCGAGATGCTTGCCGCGTTCACGCATGGTGTTGAGAAGCACGTCGGCATCTCGGTCGTTCAACATCGGCTCAAACTTGGACCATGAAAGGTCAGCGATGTGAGTGCATGACGTGGGTATGCGATACCAGCACTGGTCTTGCCGCAAAGGACCGTGCTCTTGTTCAGCGATCACTTCCCCTGTTGTCTCTGCAAGTCGCGCAAGCGGTATGACCTCGCTCTGACGAAGCGGTCTCGCGGCTCGCATCAGCGCTCGCAACACGCGCCCATGTCTGGCTGGCAGATGGTCTTGTAACGTGTCCACCACTTCATCGACGAAGCGTGTCTCGCTGATCGGTTGGCCGCTGATGTTGGGAACAAGTAGCACGTTGCCCGTTCGATCTCGCTGTAACTTACCGTTCGCGGCGCGCTTCGGAACAGGAAGCAAACCGCGCACAAGGTAGTGGCCCGATACTTCCTGCAGTACCGTGCTGATATCCTCGGAGAACACAACCACGTTGCTGCATGCCATGTCTTCCTGTGCATGCAGCTTCGTTTCTACGTCATCGGCTTGTGCCCAGTTGCCCAGTTCTTCTTCTTTGGGCAACTGGGCACAGGAAGATGCGCTTTGCATGCACTGTTCTGAAGCTCGCTTTTTCGGGCTTTTCCGGTTTGGTTTGTTGGTTTTCACAGCTTGCTTGCCTCCTTTTTCGTCCACTGTCTCCGGTTGGCTGGTCTCTGGGTTCGCCCTGCCATCACCGCCTTGGTGCTCGCTCGTCAGTCTCTCGTCACGGCTTCGCCGTGGCTGGCGCTGTCTTTGCAGCTGAGTTGATATACTGAAGTGAGCCTTGCACCGTTCGTTCCACGTAGCGGATACCAGCACCTTCACGGCTCGTTTCGCGTTCCCGTGCTTTCTCAGATGTCGCCATCAACAGCACTTCGACTTGTTCGGGCGCTGATCCGTTTGTGAGTAAGAACGTTGCGACATGTGCGTCAGCCCTGCTTCGGTTTCCACCAAACTTCGCTGTCGCTTCGTCGATCATCGCCTTCACGATGCTGACTTCGCTTTCGGTGCTGCCCAACTGTGGCTTGCGTTCGCCGTGGGTGTCGGTGTGCTCGACGCGTACGCTTTGAACGGACAAAGCCCGCTCTTGCGCATCATGAGTGAGGCCTTTGTTGAAGCGCAAGCGGGGTACGTGATCCCGACTATGATGCACCAACACGAGCGGTGGCTTTCCATCTGGCAGCATGCGTTCTGGCTTCGGGTTGCGCGTTGTTGGCACTCTGCCGTGTTGCGTTGGTTTGGCGCTGCTGGGATCACCTGCGTACTGCTCGGCCAAGACACGGCAAGCCGCAGCGTGCACATCAGTTGAGTGGTTGCGACCGGACAGCGTGACCCATGCTTGGAAGTTGTCAGGGCTGGTTTCTACAACTGCGCTTGGCCTGATGCCGTCGCACGCCATCAGGTGCAGTGCATCGGCGCTGATGTCGTCAACGAGCACGTGCGTCAGAGGTCCATCGGGGCGGAAGAACACGTGGTGCCGCGCGGCCGACATCGCTGCAAACCAGTCTGCAGATGCGATGAACTGATGTGGTGTAAACCGACGACAAGCCACGACTTTGCCGCCAAGAGAGATGATACGTATGTCGAACGTCTCGCAGGGCAGTGCATCAACCAGTTTGTGAAGCCAGATGCGACGTCGATCAGTCATCTCTGTCTCCTTGGTTCGCGGTGGGCACAGGGCCGTCTTCCTGTGCGGTCTTGGACCCAGACCCCTCGGCGAAGCGAAGCGCCGCCCCTGTCATCTGATGACTTTCAAGGCACTTTGCCTGATCTCGGGTAGCCGATCGGGTCTCACAGCCATCGCTCGGACGCCGCAGTGCCCTCAGCCAGGCATCGACCTCACACTGGTCGAACTGCACTCGACCTCGAAGCCGATACCAAGGAGGACAAGCGGTTGTGTCGCCGTTCCGATGGTCCATCATCATGCGGCTCAGAGTTCGGAGTGAGACCCCGATGTGATCTGCGGTTTCTTGCTTGCTGAGCGGTGGCAAGTTGGCGGCTCCGATGTCTGGTGATCTGGTGCCGCCTGCGCAACGCCACTCCGACAGAGTGATGACACGTTGCGGTCTTTGGTCAGGACTTCTGGGACAGTTTCCCAGTATGTCCGAAGGTGGCACGAACTGGCCCAGAGGTCAAGCCCAAAAGTACCACATGTTGTGTTCATAGCGCTATCATGCGCTGCATAACACAACATGCAGTGTATGTACTCGCGCTACATGTCACTCAACAGCATGCAACTTGGCGACGATGTCCGACGCTCGCAGCCTTGCGTATCTTTCAAGAAGCACGCCCGCGTCACGATGCCCAGTAAGTACTTGCACTTCGGCCACTGACCACCCTTCCAGCAGCTTGTCTGTTGCGGCTTGCGCGCGTAAGTCATGCAGCCTGATGTCTTCGACACCGGCACGCGCACGCAGCCTCTGCCATGCCAGTCGCACGGCGTTCTCAGTGATGGGCAACACTCGGTCATCAGCGCGCGGCAACGTGGTCAACACCTGAACAGCCATCGGGCTGAGCGGCACGAACCGCGCATGTCCGTTCTTGGTCATCGACAGCAACACGACCCGTTGTTGCAGGTCAACGTCACACCATTGCATGGACAGCAGTTCGCCTCGTCGGCAAGCCGTCTCACGTGCCAAAACGATCAGAGGTAGCATCAACGCGTTCTTGCACTGCACTGCCGCATCAAGCAGCCGCTGCCACTCATCGCCTGTCAGCCGTCTTTCGCGACGGTCACTGATACGTGGACGCCTCACGTGGCGCACTGGGTTGGCATCGCTGTCGTCAAGCTGATGGTCGATGGCTGTCTGCATCAACGACAACTCACGCACCACAGTGGATGGCTTGGCTTCTTGTACACGTCGGTCGCGCCACGCTGCGACTTCGGCAGCAGTGAGCACGTCGATGCGCAAAGTTGCCAACTTCGTGCGAGCAAGCGCGTGCAGTCGCCATCGCTCGCTTGGTTTCTTGTCTGCCAACTGGTGCAGAGCGTCTGAAAGTGTAGCAGTCGTCGTCTTGGGCTTGCACAACTCGCCACGTTCTGCGCGCATCTCCGCATCGCGTGCCCACATCACTGCATCGGCTCGCTTCGTGAACGTCTTGCTTGTTGACCGGCCTGCACGTCGCACCGTCGCCTGCCACTTGCCACTTGGCCGCTTGTTGATCGTCGCCATCTCGCATCTCTCCTCGTGCGATGATGGACGTCTTGCGCCGTGTTTGCGTGCTTGGTGCAGCGGAAGTGCAGCGATCAGACAACCGACACGGTGCCGGTGCGTGCAACTGCATCCAGATGTGTCAACAACATCAAGCAGTTGATCTGGTCGGAGTGAGAGGATTCGAACCTCCGACCCCTGCCTCCCGAAGACAGTGCTCTACCAGGCTGAGCTACACTCCGACCGTGGCGGGTGATCTATACCCGGTGTTCTGGATGCGCAAGAGGATTCTGAGGCGTGATTGTGGAGGCTTATACACGGCAATGGATAAGATCGTAATGCTGTCAGTTGTCAACGAAGCGGATCCGTTTTGTACAGGCGAATCTTTGTGCCGCCGTGATCTACCACCGGGCCGGGTTGGAGCAACGGAAGGCGAGTGGCCCGTGCCAATGCGGGTGCGCTGGTCACTATTCCAACGCGCCATCCCTGAAAACGGCCGGTCAAAACCTTACCCAGAGTGCCATAGACAGAGCGCAACCGCTTTTCGTCTCCTATGCGTGCCCCATAAGGCGGGTTCACAATAACCAAACCGGCAGGACCTTCTGGTGGCTTAATGTCGCTGACCGAACGCTGCAGAAAACGCGTCATCGCGCCAACCCCGGCCCGCTCGGCATTGGCTGTGGCGGCGCCCACTGCACCTGAGTTTCTGTCCGATCCGTGGAATGTCAGAGAGCATTCCTGCGCGGTGTTGCTTTCGCGCATCTTTTGCCACTGGTCGTGATCGAATTCGGCCAGGTTTTCGAACGCAAAGCGACGTGAGCGGCCCGGCATCAACCCAAGTGCAATTTCGGCGGCTTCTAACACAAACGTACCTGATCCGCACATCGGGTCGAGCACAGGCTCGTCCCCTGTAAACTCGCACTCTCGCAAGAACATGGCAGCCATTGTTTCACGCATCGGGGCCTTGGCAATTGCTTCCTTGTGACCGCGCTTGTGCAAAAGCTCACCTGAACTGTCGATCGACAGTGTGCAGATATCTTTTTCAATGCGCAGCAAGACCCTTAGGTCTGCCTCGGGCGAGATCGGTGCCCCCAAAACCTCGGAAATGGCGCGTTCGATCCGCTGCCGGGCTGCACCCGCATGGTAGATTCTGGACTTGCGGCTGGTGGCCTCGACCTTCACCGGAACGTCGGTGCGTAAAAAATCACCCCACGGAAACTTGCGCGCACGCTTGTCCAATTGAGCCAGATGCACGGCCGGAAAGCTGCCCAGGCGTACAAGAACCTTGTTTGCCCCGCGCAATGTCAGATTCGCACGCCAAACTTCGGACCAGGATCCTCGGCACGTTACACCACCTCGAACAGCTTTTGCTTCGGCAAAACCGCAGGATTGTGCCTCGGCACATAGTGGATTTTCGAGGCCCGGTGTGGCGATCAGAAAGATATCGAGGTCTGCGTTTTTTTCCATTCCGGTTGCTTACACCGGAAGACGGGCAGGTGCGACACGCTTTTTTGAAGCGCAATATCTGCTAGTTTGACCGGGGTATCGCAGGAATATGCAGTTTCAGGATAAGTTTTGGCGGTAACAGGTTTGCGTTTAGGGGCGTCCCCGCGTAAAGGGTCCGTGATCGGAATTACGCCAACGGATTTTGGACCCATTCTGACGCATTTGCGACAGATGGTAAAATTTTCCGCGTTATTGCATAGGCTCGAATGGGCGTCGGCAAGACAGGCGCAGCAACAAAGGCTTGGAAGAACGTAGCAACATGCAAACTTTCAAACTGAAAAAAGGGTTGGATCTGCCAGTTGAAGGTGCTCCTGACCAGACCATCCATCCGGGGCCGGAATACAAGACCGTTGGTGTTTTGGGCGGCGACTATGCCGGCCTGAAGCCAAAGATGTTGGTGCAGGAAGACGATGAAGTTCAGCGGGGTGCTCCGTTGTTCTGTCATAAGGATGCACCAGACGCTTTGATGGTTGCGCCTGTAAGTGGCAAGGTTGTCGCCATTAACCGGGGTGCCCGTCGTGTTCTGCAAAGCGTCGTGATTGAAGTGTCGGACGTAAATGACCCAGGCATGGATTTCTCTGGCGTCGGCGATGCGGATACGGCCGAGGGCGTGACTGCCAAATTGTGCGCCGCTGGTTTGTGGACCGCTTTCCGTACACGGCCCTATTCGAAAATGCCCCAGCCGGGCAGTGCACCGACCGCGATTTTTGTCACTGCCATGGACAGTGATCCACTGGCCGCTGATGCCGCGGTGGTCATCGCTGAGGCACCCGAGGCATTCACTGTTGGCCTGACCGCGATCAGTAAGCTGACCGACGGTAAGACCTACCTCTGCCAGAAAGAAGGTGACGCGATCCCCGGAGCAGATGTGCCTGGCGTTGAGGCGGCAGCATTCTCGGGCCCGCATCCATCGGGTTTGGCCGGTACTCATATCCATTTTCTTGAACCTCTTGCTGGCGAAAAGCAGGTCTGGACCATCGGCTATCAGGACGTCATTGCAATTGGCCGTCTGATGCAGACCGGTCACCTCGACCCAAACATCGTGGTTGCTCTGACCGGTCCGGGCGCACGTCAGCCACGCTTGATCCGCACAGTCATGGGTGCATCCACCGATGATTTGACCCGTGATGAGGTGAATGTCGACGGAACACCCCGCATTATTTCCGGCTCGATCCTGTCAGGGCAACACGCAGATGGGCCGACGGCCTATCTGGGTCGGTTCGCCCGTCAGATCAGCATCATCCGTGAAGATCCCGACCAAATCCCAATGGGCTGGATTCGTCCAATGCCGTCAAAGTATTCTGTCCAGCCGGTTTTGGGGTCGGCATTCGCCAAGAAGCTGTATGCGTTCACGTCCAACCTGAACGGCGGGCGTCGCGCGATGGTGCCGACCGGTGTGTTCGAGGAACTGATGCCGCAGGATTACTTGCCCACTCAGCTGATGCGAGCCTTGTTGGTGATGGATACCGACACCGCCCAGGCGCTGGGTGCGCTGGAGCTGGACGAAGAGGATCTGGGCCTTGTGGGCTTTGCCTGTCCGGCGAAATATGAATACGGGCTGGCGCTGCGCGACTGCCTGAACAAGATTGAAAAGGAGGGCTGATCCAAATGGGTTTGCGCAGCTTCTTCGATCGGATTGAGCCGAACTTTACCAAGGGCGGCAAGTACGAAAAGTATTTCCCCATCTACGAGATGGTCGAAAGCTTTATCTACACTCCGAAAACTGTGACCACTGTCGCCCCTCATGCACGGTCTTACGTGGATATGAAGCGGATCATGACCTATGTCGTGATCGCGACGATCCCATGTATTCTGTGGGGGATGTACAATACCGGCTATCAAGCCAACTCGGCTATTGCCACGCTTGGGCCAGACTCGGCCACAGGATGGCGGATCGCCATTCTGCAGACCTTTGGTATTTCGCTGAGCCCAGACAGCATATTTGCGAACGTGATGCACGGGCTGATGTATTTCCTGCCGATCTATATAGTCACGCTTGTGGCTGGCGGCATATTCGAGGTCATCTTCGCGACCGTGCGCGGGCACGAGGTGAACGAGGGTTTCCTTGTTACATCAATGCTCTACACGCTGATCATGCCCGCAACCACGCCCCTGTGGCAGGTTGCACTGGGGATCATTTTCGGCGTCGTGATCGGTAAGGAAGTGTTTGGTGGAACAGGCAAGAACTTCCTCAATCCGGCGCTGGTTGGTCGGGCCTTTCTTTACTTCGCTTACCCCGCTCAGATGTCGGGCGATGCGGTCTGGACACCCGTTGACGGGTTCTCAGGCGCAACAGCTCTGGCGGTCTCGGCTGCGGACGGCGTTCAGGCGCTGGCGGCGGATGGCATCACTTGGTCGAGCGCTTTCTTTGGCCAGATTCAGGGCAGCTTTGGTGAGACTTCTACGCTTGCCTGTATGATCGGCTTGGCTTTCCTGCTGATGACGAAGATCGCCAACTATCGCCTGATAGTGGGCTGTCTGGCCGGAACCATCGGCTTTACACTGCTGCTGAACTCGGTCGGATCGGACACGAACCCGATGTTCGCGATGCCATGGTACTGGCATATCGTGCTGGGCGGTTATGCCTTTGGTCTCGCCTTCATGGTGACTGAACCGGTTTCGGCAAGCCATACCAACGTCGGCCGCTATATCTATGGTGCGTTGATCGGTGTCATGGTTGTGATGATCCGTGTCATCAATCCGGCTTTCCCCGAAGGTATGATGCTGGCCATCTTGTTCGGCAACGTCTTTGCACCGCTGATCGACTATTTCGTTGTTCAAGCCAACATCAAACGGAGGGCGCGTCGCCATGTCTGATACGCAATCCCCAGAACCTAAAGGCGCACTGGCCAAGTTCCTGGCGGCCTCGCCGGATTCGGTTGGCAAAACGATCTTCGTCGCCGTTGCCGTTTGTCTCGTTGCCTCAATGGTCGTGTCCGCCGCCGCTGTCAGCTTGCGCCCAGTTCAGGAAACCAACCGTCTGAAGGACAAGCAGGTCAACGTTCTGCAAGTGGCCGGCGTGTTCGAGCCCGGCATCGACGTGACCGAAGCCTTCGCCGCCTTCGAGCCGCATGTGTTGGAGCTGTCCACCGGCAACTTCGTCGATGACCAGTTCGACCCGACCACATTCGACGACATCGCTGCCGCGAGCGATCCTGAACTGAGCGTGGCGCTGGACGATGATCCTGCAGGCATTGGCCGTAAGTCGAAGTACCGCGTAATCTATTTGCTGCGCGACGATGCGGGTGATTTGGACAAGGTGATCCTACCGCTGCACGGCTATGGTCTTTGGTCGACGCTCTATGGCTTTATCGCATTGGAAAACAACGGCAACGATATCTACGGCCTGCAATTCTATCAGCACGGTGAAACCCCGGGCCTTGGCGCCGAGGTGGACAACCCACGCTGGAAAGCGCTGTGGAATGGCAAGAAGCTGCGTGATGACAACGGGGATCTTCAGATAACCGTTGCCAAGTCACAGCCTGCTGCCGGACCGGACTTCTATATCGATGCTCTGGCAGGAGCTACTCTGACCTCGGTTGGTGTCGATAACCTGGTGAAATTCTGGATGGGCGATGCGGGCTACGCTCCGTTTCTGGCCAAACTGCAAGCAGGAGAGCTCTGATGTCCCAGACCAAAAAAGAGATGCTGGTCGACCCGCTTGTCGACAATAACCCGATCACTTTGCAGGTGCTGGGTATCTGTTCGGCGCTGGCGGTGACTTCGTCACTGCAGGTGTCGATGGTAATGGCGCTTGCGGTGATCTTCGTGACCTCTTTCTCGTCCTTCTTCATCTCATGCCTGCGCAACCAGATCCCAGGCTCGATCAGGATCATCGTTCAGATGGTGATCATCGCCTCGCTGGTGATCCTCGTGGATCAGATCCTGAAGGCTTATGCGTTTGAGATTTCGAAAACCCTGTCGGTCTTTGTCGGCCTGATCATCACCAACTGTATCGTGATGGGTCGCGCCGAAGCGTTTGCAATGAAGAACCCCCCGGTTGCGTCTTTTGTCGACGGTATGGGCAATGGGATGGGCTATGGCCTGATCCTGCTGCTGGTCGGCTTTATTCGTGAACTGTTTGGCGCGGGTTCGCTGTTTGGTGTCACCATTCTAGAGACCGTCAACAACGGTGGTTGGTACGTGCCCAACGGCATGCTTCTGCTGCCACCCTCGGCGTTCTTCATCATTGGTCTGATCATCTGGGCCTTCCGCACATGGAAGCCGAACCAGGTGGAAGAGCGTGAATTCAAAATTCAGCAGGTAGAGGCCCACTGATGGAAGGTCTGATTTCTCTGGCCGTAAAGGCCATCTTTGTCGAAAACCTTGCGCTCAGCTTCTTCCTGGGGATGTGTACTTTCATTGCCGTGTCCAAGAAGATTTCGACCGCGCTGGGATTGGGCATTTCGGTCATGGTCGTGCAGGCCATTACCGTACCTGCCAACAATCTGTTGTTGAATTATCTGCTGAAACCCGGTGCGCTGGCATGGGCCGGGTTCCCGGATGTGGACCTGACATTTCTTGGCCTGATCTCTTACATTGGGGTTATCGCGGCGATGGTGCAGATCCTCGAGATGGTTTTGGACAAGTATTTCCCGCCGCTCTACAACGCTCTGGGAATCTTCCTGCCTCTGATCACGGTGAACTGCGCCATCCTCGGTGGCTCACTGTTTATGGTGGAACGCGATTACAACTTTGCCGAGGCTGCAACCTATGGCCTGTCTTCGGGCTTTGGCTGGGCGCTGGCGATCACCGCGATGGCGGGCGTACGCGAAAAGCTGAAATATTCGGATATCCCTGACGGTCTTCAAGGTCTGGGCATCACTTTCATCACCGCAGGTCTGATGGCTATGGCGTTCATGTCCTTCTCTGGCGTGAAACTGTAAGGAGGCGTCGATGGAAACCTTTACCTTAGGCGTAGCCCTTTTCACCGTAATCGTTCTGGCATTGGTGGCCATTATCATGGCCGCCCGGTCCAAGCTGGTATCGACAGGCAACGTGAACATCACCATCAACGGTGAGAAAACCATTTCAGTTCCCGCCGGTGGCAAATTGCTGCAAACGCTGGCGGCCGAGAAGCTTTTTGTTCCTTCGGCTTGCGGCGGTGGCGGCACCTGTGCCCAGTGTCGCGTACGTGTACATTCGGGCGGCGGTTCGATCCTGCCGACCGAGGAAAGCCACATCACCAAGCGCGAAGCCTCGTGTGGTGATCGCTTGTCCTGTCAGGTTGCTGTAAAGCAGGACATGGACATTGAGGTTCCCGAAGAGGTCTTTGGCGTCAAGAAGTGGGAATGCACCGTCCGTTCGAACGAGAACGTCGCAACCTTCATCAAGGCGCTTACGCTGGACCTGCCCGAAGGCGAAGACGTGAACTTCCGCGCCGGTGGCTATATACAGATCGAGGCACCTTCGCATGCCTTGAATTACACTGACTTCGACGTGGAAGAGGAATACCGCGAGGATTGGGATCGCTTCAATCTGTGGCAGTATGAGTCTGTCGTTAACGAGCCGATTGAACGTGCCTATTCGATGGCCAACTACCCGGACGAAAAAGGCATGATCATGCTGAACGTCCGTGTGGCCTCGCCACCTCCGGGTTCAGAAGGCATCCCTCCGGGTCAGATGTCGTCGTATATCTTCAACTTGAAGCCGGGCGACAAGGTCACGATCTCGGGTCCGTTTGGTGAGTTCTTCGCCCGCGAAACCGAGAAAGAGATGGTGTTTATTGGCGGTGGTGCGGGTATGGCGCCCATGCGTAGCCATATCTTCGACCAGCTCAAGCGCCTGGAGAACCGCAACCGCAAGATCACCTTCTGGTACGGTGCGCGGTCTAGGAAAGAGATGTTCTTTGTCGAGGATTTCGACCAACTGGCCGAAGAGTTCGATAATTTCGAATGGCATGTCGCCCTGTCGGATGCGCAGCCCGAGGACGATTGGAAGGGCTACACCGGCTTTATCCATAACGTCTTATTCGATGAGTACCTCAAGAACCACCCTGCGCCGGAAGATTGCGAGTTCTACATGTGTGGCCCGCCAATCATGAACCAGGCGGTTATCAACATGTTGCTGGATCTGGGCGTGGACCGTGAAGACATCATGCTCGACGATTTCGGCGGGTAAGAAACAGAAAAACCGGCGCACCCAACGCCGGTTTTTTTGTTTGGCGGTTAGCCAACGCTATTTTCCGTAATAGTCCCGATACCAGGCGACGAACTGGGCAATGCCGTCTTTCAGGTCGGTCTGTGGACGATAATTGGTCAACCGTTGCAGCAGGCGATTATCGGCCCAGGTCGCATGAACGTCACCCATCTGCATCGGCATGAAATTCTTGACGGCTTTCTGCCCAACGGCCTCTTCGATGGCTTCGATGAAATCCATCAGACGCACTTTCTCCCCGTTGCCGATATTGACGATGCGATAGGGTGCGACAGGTGAAAGGCTGTCGCCGTCCTCAATATCCTCAGGACTAGCAGGCCGAACCGGGGGCACATCGATCAGCAATCTTATCCCACGCACAAGATCTTCAACATGGGTGAAGTCCCGATGCATGTCGCCATGATTGTAGATATCAATGGGACGGCCGTCGAGAATGGCGGCAACAAATTTGAAATAGGCCAGATCGGGCCGTCCCCAGGTGCCATAGACCGTAAAGAACCGAAACATCGTGGTCGGCAGATCCCACAGATGCGCATATGAATGCCCCATCGCCTCATTCGCCTTTTTGGTGGCGGAGTAGATGGTCAATTGCGTGTCCGCTTTTTCCGTCTCGGTAAACGGCATCTCTTCGTTGGCGCCATAGATTGACGAGGTCGAAGCCATCAACAGATGCCCGACTTTATGCTGGCGCGCGATTTCCATTACGTTGAACGTCCCAACGACATTTGATTCGATATAGCTGCGGGGGTACTCGAGGCTGTGCCGCACACCGGCCTGGGCCGCCAAGTGAACGATGACATCGGGCTGGAATTCGTCCGCCACCTGCACCAACCGGTCATAGTTTTCCAGCCGATCCTCGGTTGCGGTGAAGCCGGGGGTTTGCAACAGGATCTGATGCCTGCGCTGTTTCAGGGTCACATCATAATAGTCGGTCATCCCGTCATAGCCATGCACACGAAACCCATCTGCCAGAAGTAGCTTGGCCAGATGGAAGCCAATGAACCCCGCAGAGCCCGTAATCAAAACACGTTTCATAAAACCCTCAGATTGCACAACGAAATCATCGTTGACCGAAAGACTTTGTTTCGCGCCTGAGATCAACGTTTTTCGACCGCTTCGAAGGTCATTTCGGACAACACGAGGGCGTTGGTCAACAATTTGCCTGTTCAATCAGATGTTCATTGCCGCCATTTGCTCAGAAGGGTAGGGATCAGGGCGCATGGTTACGAAATGGATCAAATCGCGGTTCAGCCGCACGGCGCGTCCAACGACCGATACGGTGTCTTGCGACATCGCCCCCACTACGCGAGTGACGGCGGTGGGCGATATTCATGGCCGTTTGGACTTGCTGCATGCGCTATTGCCACGCTTGGATGATCAAAGCCCTCTGGTTTTTGTTGGCGACTACATCGATCGGGGGCCTTACAGCGCACAAGTGTTGCACCACCTACGCCATCTGAGCGAAGCGTCAGACCGGCAAGTCCATTGCCTTCTTGGTAACCATGAAGAGATGTTGTTGCATTTCTTGGGCGATCCAGAACGCCATGCAAGGCTTTGGTTTCGAAACGGAGGTATGCACACGCTGGCGTCGTTTGGGCTCAAACCGACTGGAGACCCAGAAGACAGCCGGCACGTCAACGAACTGGCCGATGACCTTCGGCAAGCGATGGGGCAGGATCTGCTTGAATGGCTGACAGAGCGGCCCTTGATCTGGACCAGCGGTAACGTCGCTTTTGTTCATGCAGCTTTGGATCCGCATAATCCTGTCGAAGCTCAGGACCGTCAGATTTGCCTCTGGGGGCATCCCATGTTCCCAAGAATTGCGCGCAGAGACGGCCTGTGGGTGGTGCATGGCCACACTATCGTCGACCACCCCCGTGTCAGAAACAAGGTGTTGTCAATTGACACGGGTGCTTTCGCAACGGGCCGACTTACGGCTGCCGAAATCGAGGACGGAGGCATCAGGTTTCTTTCGACCGCCTGACCTTAGCCAACGATCATCTGCTTCATCCGCAGGGCTTCATATTCCAGCTCTTTCAGGCGGAAATGCACAACATCTCCGATGGTGACGACGCCACACAAATGGCCATCACGCAGCACGGGCATATGGCGGAATCGACCGTCAGTCATTGTTTTCAGAACGTCGTTCAGCAGATCGTCAGGTGTGCAGGTCTTGACCTCCTTGGTCATCAGGTCTTCGACTGCTTGCGGCAAGGTCTGGCCCGGCGTGTCCGCCATGCGCCGTACGATGTCGCGTTCCGACAGGATGCCCTGCAATGCACCGTTCTGGTCCGTGACCAAAACGGCACCGATCCGCTTGTCCTTGAGCGTGTTGACCACCGAATGAATCGTATCGTTTGGCCGCACCGAAAATACCGCGTCCCCTTTTCCCTCAAGCAGTTTGGCCACGGTTGTCTGCGAATGTGACAAGTTCGATTCTGCCGATTGGCTGTAGGTCGTCTTGTCTGCCTTGTCGCCGCGTGATGGTGACTGGTACGAGGTTGGGGCCATGGGCAATCTCCTTATGGTTCTTGCAATGTCTTTCCCTTTCACCTTAGCGCAGCTAAATGACCTGTATAGGGTACAATTGCTCGAATGCGCGAAATCTGCGGTCAACAAAGGACGATTAAGCTTGTGAGTGAACTCTATCTTACCCCGCCTGTGGCCGTTCTGATCTTCTTTGCAGTCGTCGTGTGTGGTCACAATTTTCGCATGGTTTGGAAGCAGCAGGCGCCGGGATGGCGGAAGCGGGCGTGGCTGTTTGGGTTGCCAGCAGGAATCGGCCTGTTGTTGCTGGGTTTCCTACCTCTGAAGCTGTGATGTGGATTTGACTCTGGCAGAGGGCGCTGGCATATGCCGAGCACAGAATTTCCCGGAGCTCGCCCCATGCGTCTTTTGCCCTCAGTGGCTTTTGTTGCCCTTCTTTCCGGTTGCCTCTTTGACAAGGAACCCGAAGTTGTCCGCCTGTCGGGTGAAACAATGGGGACAACCTTTAATGTCACCGCCATTGGTGACGATCTGGACGAGAACAAACTGGCAATCTCGGTTGAAAAGACTTTGGCAGAGGTCAATGCCAAGATGTCCAATTGGGATCCGAAGTCCGAAGTCTCTGAGTTTTCGGCATCGGCCAGTACAGATCCGATGTCTGTCTCGGACGAGTTCGCTTTGGTCATCGCGGCCGCCAACGACGTGCACGAAAAATCCGGCGGCACATTCGACGTAACGCTGGGACCACTTATTGAGCTATGGGGATTTGGCCCCCGCAAGCCAGAAGATCCGGTGCCCTCGGACGCCGAAATCGAAACCGCACTCAGCGGCGTTGGACAAAGCCGACTGCTGACGCTCGACACTAACGCCGGTACTCTCGCGAAATCTGATGCCAGTGTGGGTATCAACCTGTCGGCCATTGCCAAGGGCTATGGCATTGATGCGGTTGCTGAATCTTTGCGGGATGCAGGGATCGAGGATTACCTTGTTGAGATTGGTGGAGACCTTGTCGCCCAAGGCCAGAACGAAAAAGGCGAAGCCTGGCGGATCGGCATTGAAAAACCGGAAACGGGCAGTCAGACCATTCAGTTGATCGTGTCGCTGAATGATCGCGGCATGGCCAGTTCGGGCGACTACAAGAATTTCTTCGAACATGACGGCGTGCGCTATTCGCATATCATCGATCCGACCACTGGCCGCCCGATCACGCACCGAACAACCTCTGTCACCGTTCTGGCCGAAAACGCGATGATGGCGGACGCCTGGGCCACCGCGATGCTGTCTTTGGGTCAGGAAAAGGGCCTGAAACTGGCAGAAGAGCATAAACTTGCCGTGTATTTCATCTCACGGGATGTGACAGGCGGCGATGAAGCCTATATTACGGCGCATAGCACCGCGTTCAAAGACGCGCTGAACTCAAACTGACAGGTGGAGCTGAAATGAGCACTTTTATTCTGGCCTTCCTTCTTCTCGCCCTCGTCATGGTAGGTATGTCACTTGGCGTCATGCTGATGGGCAAGACCATCAAAGGCAGTTGTGGCGGCCTGAACGCAATTTCCGGTGCTGATAAGTGCGTTGTATGCCAGAAAGACGTGGACCCCGACAGCCCGTTGCGCGATCAACTGCAATGCAAGCGCGCCAAGAAGATGCTGGAACAGATGGAACGTCAGGCCTGAAGCGAAGTTTTGCTTCGCTCTGCGGGTTGAAATGGCTAACTAGGTCTCCGTAAGGTTTGGGGGGCATTGCGTTGGCCAAGGCGAAAAACATCCTGTTCATCATGTTCGACCAGCTGCGCTGGGATTACCTGAGCTGTTACGGGCATCCACATCTGCATACCCCCAACATAGATCGCCTTGCAGCCAAAGGCGTCCGGTTTAATCGGGCCTACATCCAGTCACCGATCTGTGGCAGTTCGCGCATGTCGACCTATACCGGGCGCTACGTGCATTCGCACGGGGCGTCCTGGAACGGTATTCCGTTGAAAGTCGGCGAGATCACGATGGGGGATCACCTGCGCAAGGCGGGAATGGGGTGTTGGCTTATCGGAAAAACCCATATGCGCGCGGATGCCGAAGGGATGGCGCGGTTGGGGCTGGAGCCTGACAGTCTGATCGGTGCCCGAGTCGCCGAATGCGGCTTTGACGTTTTCGAGCGCGATGACGGTATGCTGCCCGAGGGGCCTGACGGATTTTATGATCCGGACGGCGCAAAGGAATACAACAAGTATCTCAAGGCCAAAGGGTATGAGAGCGACAATCCCTGGCATGACTTTGCCAATTCAGGGCTGGATGACGAAGGTAATGTTTTGTCCGGCTGGTTTTTGAAGAACGCACCCGAAGCCGCCAATATCGCCGAGGAAGACAGTGAAACGCCATACCTGACCGGCCGCGGCATCGAGTTCATGGAAACGCATGATGGGCCATGGTGCTGCCACCTGAGCTTTATTAAACCGCATTGGCCTTACATCGTGCCTGAACCTTATGCTTCGATGTATGGTCCAGAGCATGTTCTACCCGTGGTGCGATCCGAGGTTGAGCGTCAGAATGCGCATCCAGTGCTGAAGGCTTTCATGGACACAAAGATTGGTCAGACCTTTTCACGACAGGACGTGCGCGAGGCAGTGATTCCGGCCTATATGGGTCTCATCAAACAAGCTGACGACCAGATGGGACGTTTGTTCGACTGGATGGAAAAGACCGGGCGGATGGACGACACGATGATCGTTCTGACCTCGGATCATGGTGACTTTCTGGGTGATCATTGGATGGGCGAGAAGACGTTCTTCCATGATGCTTCAACCAAGATGCCGCTGATTATCTATGACCCATCGCCCGAGGCAGATGCGACACGCGGCACGGTCTGTGATGCGCTGGTGGAGTCCATCGATTTGGCTCCAACCTTCGTTGATATGGCAGGAGGTGACGTGGCCACACATATCCTGGAAGGCCACACTTTGCTGCCCATTTTGCATGGAAAAGCAGGAACGTTGCCCCGGGACTTTGTTATCTGTGAATACGATTACTCGGGCTCACCGATCGCTGATATTGTAGGATCGTCGGTCCGGGATGCGGTAATGTTCATGGTGGCCAACAAAAAATGGAAACTGATCCATTGCGAAGGCGGTCACAGACCGATCCTGTTTGATCTGGAAAACGATCCCCAAGAGCTGAACGATCTGGGCGACAGCGCGGACCATGCAGACGTGATTGCCGAGATGTATGATCACCTGTTCACATGGGCACGACGACCGTCGCAGCGCACCACGCGATCGGAACAGCAATTGATCGACATGCGCACCAAAAGCAGGGGCAGAGGCATTGTTCTGGGTGTGTATGACGAAAACGATGCGCCTCTGGATCTGACGGTGAAATACCGCAATCGCAAGACACGCCCCTACAAGAGCTACCTCAAGGAATAACGCCTCTGCGTCGATTAAATCTTCTTCACCGACCCAAAGGTGGTTCACCCGCCGAAGGGCAGACGATAGAAGAGGCTCACGAGCAGTAATCGGAGAATTTCTATGGCCGCGCCCAAACCTGTTGTCCTGTGCATTCTCGATGGGTGGGGTCTGTCCGCGGACACCAAAGCCAACGCGCCGTATCTGGCACATACGCCGACATTTGATGCGATCATGGCCAATGGCCCTCATGCAACTCTGATCACCCACGGACCCGACGTAGGTCTGCCCAGCGGACAGATGGGCAATTCAGAGGTCGGCCATACCAATATCGGCGCAGGCCGCGTTGTCGCCATGGATTTGGGCCAGATTGATCTGGCCATCGAAGATGGGTCTTTTTTTGACAATGAAGCACTGTGCGCATTTATTGCCAACGTGAAAGCGGCGGACGGTACAGCGCATCTGATGGGGCTGATCTCGGACGGAGGCGTGCATGGGCATCTGAACCATATCATCGCCGCAGCGACCGCGATCACCGATGCGGGTGTCCCGGTTGCGCTGCACGCAGTCACCGATGGGCGGGACGTGGCGCCAAAATCGGCGCTGACCTATATTGCGGAACTGGAAGAGCGCCTGCCTGAAAACGCGCGAATTGTGACCGTTGGCGGGCGCTATTTTGTCATGGATCGGGACAATCGCTGGGAACGTGTCAGCGAAGCCTATGACGCGATGATCAAGGGGCAGGGTAGGGCGGCGCAAAGCGCCCATGGTGCGGTCGATCATGCCTATAATCAGTCAGAGTCAGATGAGTTCATCACCCCGACTGTTCTTGACGGATACAAAGGCGTTCGAGACGGCGACGGGTTTTTCTGCCTCAATTTTCGTGCTGACCGGGCACGGGAAATCCTGCGCGCCATTGGAGAGCCCGGATTTTTCGACTTTGATACAGGGTCGCGGCCCAAGCTCTCGGCGCTATTGGGCATGGTCGAATATTCGGACGGCCACAACGCCTATATGACCACGGTTTTCCCAAAACGGGCCATCGTGAATACTCTGGGGGAATGGGTGGCCAAACAGGGGTTACGCCAATTCCGGTTGGCTGAAACCGAGAAATACCCGCATGTCACCTTCTTCCTGAACGGTGGCAAAGAGACCGCTGAGCAGGGTGAAGACCGTTTTATGCCTAAGTCGCCAAAGGTTGCGACCTATGACCTGCAACCCGAGATGTCGGCCGCTGCGGTCACGGCCAAATTCATTGAGGCTATCGAAGACGGGTATGACCTGATCGTCACGAACTATGCCAACCCTGACATGGTGGGCCATACCGGCGATCTAAAGGCGGCGATCAAGGCCTGTGAGACCGTGGATCAAGGTCTGGCGCAAGTCGTCGCCGCACTGGAAAAGGCCGGCGGTGCGATGATTGTCACCGCTGATCACGGGAATTGTGAAATGATGGTTGATCCCAAAACGGGTGGTCCGCATACCGCCCACACACTGAACCCGGTGCCGGTGGTGCTGGTCGGTGGACCTGAGGGTGCGCAGTTGAAGCAGGGGCGTTTGTCGGATCTGGCACCCACACTGCTTGAACTGATGGGCTTGCCAAAACCACCAGAAATGACTGGGGAAAGCCTTTTGTCATGAAGCTGTTGGCCCTTGCGGTTTCTCTGATTTCAGCATTTCCGGCGCTGGCCCAGACCAGCTCATCTCAGGCGGCGCTGGAAGCGGCAAAGATGCTGGAGCAAGCCTCGCTGTCTTTGACTGAGGCTGACAGTGCCCGAGATCGGGTGCGCGCGCTGACCCAGACGATCCAGGCCTATGAAGCGGGGTTGAGCGCGATGCGGGAAGGGTTGCGTCAGGCCGCAACCCGTGAAGCACAATTGAGCGCCGAGTTGCGGGCACGCGAAAAGGACGTTCGGCAGTTGATCGGCGTTTTGCAAACTATTGAGACAACGGCACCTCCGGTCTTGATGTTGCACCCTTCAGGCCCGTTGGGGGCGGCGCGCACTGGTATGATGCTGTCCGAGGTCACGCCCGGCTTGAACGCCAAAGCGCAGGCCCTGGCAGATGATCTGAATGAAGTAAAGACGCTGCGTCTGCTACAGCAAAGCGCATCGGAAACTCTGACCGAGGGCCTTACCGGCGCGCAGGATGCGCGCTCCCGCCTGAGCGAGGCCGTGGCCGATCGCAAGGATCTGCCAAGGCGATTTGTCGAAGACCCCGTGCGCACGGCCATTCTGATATCCTCGACCGAAACGCTGGACGGGTTTGCAAGTGGACTGTCTGAAATCTCGGAAGGCGAAATCATCGAAACCGACGCTGACGTTTCGGGTCAGAAAGGGCAAATCCCTTTACCGGTTCAGGGGGTCATGTTGCACAAGGCTGGTGAAACGGATGCGGCCGGAGTGAAACGCGAGGGTTTGGTACTAGGAACCCGCCCTCGTGCGCTGGTCACATCGCCCACAGCGGCCACGATCCGTTATCGAGGCCCCCTATTGGATTTGGGGAATCTGGTCATTCTTGAACCGCAGCCGGGGCTGCTTTTCGTGTTTTCTGGCTTGCAAGAGGTCTACGGCCACCCTGGTCAGGTGATCCCCGAGGGCACTCCGGTGGGTTTGATGCCCGGTGAAACGCCCGAAATCGGCGCAATATTGTCAACAAGCGGTGATGGCACTGGAACTGATCGCTCAGAAACGCTCTATATAGAGGTAAGAGAAGATAATAGCCCCGTGGACCCGGAATCATGGTTTCGGACCGACAAGGATGGATAAACGAGTATGAAGAGATTTGTGATGGCCGGTTTGGCCGGAACTGTGGCAGGTATTCTTGCAACAACCCAGATCGCAGGACCCCTGCTGGCGCAGGAGGCTGAAAACAAGGCCAGCGTCTATGAGCAACTGGATTTGTTTGGTGACATTTTTGAACGCATCCGCGCCCAATATGTCGAAGAAGTCGAACCCGAAGAACTGATCGAGGCAGCCATTGATGGCATGTTGACCTCTCTCGATCCGCATTCCAGCTATCTTTCGCCCGACGATGCCGAGCAGATGCGCGTGCAGACACGAGGTGAGTTTGGCGGACTTGGCATCGAAGTCACGCAGGAGGACGGTTTTGTCAAAGTCGTATCGCCGATTGACGACACCCCTGCCGACGCAGCTGGAATTGAGGCCGGGGACTTTATCACTCATGTAGATGGAGAAAGCATTCTGGGTCTGACGCTGGACAAGGCTGTTGATCTGATGCGTGGTCCGGTGGGCTCTGAGATTGTTATCACTGTTGTTCGCGAAGGTGAGCCGGATCCTTTCGACGTTACAATCATCCGTGACACGATCAAGCTGACGGCTGTTCGTGCACGCACCGAAGGCGCTAGCGTGGTTGTGCGTGTGACCACGTTCAATGATCAGACATTCCCGAACCTGAAAGAAGGTTTGCAGGAACAGATCGAAGAAGCGGGCGGCATCGACAAGGTCAATGGTTTTGTTCTGGATCTGCGCAACAACCCGGGCGGCCTGCTGACGCAGGCGATCAAAGTTTCGGATGCGTTCCTGAACGAAGGCGAAATCGTTTCAACCCGTGGCCGCGATCCCGAAGAAGGAGAACGGTTTAACGCCGCGCCCGGCGATTTGGCCGAAGGTAAGCCGATCGTGGTCCTGATCAATGGCGGTTCGGCCTCGGCGTCCGAAATTGTCGCCGGTGCCTTGCAGGATCACCGCCGTGCAATCGTGGTCGGCACGAAAAGCTTCGGGAAGGGGTCTGTTCAGACGGTCATGCCGCTGCGCGGTGATGGGGCCATGCGTTTGACAACATCGCGCTATTACACACCGTCGGGTCGTTCAATTCAGGCCCTGGGTGTCAGCCCGGATATCATCGTGGAACAGCCACGCCCGCAGCCCGAAGCTGAAGAAGAAGAGGACAGCCGCTTTACCCGGTCCGAGGCCGAGCTGCGTGGTAGCCTGAACAATGACAGCCTCAGCGAGGATGAAATCCGCCAGATCGAAGAAGATCGTGCCAAGGCCGAAGCCACGGCTGAACTGCGGGAAGAGGATTACCAGTTGGCCTATGCCATCGACATCCTCAAAGGTCTGTCGGCATTCAATCCCAACGGACCGTCTCAGTAACCCAACCGGGGCCGCGCTTACCGCGGCCCCTTTTCGTTGAGGCAAAACGTGGTGCTTGTTGCGCGCCTGCAAATAGTCAGGCCGCGAAACCCAGATCCTAATGTGACTGAAAATGCGCTAGCTTTCGATCTTGTGCAGTTTCTTTTCATCCAGCAGCAGCGCCAGCACAATACCAACCGATACGGATGCGGTCGAAAAGACAAAGGCCGTGCTCATGCCGCTGTTAAAAGCCGCGGACAGTGCGGATTGAACTTTCTCCAAGTCAGCAGCGCTCAAACGGCTGATCACCGCATGTGCCGAAGGCGTGTCCAGCGTTCCGCCATTGATCGCCCTCAGGTCAGCCTCTGATAGTTTGATACCTGAGGCGTGCAGACCGTCGCGCAGTTTGGACAGGCTGACGACATACATGATAGCCGTGGCGCAGGCGACGGAAATGGCACCGTACACCAGATGCGTCATGAAACTCAGACCGCCGACCAGACCGGCCCGCTCGGGCTTGACTGCACAGACCGCAGCCGTTCCGGATGGCCCAACGGTCAGGGTCGCGCCCAGCCCGATCATCGCCATGCCTGGCAGAATGCGGAAATATCCCAGATCGCTTGGCAACAAGACAACCGTCGCAGCCCCGATTGTCGCAATCAAATAACCCCAGAACAGCAGCCGTTTGGGCCCGAAATCGTTGTAAAGCGTGCCTGAAACAATCGATCCCACCGCCAGCAACACCGTAAGCGGGGCCAGACCCAACGCAGACTCAAACGTCGACCAGCCCAGAACCTTTTGCATGTATTGCGGGAAATAGAGCAATCCAACAAAGGCGGCAGAGACGTTGAACATATTCAGGCCAAGCGTGATCGTGAACTGGCGGTTTTGCATCATCTGCGGTAACAGCAGTGGTTCTGAAACGCGTTTCTCGACTTTGGGGAACAGAAGGAACAGCACGGCGCTGATGAAAAACAGCATCAATAATGGCACTGACGTCCATCCCCAATCCGCACCGACATCCAGCCCGTAAAGCAAAAACAGAACCGCAAACGCCAAAAGACCCATACCAGCAAGGTCGAGATGTTCGTCCGTTTTATGCTGCGTTTCGCGTTCCATCAGGATCAGAGCGGTGGCCATAGAAATGCAGGAAAAAAAGACGTTAGCCAGGAAGAAATACCTCCATTCGCCCAAGTTTACGGCCAATCCGCTGATCATTGGGCCAAATACATTGCCCATGGTCACACCCGCCAAAATCAGACCCATTATAAGGGCCCGATGTTCAGGTCGGGACACTTTGGTTGCCCCAAAAGCCAATGTGCAGGGCCAGACGCAGCCTGCGCCAATGCCTTGCAGGGCGCGGGCCAGGATCAGAAAATCAAGGCTGGGCGAGAAAAAACACATGACCGACGAGAATAAGAAAATACAAAGACCGATGATCATCATCTTGCGATGGCCATACATGTCACCCAGGCGCCCGCCGGCGACCATGGTCATCGCAAAAAACAGGGCGTAAATGTTCAGGACCCATTGGGTGCTTGTGATATCCGCATCAAAGCTGTTTTCGATCGCAGGCACCAGCATTAGAGCACCGGTAAAATCTATGCCGATACCAAATCCCGTCACCATTAGTGCGATGACTTTAACAATACTGCTGCGGTCCATGACGGGCGCGATCCATTTTGAATTCGACCATGATGCCCGGAAATTGGCTGAAAAGATAGAGACTTGCCTTGGGTCGGCTCAGTCGCCGTTACGGTAGGCCCGGCGGATTGCGCGTTTCAGCATGTCCAGCTCGGCGCGCAGGAGCGCAACTTCGGCTCTCAGATCATCCGCTGCCGGCGCACCTGCGATAATGGTGAAATCTCCCAGCTGTTCGGCAGTGAACGCATCTGCGATGACAAAGCTGTGGACACCTTCAGACAGTGCTGAGGTAGGCACCTTGATGCTCAGAACCCACCCGTTTTCTGCCGGTGACAGAGTGGCGTTCTCCAGTGTTTCGCCTTGATATAGCACCTCTACGGCAGGTTCCTGCACAGCCTGAATTTGGCCTTGCCAGATGCCGTTTTCGAACCGGATGAAGGTCAGTTTTGTTTGTGTCATGTCGGGTCGCTTCACAAATCAGCACGGTGGAAACGGCAGAACGTCAAGTCCCGCACAACCATCCGGTTCATGGTCGGAGATTCAAAAATCAAATCAACCCAGATCTTCTCGATCCGACGCTCGTTCAGGGGAAGATGGGCTAGATCAAAATCAACCGTGCTTGGGGCCTGTGATGGGGGCAATTGCCGCAGAACCTGCTCGGAATTGGGGCCGTGCTGAATGTTGAGGCGGGCGAACATACTTGTGTGTCGTTCGCATTCGATGACGGTCTGCATCCTTATCAGATGTTCACGGGTTAGGTTCAGCACTGCTTCCGCCGGCAAATCGACGGACACCGAAAGGAAAGAACCTTCGAAGCTGAACACTTCGACTGCCAGGCTGAACGGGGCCAGATCGCCTGTGTCGCGATTTCGAGTTTGGCGTATGGTGATCTCAGCGATGGGGCAGTCATGAAACAGTTTGACCTGCGCATCAAGATCTGTCCTGCGCGGGGCCGAAGCCACACCCGGTCGCGCCAAAGGGCCGCGCCACAGATCGGGTCTGCAACTCCAATCTGTGTCAACAGGCTTGGGAAACTGCTTGGATCCGATCTTGGGACGGAGCAAGCGTGCATCAGCCAATTGGATCAACCGATCAAGATGGGCCCGCAATGATCGCGCTTCATCCCTTTGCAGCCGCAAGTCTGCCTGCGCTGCACCCGGCGCATGTTGAGCCGCCCGTCGCCATCGGTCCAACGCCTTACGGTGAATATAGCGATCAAGAATCCTGCCCATGGCCTTGTCGTCCGATACAGAGCCTCTTTAGTCAAGATGGCTACTGAAACAAACCCGCAATAACATAATTGCTACTTTTGCCTTTCGTTTTCTGGTTGGGTGCCACCAACAAATAGGATAGCTGCCCGTGGATGAGTGTGTGCCTGTCTATTCTTGCATTAGACAGGACCACCGCTTACCGTCAGGGTTCCTGCAAAATGGGTCACCCGGTTTTAGCCACACATCCGTTTAGCTATCGATAAGGCCAGGACATGGAGCCCACTTTATTTTCTTTTATTTGGAAGTATTCGAAGAAACAGCAGTTGATATTATTGCTGCTGACGGTGCTGTCATTTCCGTTCCTCTACGCGTCATTGGAGCTGCCCAAGCAGATCATCAACGATGCCATCGGTGCCCCGGGTGACACCGTCAGTATCTGGGGCATCACGGTAACGCAGGTTCATTACTTGTTGATACTGTGCGTCGCCTTTCTTGGCACAGTGATCGCCAGCGGCCTAATGAAGATGCGCATCAACACGATGAAGGGCGTTCTGGCCGAGCGCATGTTGCGCCGGTTGCGCTTCATGCTGATTGAACGTTCAATGCGCTTTCCAAAGTCCTATTTTGCCACCACCAGTCAGGGTGAGCTGGTTTCGATGATCACGTCCGAAGCCGAGCCGATGGGTGGCCTGATGGGCGACGCGATCGCTCAGCCGGTGTTCCAGTTTGGTCAAATGATGACCATCGTCACGTTCCTGTTCATGCAAAGCGTGTGGTTTGGGCTGGCCAGTATTGCGCTCATCCCCCTGCAGGCTTGGCTGATTCCCAAATTGCAGCGACAAATCAACCTGCTGAACAAAGACCGTATTCAGGAAGTCCGGCGTCTGAGCTCTGAAATCGGCGAAAGTGCTGCGGGCATCAGCGACCTGCGCACCAATGGCGGCTGGCGGTATCGACTGGCTCAGTTCAGCGACCGTTTGGGAAGATTGTTCGAGATCCGGTTCAAGATCTACAACAAAAAATTCTTTATGAAGTTTCTCAACAATCTGATCACTCAGATGACGCCCTTCCTGTTCTATTCCGTGGGGGGCTATCTGGCGATCACGGGCGAGGTGACGGTGGGGGCTCTGGTGGCAGCGCTAGGGGCGTACAAGGATTTGAGCGGCCCCTGGAAGGATCTGTTGACCTATTACAACCAGGTCCAGGACATGTCACTGCGGTGGGAGGTTGTGACAGAACGGTTTGCCCCCGACCAGATGATCCCCGAGGAACTGTTTTCCGGAAAGCCCGAGTCGATGCCGCGCCTGGACGGGGCGATTGAGCTGCGCAATGTGACGGTCAGAGATAGCGACGGCAAAACCATTCTGGAGGATCTGGATCTGACCATCCCGCATGGGGCCCGTGTTGCCATCCAGTCTTCTCACGCCTCGGAACGAAGTGCTCTGGGTCAGCTTCTGACCCGAGAGATTCTACCGGTTCAGGGGGATGTGATCGTTGCGGGGCACAGCCTGAATACTCTGCATCAGGCCGTGATTGCCGCGCGGATTGGCTATGCCTATTCTCGCCCTTACCTGTTTGACGGAACGCTGGGTGACAATCTGATGATGCCGTTGCGCACACATCCGCAACGCGAGGCAGAGGCAATGCGGGTTCCGACCCGCAAGCAGATCGAAGCGGTCCGGTCGGGCAATCCCTCCGATTCGCTGGAGGATGAATGGATTGATCCCGGCTTGGCTGGTCTGGACGATATCGAAGACATCCGTGATTGGTGGTTCCAACTGGTCGAAGCCATGGGCATCGACGAGTTCATGTTCCGTCGAACGCTGCGCACGCAATTTGATCCCGAAGTCCATCCAGTTTTGGCACGCGAAGTGGTCAATCTGCGAGAAACGATAGCCGAACGTCTGAAAGCAAAGGGTCTGGATCGATATGTCTACCGATTCGATCCGGATCTGTTTAACCCGGCGGTTCCGTTAGGTGGAAACCTGCTTTATGCGGCACCGTCACGGGATATCTCACCCGATTTTCTGGTCGAGGATGCCCGGTTCATGAAAATGCTCAACGCGCATGATCTGGCGGACGATGCCCTGAGCATTTCCAACGCGGTCCTGGACACGCTTGGCAAAACATTCGGGCGGGAGGGTGCGGATCACCCCTTGTTCCTGCGGCTGGGTATGTCGAAAGACATGTTTCATAGGTTGCTCGACATAGAAGACCAGCGCAAGGTCAAGGGTGATATTGCGCTCAGTCAGGAAGACCGCGCCTTGTTGCTGACCGTTCCCTTCCTTCTGACTGCTGAGCAGATCGGCCCGGATTTCCCCGAGGAATACAAAGACAAAATCCTAGCGATCCGCAAAAGCCAGGCGGAACGGCTGCGTGGAGCGATGAATGGTTTGTTCACGCCGGTAACGCCTGAGCTCTATGTGCCCCGCCTAACGGTCATGGAGAATGCAATCTATGGTCGTGTATCTCTGATGGCAGGCGCACATGCAGATGATATCGAAGACGTTGTTGCTGATGCGCTGAACGAAGCGGGTCTGCGCCGCAGGGCCGCTGCCATCATCTATGATCTGCCTTCGGGTCTTGGCGGTAACAACTTGCCCACCGTCTTTCAAGAACGCGCCGCGTTTTCCCGCGCAGGGATCAAGCGACCTGATATCCTGATTTTGGACAAAGCGCTGGCCAGCCACGATTCGGAAAGCCGGTTGCGTACACGCTTGAAACTGCGAGAGCTTTTGCCCGATTCGATCATGATCTTCATGGAGGATCATTTTGCGCATCCCGAAGCCTATGATCTGTTTGTCGAAATCAAGGACGGCCGGATTGACGGAGTTTCCCGCACCAAATTCGAGCATACGGGCGGCACCTCAGACGATCTGAGCCGGAAGCTTGAAATTCTATCGGGCACGGAATTGTTTTCCGGGCTGGACGGCCGAAACCAGCGGCTCCTGGCGTTCTCGGCCCAGTGGTATGAGGTCAACGCTGGACAAGTCATATTCTCTCGCGGGCAGGCCCCGGATGCCGCTTATCTGTGCATTTCAGGTGAGGCTCGGTTGGATTGGTTCAACGAAGACGGAACAAAGCGCCCGATTTCAATCATCGAACCAGGGCGTCTTATTGGGGATCTTTCGATCATCACCGGAGAGAATCGTCAATTGGATCTGATCGCGACCAAGGATTGTCGTTTCCTGCGTATCGGAGCTGAGGAACTGCGTGCTGTGGTGGAAAGCGATGCATCTGTGGCGACACAGCTACTCCGCACTGTCGCAGGATATCTGACAACGCTGTCCAACAGGATCAATGGTGTTCAAAATCCTGAAGATGTGTTGCCTTCAGTATCTCATGAAGCAGAGGATCCCCTAAAGAATGCCTAAGGCATATTCCGCTCACGCATACCTTACAGAGACCGCACGCGCGCGGCCCGAGATCTGGCGTCTGCTGTTGGGCCTTCTGTTGATCGGCGTGCTGGTCAGCCTTCTGAACATGGTCTTCTTCGCCGTGCTCGTAGGGATGGGCCCGGATCAGTGGGCGCAGGAGCTTCTGCTGGGAAGTTCGCCAATGGCGCTGCTTCTGCTGTTGGGCAGCTTTGGGTTCATAACCCTTGGTGTGACCCTTGCCGCGCGTTGGTTTCAGCATCGCGCGTTGTGGTCCATCGTCGGCGACCGCCGCCTCGCCGTGGCACAGTTTCTGAAAGTGCTGAAGTCACTCCTGATCCTGGGCGCTATCGGGTTTCTGCTTCCGCCGTACGGATTGGGCGATGAATTGACCCAGAATCTGCCGTTTGCAACATGGGTGCTGTTGTTCCCGGTTGCCGCGTTTGCTGTCTTGATTCAGACCAGCGCCGAAGAAGTTCTGTTTCGGGGGTATATCCAACAAACTCTTGCCGCCCGGTTCAAGTCGCCTGTCATCTGGATGGGCGTGCCATCGGTCCTGTTTGCTGCGGGCCATTACACGCCGGACATGGCCGGGAGCAACGCGCTTTTGATCGCTGCATGGGCCCTTGCTTTTGGCCTTCTGACATCTGATCTGACTGCTCGCGCGGGAACGCTGGGGCCTGCCATCGCCTTGCATTTCTTCAATAACCTCATCGCCCTGCTTTTCATCTCTCTTCCTGACAGCCTCAGCGGGTTGTCCCTGTTCCTGTTGCCTTTTGACACATCCGACGCAGACCAGCTTCGCCCCTGGCTAGTGGTGGATTTGGCGGTGATGTTTGTTTGCTGGCTCGCAGCGCGGGTTGCACTCAGGCGCTGATTGCATTTCCTTGCGTGGCGTCTTATTTGACGTCAACGCCGCACAAGCCAAGGTTCCGACATGAACTGGATCACAAATTACGTCCGTCCCCGGATCAACTCGATCTTCTCGCGCCGCGAGGTGCCAGAAAACCTCTGGCATAAATGCGACGAGTGCGGAACGATGCTGTTCCACCGCGAACTGGCAGAGAACCAGAATGTCTGCACCCAATGCGACCACCACATGGCGATTACACCTCGTGACCGGTTCAAGCACCTGTTCGATGGTGGTATCTTCTCAGAAGTTGACGTTCCGGCCCCCAAGGACGACCCGCTGCAATTCCGCGATCAGAAGAAATATCCCGACCGTATGAAAGCGGCGCAGAAAAAGACCGGCGAAAAAGAAGCGATGCTGGTTGCTTTGGGTGAAATTGGCCGCACTCCGATTGTCGCAGCTGCGCAGGACTTTTCCTTTATGGGCGGGTCGATGGGCATGTATGTCGGCAACGCGATCATTGCTGCCGCCCAAGAGGCAGTAAAGCTCAAGCGTCCACTGATCCTGTTTTCCGCTGCTGGCGGCGCACGGATGCAGGAAGGTATCCTCAGCCTGATGCAAATGCCGCGGACCACTGTTGCGGTTGAGATGCTGAAAGAGGCGAAACTGCCCTATATCGTCGTTCTGACACACCCCACCACCGGGGGTGTAACAGCGTCTTACGCGATGCTGGGCGACGTCCATATCTCGGAACCCAACGCCTTGATCTGCTTTGCCGGTCCCCGCGTTATTGAACAAACGATTCGGGAAAAACTGCCCGAAGGGTTCCAGCGCGCCGAATATCTGTTGGATCACGGTATGCTGGACCGTGTCACCAAGCGTACCAAAATGCGTGATGAGCTAATTTCCATCACCCGAATGCTGATGAAGCAGCCTCCGGCAATCATGGGCGATCTGCCCCCGCCAACACCCGAAGAAGCTGCTGAGGCACCGGCCGAAGAGACCAGCCAGAAATGACCGCTCAAACATCTGACGCCATTCTAGATCGGATGATGGCGTTGCACCCCAAGATCATTGATCTGACCTTGGACCGCGTCTGGCGTCTTCTGGCTGCGCTGGATCATCCGCAGCTCAAGCTGCCTCCGGTTATCCATATTGCCGGTACCAATGGCAAAGGTTCGACTCAGGCCATGATCCGCGCCGGGCTTGAGGGGGCAGGGCGCTCGGTACATGCTTATACCTCGCCTCACTTGGCGCGATTTCATGAGCGAATTCGTCTTGCTGGAAAACTGATTTCAGAACCCGATCTGACCGCAGTTCTGGACGAATGCTACGCCGCGAATGGCGGTGAAAACATCACCTATTTCGAAATCACCACCTGTGCCGCTTTGTTGGCGTTCGCCCGAGCAAAAGCGGACTATACTCTTCTTGAGGTTGGCCTGGGCGGGCGTCTGGACGCTACCAACGTGGTCGAAAATCCAGCCGTGACTGTAATTACGCCAGTTTCGATCGACCACGAGCAGTTTCTGGGCGATACTCTGGGCAAGATCGCCGCCGAAAAAGCCGGGATCATCAAACCCGGCGTGCCCTGCATCGTCGGCCCTCAACAAGACGAAGCTCTTGAGGTCATTGAATACACGGCCGCCCGTTTGGGCGCGCCGTTGTTGGTCCATGGTCAACATTGGCATGTGTATGAAGAAAACGGTCGCTTGATCTATCAGGACGAGACCGGGCTGCGGGATCTTCCACTGCCCAACCTGCTGGGCGCACACCAAATTCAGAACGCGGGCGCAGCTCTGGCGGTTTTGCGCCATCTGGATATGGGCGATGATGCCTATGAGGCAGCCGTGACCAAAGCCGAATGGCCGGCCCGTATGCAAAGCCTGAAAACCGGCCCGTTGGTCGAACAGGCACCACAGGCCGAACTTTGGCTGGATGGCGGTCATAATGCGGCAGCGGGTATTGCGCTGGCTGATGTGCTGGCAAAGCTGCCTCAGAAACCGACGCACATGATCTGCGGTATGCTCAACACAAAGGATGTGACCGGGTATCTCGCACCTCTGGCCGGGCAGGCTGCAAGTCTGACGGCCGTTTCGATTCCGGGAGAGGCCGCTACGCTCAGCGCAGAAGAAACTGCGGCTGCGGCGGCAAAAGTCAACTTGCCAGCGTCTACTGCAAACAGCGTGTCAGACGCGCTGGAGGCGATCACAAGCCAGGATCCTCAAGCCCGCGTTTTGATCTGCGGTTCGCTCTACCTTGCGGGCAATATCCTGCGCGAAAACGGCTAGGCACGTGCCGCACCCCTTCATCTGGCCCTAAGTGCACCATAGGAGCCCGCGCAGCATGTCGGGGGCAAAGCCCCCTACTTATGTCCCCCAATCTTTATCCTGCATCTCCCGCAGGCGTGAGGCGGTGCGTTCAAATTCGAACGTCCCTTCACCTTCCACATACAGCATCTCGGGCTCGGCCGCTGCTGAACAGATCAAGCGTACCCGGGACTCATAAAGCGCATCGATAAGGGTCACGAACCGCTTGGCTTCGTTAAAGTTGTTCCGCGACAAGCGTGGGATGTCTTCGAGCACCAGCACTTTCACCGCGTCGGCTATTGCCAGATAGTCAGCAGGTCCCAACATCCGTCCACACAGATCGTAGAACGAGGCCCGTGCGACCCCGTTGCGAAATGCGGGCAGTTCAACGGCGCGGCCGTTGACTTGCAAAACAAGCGGTTCCGCAGGGCCGCCTGCAAGGTCCACCCAAACCTCTCGGATTTTCTGCCGGGCTTCCGGGCCGATTGGCGCAAAATAAACCGGCGCGCCTTCCAGCCGGTTTTGGCGGTAATCCGTCGGCGAAACCAGCTCCCAAACCCGAAGCTGTTCTTTGATATGCGCAATGAAAGGCAGGAACAGCTGCCTGTTCAGACCGTCCTTATAAAGATCATCCGGGTGCCGGTTCGAGGTCGTTACCACCACCACGCCCCCCTCATGCAATAGGTCGAACAGACGTCCGACAATCATTGCATCGGTGATATCCGTAATCTGCATCTCATCAAATGCCAGTAACCGGACGGATTTGACTACATCTTTGGCCACAGGTGCCAGGGCATCCTCGACATTCTCTTTCCGAG
This sequence comes from Ruegeria sp. 6PALISEP08, assembly GCF_001238295.1. GTDB lineage: Bacteria > Pseudomonadota > Alphaproteobacteria > Rhodobacterales > Rhodobacteraceae > Ruegeria. The sequence goes on from NZ_LGXZ01000005.1 coordinate 198,385, forward strand.
CCTTGTGCATCCCAGCATGGATTTCCTGCATGAACGCATGGAAATGGACACGCCGCGCAGGTATTTCGCCTAGCGTTTCGACAAACATATCCATCAGCATCGATTTGCCGCGTCCGACCCCTCCCCAAAGATACAAACCTTTGGGTGGCGGAGGAGCCTTGCGAAAGAACCCGCGTTTGACCGGCTCAGACAGCGCCGCACGGATACGTTCGAATTGAGGCAGAACAGCCTCTTGTGCGTCATCGCGGGTCAGGGTTCCATCCGCGACGCGGGCCTCGTATAGCGATATCAGATCCGTCATAACTCTGAGCCTTAAACGCCCTATCGCCCGTTGAAAAGAAACCAATTTTCGTGGCACATCAAATTTGCTTATCCGTGACCGCAAATCTGCTGAATTGACGTCGCCTGCCAAAGCGATACGGTCCTTCGGGCGAAACGCCCGAGGTCCCGATGCCCCAATCCGCCCGCTTGCTGAATCCGATCCTGATCGTCGGATGCATCGTCGTCACAGTCAGTTTTGCCGTGCGTGCATCGTTCGGCGTGTTCCAGATTCCAATTGCGGATGAGTTTGGTTGGTTGCGTACTGATTTCTCAATGGCAATTGCCATCCAAAACCTGGCGTGGGGCATCGGACAACCGATCTTTGGCGCGATTGCTGAGAAGGTGGGTGATCGCAAGGCGATCGTGATCGGTGCTCTGACCTATGCTGCCGGTATGGTGCTTTCGGCGTGGTCCGTCACGCCGTTCGAGCACCAAATCTATGCGTGGCTGGTCGGTTTCGGTATCGCTGGTACCGGGTTCGGTGTTGTCCTGGCCGTAGTTGGACGCGCGTCTTCTGACGAAAACCGTTCTATGTCGCTTGCGATCGTCACAGCCGCAGGCAGTTTCGGGCAGGTTCTCGGCGCGCCCATCGCCGAATGGCTCATGACCTTCCTGCCCTGGCAGCAGGTTTTCATCATATTTGCGGTTGCGATCCTGGCGCTTGTGCTTGCCCTGCCTTTCATGCGCGCGCCGAAACCCGTCAACAAGGCGGAACTGCAAGAAAGCATGGGCGAGATTTTAGGTAAGGCGTTCCGCGATCCTTCTTATGCTTTGATTTTTCTGGGGTTCTTCAGTTGCGGATATCAGTTGGGGTTCATCACCGCCCATTTCCCGGCCTTTGTGACCGAGATGTGTGGCCCGATCCAGCCCGGTGGTGTCTTGCATTCCCTCGGCATCACCTCGACCTCAGCGCTTGGGGCCGTGTCGATTTCGCTGATTGGTTTGGCCAATATCGGCGGTACGTTGCTGGCAGGATGGGCGGGGAACCATTTTCCCAAGAAATACCTGTTGGCCGCCGTTTATACGGGTCGAACATTGGCTGCGGCGTTGTTTTTCTTGCTCCCGATCACGCCGCTTTCGGTCATCGTGTTCTCGCTGGTGATGGGATCGCTCTGGCTGGCCACTGTGCCGCTAACGTCGGGTCTTGTGGCGCATCTTTACGGTTTGCGGTATATGGGCACGCTGTACGGTATTATCTTCTTCAGCCATCAGCTTGGTAGCTTTCTGGGCGTCTGGCTGGGCGGTCGCATGTATGACCAGTTCGGCGATTACAGCACGGTCTGGTGGATTGGCGTCGCAATCGGGGCGTTCAGCGCAATCGTGCATTTGCCCATCCGCGAAAACCGCTCGGCCATCCCGGCCTGAGGCCAGTTTCCAAGCCGCAGGTCAGGGGGCGATGCAAGAGCTGTTGGGCATTATCGCAGTTCGGCTTCGGTGTTGCCTCCATCTACGGTCACAACATGTCCCGTGGTGCGCTCCATCAGTGCCAAGGCGACGAAGGCATCTGCCACATGCCGCGCCTCAACTTCGCGGCCAAGCAGGTTGCCGGACATATAGGTTTCTTCAGACACCCCGCGCGCTGCGGCGCGTTCCTGAATGAACCCGTCCGTCAACAGTCCGGATCGAATGCGGTCGGCATTCATGCCGTTGACGCGAACACCATGTTCGGCCAGTTCAAGCGTCAGTTGGCGCATCAGGAACAGGGTGGCGGCTTTGGGCGTACCATACGCGCCCATATTGCGGCCTGGATTTATGGACTGTTTCGAGATGTTGAACAAGATCTGACCACCCCGGCCTTGTGCCCGCATCACCTGCGCGGCGCGTGTTGCAAAAACCTTATGGGCAAAGAAGTTCAGCTCGAAAGCTTGGCGAAACTCTTCATCCCCAAGCTCCAGCAACGCGCCCGAGGTCGCAGTCCCGGCGTTGGAGACAAGAATGTCGAGACCCCCAAACCGATGGACCGCAGCAGCCATTGCTGCGTCTGGGGCATCCTTGTCGGTTACATCGCAGGCAAATGTTGCGTGCCAGGAACCCAGGTCTGATCGGGCCACTTCCAGTGCTGTCTCATCCCGATCCACCAAAAGGATGTTGGCCCCGGCGCGTGCAAAGGCTTTGGCTGTCGCCAGCCCAATTGCACCCGCACCGCCGGTGACCATCACGATCCGGCCTTGCAACGGCGGAGGTGCGCTCTTGCCAAGTTTTGCCTGCTCAAGTGACCAGTATTCGCAATCGAAACGGTCTTTTTCACCGATCGGGTAAAATCCGCCCGCGTCTTCACCCACGGACCGGACACGAACATTCTGCTCTGCAAGGTCCGCAGCGATTGAGGCGGCCTTGGCGTTTGCACCAATACCCAACAGTCCGACGCCTTCGATCCACGCGTGTTTGGGATCTGGCGTCAGCAACGTCTTGGGTTCATCCGCCTGTGGTGCCTGCCGGTCAAAATATGCGCGATAAGCGTCAGCGAAAGCTTCGACTTTTGCCTTAAGCTGCGCCCTTCCGGCGGCAAGGTCAGACGCGCGCAGAACAAGCGGGCATCCTTTTGTGCGCAACACATGATCCGGCGAAGCCATGCCGCGCTGGGATAGCTCCTCAAGATCCGACCGGTCAAAGAACTGCATGACTTCCGGTCCGTTACGCAGATCGAAGACAGGCATAGCATCGTCTCGTTGGGCCGCGACCTCCGCGATGACCCCGCGCAGGATCGGCAGGGCGTCAAGGTTCGTTGCGGGATCGCGCCGTCCGATCGTCGTCAGCTTTTTCATGCCGAAATAGGCAGCGACCTCATTGGTATGCGAAACGATCCGGTCATAGCTTTCCCGGGCCGTGGCACCAAAGGTGAAATGCCCATGATTGAGCAGCAAAAGCCCTTCGACATTTGGATTTGCGTCGAACACTTCTGCCGCTTTCTTCGCCAAGCCGAAGCCTGGCATAATGTAAGGCACGATGCCCAGCCGGTCGCCAAATATCTTACGACAGATTTCCTCGGCATTGGGCAGGTTTGCCAATACCAGAAATGGGGTCGCATGTGTGTGGTCCACGTATTTGTGCGGTAGAAACGCATGAAGCAACGTCTCGACAGACGGGTTCGGAGAGCCGGAGTCCAACAGGTTGGCACGCTGAACGTTGACCATCTGGAAATCAGAGAGATGACCCAGTGCGCGCAGTTCCATCAGTGGATCCAGCCAAACCCCAGGCAAGCCCGGCGCCTCGATACTGTCCAGATCCCATCCTGACCCTTTGACATGAAGAACACGCTGCGGCGTGCCAAACAGATCCGGGCGCGACAGCTTGACCGAAGTGTTGCCGCCACCATGCATCAACAGATCGGGGTTCTGACCAATAAGCCGCGAGGTGTAGACACGTTCACCCAGTTCCTGATCGGCCGGATCGGCCCCTGCCTGTTCGCGCCATTTCTGGGCCTCGTCTGCCTTGTACCAGTTTTCAATCATTCTCAATCTCAGCAAGTTAAGCGCACGTGCCCCTAAGGGTTTGCGGCAGGTTCGTGTACAGGCTTAAACAAAAAGTTAACCAACCTTGTCCGGAAACAGGTTTGCCAGCCCTTCGGCTGAGGCAGCGCACACACCACGCTCTGTGATCAGCCCGGTCACAAGTCTGTTCGGTGTAACATCAAAAGCGGGATTGCCGGCTTCCGTACCTTTTGGGGTTACACAAACATCCGCGATTTTCCCGCTGTCATCGACACCCATGACGTGGCTCACTTCCCGTGCATCGCGTTCCTCAATCGGGATCTCGGCCACACCGTCACGTACAGTCCAGTCAATCGTGGGCGAGGGCAGGGCGACATAAAACGGCACACCATTGTCTTGCGCTGCCAAAGCCTTGAGGTAGGTGCCGATCTTATTGCACACGTCGCCTTGTGCAGTGGTGCGGTCCGTGCCGGTGATGACCAGATCAACCAGCCCGTGTTGCATCAGGTGGCCGCCGGCATTGTCCACGATGTATCGATGGGGAATGCCATGCTCACCCAATTCCCATGAGGTCAACGCACCCTGATTGCGGGGCCGGGTTTCATCCACCCAAACATGCAGGGGGATGCCCTCGTCACGCGCGTGATACATCGGGCTTGTGGCCGTACCCCAATCCACGGTTGCCAGCCAGCCCGCATTGCAATGGGTCAACAACCGTACCGGTTCACCCGCGGGTTTGCGCGCGGCGATCTCCTTGATCAGCTCCAACCCGTGTCGACCAATCGCAGCATTGATTTCGACATCTTCGTCCGCGACTTCTTGTGCCAAGGCCCAGGCGCGTTCGGCGCGATCAGACGCGGCCAGCGGCATCAGGGCCTCTCGGCATCTGTCCAAAGCCCAACGAAGGTTGATTGCGGTTGGGCGGGTTGCGTGCAGAACATCATATGCCGCATCAAACGAGGCTTCGGAACTGTCACGAGACATCTGTTCAGCTATGCCAAAAGCGGCCGTTGCGCCAATCAGAGGTGCACCCCTGACCCACATATCCCGAATTGCCGCTGCAAACTCATCCAACGTTTTCAAGGTCACGACCCGGAAATCATGCGGCAGCCAGCGTTGATCGATGATCCGAACCTCACCCTGCGACTTGTCCCACCAAATCGATCGATAGTGAGTGCCCTGTACTTGCATAATGCAGCCTCCGTGTTCGAATGGTCTGACCAGAATTCAAACATAAGGTGCGTTCTTACGCAGGACTTGTAAACGGGCGTTTCCAGTTCGGCGTCAGTATTTTGATCGGTTGAAGGTCGCGCTAACCTCGCATGGCAGCGCGAATTTCCCGTTCCAAAGCATCCAGAAACCGGGACCGATCCGCTTTGCTGAACGGTCGTCCGCCACCACCCGCACCAAGTGGATTGGCCGCGCGCAGGTCTGCCATCAAGTCGCGCATCGCCAGCTGCTGACCAATGTTGGCCGCCGTAAAGGCTTCACCATTCGGGCGCAGAACACGCGCGCCTGTCTCGACACACTTGGCGGCCAGAGGGATGTCGGATGTTACAACCACATCCCCAGTTCCACACCGCTCGGCGATCCACTTATCAGCCTCATCAGCACCTTCCGAGACGATGATGACCTGCACCAAAGGATTGGCCGATGGGCGAAGCCCGCCATTGGACACAAGCGCCATGGTCACTTTGTGCCGTGTTGCAACCCGTTCAGCTTCAGCCTTCACGGGGCAGGCATCGCCATCGACATAAAGCGTGGTCACGCCTTCTTGGCCTCCTTCTTGGCGGGCTCGGCTGGTTGTTTGCGCACCTTGAACTCTTCGGGGATCGGCATCCGATTGAACGCATCCAGCCCGGCAATCTTGTAGGCTTCGGCCAGAGTTGGATAGTTGAACGTGTTCTGAACGAAGTAATCCACAGTGCCCTTAAGGTTCAACACAGCCTGCGCGATGTGGATCAACTCGGTCGCGCCTTCGCCAACGATCTGCACACCCAAGACCCGGCGGGTTTTGAGCGAGAACAGCATTTTCAGCATCCCGTGCTCCAGCCCCATGATATGCCCGCGTGATGTTTCGCGGAACCGGGCAACACCAACCTCATAAGGGATACCGCGTTCCTGCAGTTCTTCCTCGGACATGCCGCAAGTGGAAATCTCGGGCACTGAATAGATGCCATAAGGATACCAAGGGCTTTCCGGCAACGTGGGAGTTTCAAGTGCATGACAGGCGGCCACACGTCCCTGTTGCAGCGAGGTCGAGGCCAGAGAGGGGTGCCCGATGACATCGCCGGTCGCATAGATATGAGACACAGATGTCTGATAGGTCTTGCGATCGACCTTGATCCGGTTGCGGTGGTCAGTTTCCAACCCAACGAAATCGAGATTGAGTTTTGACGTCGCGCCCATGCGCCCGGCTGCGAACAGAAGCATTTCGGCCCGAAGATGGCGACCGTTTTCCAGCGTCACTTCCACGTGCTCGCCAGCATCTTCGATCTTTTCAACAGCCGAACCCAATCGCAGGTCAACGCCGTTTTCCCGAATCTGATGGGTAAAATCATGGATCAAACGGCTGTCGATGAAGTCCAGGAAGGTGTCGCGCGGTTCGATCAATGTCACTCGCACGTCCAGGGCCGAAAACATTGTGGCATATTCGACCCCAATGACGCCCGCGCCAATAACGACCAGTGACCGTGGAATCTCTGCCATTTCCAGAAATTCGTCGCCGTCGACCACGGTCTTGCCGTTGAAAGGTACGTATTCCGGGCGGTAGGTTTTGGTTCCTGTGGCGATCAGAAACTTGGCAGCCGTCACCCGTGTGGTTTCACCGGCGTCGGTGGCAACTTCCACCTCATGAGGCCCAATGAACTTGGCCAGGCCATCCAACGTTTCGACATGGTTGCGGTTGAACTGGTGCTCCAACACGTCGACCTCGTGGTCGAGCGTCATATGCAGACGGGCCTTCAGATCTTCGGCGCGGATCTGATCTTTGACCCGATATGAGCGGCCGTAAAAACTACGCTCACGCCAGCCCGAGAGGTTCAGCACCGTCTCGCGCAGGGTTTTGGATGGGATAGTGCCAGTATGGACCGACACACCACCAAACCGATCTTTGCGATCGATGACCAATACCCGACGCTTCAGTTTCCCCGCTTGAATGGCAGCGGATCGCCCCGAAGGGCCGGACCCGATGATGATCAGGTCGTAATCGTATTTGCTCATGTCTCAGTCTCCGTACAGCGCTTCAGCATGGAACGTGACGTGGTCTTCCATGAAGGTGGAAACGAAGAAGTACGAATGGTCATAACCCGGCTGAAAGCGATATGTCGCCTGCTGACGGCGTTCGGCGATGGCTTGGGCCAGTGCTTCGGGGCGCAGCAGGTCCATGAACTGGTCATTGGCGCCGGTGTCGATCAGGATCGGGCCATCGAACCCTTTTTCCTTCATTAGCAAAGACGCGTCATGCTTGGCCCAGAGGGTCTCATCACCGCCCAGATAAGCGCTAAGCTGCTTGCGGCCCCAATCTGCACCCGTCGGGTTCGAAATCGGTGCAAAGGCCGATACTGAGCGGAATCGTCCGGGCAGGTTCATCGCCAGCGTCAGGGCTCCGTGACCACCCATGGAATGTCCGGTGATAGCCTGGCGTTCGCTGTCGATTGCAAAGTTTTCAACCAGAAAGGCGGGCAGTTCTTCAGCAATGTAGTCCCACATCTGGAAATGCGGGGCCCACGGGTTTTGCGTCGCGTTTACATAAAACCCTGCGCCCTGACCCAGATCATAGTCTTCGTGGTCCGCAACCGCTTCGCCACGCGGCGACGTATCAGGGAATACGATGGCTATCCCTTGTTCTGCGGCCCAGGCTTGAGCACCGGCTTTGGTCATGGCGTTTTCATGGGTGCAGGTTAGGCCCGAGAGGTACCACAGGATCGGAACCGGACCATCTTTCGCCTCGGCCGGAAGAAAAAGGCCAAAGGTCATGTCACATTGGCAAGCCGAAGAGGCATGGCGGTATACGCCCTGCACTCCGCCAAAACAGGCGTTTTCCGAGAGGGTTTCCATCAGGCATGGTCCTTACATTAGAGTCGCGATATGGCTAACGGTCCTAAGACCCGGCGTAAAGTCCGACAGCCTTCGGCGAGAGTATTTTTCGAAAAGGTGAAGGTCAGAGACCATTCAGCCACGAGATGGCAAGCGGTACAGTCAAAATGCTGCAAACAGTCGAGAGCAGAATGGCGGCAGAGGCCCGCTGAGGAGCAATCCTGTAATGCGCGGCCAGCATGTACACATTGCCGGCGACCGGCAAGGCGGCTGCCGCAATGGCAACCGTGGCCGGGAAGATGTCGATTGGCACAAGCCAGAGCAGAGCAACCGCAACGCAGATCGGGTGGATCACCAGTTTACAAAAACTCAGCCAGGCTGCGATTTCGATGCGTTCTGCCGATTTGCCCGCCAGAGACGCCCCGATGGCGAACAATGCGCCGGGCGTGGCTGCGCCACCTAGAATGGTCAGGAAGTCGTACAAGGGTCCGGGAACTGGGATCTTAAGAGATGACCAGATCAACCCCGCGGAAATGGAAACGATCATCGGGTTTTTGACCAGACCCAGACCAATCAATTTGAACGTGGCCGGCGTCAGCCTGCCATCACGCCCGCCATTAATCAAAATCACGATGAGGGATGAAAAAACGACCAGATCAACTGTTAGAACAATCATCACCGGACCGATGGCGGCTTCGCTGAACAAAAGCGCGAGCATGGGTAAGCCCAGAAAGCCGACATTGCCGATGGCCGCGCATTGCGCCTCGACCGCGCCTGTCGGAACATCCAGCCGCCGCAACCATGCGACACATGTCGCCAGAGCATAGACCGCAACCGTACCGATCAGATATCCAAGGATAAGGCGTGCATTGAAGATCTCGGCGAAGGGCAATGTGGCCGCAAACCGAAACAACATTGCCGAAAGCGCAAAGTAGAAAACAAACTTGGTCAGATATGCGGTTGCCTCAGCGCTGAAAAACCGTGTGCGTCCGGCCCAATAGCCCAGACCGATGATTGCAAAAAAGGGAAGTGTGCGCAAAAAGACATCGACCATGGGCAAACTCCTAGCACGGTTTGTGCGCGCGGCAAGCCCCTGTCACCGCCAATGACGGATCGGAAGGTTTTCTCAAAAAAGTTGAAAACCATTGTATCTGAACCGAGCGGTTTATAAGCTGGCGCAATCAATGATCCCGGAGAAGACATGACTCAGACTGCCACCATCCTGCGCACAGGCCGAAAGTTCGACCAAGTTTTGCGCGGGGCCCGAGAGGTTTTCATGGCAGATGGGTTTGAAGGTGCAAGCGTGGACGACATAGCCCGCGCGGCCGGTGTGTCGAAGGCAACCCTGTACAGCTATTTCCCGGACAAGCGCTTGCTGTTCATGGAAGTTGCGCAAACGGAATGCCGCCTGATGTCAGAGCGCATTATTTCGATGATCGATGAGACCAAACCGGCGCGCGAAGTGCTGCAAATCGCGGCCACGCAGCTGACCGCTTTTCTGGTCTCGGAATTCGCGCAGCAAGTGTTTCGGATCTGTGTGGCCGAGAGGGACCGTTTCCCCGAGCTTGGCCTCGCGTTTTACGAGGCGGGGCCAAAAAACGGCCAGCGGCAGATGGTAGAGTATCTGGAAAAGGCCGTGGCCAAAGGGGAACTGGCGATAGAAAACGTGCAAATCGCGGCCGAGCAGTTTTCCGAACTGTGTAAGGTCCGTATATGGACCCGCGCGGCGTTTGGTATTCAGAACAACTTTAGTCAGAGTGAGATAGACGAAGTTGCGACACAGGCTGTGGACATGTTCCTGGCCCGTTACGGGTGCTAATTTTTTAAAGTGATGGCCCGTGCCCCGAAATGGGACACAGACCATCGCTCACGCAACAAAACACTCGATACTGATCAACCTACGGGTAAAAGTCTTGTGAAACTCTTTACTCGATAAAAGTTCGCGCCAAGCGTTCGCTGACGGGCTGTGCCAGATAAGCGATCACAGAACGCTCGCCTGTGGTGACGAACAGGTCTGCGGGCATACCGGGCACCAGTTCCAAAGCTGCCACCTCTTCGGATTGTTGTTCATCCAGTTTTACCCGCGCTTCATAGTAGGCCTCACCCGTCCGCTCGTCCTCCAATGCGTCAGCCGATATATCAAAGATTGCACCTTGGGCCTCGGGCACATCGGCTTGGGCAAAAGCGGACAGGCGGATACGTGTGGCCTGACCGATCTTCAGCTTGTCGATGTCACCTGGTTTCACACGGGCTTCGACAATCAGCGCCTGATCTGCAGGCACGATTTCCATGATGTGTTCACCGGGTCTGATCACCCCGCCAGTGGTCGACGCGGCAAGGTTCACAACACGGCCGCTGGCTGGCGCAAGGATCTCGATCCGTTTGCGGCGTTCCACGGCGCCGGAAAACTGCGGGCGCAAGAGGTCAAGCTGGGCATCGACAACGGCCAACTCACTGGCAAGTACTTCATCCCGTAACTTTTGCTGGCTGATCATTGTCAATTGCAACTCGCTGACCTGGTTTTCTGCCTGGGCAATCTGTGTCCGAAGCGAAGCATCAGTGCCCGAAAGCCGTTCAACCTCAATCTGCCGTGAGCTCACCCGCGTGACGGCAACCAAGCCTTTGTCCAGAAGGGTCTGCAGGCTTTCCAACTCTGTCCGAGTGATTGCTATCTGGTTCTGCGTGCTGATCCGTTGCTCATTCAGGCCATCGATTTGATCACGCAGCGCCGAAATACGTTGCGCGTTGATCTCTGCTTCGGTCGCGCGGGCGCGGTATTCCGCATCGAACAGTTGTTTCTGCGTTAGGAAGGCCGAGGACCAGTGCAGACGGTTCATATCTTCCTCAAAGTTCTGGAACGCTGCGGCTTCACCAAACTGAGCCGACCCCTGCATCTGGGCGTTTAGTCGTGCGCGGCGTACGGAAAGCTCTCCGATCTGGCTACCAAGCACGCTAAGATCAACGTCGATCTCTGTGCTGTCGAGACGGATCAGAGGTTGTCCCTGCTCGACGGCTTCACCATCGGCGACCAGAATGGACCGGACGATGCCGCCGTCCAGATGCTCAACTGTTTTGCGATCGCCTTCGACGACAAAGGACGCAGGCGCGACAACAGCACCGTCAAGCCGGGACGCAAAAGCCCAGTAGATGCTGCCGCTGACAAAGGCCAGCAATGTGAAGAGACCAAACAGAACATACATCCGGATGCCGGGTGTGGTTTCGGTCATGTCGACAACTTGCGCATCATGGAGGTCTGGCAAGGAGTTGCTCGAAGTAAAGGGAACGATCCGGGTCATTGGGCGGCTCCTTGAAGGCGGGTGGTTTCTGGAAGGGACAGGGCAGGTTTGCCGGAGGCTGCGTGTTGCGCCGCGGATTTCAGCACGTTGCGGGCCTTGACCTTCAACACGTCGTCCTTGTCGCCAAATTGGGTTTGTGATCCGTTGCGAATGACCATGACCTTGTTGGCCGCCTGCAATGTGGCTGGGCGATGGGTCATAACGATGCTGATCGAACCCCGGGCCTGAGCCGCCAGAATAGCGTCACGCAGGGCTTTTTCACCATCCTCATCCAGGTCCGAGTTGGGTTCATCCAGCACCAGCACAAACGGATCACCATAAAGAGCGCGGGCCAAGGCAAGGCGCTGCTGCTGTCCGCCGGACAGGAAAAACCCCTGACCGATGCGCGTTTCATACCCGTCGGGCAAACTGCTGATCAGCTCATGCACTCCGGCCTCGCGAGCAACGCGCAGGACCTCGGCGTCGTCGATGGCAACTGCAAAGCGACCGATGTTTTCACGGATCGTGCCGTCAAACAGGTCCACGTCCTGCGGTAGATAGCCGATCTGCTTGCCCAGATCTTCATGGTTCCATTTCGACATCGGGCTGCCATCCAACAAAACCTCGCCGCGTTGCGGGTGCCAGATCCCGGCCAGCATCTTGCCTAGCGTTGTTTTGCCGGAGCCGCTGGGGCCGATGATCGCCAGCACATCGCCGGCAGACAGGCTGAAATCAATACTACGCAGGGTGGCATTGACCGCGCGTGGCGGACCCGCCTGCGCGATTCTCACGTCCAGAGACTTAAAAGCACGGGGCAGGTGCAGATTGGCAGGTGTTTCCGAAAAATCTTCGGTGAGTTTTGTGATCTTGGCATATGAGCCACGCGCGGCCAGAAAGGTGCGCCACTGCCCGATCAACTGATCGATTGGGGCCAGAGCACGGGCCAGCACGATCGTGGCCGCGATCATGACGCCTGCTGTGGTTTCACCTGTGATGGCCAGTGCCGCGCCAAGACCAAGAGCTGCGGATTGCAGCCCCATGCGCAGTGTCTTGGACATGACCGAAAAACTGGCGATCCGGTCGGCGACACGGGTCTTCTGGCGATGTGCTTCGATCTGCAAAGCAGTCCAGCGCCGAACCAGATCGGACTTCATGCCCAACGCATGGACCAGCTCGGCATTGGTATCTCCGGTTCGAAACAGCGCATCCGAGCGGCCGCGCGCCTGTGCTGCCTGCTGCATCGACTTGTGTGCACGGGCATTGTTGATCAGCGCCATAGCGGTCAGCGTCAAAGCCCCGACCAGTCCGAGCAATCCAAGAAGGGGGTGCAGAACATACAGAACCAACAGGTAAATCGGTATCCACGGGGCGTCGAAAAAAGCGGTCAGGGTTGTGCCCGAGAGGAACTCGCGAAATCCGTTCACGTCCTCGACCAGATTGTCGCCCGCGCCAGCTTCACCCTGGACCCTGCGTTTCATGGCAGCCCCAAGTACAGGGGCGCCGACGTTCATCTCGAACCGTGCGGCAAGTCGGCCCAGAATGCGCATCCGTATCAGGTCAAGGCAGGCGATGACCACAAAGACACCCGCCAGCAGCAGCGACAGGGCGATCAGCGTGTCAGCGTTCTGACTGGTCAGTACACGGTCATAGACCTGCAGCATATAGATCGGTCCAGCCAGCATCAGCAGGTTCAGAAACAGGCTAAAGAAGGCAACTGCGACAAATCCTTTGCGCAGCGACCCCCAGGCGGCTTTGACGGGATTGGTTTTCTGCAACATCGTGTTGATCCTTTCCGACTGGAAAAAGTGGGGCGACCCTGGGCCGCCCCGCCAATTGTTTGCTTAGGCGACGAAATCGTCTTCGTTCAGATCGGCTGTGTTGATGCCGACCAAACGGACCGTGCCTTCTTCGCCGAAGCTGATCACGGCATCATCGCCGTCCTGGGCCACGTTGACCTGAGCACCGAAGTCTGGTCCGAAATCACTGAATTGCAGCTGATCACGACCAACTTCGAAGTCCTCGACGGTGTCGTTGCCGAAGTTCGCGCCGAACTGGAACGTATCCGCTCCTGCGCCACCGATCAGGACGTCATCGCCGCCTTCACCGTTCAGCACGTCTTCTCCGCCTGCGCCGTACAATACGTTGGTTGAGCTACCGCCGACGATCACGTCGCCCTCATCGGAACCGATAACGTTTTCAATTGACCGCAGAGTGTCGGTTTCGATCTGGTTATCGATGACGTCCTGACCAATGACACCGGTGCCGTCCGCAGAATCCTCGTCCAAAGTAGCGCCAGCATCCACAAGCGTATCCTGGACAACCGGGCCGTTTTGTCCGGCAGGTGCATTGTGCAAATGGATGGCAGAAACGACACCAGGGATCGGGGTATTCAGGTCAGCTTCGTTCAGGCCCACAACGTTCAGTTCGCTGGAATAGGTGACTTCACCGGTTGCCAGGTTTTGAGTGATGACAACGGTTGCGTCACCCGTTGCTGCGCTGTCCGAGGTTGGTCCCGGCTCCTGCGTAGCATCCAGATCGCCGCTCAGTGTGACAGTGCGAAAACCGCCTTCCGTCACATCGCTATCAACCAGCAACTGTCCACGGATTTCACCAGCCGGGAATTCTTCCGTGTGGATGTTGTAGTACAGGTTGCCTTGAACCGCTTCCTCAACAAACCATGCACCGTCCGGGATGTCTGCCCCAAACTGATCAGGTGCCGCGACAACCGCGTCCGTGATCGATACGCTGAACCCGGTGTCTCGTGTGGCTGTCCCGTTGCCATTGGCATCCAGGCGAACCTCGACTGCGACATCCAGATCCGAGAAGTCGGCCGTGTCGATGCCGTCGCCACCGTCGATGAAGTCATTGCCCAGACCACCAGTCAGAACATTGTCTGTTTCGCCCGCGATCAGAACATCATCGCCAGCTCCACCGTAAATGTTGCCATTGGTGGTGCCCAGATCGACAAATATGTCATCGCCATCGCTCAGCAGAACGTCGCCGTTGATCACACCTTCGTCGTCGTTGATGATTGTGACTATGCCTGCATCCGACGCGTCGATGGCGTTGACGGTGCCACGGATCTCGCGCTCGTTTAGGATTGCACCCAGCAGGTTCAGACCACCATCCACGCGGATACCGGCAGCGGCATCCGAGTCCTCGGATCCAGCAATCAGACCTTCGTTGACCACAACACCGGCAAAGGACGCCTCATCCTGACTGGTAAACAGACGCAGACCATCGCCAACCTGATTGCCCTCGGTAGCGTCACCGCGACCTTGCAGCGTGCCTTCGTTCAGAACAGCGGCCGAAACCACATCGCCCGATACGTCGCCGGTCTGCAGCGACACGGCCGAGCCGTTGTTGCCTTCGCCTGCGTCCACCACACCCGTATTCGTGAAGGTATAGTTGTCCGCGGAGCCATCTGCATAAACAGTACCGTTGCGCTGGTTTCCAGTGCCTAGGATGTATCCGTCGTTTTCGACCGACAGCCCGACACCGTCAATGTTGAGCGCGCGGCTGTCCGAGGTCACGGTACCCTGGTTCAGGAACGAACCGCCAGAATGGTCGCCAGTGCCGAAATAAACGCCGTTCTGACCACCCGCGAAAACGCCGGTTTCTTCGTTGACCAGCTGTCCCTGGAAATTGACGTTGTTCACGGCACGGAATGCACCGACAGTACCGTTTGCTCCTTCCGATGTGACAGTGCCACTGTTGGTAATGGTGCCGGTAAACGAGGCAGGGGCAAAGCCATCTTCCTGACGCACGCCTTCCAGGCGAATACCGTCACCCGCAGTACCCAGTGCCGCCCCCGCGTTGCCGCGCCCGGCGATAGTTCCGACGTTTTCAATCTCGACCTCGCCATTTCCGTCTTCGGCCAACGACAGTGAAATCCCCGCGCCGTTGTTGTGCTCACCCGCATCAATCGTGCCTGTGGCAAGGTTGTTGATCGAATAGTCACGGGCCGTGTCATCGGCATAGATCGTGCCATTGCGCTGGTCACCTTTGCCCAGAATGTCGCCACCATTGATGATATCGACGCCCGAGCCGTCGATATTCACCGCGCGACTGCCGGACCGGATGGTGCCAAAGTTCAGCACATCCAGATCGTGCTCACCATCACCGATATACAGGCCATTGCGCGGGCCTTCGATCACCCCGGTCGAGGTGTTCAGGATTTCACCTTCGGCATTTGCGCCATCGGCAATACGGATACCAGCTGCGGTGCCCTGATTGCTTTCGGTCGAGATCAGGCCGCTGTTGACAATCTCGGTTTCAAGAACGGTGCCCTGAGCACCGTCATCGATACGAATACCGTCACCGGACAGTGATGTGTTCGACGCCGCTTGACCACGACCCTGAATGGTCGCCCCAAACCCATTAAACACATCGGTTTCGACGCGATCATCAACCTCATCTCCAATTTGCAGCGAGATGCCAGCACCCTGATTGCCTTCACCCGCATCAATCAGGCCGCCGGTGAAGTTCGAGATCGACACATCCTCGGCAGTCGAGTTGGTATAGATGGTGCCGTTGCGCTGGTCGCCGGTGCCGATGATATCGCCGAAGTTGCGCACATTGACCCCCTGGCCCTGAATATCGACCGCACGACTGTCAAAAGAGATGACGGCACTGCGGAAGTTGTCCAGATTGCCTGAGCTTTCAGCGCCCGCAAATTGCACACCGTTGAATTCACCCGCGATCTCGCCAAAGTTACGAACCGAGGCGCCGCCGGTGACCTGAACACCAGTTGAAAGGGCATCAGGACCATTATTCGCCTCGATCAGACCCGAGCGGAAGTTGAAGATATCAACATCCTGACCCTGTGCCTGAACAGCGGCAACGGCGTTGTTGGTGACAATCTCGCCAAAGTTCAGCAGGCGCGAAAAATCATATGCCAAAACAAAGGCCGGCGTGTCGTCAACGACCGTGGATTGAAAGAAGTTGTTGATGAGGGTTTGACCATCGCGGGATGTCTCTTGTGCCAGGGTCGACGTGGTCAAGAGACGGGCGCGTAGGCCTTCTGCAAATTGGGACAGCATGGATCACTCCGTCATTAAGTTGCGTTCGTGCTGGCGGCCCGTTTTCTGGGCAGCCGACGCAACAAAGGACTAGGCCGCCCCGCACAGCATCTGAAATTCATGATCCAAATCGGGTGTATAACCATCGCAAATACTCACGATCTTCGTGAGGAACGAAACATCGAAGTCGCAACAAACACGGCGTTTTCGTCCAGGCTGGGTTGGCTGCAAGTCTATTCGATTTCGGGGTTTGACAGATTTGTTAACGGATGTGAGCGGCAAACCGGCCGGAATCGTCTCAGTGGCCTTCTGAATTCTGTCGCCAGATCGTATTTTGATAGACGATTATCTGGAAGAAGTTGCTTCAGGAATGGATGCCCCGTGAACCTCAGAGATCTGGAATATGTACTTGCCATCGCAAAACACGGCCAGTTCAGTCAGGCGGCATCTTCTTGCAACGTGTCCCAGCCCGCCATGTCGAACCAGATCAAAAAGCTCGAGCAGGAATTGGGCACCGACCTGTTCCTGCGCCTCAATAATGAGGTGCGCCCGACACTATACGGCACCCGCGTTGCGGAAATCGCGCGGCGCATTCTGAACGACGCGCGGGAAATCCGCGATACGGCCACTGAATTCCGCGACCCCGAGGCCGTCCCCCTGACAATCGGCATGACCCCTACGTTGGCCCCGTATCTGACCGGGTATTTTTCCACGCTCTTCAGTACTCTGTTTCCCAAGATGCGAGTCACGCTGGTTGAGGACCTGCCACAAAACATGTTGCGCAGGGTCGAGGATCACACGCTGGACATGGCGCTGGTCGCCAAGATCAACAACAGTGCATCTTTGGACTTCACTTCGATCTGGTCCGAACCCTTGTTTTTGGCTCTGCGCGAAGGGCACCCCCTGTGCACACTGTCTTCCATCGCCCCTGAAGAGGTGCCAAAACATGACTTCATCCGGTTACCACATAGCTTCGGATACGATCTCGAAGATCGGCTGCCCAAGCAAGACGGGACAACCCGGATCAGCAAGCGCTTTGATCTGACCGCATTGCGGTTTGAGACGATCTGCCGTCATCTCTGCCATTCCGACGATTGCACCATTGTCTCGGCTTTGGCAGCGGAACAATTCAAACGGGATAACTGGCCTTTGTGTTTCATTCCATTTGACGCCCCGGGACACCTGCGGGATCTTGGCGCGGCCACCCGACCAAACTGCCCCAGAAAGCCGATGCTAGCGCGTATCGGAGCCTACATCTTGGAAAACCCGCCGGTTGGTGTAATCCCCACCTATCAGCCGGAAAACGAGACTCCACTCAGACCCACCAATTCTGAACCTGTGCCCGAGAAAATGTAGCTGCCTATTGAGCCACAGACTTGGTTCCACGAAATAGAGCGGGACTATCCGTACATTCTATTGACGCAAGGCAAAGTGCAGCACTATCGGTTGTTTCGTTGATATCCGGATGGTCGGCCACGCGTAACTGTGGCCGCCGAAAAATTGGAACAGGGACATGGCCGAAACCGAGATCCGACACGAAGGTATGCGCATCGGTGGACAGGTTGTGTTCACGGAAGACACTGTTCCTGTGCATTATCCCTATACAAATGCGGTGGTCGGCACCGTTCCAGCTGGAACTGTCCAACATGTACGGCAAGCTTTTGAGGTTGCGGCAATCTACACCCCAACCCTGACCCGATACGAGCGAAGCCAGATTCTTCGACGAGCAGCGGAGTTGATAGGAGAAAGACGCGACTATCTGGCTAAATGGCTGACACTGGAGCTGGGCATATGCCATCAGCATTCGGTATATGAAACCAAACGCGCGCAAGACGTGTTTCAATTCGCCGCCGCCGAAGCCATGAAAGATGATGGAGAAGTGTTCTCCTGCGATCTGACGCAAAATGGCAAAGCGCGAAAAATCTTCACCAAGCGTGAACCTGTCACAGCGATCAGTGCGATTACTCCGTTCAACCACCCCCTGAACATGGTTAGCCACAAGATCGCGCCTTCGATTGCAACCAATAACTGTATGGTTTGCAAACCAACCGAACTGACACCACTGACAGCACTGACATTGGCCGACATTCTGTACGAGGCGGGCCTGCCGCCCGAGATGTTCCAGGTCGTCACCGGCTGGCCAAAGGACATTGGCGACGAAATGATCACCAATGACAATATCGACATCATCACTTTCACCGGCGGCGTCCCTGTAGGCAAGCTCATCGCCTCAAAGGCAGGCTACAAGCGACAGGCGCTTGAGTTGGGCGGGAATGACCCCCTGATTGTGCTGAATGATCTGGGTCACGCTGATCTGGAACGCGCTGCGACAATTGCGGTTGCTGGCGCCACGGGGAACTCGGGTCAGCGCTGCACCGCCATCAAGAGAATCCTGGTTCAAGCCAGCGTAGCGGATCGTTTTGTTCCCATGGTGCTGGAGAAAGCCAAAGCCATCCGGTTCGGTGATCCTCAGGACCTCGAGACCGAGTTGGGCTGTGTCATCCATGCCGAGGCCGCAGAGCTGTTTGAGAACCGCGTGCTAAAAGCGGCAGAACAGGGGGCGGACATCCTGTACCATCCGGGTCGGCAGGGCGCATTGCTGCCGCCGATCGTTGTCGACAAAGTGCCCCATGGCAGCGAGTTGGTCATGGAAGAGACTTTTGGCCCTGTCATTCCTATCGTGCGTGTGCCGGATGACGACGCGGAGGTTATGCAAATATCAAATAGCACCGCGTTTGGCCTGTCGTCGGGTGTGTGCACCAACGATCTGAACCGGGCTATCGCCTATATTAATGGGCTGGACGTGGGCACCTGTAACATTTGGGAACAGCCCGGCTATCGGATCGAAATGTCACCTTTCGGGGGGATCAAGGACAGCGGCAATGGCGTCAAGGAAGGCGTTATCGAAGCGATGAAATTTTTCACCAACGTCAAAACCTATTCACTTCCATGGCCTCAATAAGTCGTTCTCATTTGATACCCTTGATGGAACGTCATGCGCACAAACGTGACGGGTTTGTTTTGGAACCATGTTGTGCGTTCGAGCTGGAAGAGTGGTGTACCTGTCGGAACGGATAGGAACTCTTGCAGAGGGCCGGTTGCTGGGACGGCCGAGAAAGCGATTTCCGCGTTTGAGAACGGGACTTCGGCCAGCAGCCATTCGTTGGGGCCGGTGGTCAGAAAGTCTTCGTTCGTCACATGTGGCACTGCATCGACATTGATCCAGCGTTCTTCGAACTGGAAAGGTCGGTTGTCGGCCTGGTGCATGCAAGTCAGATGTACGATATTCGCGGCCTCTGGCAGGCCGAGCTTGGCCTGCAGCCATGCAGGGCAGTCGATCACGGTGCGACTGACGAGGGCATAGCGGTACTGGGCGTTCATCTCTTCGATGGTTTTGCGGACCACGGTGATGGGCAGTTTGGCCTGTTTGACCGGTGTGGTGACAACACGGGTGCCCCCTTTGCGTTTGCGGGTGACAATGCCCTGATCGGCCAGTTCGCGCAGGGCGCGGTTGACAGTGGCGCGCGCGCATCCAAACTCTGCGGCCAATTCGATTTCGGTGGGCAGCAGGCTGCCCTGCGGCCAAACGCGGGTCTGAATGCGGTTGAGCACTTCGTCGCGGATGTCCTGGAAACCGACATTCTTTTGTTCAGACACGCTCTGCCCCTGTATTTTTGATGCTCATAATCATATTATGTCCAGAATAATAGGGATATGCAAAGAAATTGATCCGACTGATGATGAGAGTGGACGCGTGCAAAGCCACCCGCTGGGCCAATGGCGGTGGTGTGACCCGGGAACTGGCGGCCAAACGGGTCGGGGGTCAGGTCGCTTGGCGCATCAGCGTGGCTGAGATCGAAAGGGAAGGGCCCTTCTCGCGCTTTCCGGGGCTGGCGCGGGTGCACACGATTATCGAAGGGGCTGGGCTGGCCTTGCATGGCGCGGATGAGGTGCTCAGCGCACGTCCGTTTGAACCTCTTCGGTTTGACGGGGCGCTGGCCGTGACAGCGCGGCTGCTGGACGGACCATGCCGAGCGTTCAACGTGATTTATGACCCGCAGATCGTCTCGATCACTGTGGATGTTCATTCAGGTAAGCAGGCTTTCTATGTTGCGGAAGATGAATTTGTCTTTGTTGTGTCGGGGACAGTCTCGACGGACCGCACGTGGCTGGTGGCGGGGGACGCGATTAGGACGGCTGGCGCCGCGATGCTCGCTCCGGCTCCTGACTCCAAAGTGCTGCATGTCCGCTTTGCGGAAGTTCCCGCTTAAAGGTCCGACAGAAGCCCGGTCATCAAAGTCCGGTAATTGGACGTGATTCGTTCGCGATCCACATGACGGCCGTTCTGCACCTGATGGCGGCCTGCAGACCACAGGTCGGTGACAACATGGTCTTTGGCAGCAAAAACGAGACCATCCAGCAACTGATCCGACCTCAGCGTGCAAAGCGCCGGGTCCTGACTGTTGATGGCGACGAGATCGGCCAGTTTGCCTTGGGCGATCTCTCCGGCGTCGCGGCCCAGAGCCTGCGCACCGCCCAAGGCCGCGCCCGTGTACAAGGTCTGTCCGACCGAGCCTTCACCGACAACCATCACATTGCGGGACAGATCGCGCAGGCGTTGGGAATACTCCAGCGTGCGCAGTTCTTCGGTCAGGGAAATCAGCACGTTCGAATCCGAACCTACACCAAAGGCTCCGCCCGCGCTCAGGTAAGTCGGACCGTTAAAAGGTCCATCGCCCAGATTGGCCTCGGTCACAGGGCACAAGCCCGCGACGGCACCGGTGGCGGCCATGGCGCGGGTCTCCTCCTCGGTCATGTGGGTGGCGTGGATCAGGCACCATTTGGTGTCGACTGCCGCATTGTCCAGCAGCCACTTGACCGGACGCGCGCCCAGGCCAGCCTGAATCTCGGCCACTTCTTTGGGTTGTTCTGCGATATGGATATGGATCGGACCATCGTCCTGTGCGGCCACAACTCTTGCCAAATCAGCGGGTGAGATGGCGCGCAGGGAATGCGGCGCGATGCCGACGCGGCAGTCGTTTGGCAAGGCACCAAGCGCGCCGCGCGCCTGTTCGACCATCGCGCAGAAGCGGTCCACATCATTGCCGAACCGGGCTTGCCCGGCCTCAAGGGGTTTTTCCCCGACGCCTGAATAAGAATAGAGCACCGGCAGATGGGTCAGGCCGATCCCGGTCTCGGCTGCGGCTTCCATGATCCGGTCTGAAAGCTCGGCGAGGCGATCATAGGGCTGCCCGTCCGGCTGATGGTGGAGGTAGTGGAACTCTCCGACCGAGGCATATCCGGCCTCCTGCATCTCAAGATAGACCAGCGCAGCAATGGCCTGCACCTGTTCGGGGCTGAGATGGGCGGTGAAGCGATACATCATTTCCCGCCAGGTCCAGAAACTGTCACGTCCGGCCATGCGGTACTCGGTCATGCCTGCCATGGCGCGCTGGAAGGCATGGCTGTGGAGGTTGGCCAGCGCAGGCAGCAGAGTGTCGACCTGCGTGTCGCCTGGTTGCGCCATCGCACTCGGCGTCAGACGCCCGATCAGCCCGCCTTCAATCTCAAGCCGCAGATTCTCGGCCCAGCCAGTCGCCAATAGGGCGCGGTTCGCGAAAATGGTCGTCACGCTGTTCTCCAATTTTATGAATAGACATAATACACAAAGCCATGTACGAGAAAAGAGAGAATTGCGGGAATGAGGGATTCGAATGCAAGTTCGCGATCAGCTGTTCACCGATCTGAATGCCGCCACCATGACCGGTGAAGGCGCATATGGATTGATCGAGGATGCGGCAATTGCCGTACAGGGTGCGCGGATCGTCTGGGTTGGGTGTCAGTCTGACGTTCCAGACGCATATGCGGCGTTGCCGCGCACGTCTTTCGAAGGTCGTCTGGTGACGCCTGCGCTGATTGACTGCCACACCCATGTTGTGCATGGCGGTCACCGCGCCGTAGAATTCGAGATGCGCCTGAACGGAGCCAGCTATGAAGAGGTTGCAAGGGCAGGCGGCGGGATCATCTCGACGGTGAAGGCCACACGAGAGGCTGAAGTTGACGATCTGATCGCACAGGCGCTGCCCCGTGTGGATGCAATGCTGGCCGAGGGTGTCTCGGTGATCGAGGTCAAGTCGGGATACGGGTTGGATCGTGAAACTGAGCTGAACATGCTGCGCGCCGCTCGGGCCTTGGCCGATCATCGCCCGGTGCGGGTTGTGACCAGCTTTCTGGGCGCCCATGCGGTTCCGGTCGAGTACAAAGACCGCCCCGAAGCTTACATCGCAGAGGTCTGTATCCCAACCCTGCGCGCGGCGCACCGGGAAGGTTTGGTGGATGCGGTTGATGCGTTTTGCGAAGGGATCGCGTTCTTGCCGGACCAGCTGGTGCCGCTGTTTGACGTGGCGAAAGAGCTTGGCTTGCCGATCAAATGCCATGCCGAGCAGTTGTCCAATCTGGGGGGTGCAAAACTTGCCGCCTCTTATGGCGCTCTTTCGGCGGATCACATCGAATACCTCGATGAAGATGGCGTGAAGGCTATGGCCGAGGCTGGCACCGTGGGTGTGATCCTGCCCGGAGCCTTTTATACCCTGCGTGAGACCCAAGCCCCGCCTATTGATTTGTTGCGTCAGCATAAGGTGCCGATGGCGCTGGCCACCGATTGCAACCCGGGGTCGGCCCCTGTGACCTCGCTGCTGCTGACCATGAACATGGGGTGCACCCTGTTCCGCATGACGCCCGAAGAAGCACTGCAGGGCGTGACCATCCATGCGGCCCGCGCACTGGGCTTAACGGATTGTGGCAGCATTATCCCCGGCCTGCGCCCCGATCTGGCTGTCTGGAATGTCGCCCATCCGGCCGAGCTAGCCTATCGCATTGGCTTTAACCCGCTTCACACCCGCATTATTGGAGACACAACTTGACCACCCTGACGCTTACTCCAGGCGAAGTCTCTCTGGCACAGCTGGAACAGGTTTACCGCGAAGAATGTCCAGTGCGGCTGGAGCCGGCTTGCCGGCCTGGTATCGAGGCGGCCCATGCGCGCATCGCCGATGCAGCCGCGGGTGAGGCGGCGGTTTACGGGGTCAACACCGGTTTTGGCAAACTGGCCAGCGTCAAGATCGCGGCTGAGGATACCGCGACCCTGCAACGTAACCTGATCCTGTCTCATTGTTGCGGCGTGGGTCCTACAATTCCGCGCGCGATCGCGCGGCTGATGATGGTGCTGAAGCTGCTCAGCCTCGGACGCGGCGCATCCGGCGTACGGATGGAACTGATCGTCCTGCTGGAGGATATGCTGGACAAGGGTGTGACCCCGGTGATCCCGGCGCAGGGCTCTGTCGGGGCTTCAGGGGATCTGGCACCGCTGTCGCATATGGCCGCTGTGATGATGGGGGCCGGTGAAGCCGAGTTCAGTGGCACTGTAATGCCCGGCGATCAGGCCTTGGCGGCAGCGGGTCTGACGCCCATCGAGCTGGGCCCCAAGGAAGGTCTGGCGCTGATCAACGGCACCCAGTTCTCGACGGCATTTGCGCTGGCGGGTCTGTTCGGAGCATGGCAGGCCGCGCAGAGTGCGCTGGTCACATCAGCGCTGACCACAGATGCCATCATGGGCTCGACTGCGCCATTGCAGCCGGAAATCCATACGCTGCGCGGCCATCGCGGTCAAATCGAGGCAGGGTCCACCATGCGTGCCATTCTGGCCGGTTCGGTGATCCGTGAAAGTCATCGCGAAGGCGATACCCGGGTGCAGGATCCCTATTGCATTCGCTGCCAGCCGCAGGTTGTTGGTGCCGCGATGGATGTGCTTCGGCAGGCGGCTACGACCCTCGAGATCGAAGCCAATGCCGCCACCGACAACCCGCTTGTTCTGCCCGAGGCCGGGCTGATCGTCTCGGGCGGCAACTTCCATGCGGAACCGGTGGGCTTTGCCGCCGACATGATTGCACTGGCGCTGGCCGAAATCGGGGCAATTGCCCAACGCCGCATTGCTCTGATCGTTGACCCGGCGCTCAGTTTTGATCTGCCACCCTTCCTGACGCCCAATCCCGGGCTGAACTCGGGGCTGATGATTGCCGAAGTTACAACGGCAGCACTGATGAGCGAGAACAAGCACCTGGCCAACCCTTGCGTGACGGATAGCACACCCACATCGGCTAATCAGGAAGACCATGTCAGCATGGCTGCCCATGGCGCGCGTCGATTGGGGCAGATGGTCACAAATCTGGAGCGCATTCTGGGTGTCGAGCTGCTCTGTGCCACGCAAGGGGTCGAATTCCGCGCGCCGCTGCCCACCAGCGAGGTCTTGCAGGGCGTGATGGCGCGGCTGCGTGTGGTCGTGCCACCCCTGGGTGATGACCGCTATACCGCGCCGGACATCGAAGCAGCGTCAGCCCTGATCGCCAGCGGCGAGATTGCCCATGGCACGGGCGTCGACATGCCGGAGCTTGGCACGTGACTGACGCGGTTGAGATCACCCGCGGCGACAGTCCCATCGTCCTGGGCCTGCCGCATACTGGCACCTATGTGCCGCCCGAGATCGCGTCCCAGCTGAATGACCGGGGCCGGGGACTGGATGACACTGACTGGCACATCCACACACTCTATGACGGGTTGCTTCCCGGTGCCACCACGGTTCGGGCCACTTTCCACCGCTATGTGATCGACGCCAACCGCGACCCGTCCGGCGTGTCGCTTTATCCCGGCCAGAACACCACGACGCTGGTGCCGTTGACGGATTTTGACGGACAGGATATCTGGGCGCAGCTCCCGTCCGGGGGCGAAATTAACGCACGGCGCGCAGCTTTCCACGTGCCTTACCACGCCGCTCTTTCGGCTGAACTGACGCGGGTGAAGGCGCTGCATGGGTTTGCCATTCTGTATGACTGTCACTCGATCCGCAGCCACATCCCGTTCCTGTTCGACGGGGTGCTGCCAGACTTCAACATCGGCACCAATCTCGGCGCAACCTGTGACGCGCGGGTCGAGAAAGCTGTCCTGGACATCTGCGAAACAGCGGCGGGCTACAGCACCGTACTCAATGGCCGCTTCAAGGGCGGCTGGACTACACGCCATTATGGCCGTCCGGCTGACGGCCTTCATGCAATCCAGATGGAACTGGCACAATCCACCTATCTGAGCGCCGAGACCGCACCCTGGACCTTTGATACAGGCAAAGCCGATCGTCTGCGCTCTTATCTCAAAACCATACTCGACAGCCTGGCCGCGCTGGCCCCTCAGCTCACCGGAGGACCCCGATGACCGACCCCCGCAAGAACACCCGTGACATCTATCCGCCCACAGGACCGGAGTTGAACGCCAAAAGCTGGATGACCGAAGCGCCGCTGCGGATGCTGATGAACAACCTGCACCCCGACGTAGCCGAAAACCCGCATGAGCTGGTGGTCTATGGCGGCATCGGGCGCGCTGCGCGGACGTGGAACGATTTCGACACCATTGTCGCCAGCCTCAAGGATCTGGAAGAGGATGAAACGCTGGTTGTGCAGTCCGGCAAGCCGGTGGCCATTGTCCGTACCCATACGGATGCGCCGCGTGTGCTGATCGCCAACTCAAACCTCGTACCGCATTGGGCCAATTGGGATCACTTTAACGAACTCGATAAGAAGGGTCTGATGATGTACGGCCAGATGACCGCTGGCTCGTGGATCTATATTGGCACGCAGGGCATTGTGCAGGGCACCTATGAGACCTTTGCCGAGGCCGGGCGTCAACACTATGGCGGCGACCTGACCGGTAAATGGATCCTGACCGGCGGCTTGGGCGGCATGGGTGGCGCGCAGCCTTTGGCGGCTGTCTTTGCCGGGGCCTGCTGTCTGGCGGTGGAATGCAACCCCGACAGCATCGATTTTCGCCTGCGTACCAAATACCTGGACGAAAAGGCCGAGACACTGGACGAAGCGCTTGAGATGATCGACCGCTGGACCAAGGCGGGCGAAGCCAAATCGGTCGGCCTGCTGGGCAATGCGGCCGAAATCTTCCCTGAGATCTACCGGCGGATGCAGGCGGGCGGGATGCGCCCCGACATCGTCACCGACCAGACCAGCGCCCATGATCCGGTCAACGGGTATTTGCCGCTGGGCTGGACCATGGCGCAATGGAAGGACAAGCGGGAAAGCGATCCCAAGGCAGTTGAGAAAGCCGCCCGCGCCTCAATGAAGCAACACGTGGCCGCGATGGTCGACTTTTGGAACGCCGATGTTCCAACGTTGGATTACGGCAACAACATCCGTCAGGTGGCTCAGGATGAGGGGCTGGAAAACGCTTTCGCTTTCCCCGGCTTCGTGCCTGCCTATATCCGTCCTCTGTTCTGCCGCGGCATCGGCCCGTTCCGCTGGTGCGCTCTGTCGGGCGACCCCGAGGATATCTACAAGACGGACACCAAGATGAAGGAACTGTTCCCCGAGAACACCCATCTGCACAATTGGCTGGATATGGCGCGCGAGCGTATCGCCTTCCAAGGCCTACCCGCCCGCATCTGCTGGATCGGATTGGGTGACCGTCACCGCGCTGGCCTGGCTTTTAACGAAATGGTCCGCAACGGTGAGCTGAAAGCGCCCGTAGTCATCGGCCGAGACCACTTGGACAGCGGTTCGGTCGCTTCGCCAAACCGTGAAACTGAGGCGATGCAAGACGGCTCTGACGCTGTCAGCGATTGGCCCCTGTTGAACGCTCTGGTCAATACCGCCTCAGGTGCAACATGGGTTTCGCTGCATCATGGCGGCGGCGTTGGCATGGGCTTCTCTCAGCACGCAGGTGTTGTCATTTGCGCCGACGGCACCGACGAAGCGGCCAAGCGGCTGGAGCGGGTTCTCTGGAACGACCCGGCCTCGGGTGTGTGGCGTCACGCGGATGCCGGGTATGAGGATGCCAAGGCCTGTGCACGCGAGCATGGGCTGCGTCTGCCGGGTATTCTGGGCTGATTTGCTCATTCATCTTTGAATTTGTCGGCATGGCTTAGCGCTAACGTTGAAATTTCCGGTTTCGAACCAGGTGTCTTTCGGCTAGGGCTAAGCCGTTAAGCAGCCCGCAAGGCTAACGACAACTGACAAAGGTGGCTCGCCCGTTGCTCGATATTACACATGTCCGCTCGGTTCTTTCGGACGTCTACGACCTCGCCCCATCGGCCACACTGGCTAATGAGATGAAAGACACGTTTGCCCGCATGGATCGTGTGGTCAGCCCCCCGGATTGGGCGATCTACGCGCCGTATGTGCGGGCCATAAACGCGCTCAAGAAAGAACGTAACGCCGTGATCCTTGGGCACAATTACATGACGCCCGAAATCTATCACGGTGTGTCCGATTTCGTTGGAGACAGTCTGCAACTGGCGATCAAGGCCAGTGAAGTCGAAGAGGAAGTGATCGTCCAGGCTGGTGTGCATTTCATGGCTGAGACATCGAAGATCCTGAGCCCGCAAAAGACTGTTTTGATGCCGGATATGGAGGCGGGCTGTTCGCTAGCAGAATCGATCACTGCGGACGGGATTGATGAGATGCGCGCCAAATATCCCGACGCGCCGGTTGTCACCTATGTCAATACAACCGCCGAGGTCAAAGCAGCATCGGATATTTGCTGCACGTCGTCGAACGCGCTACAGATCGTGAACGCGATGGAAAGCGACACGGTTATCATGACGCCGGATCAGTATCTTGCCCAAAACGTCGCAAACCAAAGCCACAAGAACGTGGTTTTTTGGCCCGGGTCCTGCATCGTGCACGAGCAATATACGGCTCAGGATTTGCGCGATTTCCGTGAATGGAACCCCGGCACGCAGCTGATTGCCCACCCCGAATGTCCACCGGATGTTGTGGCCGAGGCAGATTATTCCGGTTCGACCAGCGGCATCATCAACTATGTGCATAACGTGAAGCCTGAAAAGGCGATGCTGATTACCGAGTGTTCGATGGCGTCGAACATTGCAGATGAGCTGCCCGAGGTCGATTTCGTGGGCCCCTGCAACATGTGCCCGTACATGAAGAAGATCACGCTGGAAAAGATCCTCTACGCTCTGCACACGATGGATGGTCAGGTCGAGGTTGCAGAAGACGTGGCGAAAAAGGCACGTAAATCCGTTCAGGCCATGATTGATCTGTCCCGCAAGCTCGGCATCTGACCTGAAATGACGGACATCACCACGGATCGGGTCATTATCGTTGGGGCCGGAATCGGTGCGCTTTACGCAGCGCTGAAACTGGCACCGCGACCTGTGGTGGTGATCTCGCCCGACCCGTTGGGGGAAGGCGCAAGTTCGGTTTGGGCGCAGGGCGGTGTTGCAGCGGCGATGGACCTGGCCGACAGCCCGGAAAGCCACGCTGTGGACACGGTCAATGCAGGGGCAGGCACCGTCGAGCCTGATGTGGCAGACTTGGTCACCCGCGAAGCGCGCAAGTACATCCTTGACCTGACCGAGATCGGCACGCCGTTCGACCGTACCGAAGATGGCGGTTACGTTCTTTCGCGGGAGGCCGCACACAGTTTCGCGCGTGTCGTCCGTGTAAAAGGGGATCAGGCAGGCAGCGAGATCATGGCTGCCCTGATCGAGCGCGTGCGTGAGACGCCTTCAGTTCAGGTATTAGAAGGCGTCCTTGCCGTGGCTTTGGGCATGGACGAGGACATTGTGTCAGGGGTTGTGCTGCAAGACGCAACACAGACCGGCACTGCGCACGTTACATTACGTGGACCAGCGGTGTTGCTGGCTGGCGGCGGCTCTGGCGGGCTATACGCGCTGACGACCAACCCAGAGCGAATCCGGGGGCAAGTCATTGGCATGGCTGCACGCGCCGGGGCGTTGATTGCTGACGCTGAATTTGTTCAGTTCCATCCAACAGCTATGGACGTGGGCGAGGACCCAGCGCCCTTGGCCACCGAAGCGCTGCGTGGGGAAGGGGCGATTCTGGTCAACAAGCAAGGCGACCGGTTCATGCAAGCCATTCATCCAGAGGCCGAACTGGCCCCGCGAGATGTTGTTGCGCGCGCGATCTTTGCCGAAGTGCAGGCGGGCAATCGACCCATGCTGGACACACGCGACGCTTTGGGTACACGGATTCGTGAGCTGTTTCCTGCGGTCGCAGCCTCTTGCGCGCGCAACGGCATTGACCCGGCCAACGACCCGATCCCAGTCGCCCCGGCGGCCCATTATCACATGGGCGGGATCGCCACGGATACGGATGGTCGGGCGACTCTGGACGGGTTGTGGGTCTGTGGTGAGGCGTCTTCGACGGGTCTGCACGGGGCCAACCGTCTGGCATCGAATGGGCTGCTCGAAGCGCTGGTCTTTGCCCGCATCTGTGCCGAAAGCATAGCAGGGTCGCTGCCTGCAGGTACAAATGTCAGCGAGGTAGACTTGCGGTTTGCTCCGGGAAACGCACCCGATACGGCGCAAGCGGTTCAGGAGTTGCGCAATACCATGACACGTGATGTCGGCGTCGTCCGTGAAGGTTCTGGGCTGAGCCGTGCATTGCAAACCATTGCCGAGTTGGAGGCCCGCCACGGCAATTGCCCCTCGTTCAGAAACATGTGCGCGACCGCAACTCTGATTGCCGCCGCTGCCTTGCAGCGCGAAGAAAGCCGCGGAGCGCATGAACGCTCTGACTTCCCGGAAACCGGTGATGGACTCGGCGAACGGTCCAAGATGTATCTCTCTGAGGCCCTGAGCATTCGGGCCGAAGCCTGCAAGGAACTGACATGACTTTTGCAACCCTGCCAGATCTGATCCTTGAGCCTGTGATCCGCGCGGCGCTGATGGAGGATTTGGGAAGTTACGGCGATGTTACCACCCGGACGGTGATCCCGCAGGACACCACGTATACGGCCCGGCTGAACGCGCGCGAAGATGCTGTCGTGTCCGGGATGCAGGTCGCCGAAATCGCATTCCGTCTTGTGGACCCTACGCTTGAGGTCGAGGTGCTGGTCAAAGACGGCGCGCGCTGCTGCCGGGGTGATACGCTGATGACAATCAAGGGATCTGCCGCCTCGATTCTGTCGGGTGAGCGGGTCGCGTTGAACTTTGCCGGTCGCCTGACTGGTATTGCAACGATGACTGCGGCATTTAGCGAGCAGACCAAAGGCACAAGAGCCCGAGTAACCTGCACACGCAAGACCACGCCTGGCCTGCGTATCGTAGAAAAGCAGGCCGTTTTGCATGGCGGTGGGTTCAATCACCGCTATTCCCTGTCCGACGCGATCTTGATCAAGGACAATCACATCGCTGCAGCGGGTGGGGTTCCTCAGGTATTGGAGGCCGCAAAGGCCCAGGCCAGCCACATGATGGCGGTCGAGATTGAAGTCGACCGTCTGGACCAGTTGGCAGAGGTGCTCAAGGTTGGCGGTGCCTCTGTCGTGTTGCTGGACAATATGAACAACGACATGCTGCGCGAAGCTGTCGCAATGGTGGATGGTCAGATGAAAACCGAAGCCAGCGGCAACGTGACCTTAGAGCGCGTAGCGTCCATCGCTGAAACCGGCGTGGATTATATCTCGTCCGGTGCGCTGACGCATTCGGCGCGTACTGTTGATCTGGGTCTCGACTTCTAAGGGCGCGGCATTTCCGCTTGAATTGGGATCGTTTGCGCCAACACGCTTGCGCAATTCAATTTTATTGATAATAAATCTGCCGCAACGCAAGCTGCAGGAAGTTTTATAGATAAAATGATCATCCCTCATTCCGGCTGGACCCGAAAGTCTGCGCAAGCTGTTCATGATCTTCCCTTGATGGATCTTCTGTTTCGGGCACAAACCGTGCACCGCGAAAACTTTGACCCCAATAAGGTCCAGACATCGAAACTCCTTTCGATCAAGACCGGTGGTTGTGCCGAGGACTGCGCCTATTGCTCGCAATCGGCCCGCAACGGATCAACACTTCCGGCGTCGAAACTGATCGAGGTTCAGCGCGTTCTGGCTGAGGCTAAGAAGGCCAAGGATGGCGGCGCAACCCGGTTTTGCATGGGGGCCGCATGGCGAGAGCCCAAATCGCGCGACATGCCTGCTCTGGTCGCCATGGTCGAAGGTGTCAAAGCGATGGGCATGGAAACCTGCATGACCCTGGGCATGCTGGACGACACTCAGGTCGTCCAACTGCGCGACGCCGGGCTGGACTATTACAACCACAATATCGATACCTCAGAGCGTTATTATTCCGAAGTGATCACCACCCGTACATTCTCGGATCGGATCGACACAATGAACCGGGTGCAGGAAGCAGGTATCAAGGTGTGCTCGGGTGGTATCCTGGGGATGGGTGAACATACCGGCGACCGTATCGACATGTTGCTGACCCTGGCGAACATGACCCCTCCGCCGGATTCTGTGCCGATCAACATGCTGATGCCGCAGGCTGACACACCGCTGGCCGAAGCAGAACCGATCGATCCCATCGACTTTGTGCGGATCATTGCAACCGCCCGTATTCTGATGCCCAAATCCTATGTTCGCCTGTCTGCCGGGCGCAGCGACATGAGCGACGAGATGCAGGCAATGTGTTTCTTCGCCGGTGCGAACTCGATCTTTGTCGGTGAAACGCTTCTGACGGCAGAAAACCCCGAAGAAGACACCGACTCGATCCTGTTTGCCAAGCTCGGGCTTCAGGCTGAAACGGCTGAAGAACATAATCGCACGGAAGCTGCCGAATGAAAGCAGTCGATCGGCTGAACTCCATGCTTGATGCGCTTGAAGCCCGGCACCGTCGCCGGGCTTTGATCCCTGCGCGCGGGCTGGATTTTGCGTCGAACGATTATCTGGGTTTGGCCGGATCAAAACTGTTGCAAGATGCAGCACTGGCGGCCTTGACGCGCGGTGTGCCGGTTGGTTCGGGGGGCTCGCGCTTGCTGCGCGGCAATCACCCCGAGCATGAGGCACTGGAACAGGAAGCCGCCGCATTCTTCGGGTCTGAAGCAGCGCTTTTCATGGGTGGAGGGTTCCAGGCCAATCAGTCGATCTTTTCAACCTTGCCTGCCGCCGGAGATCTGGTGCTCTATGACGCATTAGTCCATGCCAGTGCCCATGAAGGGATGCGTGCCAGTCGCGCCGATCTGCGCGCCTTTCGCCACAATGACGTTGAAGATGCGCGCAAGGTTTTGGCCGAGTGGCGGGCAACGGGTGGGGCGGACCAAATCTGGATTGCAGTGGAAAGCGTTTATTCCATGGAAGGCGATCTTGCCCCGCTAGAGGACCTTGCGTCCTTAGCGCGCGACTCTGACGCCATTCTGGTCGTGGACGAGGCGCACGCCACAGGCGTTTTTGGCGCAAGCGGCAAGGGTCTGGCGCATGATCTGAACACGGATGTTCTGACCCTGCACACATGCGGTAAGGGTCTGGGCGTTTCGGGCGGTTTGATCTGTGGTCCGCGTGTGATGATCGATACGCTGATCAACCGAGCGCGGCCCTTTATCTTCGCAACCGCGCCATCACCCTTGAACGCCGCTCTGGTGCGGGCAGCTCTGCGGGAATTGGCGGCCGACACTCAATTGGTTGTTGCTGCACGCGAGCGTCTGCGCCATGCCCATGATGCGGCCCGGCAAAACGGACTGCCGGATAAGACCCTGATCAGCCAGATCATTCCCGTCATTTTGGGGGACGAAGCCCGAACGATGGCGATGGCCTCTGCTTTGCAGCAGCAGGGATTTGACATCCGGGGCATCCGGCCGCCCACCGTTCCCAAGGGAACATCCCGCTTGCGCGTCTCGATCACCGGGAATGTCAGCCTTCAGGACATTTCGGCCTTGTTTGCAACCATCGCCAGCCATCAATCGGAGGCCGCATGAGCGCTCTGATCGTCGTCGGAACCGACACGGGCGTCGGAAAAACTGTATTTTCCGCTGGCCTGACCGCGGCTTTGAATGCCCGGTATTGGAAGCCCGTTCAGTCGGGTCTGGAGGATGCAACAGACACCGAAACCGTCCGTATATTGTCCGGTGTGGACGTGTTGCCCGAGGCGTATCTCCTGAACATGCCTGCCTCACCCCATCTATCTGCGGAAGACATGGGTGTTGAAATTGATCTGTCGCGACTTGTTTTGCCCCAAGTTGACGGGCCGCTGGTCGTTGAGGGGGCAGGGGGCCTGATGGTGCCGCTGAACCGCCAAAGCTATTACCTGGACCTGATCGCCCAATGGCAGGCCCCGGTTGTACTGGTCGCTCGCACGGCGCTTGGAACGATCAACCACACCACATTGTCTCTGATGGCCCTGGGCGGCGCGGGATGTGAGGTCGTGGGTGTTGCCTTTGTCGGTGAGCCAGAGCCGGATGTCGAGCAAACCATCGTTGAGATGAGCAATACCCGTCACCTTGGGCGACTTCCTGTTCTAAACGATCTGACACAGCAGACCCTGAAAGATGCCTTTTCAGAAATAGATATGGCCACCATTCGGAGGTTCCTGTGACCCCGCTGGAATTTGACGCCTGCCACCTGTGGCACCCCTATACCAACGTGGCCGTTCCCGGCGCGATGCACCTGATCGACCGGGCCGAGGGCGTATACCTGTACCGGGAAGACGGCGCGAAGATGATCGATGCCATGTCCTCATGGTGGTGTGCAATCCATGGCCACAAACATCCCGCAATCACATCCGCGATGCAAAAGCAGCTGGAGAAGATGCCTCATGTGATGTTCGGGGGGCTGACCCACCATCCGGCCATAGATCTGGGGCGCAAGATGGTCGATATGCTGCCCGAGGGGCTGGATCGCATTTTCTACTGCGACAGCGGCTCGGTCTCGGTCGAGGTGTCGATGAAGATGGCGGTGCAGTACCAAATGGCCCATGGCCGCACCGGCAAGTTCGAGTTCGCCACCATTCGGGGCGGCTATCACGGCGACACATGGAAGGCGATGAGCGTCTGCGACCCGGTCACTGGTATGCACGGACTGTTCCGTGGGGCCTTGTCGATCCAGCACTTCCTGCCGCGCCCCCAAGTGCGGTTGGGTGACGAATGGCCTGCAGATTCGGGCCAGAACGGGTTGGAGCCGCTGGAACGGCTGCTTGCCGAAAAGGGCGACCAACTTGCGGCCTTGATCCTTGAGCCCGTGGTTCAAGGTACAGGAGGTATGTATTTCTATCACCCTCAATGGCTGCGCGCGGCGCGAGCGTTGTGTGATGCGCATAATGTGCTGATCATTTTCGACGAAATCGCCACCGGGTTTGGTCGAACTGGCAAGCTTTTTGCAATCGATCATGCTGACGTCACGCCAGATATTCTGTGTTTGGGTAAGGCTCTGACCGGGGGGCACATCTCGTTCGCTGCAACCGTAACCAGCAAGCAGGTGGCTTATGGCATCGGCAACAGTGCGGCGGGCGTGTTCATGCACGGCCCGACTTATATGGCTAACCCTCTGGCCTGCGTCGCGGGTTCAGCCAGCCTGAGCTTGCTGGGTGAGGGAAATTGGGAGCGCCAGGTGGCTGCCATTGAAAACCAGATGCGGACAGAGCTGGAGCCAGCCCGCGGTTTGCCTGGCGTGGCGGATGTCCGGGTCCTTGGTGCCATTGGCGTTATTGAAATGAAGGATACTGTTGATCCTTCTGTCGCCCATCGGCTGGCGCCAAAGACCGGAGTGTGGTTGCGCCCCTTTGCACGCAACATTTATTGTATGCCCCCTTACATCATCTCACCTGACGAGCTCAGCCAGGTCACAAGCGCGATGGTCGCGCTGGCCGGGGGGCAGGAATGAGACACAGGTGGCTGGCGCAATCAGACGATGGCAATCTGACCCTTGTATTCGGGGGTTGGGCGCTGGGTGCTGCACCGTTTCAGGACCTGACCGGTGGTGGGTCTGTCCTGCTTGTTGATGACTTTACTCGGCTTGATGATCCTTTGCCCGAGCTGGGGCGGTTCGACTACGTCGACTTGCTTGCGTTTTCCTTCGGTGTCGCATCTGCTGCGCATTGGCTGGCCCATACACAGTTTAGCCCCGACCGGCTGGTTGCCGTCAGCGGCACCCTGCATCCGGCGTGTCCGGACCGGGGCATTGCACCCGATACGATTCGGGGCACGGCGGATCAGCTGACGACCTCCAGCTTTGCCAAGTTCTGCAGCCGCGCGGGGTTGCCCGTTGAACCACCAGAGCTGGACGTCGCAGCGGCGCAAATAGAGCTTCACGAGGTGATCCAGCGCGGGTCGGCCCCGGACCCGGGCTTTGACTTGGTGTGGATACCCGAGCGTGACCGCATCATTCCAACGAAGGCGCAAGAGGCTGCCTGGGCGGTGACCTCGGCCTCGATCAAGCGTGTTGCAGGGCCCCATGTACCCTTCAGGTCAGGGCAAAACTGGGCGGAGTGGCTGTCATGACGGCGCAATTGGCAGATAAGGTCCAGCGCAGCTTTAGCAGAAGCTTTGACACCTATCACGACACGGCCAGCCAGCAGGCGTGGGTTGCCGATAAACTGGTTTCTGAACTGCGCCGTGTGGGTGCACCGGGCCAGTTTCACACAACGTTTGAAATGGGGTGTGGCACAGGGCATCTCACCCGAATGTTGCGGCAAAATTTCGACCTGCCCGACCTCATTCTGAACGACATCGCACCGCAAGCTCAAGCAACGGCAGATGCCGAAGCTGTCGCATTTATCGCAGGCGATGTGCGCACGGTCCAATGGCCCGATCAGATTGATTTGATCGCTTCAGCTTCGATGATCCAATGGATGGAAGACCCCGCCGGTTTGTTGCAGCAAGCGATCGATGCGCTGGCCCCGGGTGGTTGGCTGGCCGTTTCAGGATTTGGGCCCCAGCAATACAAAGAACTGTTAAGCATCGGATCAACAGCTCACGCGCCGGGCCTTTGCGGGGCAGACAATCTTGTCGCGGCCATTGAAGGGTCAATGCGGGTTTTGGCCGCTGGAGAACGCATCCGGCCATCATATTTCAAAACACCGCGGGACGTTTTGAAATACTTGCGCAGAACCGGTGTGAACGGGCGCGCGCAGGGGGCATGGACCAAGTCCACTCTGACCCGGTTCGAAGAAGACTATGTGCATAACTTTGGATCAGCCAACGGGGTGTCTTTAACCTATCACCCAGTTTGGATCATTGCCCAGAAACAATAAGCGCCTATTCGGCGACGACGAGATCGATTTCGTTTGCCAACAGCATCTGGCGAATATCTTCTGACGGCAGGGTGTCCGTGAAGAACAGATTAATCTGTCTGGCTGAGTCCAGAGTGACCGGTGCCCGCTTACCCAGCTTTTCCCCGTCAGCTACCACGATGCGAACCTGCGCATTCTGAGCAGCGATATGCGCCAGATTGGCTTCTTGCAGGTCATGCAGCATAAAGCCGGACTCGGCATTGACTGCCCCAACCGACAGAACTGCAAACCGGACGTTCAGGCGTTTGATAAGGTCTTGCGCTTCAACACCAAACGCGCCGCCGTCATGAGAACGCAGCTCACCACCTGCCATGAACACCTTGTTGTTGTTCCGGGATGCCAAAGTCTGAGCAACAAAAACCGAATTTGTCACTACAAATAATTTGCTATGATCACACAACGCCTGAGCCACATAGGCAGTGGTCGAACCAACATCCAGAAAGACCGAGTCCCCATCGCTGATGACTTCGGCCACCGCTTTGGCCAGTTTCTCTTTTGCGTCGACTTTCTTGTCCAGACGGCTTTCCAGTGAAGGCTCCAGGATGTCCTCCAAAAGGTGGACACCCCCATGTACTTTTCGAACAATACCGCGCTCTTCTAGATTGCGCACATTGCGCCGAATGGTTTCAAGGGTCACGCCCAACTCATTCGCCAGAACGCTCACGCGACAGGATCCACCCGCGCGAAACAGCGCACGCAGGATCTCTTCTTCTCGTTGGTTGGTGGTCTTAAGGTTCATGTTTTCCGCTCTGACAAACCCGTCATACGGGAGGTTCAGAGATACCACAACGCCCACATAAAGCAACATTATGCCAAATTTATCCCCGGAAAATGTACTTTTCTTTAAATTTATGTGGCTTTACTTGGTTTTGATTGACACAAAACCCCACAGTGTGATGGTCTGTAGCCAGTACCACCGATTCATCAAAAAAATCACGACAGGGAGAAGGTGTTATGAAATGCAAACTGGGACTATCGGCATTTGCACTTGCAGCTGCCACGTCAGCTTGGGCTGTGGAGTCGACTGACGCAATTAAGCTTACACTGCACGACTGGTCGGGTCAGTTGATCAATACCAAGATCATGGGTTCGATCCTTGAAGAAGCCGGCTACAATGTCGAATATGTGCAGGCCGATTACATCGCTCAATTCGCGGGACTGAAAACGGGCGACCTGCATCTGGCGATGGAAATCTGGGAAACCACCGGGCGGGAAGCCTTGGATGAGGCGACGGCATCTGGAAATGTTGTCAACGTCGGGGAAACCGGTCTGATGGCAATTGAAGAGTGGTGGTATCCCAGCTACATGAAGGAGCGTTGCCCGGGGCTGCCAAACTGGGAAGCTCTGCGCGATTGTGCCGAAGAATTCTCAACCGCTGAAACCGCACCCAACGGGCGTTATGTCGGTGGGCCGGTTACTTGGGGCGGCTTCGATGAAGAGCGTGTCGAAGCCCTGGAACTGGATTTCGAGGTGGTACATGCGGGTACTGACGCAGCCTTGTTTGCCGAGCTTGAGTCAGCTTATCAGCGGCAGGACCCAATTATTCTATGGGTTTACGTCCCACATTGGGCACCGGCCAAATACGATGGCCAATTTGTTGAATTCCCGCCGTTTTCCGCGGAATGCTACAGCGACCCATCTGTCGGCGTGAACCCCAACATGGCTTATGATTGCGGCAAACCACGTGGGCCTATCTGGAAAGCCGCATGGTCCGGCCTGCAGGAAAAATGGCCCGGTGCCTATGACATCATCGAAGCCTACAACATCAACAATGACGAAATGAGCGCCATGGTCGGCAAGGCCGATCTGGAGGGCGTGGAAATTGACAGTGTCGTCGCAGAGTGGATGGAGACCAACAAAGACCGCTGGTCGGGCTGGATCTCAGAATAACCCACTGGCCAGAGCGGGCCATTTGCTCTCTCGGACCGCTCTGGCCCTTTTGCGTTAAATTACCGGACCACACTGATGCCCCCCAAGACAAAACTGGCCTGCCGCAACGTCTGGAAACTTTACGGCGCGAATGCGGATCGGCTGTTGCAAAAAACCTCTGATCCAACTGTCGAAGACCTAAGTAGCGCAGGCGTGATCGGTGCTGTGCGCAACGCCAATATCGAAATTGACGAAGGTGAGATCTTTGTGATCATGGGCCTTTCCGGTTCCGGAAAATCCACTCTGGTCCGGTGCCTGTCACGGTTGATCGAACCTACCGGAGGCGAGGTTTTGTTCGATGGCAGCGACCTGCTGCGCGCTACCGAAAAAGAGTTGATCGAAATTCGTCGCCACAAGATGGGCATGGTGTTCCAGCATTTTGCGTTGCTGCCGCATTTGACCGTATTGCAAAACGTTATGTTCCCGCTGACCATTCAGGCCGTACCCAAAGCCGAAGCTGATGCCAAAGCGCGTGAAGTGGTGGAACTGGTTGGGCTGAAAGGTCGCGAGGATTACTATCCCCGTGAACTCTCGGGCGGGCAACAGCAACGTGTGGGCATTGCCCGGTCGCTGGTGACAGAGCCTGACATATGGTTTCTGGACGAACCGTTTTCTGCCCTGGACCCTTTGATCCGGCGAGAGATGCAGGACGAATTCCTGCGTCTTCAGGAGCGACTGCACAAGACCATTGTCTTCATTACGCATGACTTTGAAGAAGCCGTCCGTCTGGCCGACCGCATCGCCATCATGAAGGATGGCGAGGTGATCCAGATCGCCACTCCGGAAGAGCTGGTGATGAACCCGGCTACAGATTACGTCACTGAGTTCACAAAACATATTCCCCGCTCGAAGGTTCTGACCGTCAGCGGCGTCATGTCCCCTGGCGCTGATGGAGAAGGAGAGCCCATCCTTCAGTCCACCCGCGTATCGGACGTAGCCGAACGTATCATCGCCGCAGACGCGCCGATCCCTGTGGTTGATACCGAGGGGAAGCCTGTAGGCGCGATTGACCGCAAAGCCGTTGCGCGTGTGCTGTTCGGGGAAGGGGACACGGCATGATTCGGCTGAACAGAACTCAGGCCATCGCTCTGGCCCTTGTTCTGATCACGATCGTACTTGGGTACTATGGCCGCGATCTGGGCAAGGCGCTGGATGCACGTTGGCTGACCAAGTTCCCTTCGGCCTGGGTTATCCCGTTCAAGACCTATGTCTCCTCGGCGATGAAATGGCTGATCGAGGATGCTGCCATTGGGCCGGTCTCGTTCACGGACCTCACCCGCGCTGTGGCGTGGACGATCGAACAACCTTATAATCTAGTGCTGGCCCTGTTGGCGGATGGGTTTGTCAGCGGTCAGGGCAGCGATGCACAGGTCATCCTGCCTGCAATCAGCTGGATCGTCGTGATCACCGCCGTCGTTGCCTTGGGTCAGTATTGTCGCGATTGGGCGCTGGCCGCGCTGGTCGGGGCCTGTTTCATATATCTGGCGGTTTTCGGGCAATGGGACAGCGCGATGGTGACGCTGGCCTCGGTCCTGATTGCGGTGCCCATTGGCGCGGGCGGAGGGCTGCTGTTGGGCATCCTCGCCTATCGCCATCCGCTGTTCGAGAAAATCATCTCGCCCATTCTGGACCTGATGCAGACGATCCCGATATTTGCCTATCTGGTGCCAATCCTGTTCATGTTCGGCTTTGGCCCGATCTCGGCCCTGGTTGCCACGATCATCTATGCCACGCCGCCCATGGTACGGATTACCACGCTGGCCCTGAAAGGTGTGGATCCCGAGATCCTCGATTTCGGACGCATGGCGGGTACAACTCAGCGGCAGTTGATGTGGCGCGTGCTGGTGCCATCAGCTAGCCATAGCCTGATGGTAGGCGTCAATCAGGTGATCATGCTAACGCTGAACATGGTTATCATCGCCTCGATGATCGGGGCCGGAGGGCTTGGGTTTGATGTCCTCGCCGCGCTGCGCCGTCTGGACATTGGTGCGGGGTTTGAGGCCGGGATCGCCATCGTGGTTCTGGCCATTGCCGTCGACCGGCTGAGCCAGGCCTTTGCCGAACGGATGGGTCAGGTACATCACGACCAACCGGGCTCGTGGGTCGCGCGCCATCGCCGGACTGTTCTGGTACTGATCCTGTTGGTTGTGACATGGGTGCTGGGGCAGTTCTCTCTGCTATTGCTCGAATATCCTGAGAACCAGACCATCACAACGGGCGCGTTCTGGGACAACACGGTCGAGTATCTGAACGTCAATTACTTCGATGTGTTTGAGGCAATCAAAGTTTTCTTCCTCACGTGGTTCATGATTCCGATCAAGACGGTTCTGTTGGGCATTCCGTGGCCTTGGGCCATTGCGATGCTGACCTTGTTGGGTTGGCACGCGGGCGGATGGCGACTGGCGCTGCTGTGTGGCGGTATGGCCTCATTGATCCTGGTATCGGGCCTGTGGTCCAAAGCGATGGTCACAGTATATCTGTGCGGGGCTTCGGTGATCCTTGCCACGCTGATCGGGGTGCCTCTGGGCGTGCTGGCCGCGTTGAACAAGCGCGCCGGAGCAGTCATCAACCTGCTGATCGACACACTGCAAACACTGCCCAGCTTTGTCTATCTGATCCCTGTGGTGATGCTGTTCCGGGTCGGAGACTTCACCGCCCTGATCGCCATCGTCCTCTATGCGCTGGCTCCGGCAGTGCGCTATGCGGCCCACGGAGTGCGCTCGGTCAATGAGGAACTGATCGAGGCCGGCCTGGTTTCAGGCTGCACCCGGAGGCAGTTGTTGCGTCATATCCGGCTGCCGATGGCGCTGCCGGAAATCCTGCTGGGTATCAACCAGACCATTATGCTGGCACTTTCGATGCTGGTGATCACCGCCCTCGTCGGAACCCGTGATCTGGGGCAGGAGGTCTATATCGCACTAACCAAAGCCGACACGGGCAGAGGGCTGGTGGCCGGTCTGGCCATCGCCTTCATCGCCATCATCGCCGACCGCCTGATCAATGCCAGCGCGCGTCAAGCCCGCATCCGCTTTGGACTGGAGAGCTAACATGAGCCAATCCGATCTGATCAGCCGCATCCATAACCTGCCGATCTGGCAGGGCGAGATTACGGCAGAACCCCTGACCGGCGGCATTACCAATGTGAACTATAAGGTAACGGACAATAGCGGATCGTATGTCGTACGGGTCGGCGACGATATTCCTTTGCATCAGGTCATGCGGTTCAATGAACTTTCTGCCAACAAGGCCGCACACACTGCTGGGTTGTCCCCGGCGGTGGTCCATGCCTCGGGCGGTCTGACCGTTTTGGAGTTCATCGAAAGCCGCACCCTGATAGAGGAGGATGTGCGCCACTCAGACATGCTGCCCCGCGTGTTGGAACTGATGAAGGCGTGCCATACCGAAGTGCCCAAGCATTTGCGCGGCCCGTCGCTTGTGTTCTGGGTGTTCCACGTCATCCGCGACTATGCCGCCACTTTGACCGAACGCGGCAGCACCC
Organism: Ruegeria sp. 6PALISEP08; assembly: GCF_001238295.1. Taxonomy (GTDB): domain Bacteria; phylum Pseudomonadota; class Alphaproteobacteria; order Rhodobacterales; family Rhodobacteraceae; genus Ruegeria. The sequence goes on from NZ_LGXZ01000005.1 coordinate 239,985, forward strand.
ATGCGGGCCTGATCCCGGAATTGGTTCAAACAGGCAACACGCTCGAAGCCGAGGCTGGACCCTATGACGTAGTGTTCGGCCATAACGACCTGCTCTGCGGCAACTTTCTGGATGATGGCAACCGCCTGTGGCTTATCGATTTTGACTATGCCGGGTTCAATTCACCGCTATTCGATCTGGGTGGGCTGGCCTCGAACAATGGCCTGACACCGGGACAGGAAGATTGGGTGCTTGAGACTTACTTTGAAGCCCCTGTCACCGACGACCTGCGCCATCGCTATACGGCGATGAAATGCGCCTCGCTGCTGCGCGAAACCATGTGGAGCATGGTGTCCGAGATCACCTCGGACATCGATTTCGACTACGCAGCTTACACAGCCGAAAACCTCGCGCGGTTTCGCGCGGCCCTTACCGAATTCAAAAATACCTGAGGACAGACATGACCGACCTTCCGAAAACAGCCAAAGCCGTCATTATCGGCGGCGGGATTATCGGCTGCTCAACCGCATATCATCTGGCCAAGCTGGGTTGGACCGATACCGTGCTGCTGGAGCGTAAAAAACTGACCTCGGGCACGACCTTCCATGCCGCGGGTTTGGTGGGACAGTTGCGTTCGAACGCCAATATCACGCAATTGCTGGGTTATTCGGTCGATCTGTATAACAAGATCGAAAAGGAAACGGGCCTTGGCACCGGTTGGAAGATGAATGGCGGGTTGCGTCTGGCCTGTAACGAGGAACGCTGGACCGAGGTTAAACGGCAAGCCACAACTGCGCATTCCTTTGGTCTGGACATGCAATTGCTGACGCCGTCCGAAGCGCAGGAGCTGTGGCCGTTGATGGATGTGTCAGACGTGATCGGGGCGGCCTATCTGCCAACGGATGGTCAGGCCAACCCATCGGACATCACGCAGGCGTTGGCCAAAGGCGCGCGCATGGCTGGGGCTCGGATATTCGAGGATACCAAAGTCACCGATATCGAGATCGAAAACGGCAAAATCCGCGCGGTCATCACCGAACATGGCCGGATCGAATGCGAAAAGGTGATCTGTTGCGCCGGTCAGTGGACCCGTACCTTTGCTGGTCGCTATGGCGTGAACGTGCCGCTGGTGCCGATGGAACATCAGTATATGGTCACTGAACCGTTTGACGTGCCCTCCAACCTGCCTACTCTGCGCGACCCGGATCGCCTGACGTATTACAAGGAAGAAGTTGGCGGGCTGGTCATGGGCGGCTATGAACCGAACCCGATTCCATGGGCCACGAAGGGCATTCCGCTGGGCTTCCACTACACGCTTCTGGATAGCAATTTTGACCATTTTGAACAGTTGATGGAACTGGCACTGGGTCGTGTTCCCGCGCTGGAGAATGCAGGTGTGAAAACCCTGACCAATGGGCCAGAGAGCTTTACGCCGGATGGCAACTTCATCATCGGTGAAACGCCCGAGTTGAGCAATTTCTTTGTCGGCGCGGGCTTCAACGCATTCGGCATCGCCGCTGGTGGCGGTGCGGGCATGGCGCTGGCCGAATGGGTATATAAGGGAGAACCTCCGTTTGACCTGTGGTCCGCCGACATCCGCCGCTTTGGCCGCCCGCATTTCGACACCGATTGGGTGCGCACCCGCACGGTCGAGGCTTATGGCAAGCACTACACGATGGGTTGGCCGCATGAGGAGCATGACTCCGGTCGTCCCTGCCGCAAGTCGCCGCTCTACAACACGCTGAAATCGCAAGGCGCGTGCTTTGGTGAGAAGCTGGGTTGGGAACGCCCGAACTGGTACGCGGATGCCTCGCTGGGTGAGACGCCCAAGGACGAGTACAGCTTTGGTCGTCAGAACTGGTTTAACGCCGTGGGTCGTGAGCACAAAGCGGCACGTGAAGTGGCCGTGCTGTTCGACCAGACGTCGTTTGCCAAATTTGCGCTGAAAGGTCCGGATGCGCTGGCTGCGATGAACTGGATCTGTGCCAATGACGTGGACAAACCGGTTGGAGCGCTGGTCTATACCCAGATGCTGAACGACAAGGGCGGGATCGAATGTGATCTGACAGTTGGTCGTGTGGCGCATGACGAGTTCTACATCGTCACCGGCACCGGTTTTGCCACCCATGATTTCGACTGGATCAGCCGCAATATTCCCAAGGGTTTGAACTGTCAGTTGTTCGATATTACCTCGTCCAACGCTGTGTTGTCGCTGATGGGGCCAAAAGCGCGGGACATTCTTGCAGCTGTGACACGCGATGACGTGTCCAATGACGGGTTCAATTTCGGTACGATCCGCACCATCGGTATCGCCGGGTGTCCGGTCAAGGCACTGCGCGTGACCTATGTAGGCGAGCTTGGTTGGGAGCTTCACCTGCCGATCGAATACGCGCAGACCGTCTATTCGGTGCTGATGGAGGCAGGCAAGACTCATGGCTTGGTCAACGCGGGTTACCGTGCCATTGAATCGCTTCGGCTTGAGAAAGGCTATCGCGCTTGGGGTTCTGATATCGGGCCGGATCATACGCCCTTCGAAAGCGGTTTGGGTTGGGCCGTGAAGTTGCGCAAGGATGTGGAATTCAAAGGCCGCGCCGCGTCTGAGAAGCAAAAGGCCGAGGGCGTCAAGAAGATGCTGGCCTGTTTCACAGTTGACCCGGACATTGTCTTGCTGGGGCGGGAAACAATCTATCGGAACGGCAAACGCGTTGGTTGGCTGACCTCTGGTGGGTATGGCTATACAATCGGGAAATCCATCGGGTACGGCTATGTCCGCAACCCTGATGGGGTTGATGCGGAATATGTCACTTCGGGAGAGTACGAATTGGACGTCGCCACTCGGCGGGTGCCATGCCAGGCGACATTGCTGCCGCTTTACGATCCAAAGATGGAGCGCATTAAGATCTGAGACGAAAAAGCTGCTGCGATACCGACGTTCAACGCCGGGGCTTTTCCATGCCATACACGGTGTTTTTCTGCTGGTGGGAAAATGGTTTGATGAAAGTCATAGAATGATGCACCGAATGCTTAAAACGGCGGGATCCAGTCGCTGCGTGCCCACACCTTTATTGAAAAAACCTGTCATCTGTGACCCCGCGGATGGCCCCTTTCGAAAGGGCCGAAATGGTCGACACTCATACGCTTAAGGAACACGCCGTTCAGATGGCGAATATCGCATCCACGACCGGGATGCGGTTTTTTCGTGGGTCTCTGGGCGTTGAATTCAAACTGGATGAAAGCCCCGTGACGCAAGCCGACAAAGCGGTGGAAGCTGAGGTTCGGGCCTACCTGAAGCGACATTTCCCCGCGCATGGAATCTTCGGTGAAGAACATGGGAAACAAGCCGGTGATGGCCGGCACATGTGGGTCATCGACCCAATCGACGGAACCCGGTCGTTTCTGTCCGGTCATCCTCTGTTCGGGTTCCTTTTGGCATATCTGGTTGAGGGGCAGCCTCAGTTGGGATTGGTCGGAATGCCCGCTTTGAATGAGGTGTATGTGGGGGGCGTGGGGGAGGCGGCCACACTGAACGGTAAACCCATTCGGGCATCGCAGCAAAAGCGTTTGGAACAATCGATCCTCTACGTGAACGAAGGCGACAAGATCCATCGCGATTATCCGGACCTGTTCAACCGCTTGATGCAGGCCGGGCAGACTCGTCGGTTTGCATATGACTGTTACCCACACGCGCTGCTGGCTGCGGGGCATGTGGACGCTGTGGTGGACTATGATCTACAACCTTACGACTATTTGGCGGTCGCGCCACTTGTCATAGCAGCCGGTGGCGTGATTACCGATTGGCAGGGCAGAACTTTGACGCTTGAGTCAGATGGCGCGGTCGTATCTGCGGCGACCCCGGAATTACATGCTGACCTTCTGGAGTTGATCAACGGATAGTCTGATGAACAAAGGCCCGGCAACATGTACCTGGCCCTTTCATTATTAGCTATTCAGCTGCAATAACCTGCTCAGAGCTTGCAGCTTTTGCAATTGGGCTCCATTCTAGGCCACCTGTGTAACGCCACGCCAGATCACCGTTTTCATCCATTGCGATCAGGTGAAGCCAACGGTTGTCAAACAGCGCTTTTACATTTGCGTGGCGCTTCAGAATATCGTTCATGGCCTCACGCGGGGCTTCGATGACAACCGACAGTCGCAGAGGGTCATGCTGGAAAGTTTCACCATCATGAACCGATTGCCAGGGCAGCCCCGGGCGCAAAGCGCCTCCGTTCCCCTCGACAACGCCGATCCCGCCGACCACGTTATGAAGCAGTTTGTTACCACCTCCGAACAGCCCCGGCGCAACGGTCGAGCCATAATATTGCAAGCTGATCCAGCTGGCCACGACAACCGGGGCGGTCATGATCAACTCCAGCACGCCAAACCCTTCGTCCGAGCGCCAGTCATAACTGTGCAGAAAGGACTGCCCGGCCAAACCGGTCCCGTCAGTCCGGCTGCGCGGCGCGGCGATAAAGGCACGGCAGCCTGCCAACCCCCATTCAGGGCGCAATTCGGCCCAGTTGTTGGCGCGGCGCGCAATATCACTTCCGCCGCTGGCCCGAGGCAGCCGCGCCGCACGCTCGGCGCGAGCAAGACGCCCAGCCTCGGCAAGCCAGATCTTCAGCTGTGCGATCTGCGACGCCCACAATTCCGCAGGATGATCCTGATCAAACAGGGTAACACCATCCGTCGTCGTGTTGTGCAACGCTGGCAGGAACAAGGTGTCTGACGGGATGTCGATCCCCTTGCCCTGCAAACCCTTCCGTACCTGGTTGTCGTTCAGAAGGCTGGCGAGAAGCCGGGCGCTGACATCCCCCGCGTGACCACCGCAGGCACCGCATTGCAACGCGCTTTCGTGCGGATTGTTGGTAACATCCGCGCCGTGCCCAGCCAGCATCACGATACGCGCGAAATTGCTTGTCAGCGACATCGCGCCCAGAATGGCTTTAGCGGTATTGATGCGCGTGGCTAGATCCATCGAAGGATCCAGTTTCGGTGCGGGGTCAAACCTGGTTGTCCTGCCATTGGCAGCCAGCGAGTCCCGCAGCAATTTACCCACGTAGATCGGGCCGGTCGCCTCGACAAAGGCAAAGGACGAAACAGCAGCCAGTTTGAACCGACCCCACGCTCTTTTCGCGCGGGCCGTGTAGCGACGGTCTAGATCAGATAATGTGTCTTCTGCCGCTTTGGACGTGACATTGGGGTTCAGCAGAACTGGACCCCGCAGTTCGGTCACGTCAGATCCTGCGCAATTGTGCGTACTGGCCAACCCGAAGAACCCAGCAAAGCCGATGGTCTCGATGCCCGCATCCTGCGCTTCCAGCGCTCGGCGGAATACCTCGGACCGAACGTCGATGCAGAACGCAGCTTGTATTATTGGGCGGCCTTCGGTTGCCCTTGGTTGACGTCGGTCCAAAGCTTCGCTCAACTTGCGCTGTTGAGCCCGTTCAGCGGCATCCTGCAGAATGGCATCAATCACCATGTCCCGGGACGGAGTTATCGGGGTTTCGTGCATTGCGATGGTTTCCGACCAACGCGCCGAAATCTGATCGCGGTATTGGTGGAACAGGGCCTCTTCAAACACCATCCGAATGGCCAGCAACTCGACCGTCGTTGTGTCGGTCTGACCCTGCAGCTCGGCCTGCCACAACCGATAGCGCGCATATTGAGCCCAGCCGCCAAGCGTGACCAACAACCGGTGGAAGGTAGTGCCGGCCGCTTCAGGCGTTACGCCCAGCGTATCAGACGCCCACCCGATGGCGCGCCATTGTGAACGGTTGGTTGCTGCTACAAATGCGCCAAATCTTTTCAACCCGTTGATTTCGGGCGTCAAGTCGCGCGACGCGAACTCGCGCCACGCGCTGAATGCACCGCCAACACGGCGAGGCTGCCACAGGGCCTGACCTTCGTCAAAATGGCTGGCAGCCCACGCTCCGATACGTTCTTCGATCAACCCCGGCCAGTCGATGTCGGATACTTCGGCTGCCAGCTCTGCAACCGTCGGCAATGGGGCAAGTGGCACCGCATCGTCCGTCAAAGCAGCCGTCACATTTTCAAGCCCCGAGGGATCAAAACGGCTTTCAACATGAGATATCGCCTCGACCAGATCACCCTCAACAATCTCGCCGGTCTTCAGCTTTTCGGCCATGACTTGCCTGTCAGGAGTGATGCGCACACCAGCAACGCGGCCAAGGCGCGCAGCCGTTACAGCAAGGGTGTCTTCCGTCTGACCCAAGAAAGGATTCACGGCGACATTTGCAGCCAGCGGAAACAGAGGGGGGATCTGACGTACAGCGTCATTTGCAATCGCGACAAGTTCCAGAAGCGGAGCAGGATAGCTTTCGTGTTTCATAATCTTGTCTGATCCCCCATTCATACAGTCCGGCGCGTGGACCATCCGTCCAGCAGCCGGTCAAAGATTGCATTTGCATACAGACCGTTTGACAGATGCACCCGGATACCAGCCGCTGCCGGATGCGAGGCCCAAAGCGGGAAAGTCGATTGCGCCAGCGCCACGGCGCCAAAGCTGATGAGCGCGAGAACAATCAGAGCCCATTCCAGCGGACCCGCAGCAGGTGTGGGCGGCAAGGTGCCAGAGGTCAGGCGCTGCGCCGCGATTTGCAGTACGAAGTAGCTGACAGAGGTTGCGCTGGCATAGATGACGGTGCGGCGGGTCAGGGCACCGGGGGCGGCATCCGCAAATCCCTGCGCCAGCAGATAGGCAACACCAAAGATCAGGATCACGCCCAGTGCAATGGCCTGAATAGATTTCCCGTCAATCCCGAACACCGAAGCCACTGCGCCATAGATCAGAATGCCGGTTGCAAAGGCCAGCAGTACGTTGCGAGCACTTGGTACAGCCACCGGCCCCGGCCGGCGAATGGCGGCCACGTTGCGCACGGCCTCACCCGCGCTCAGGAAGGCGTGGGCTTTATAAAGCGAGTGCGCCACGATATGCAGCAGCGCCAGCGGGAACAGGGCAAGGCCGCACTGCATGATCATGAACGCCATCTGGGCGATTGTGGACCACGCCAGAGATGTCTTGACTGCGGGCTGTGTCAGCATGACCAAGCCGCCGAACAGCGCGGTGAACCCGCCCAGCATGACCAATAAGGCCATTATGCCCGGTGCAGCAAGCATCACGTCGGCAAAACGGATCAACAAGAACCCGCCCGCATTGATCACTCCTGCGTGCAGCAGAGCAGACACGGGTGTCGGTGCTTCCATGACCTCGGTCAACCACCCGTGGACCGGAAACTGAGCTGACGCCAGCACGGCCGCCAATGCGATCAACAGGGCAGCAACAATTGTTGTCAGGGTTGGCTGTGCCGACGAAAGGATCGTGGCGATATCGGTCGTGCCGTAGCCAATGATCAACAGGACCACAGCCAGCGTTAGCGCGGCTTCGCTGATCCGCGCCACAACGGCCTTTTTTCGTGCCGCGCGTTGTGCCGTGGTGCGTTCGGGGTAGAACAACAACAGTTGATGCAATGCCAAACTTGTCGCGATCCAAGCCCCGAGAAGTTGGATGATGTTACCGGACATGACCAGTAACAGAACAGACGCCAAGGCGACCAACATCCAACCGGTAAAGGCACCCTGCCTTTGCTCGCCATCCATGTAAGTCGCCGAATAGCGCAGCACGATCCAGCCTATAAAGCTGACCAGAACCAGCATCGTTGCGCTCACGGCATCCAGTTGGACCGACAATCCCATGCCCCAGAACCCGATCAGCGCTGAGGTTTCTGGTCCTTTTGCAATCAACAATGTTACCGCCAAAGCAGACACGGCAAAGGCCGCCAAGGCAGCCCATTCTGCGACTTTAGGCAAATTACGCGGTCGGACCCCCGGATGTCGGCTGCAATAATACGCAGATCCCAACAGGATTAATGGACTAATGAGGGGAAGAAGCAGGTAGCTCATTCATGTGTCCCTTGACGTTCGACATTGACTTGATTTGTTCAGATCGAGATATGTCGCGACCCAGCATATGAAAAATACATTGTTTGATGATTATCGTTCGTTTAAATAGAACTATATGCCACTGAACTATCATCACCTTCGATATTTCTGGGCCGTCGCGCATGACGGGAACCTGACACGGACGGCGCAGCGTCTGAATCTGTCCCAGTCAGCGTTGTCCGTGCAGATCAAGGAATTGGAAGACCGCCTTGGTCATCCGCTGTTCGAACGCAGAGGTCGCAAGCTGCACCTCACCGAAGCCGGACATATCGCGTTGGACCATGCCGATGCGATTTTTGCGACAGGTCAGGAACTTGTGGCAACCTTGCAAGATGCCGGGAATGCGCGGCAGGCCCTCAGGGTAGGGGCGCAATCCACCCTGTCTCGGAACTTTCAGATTCGCTTTTTGCGGCCCATTTTGTCGCGTGTTGATGTCGAGGTCATCTTAAGGTCTGGCAATCCAAGTGAGTTGCTGGAAGGTCTTAAGACGCTCAATTTCGATCTGGTCCTCATGAATCATGAACCGGCAAGCGACAGCTTGACCAATTTCGTCACCCATCATCTGGCGGAACAACCGGTAAGCATCGTGGGCACTCCGGATCGTCTGGATCCGAAACGTTCCTTACGGGACCTTTTGGAAGAACAACCTTTCATCCTGCCTACAAAGAACAACACTGTCCGCACGGCCTTTGACGCCATGGCCAGCCGCATGTCGGTGCGCCCTCAGGTGGCCGCTGAGGTGGACGACATGGCCATGATGCGGCTGCTGGCGCGGGAAGACATCGGCCTGGCTCTGGTGGCGCCGATCGTGGTTCAGGATGAGTTGAACTCGGGTCGGCTGGTCGAGGCGCAGGAGCACCCGAAAATCAAGGAAAACTTCCACGCGATCACATTCAAACGCCGGTTCCCGAACCCTTTGGTGCAAGAGCTTTTATCCCACGAAACAAATAGCTGGGCCAATGGCTGAGCTTAGTCACCGCGCGACGATTTGAACAGATACAAGAATACAAAAAGCGAGCCGATTGACGTTGTCACAATGCCCACGGGCAGTTCCTGGGGGGCCAGAAGGAGGCGCGACAGAATATCCGACAGCGTCAGCAAGATCGCCCCCACAATGGCTGAAGTGACCAACAGATTCCGGTGCAGCGTGCCAGCAATGCCGCGCGCGATATGAGGCACCATCAGGCCCACAAAGCCGATGACACCAGCCACGGACACAAAGCTGGCCGTGGCCAAAGCGGCGACAAAGAACATGCGAAAACGTAAGCCCTGAACCGGGATACCAAGTGAAGAGGCTGTGAAATCACCGGTCAGCAACGCATCTAGCCAGCGGCTGCGATAAAGGGCGTAGCTAAGGATCAATCCCAGGCCGATCACGACCAGGGGGAATGTCTGCCACCGGGCAAGTCCCAAGCCGCCCAGCATCCAGAATATGACCGAATGCGCCGCGCGATTGTCGCCAGAGAAAATCAAGTAGTTCGTGATTGCGGAAAACAGAAAGGAGACGGCTAATCCGGCCAGAATCAGCTTTTCCGGCGCACTTGTGCGCAAACCCTGGACCAATGCCAGAACGATGGCCGATGCGATCAGACCCCCGCAAAACGCCGCCAAAGGTAAAGTCCATATGCCCAGTACATCCCCGGTGACAGTGATCACCAGAACCGCACCTGCAGCCGCACCCGAGGATAGGCCAAACAGAAAAGGGTCGGCCAGATCGTTGCGCGTAGTGGTTTGCAGTACCACACCTACAACCCCAAGACCCGCGCCAATCACCGCAGCGAACAAAGCTCGGGGCAGACGCAAGTCAAACACGATCCGGTGCATGGGGGACATGTCACCTTCGACAAGACCCGTGCCCAGGCCAATCGCCGAGATCACGTCGCGCACCGGAATTTGCGTCGTTCCATAAACGATGGACAGCAGCAAAAGGGCGATCAAAACGATCGCCCCCAGCAATATCGAACGGCCCAAATGGACCATATTAGTTGATCTCCGGATGCATCGCTTTGGCCATCTTCTCAATGGCTTCAATGTTCGCCGGTCCAGGTGTCAGTTCTTCGTAACGCAGGCCAATCCAGCGTTCGTTCTTGACGGCATCGGTTTGTGACATAACTGGATGATCTTTCAGAAACTGGAACGTATCTTCTGCACCGTTTCCGGTCTGATAGTCCAGCAATACCAGGAACTCAGGGTTGGCAGCAGCCACGGCCTCCCACGAGGTGCGGCCCCAGCTTGTGTCCAGATCATGGGTCACGCTTTCGCCACCGGCCGCTGCAATCATTGCGTCGGGAATTGCGAATTTGCCGGCTGTGAAAGGCGCATCTGCTGGCCCATCCAAGAGGAAGACGCGCGTTTTCGCCAAGTCGACAGTTTTCGCTTCGATGGCGGTCAGTTGGTCCTTCCAACCCGCGACCAGTGCCTCGGCCTTATCTTCAACCTGCATGACCTGACCAAGACGCAACACGTCGTTGAACAACAGATCCATGCTGGCTGTGGGGCGATCCTTGTCCAAATGGATACAGCTTTCGGTCAGAACCATGGTCTTGATGCCGAAGGGTTCCAAAGTGTCCGGGGTCACGTCGCCACCCGGCTTCATGCCATAATACCAGCCTGCAAAGAACAGGTCCGGCTCGACCGAGACGAGGTTTTCGATGGTTGGGTATTTGGGCGCAAGCTCAGGAATTTCGCCGCGTTGCGCGTCAAAATCAGGGCTTGTCTTGTACCATCCGGTGATGCCGGTCAGGCCCACGATCTGGTCTTGCAGGCCAAGGGCGAAAGCCATGTCTGTCATGTTCATGTCATGCACGACAAGACGTTCTGGTGCGGTTTCAAACACCAACGTTTCACCGCAATTGTCCACTGTTATGGCATCTGCAGCCGCGCCGCTGGCCAGACCGGTGAACAAAGCCACGGGCCAGAGTTTGTGCATCATTGTAAGCTCCTGTTATGATGACAGTTTTCTTTTTCGGATATCCAAGGCAGGGATCATGCGGCCTTCATGCTGAAAGCACAGGTAATCCACGCCAAAGGTGTCGCGCACCCGGTCGGGGGTCAGTACGTCGCTAACAGGTCCGAACCCTGTCAGGCGTGTGGATTTCATCAACGCAACATGGGTGGCGAATTCCGGAATCATGACCAGATCATGCACGATCATGACCACCGTTACGCCCAACTCGGCAACCAGGGACAGCATGTGCCCCTTGGCATCCGGGTCCAGGTGGTTGGTCGGTTCGTCCAAAAACAGTAAAGACGGGTTTTGTGCCAGCGCCCGCGCGATATGCGCCCGCTGGCGTTCGCCTCCCGATAGTTGGCCTATGGGTTTTCCGGCAAGATGCAACAGACCGGCCGTCGCCAGAACCCGATCAAGATCCTCTCTATGTTCTCCTGCCGATCGATCAGCTTTAATCGGGATTTGCCCCAGAGCAACATAGTCGCGCAGACGCAATCGGGCATCTGGCATTTCCTGCTGGCCAACCACTGCAATGGTTCGAGCGCGTTCATGAGCGGTAAGAGTACGGAGGCTTTGATTTCGGACTCGAACGTCCCCCAGAACCAGCCTTTCAATTCCGCACAGCAAGTTCAGCAGAGTGGTTTTTCCGGCACCATTTGGTCCAGCGATTGCGAGAATTGAGCCTTCGTCGAGACTGAAGGACACATCCTGAAGCAGCACATCGCCATTCAGGGCATAGTACTCCAGATCTTCGACAACCAGAAAACTCATGAAGCCCCCTGCGATGGCATGGCAGGAATCCGCGACAAGGTTTTGGCAAAAAGGGCAGGGGGGCGATCTGAAGCGCTGGTCCAGCCGTCCTTGCTGTCGCCAAACTGGGTTGCAAATTCAACCAGAGCGGTCAGATCGTTGGCCGTCTCAATATCGCCAAACAGGTACTGCGCTTTTCCCGTAGCCTGAAAACCAACGGTCATGGCCCGTTCACAACCTGCCATGCAGGCAATCAACCGGATTTCAAAACCGTCTGGCAACCGATCGTCCAATGCGGTTTGCACGGCTTCCGCCGTCATCCTTCCTTGACATGTGGAACAGATCAGAACGAAATGCTCAGGATAGGTGGTCATTGCCGTCTCCGTCTTTTGTCGGACACAGACAGGGGGACCATACCGGGTTTTCACGCAAACGCGCCATCGAGCCTCCTTCCAGGACGCCCCGCCCCGGGTTGGTTTAACATGCGATGGCAGGTCTCCTGACTTGCGGGTCAAGGCTCGGCCAACCTTCCCAACCCCTCGAGGTCAGTGGTGAAGTGGCGTCGCTCTCCGCTTACAGTTGCGGGGGCAGTCACGGACTTGGCGCAAGGGTGCGCCGTACCGTATTCCCATTTTCATCCCTTGCGGAACCATCAAGATCAGCTAGTCCGGCAATGCAAGACTTGTCAAGCGGTAGGAAACTGGGGCTGGCACGAAAAACAAGTGTTGCGCCCGCTATTCCTTTTGCACAGGCTCAACTGGATCAACCTTAGTAGTCTGAAACAAGAAGGAAATCCGGTTCGGCATCTTCCTCGATTTTCGAGAACCTCGGGATAGGGTCTTCGAACACATTATCGGTGCGGTCGTCATTCACGGTCGAAACCTCGCCAATCAGGCAATCGCCGCGTTCTGCCCAGAAAGCGTGCCAGACGCCTGGCATCAAGGTCACGCTTTGCCCCGGTTTCAGGCACAGATGCTCGCCTTGTTTTAGGGTAACCGGGCAGGCATCGCTTGGCACAGTAACAGGCGTGTCCCGGTCGATGCCTCCCTCAGGGTCTGACGCGTAAATCTCCAGCACCAGATCGCCGCCGCCCCGGTTGATGATGTCTTCAGCCTTTACGATGTGACGATGCATTGGGGATAGCTGTTTATCTTTCGAGATCAATAGCTTTTCTGCGTACAGCATCCCACGACCGGATTTCAAATCGTTCACTTCACCATTGCGCAGGGTAAAAAGAAAAAGGCCCAACTCGTCAAACCGGCCTTGGGCGTAATCGGTAATGTCCCACCCCAAGCCCCGGTCTCGGATCGTCTGCGCCTCAGGGCTGCGCAGCTGCTCGGGCGACCAATATGCGAAAGGCGGCAACACTGCTCCGAAGGATTGGATGAAAGTCTGCGCTTCAGACTTGATGCTGTTTATTTCGGATCGCTTCATTGGCCAACCTCAATGATCAAAGCTCATGTGCCCAAGGCGGCTCTGCCCCGGCACGGGAAACGGTTACAGCTGCAACCTCAGCGCCCAAGGCCATTGCCGCGCGCAAAGCGTCGGGGGTTAGGTTTCGCACCCCCGGTTTTGTCAGATGACCCGCTCGGTGGAGTTCGGTCAACACGCCTGCATTGAACGTATCTCCGGCACCGATTGTATCGACGACCTGCACCGGTTTCACTGGCACGGATACCTGTGACCCATCCGCCAAATATCCGTTCGCGCCGTCGCGGCCCCGGGTCACGATCAGGGCCGATGGTCCGGTCTGCAACAGCAAGGCGGCCTTTGCCGCCTCGGGTTCACTGCCGGGAATGATCCAGTCCAGATCCTCGTCCGATACTTTGACGATATCCGATTGGGCGATCATCCGGTTCAGGCGTGTTCGATACCGGGTTTGATCTGCGATGAAACCCGGACGGATATTGGGGTCCAGCATCACTGCCCGATCGCCTCCGTGCTGGTTCAGCAATGACGCGTAGGCATCGGCACAGGGCTCGCACGCTAGGCTGATCCCCCCAAGATACAAGGCTGTGACAGCCGGAAGCTGATCCGGCATATCTTCGGGAAGCAACATGCGCCCGGCCGTGTTTTCATCGACAAAATTGTAGGTTGCGTGCCCGTCCGTAAGCTGAACGAAGGCAAGCGTTGTGGGTCTATCCGAGACGACCATGTGCGATGTATCTACGTGGCTTGCATTTAGCGCGTCGGTCAGTTGCTTGCCAAACATATCGCTGGACATTCCGGTCAGCATTCCAACGGGCACACCCAATCGCCCCATGGCCACCGCGGTGTTCAGGATCGCACCTCCGGTGTGCGGCACGAAACCTTGCGCCCCCGAAGCTGTTGGCTCGGCAATCATGTCGATCAGAGCCTCGCCGCAACACAAGATCATTCCACGGTCCTTTCCCGGTTTGTCGAAGAAGTTTTTCGCCTAGCGTTTCAGGGCGTTCTTGCAGAAATTGTTGGCCCCGATAATACCAAACTCAGCTTGTTCAGAAACGTAGAGGTTCAAAGACTGGCGCAGTTCACTGAAACGCCCACCTCCATTGAAGGCTTCCATGAAGTCCTGTCCAAAAAGCCAGCGGTTTTTCTCGGCAACGCCACCGACAAGAAACACACCGCCCGCAGGCATCAAGGTTACGGCCATATCGCCCATCAGTGCACCCAGATGAGTGGTGAACATCTGCGCCGTTTTCACTGCGATAGGATCGGAAGCATCTCGCGCGTCCTGCAAGATGCCCTTTGCAGCTTGCGCCGGGATCTGAGCGTGCCCTGCCGCCATTCCAACGGCCTGATACAAGATTGGTAAGCCCGTTCCGCTCAGGAACATTTCCGCCTCCAGGGCGAGGCTGTCTCCAAAGAAACACGCGGGTGCTATGCGACGCGCGGCTTCAAAAATCTCAACCTCGTCGCGGTGGCGGGGATAAAGGCCGACGTGACCACCTTCGCCGGACACTGTATGATAATGTCCTTCTGAATACAGCAGCGCCCCGACGCCGAGCCCCGTTCCGGGACCGACCACCAATCGCGTGCCGATAGGTGGATTTGCCTCTCCTTGCAGAACAGAGACATCATCCTGTGTCACGTCAGAGACCGACCATGCCGCAGCCGTAAAGTCGTTGATGACAAACGTTTGTTCCGCACCGGTGGCCCGAGCCAGTTCGGTCTCGGACAAATCCAGATTGGCATTTGTCAAACGTATGACGCCATTCCGAACAGGACCGGCGCCAGCAGCCACAACTGCCTGCGGATTTGTACCTACTTCATCACGCAGATCGTGAAAGGCGTTCAGCAAATCTTTTAAAGTTCCCGTTGGATGCTTGCGCAGTCCTGTCAAATCGCCATTTGTCACTACCCCCAGACGGGTATTCGTACCACCAATATCCGCAACAAGGTTCCAGTGCTCATGCACGGAACCCAATGGTTGCGCTAACGGCTGAGAGACGTTCTGCCCATTGGACAAGGCAGATTTCAGTGCCATGAACGAAGCTTTGGGTGTTCTTTCCAGAGTTTCAAAATCCACGTCCACCAGTCCAAACCTTTTCTCGTACCCGAAGGCCCATTCATAGTTATCCAGCAGAGACCAGACGAAATAGCCCTTCACGGGAACATCTTGCGCCAGAGCGCTTTGCACGGCTGCCAGATGCGTGTCGAGATATTCGATACGGTCCTTATCCTGCCCACGCTCTGCGCTGGCCATACCGTTTTCGGTGATATAGATTGGCAGCGCGCCCGTATAGTCCTTCTGTGTTCGAACTAGAAAACGGGTCAGGGCAGAAGGGTCGATTTCCCAACCCATCTGCGTTTTTGGCAAAGGACCCGGAACATCCGTCAAACTGGGCCATGTGTCATCGTTCGCGGCAATCAACTTTCGCGTGTAGTAGTTCAATCCACACCAATCGACCGGCGCGCCAATCGTGCCAAAATCATCGTGCCATCCAGACGGCAAGTGCGGCTCTAAACCGTCCAGCACCAGCTGAGGGTATTCTTTCTTGAATACACCGCCAAGAAAAAAACGATTGTAGATCGCATCATACCGGTCCGCTGCGTGCTGCGCTGCGACGCTGTCATCTGCTGGTTCTGCCCATTCCAGGTTGAACACTGCGCCCAAGTTGCTCATACCAAGGCTGCGCATGGCCTGAATGGCCCGTCCATGAGCCAGCAACACGTGGTGCATCGCGCGGGCCGTGGCGCGAATATCGCGAAGCCCGGGGGCATGATGACCCTCGAAATGGCTTAGCCAGCTGACACACCATGGCTCGTTGATCGGGGCCGCGCTGTACATCCTGTCACCGATGCGGCCCATGATGATCTCGGTGAAGTCAGCGAACCATCCAGCAATGTCACGGTTGCACCAGCCGCCCAGATCCGCCAGAGCCGAAGGCAGTTCCCAGTGATACAGCGTCACGCAAGGTCGGAGTCCACGGGCCAGCAACGCGTCTGCAAGACGGTCGTAGTAGTCCATGCCCGCCTGATTGATCCGTCCGCGACCTTCGGGCATGACGCGCGCCCAACTGGTGGAAAACCGATAACAGTCAAACCCCGCCTCGCGCACCAGATCGAAATCCTGCTCAAACCGGTGCAGATGGTCACAGGCCAGATCGCCGTTTTCCCTGCGCACCACGTTGTCTGGTGAGGCGGCAAACGTATCCCAATGGGTTTGCCCAGCACCCCCCTGTGCATGACCTTCGATCTGATAAGCTGAGGTAGCGACTCCGAAAAGGAAATCTATGGGAAAGTCAGCGCGAGAGTGTTTCATTTCGACGTCCTGTTGGGGACAGGGCCGGTCGAGCGGCCGACCACCAGTTCGGCCTCCAGCAGTCTGGTGTTGGTCGGAGCAGACGGGGATTTGATCCGTTCAATCAGCATCTCAGCCGCCATTTCCCCCGCTTGCCGGACGGAAGAGCGTGTTGCGGTGAAAATTGGAACGTCTTGCCCGTTCTTCAGATAAGACAAGTCGTCATCATGGGCGATAACAGAAACATCCTGCCCCATCTTCAACCCCGCTTCATCCAGCGCACGCCTGACCCCAATGGCGGATATCATGGAAGATGCCAGAATGGCTGTCGGCGGATCATCAAGTTGCAACATGCCATGCGTTTCCCGATGTCCGAAAACCTCGGTCATCTCGGCGCTACGCATCAGGTCGGGATCAGCGGCTATTCCAGCTTGCTCTAGCGCCTCCAGATACCCCGCGCGTCTACGCTGTGCAAAATCCATCTCCTCCAACCCGTTGATAAGGGCAATCCTTCGATGTCCAAGATCAATCAAAAACCGCGTCGCCCTCAAAAACGAGCTTTTGTTGTTTACATCTATCCAGTCATAAGGCGTATCCGTGCCCGTTGAACGCCCATGCACAATGAACGGCACGCTCATACGTTTAAGAACTGCAATCCGAGCTTCGTTCACTTTAGGACCCTGCAGCACGACGCCATCAACGGCCCCACGCTGAAAAAGGCTGCGATACGCATCCTCGATCGAGGTGTCATCAGCGTTGGTGAACATCATGTCGTACCCGTATTCGGCATATTTCTTTGCGGCTCCGGCGACAAAGTCTCCAAAGATGGGGTTAACCATTTCATGCTGCGAAGAACTGGGAATCACGTGTCCGATCACCATGGACCGACCAGTCGCCAGCCCCTTGGCCCTGCTGTTGGGTCTGTACCCATATTTTTGCGCGGCAGCTTGCACACGCACGCGCGTTCCTTCGCTGACCTCGGGAAAGCCGTTCAGCGCACGGCTCACCGTTGTTTGCGAAAGACCTAAGATTTCCGAGAGCTGCTTTAGGTTCATTGTGGTATTCAAAGCGCCTTCAATTGCGTACTCACACTTGTTGTGTGGGCAATTTAGGTGCCCGTCAACTTGTTTTGCTGCGATGGCAATATTTATTAATACTGCTGGGTCGAGAAAGCAAATTATTGACAGAGTGAAATTGTTAGCGGATAACTCATCATATCCAAAGCGCTTTGAAACTGAGTCCGCGAGCGCGTGAAAACTTGGGAGGAGAATTAGATGAAACACTCGCTTTACGCAGGTGCGGCGATGTTTGCCCTGATGGCTGGGTCTGTTCAGGCTGAGGGTGAATTGATCCACGCCGTAGGGGAGGGCAGTTTTGATTGGGAAGGGTTTCAGGCCTTTGCCGATGCGACGGACCTATCCGGTGAAAGTCTAACGATTTTCGGCCCTTGGTTGGCGGGTGAAGGGAAATCCTTTGAGAACCTCGTTGCGTATTTTGACAAAGCAACCGGCGCAAGTTCCAGCTATGTGGGCTCAGACTCGCTGGAACAGCAAATCCTTATCGATGCTGCGGCAGGTTCGGCACCAAACCTAACGGTGTTCCCGCAACCCGGTCTTGCGGCAAATCTTGCAAAGCAAGGTTATCTGACACCGTTGGCAGAAGGGTCGGCGGACTGGATCAAAGACAACTTTGCTGCGGGTCAGTCCTGGGTTGACTTGGGGACATTCGAAAACGCCGAAGGAACAGACGGTTTCTATGGCTTCTTCTTCAACGTGAACGTGAAATCCTTGGTCTGGTACATACCAGAGAACTTTGAAGATTTCGGATACGAAGTACCGCAGACCATGGAAGAGTTCAAAGCTCTGATGGATCAGATGGTCGAAGATGGCGAAACCCCGCTCTGCGTTGGCCTGGCCTCGGGTGGCGCAACCGGATGGCCTGCAACCGACTGGGTTGAAGACCTGATGCTGCGCACCCAACCCCCGGAAGTTTATGACCAATGGGTATCGAACGAGATGAAGTTCGATGATCCAAAGGTGATCGCTGCAATCGAAGAATATGGCAGCTTTACTCGCAATGACGATTATGTCGTAGGCAACGCAAATGATACTGCCGCGATCGACTTCCGCGACAGCCCTAAAGGCCTGTTCGACAGCCCGCCAGCCTGCATGATGCACCGCCAGGCCTCGTTTATCCCTGCGTATTTCCCTGAGGGAACCGAACTGGGTGCAGACGCGGATTTCTTCTATTTCCCGGCTTATGCCGAAAAGGATCTGGGAACACCGGTACTGGGGGCGGGGACGCTGTTCACCGTCACCAACCCGAACCCTGCGTCCGAAGCGTTCATGGAGTTCCTCAAGACGCCCTTCGCGCATGAGATCATGATGGCGCAAGACGGCTTCCTGACACCTCACCTGGGTGCGAACCCCGAAAACTATTCAAATGACACCCAGCGCGGGCAGGGCGAAATCCTGACCAATGCAACGACATTCCGCTTTGACGGCTCTGACCTGATGCCCGGCACGGTCGGGGCGGGCACCTTCTGGACCGGGATGGTCGATTACTCGTCGGGTGCGAAAGATGCAGCCACCGTGGCCAGCGAAATCCAGTCGTCCTGGGATGCAGCCAAGTGATCAACGCCTGGGGCGGTCTTAGGATCGCCCCGCTTGCCAAACGGATGAGCGCCCCATGACACCGGCACTTCAAGGCCTGCTGACGATCGCCATCGGCGTGTCGGGTTGCGTGGGCTATTTCTATCTCTCCAATCAGTTTCTGGACACAGTCCTGTTCCCACCGCGTGGGCCAAACGCGGGCCGCAACATTAACCGGGCCAACATGATCCGCCCATGGTTGTTCCTGTTCCCGGCGCTTGCTGCGCTGGGGCTGTATCTGGCCTATCCAGTGGTTGAAACACTGCGCCTATCACTCACGGAGCGCGTGCCTGGCGGCGGATACAAATGGGTCGGCTTGGACAATTATTCTCAAATGGTGGCAGAGCCAAAGTTTTGGGAAGCCATGCGCAACAACATGTTCTGGCTAATCGTTGTGCCCGCCATGTCCACGGGTTTTGGTCTGCTTGTGGCGCAACTGACAGATCGCATCCGTTGGGGCAATTTCGCCAAGTCTCTGATCTTCATGCCGATGGCGATATCTTTCGTTGGTGCCTCGGTGATCTGGAAACTGGTCTATGATGCGCGCCCCGCAGAACAGGACCAGATCGGGATCCTGAACGCGCTCTATATCTTCTTCGGAGGGGCCGAGCCGCAAACATGGCTGACGGTCCCGTTCTGGAACAGCTTTTTCCTGATGATCGTTTTGGTCTGGATTCAGACCGGTTTTGCGATGGTCATCCTTTCTGCAGCATTGCGAGGCATTCCCGAAGAAACCATCGAAGCCGCTATTCTGGACGGCGCAAATCCGTTTCAGATTTTCTTCAAGATCAAAGTACCTCAGATCAAGACAACAATCCTTGTTGTTTGGACGACGATCACAATCACCGTGCTCAAGGTCTTCGACATCGTCTTTGCCATGACCAATGGCCAGTGGGAGACGCAGGTGCTGGCCAACTACATGTACGACAAGCTCTTCCGGGCCAACGACTGGGGCGTCGGGTCAGCCTCGGCCATGGTGATCATGCTGCTGGTTGCTCCGATTCTTGTCTGGAACGTGCGCAACGCGCGCAAGGAAATGGAGTAGGCCATGAGCGATATTGCAGGAACCAAACCGGCGCTCAGATGGGTTGTACACCTTTCGGTCATCTTTCTTGTCGTGCTTTGGGTCATTCCAACCTTGGGTCTGCTGGTATCATCCTTTCGAACCGCAGATCAGATTTCATCCAGCGGATGGTGGAGATCGCTGTTTCCGTCCGAGCAAAACCTGACGCTTCGCAGCGCTGAGCCTGAAACACAGGTGCTTGAAAACGGAGTTTATGTGATTGAGGGCGCGCTGTTCAGCGCGGACGAGCAAGCCACCATTTCCAGATGGGGTATCAGCTCGCGTGATGTGGATGCCTTTGAACCCGGTGAAACGACCGAACTGCGGAGGGGCGGCACGATCACCGTGGATGCGGTCGGCAATTACCGGATGGAAAACACCGAAGAGTTCACCGGAAACCGCGGCGCGCGCATCTTTGTGACAGCCGAGTTGCCACCCGAGTTCACCTTGGGCAATTACCAGAAAGTTCTTCTGGATCAGAGCAGTACGGACAGCATGGCCAAGGCCTTTTTCAACACGCTAACTGTGACCATCCCGGCGACGATCATCCCCATTCTGGTGGCCGCGTTTGCGGCCTATGCGCTGGCGTGGATGGATTTTCCCGGTCGGGCGTTGTTGATCGCGGCTGTTGTCGGCCTCTTGGTGGTTCCACTGCAACTAGCCTTGATTCCCTTGCTGAAGTTTCACCTGAACATCGGGATCGGCAAAGGCTATCTGGGCGTCTGGCTGGCACATACCGGTTTCGGGATGCCCTTGGCGATTTACCTGCTCCGCAACTACATGGCCGGATTGCCGCGTGATCTGATCGAGAACGCGCGCGTGGACGGCGCCACCGAGTTCCAGATTTTCACCAAGCTGATCCTGCCACTCAGCTTCCCGGCGCTGGCGTCATTCGCGATCTTCCAGTTTCTTTGGACATGGAACGACCTTCTGGTTGCCAAGGTTTTCCTGATCGACGCGACAGGCCAGACAACCGTGATGACCAACCGCATCGTCGAGCTTTTGGGTACGCGTGGCGGTAACTGGGAAATCCTTGCGACCGCTGCCTTTGTCTCGATCTTTGTGCCGCTGGTCGTTTTTTTCGCAATGCAAAAATATCTGGTCCGGGGCCTTCTGGCCGGATCAGTCAAATAGAGGCGCCTAATGAACGTGCACAACAACCTTGAACGCAGCAAAGCAACGAAACTGTCTTCGGATTGGTGGCATGGAGGGGTGATCTATCAGATCTACCCGCGCAGCTTTCAGGACAGCAACGGCGACGGAATTGGCGATCTGAAGGGCATCAGCGCGCGATTGGACTATATCGCGTCTCTGGGCGTCGATGCGATCTGGATCTCACCGTTTTTCAAATCCCCAATGAAGGATTTCGGCTACGACGTCAGCGATTATCGCGATGTCGATCCCATGTTTGGGTCGCTCGAGGACTTCAAAGAGCTTCTGGATCAGGCCCATGCCAAAGGATTGAAGATCATGATCGATCTGGTTCTGTCGCACACGTCAGACCAGCATCCGTGGTTCAGCGAAAGCCGCAGCAGCCGTGAAAACCCGAAATCCGACTGGTATGTCTGGGCAGATCCTAAGTCGGACGGAACACCGCCAAACAACTGGCTTTCGATCTTTGGCGGCTCGGCGTGGCAATGGGATGCCCGGCGCCTGCAATACTATCTGCATAACTTCCTGACATCGCAGCCGGATCTGAATTTCCATTGCCCGGATGTTCAGGATGCGTTGCTGGACGTGGCGCGGTTCTGGTTGGATCTGGGTGTAGATGGCTTTCGGCTGGATACCATCAACTTTTACTTCCACGACAAAGAACTGCGC
This sequence comes from Ruegeria sp. 6PALISEP08, assembly GCF_001238295.1. Taxonomy (GTDB): domain Bacteria; phylum Pseudomonadota; class Alphaproteobacteria; order Rhodobacterales; family Rhodobacteraceae; genus Ruegeria. Next base: position 261,881 of record NZ_LGXZ01000005.1, read on the forward strand.
GACAACCCGGCCTTGCCGATGGATCAGCGGAATGCCTCGATCGCACCTGCGGTCAACCCCTACAACCATCAGGACCACCTGTTCTCGAAAAGCCAGCCCGAGAATATCCCATTCCTTGAACGCCTGCGGGCGCTGACGGACGAATACGAAGGTCGTGCTTGTCTGGGAGAGGTCGGCGATGCGCAGCGTGGGCTCGAGATCATGGGTGAATACACCTCGGGCGATAAGCGGATGCATATGTGCTATGCGTTCGAGTTCCTCGAGAAACGTGCGCTGACAGCCAGTTACACAAAGCATGTCTTTGACCAGTTACAGACCAAGGCGGGTGATGCATGGCCCTGTTGGGCGTTTTCGAACCACGATGTGCAACGCCACGCCTCTCGCTGGAATTTGGATGATGCGGCGACCCGACAGCACGCGGTTCTGATGATGTGCCTGCGCGGCTCTGCCTGTTTGTATCAGGGTGAAGAACTGGGCCTGCGCGAAGCAGAAGTGCCGTTTGAGAAGCTGCAAGACCCCTATGGCATCGAGTTCTGGCCCGAGTTCAAAGGCCGCGACGGTTGCCGCACACCGATGGTTTGGGCAGTTCAGGATGAACAATCGGGGTTCAGCACCGCAGAACCTTGGCTACCGGTCAGCGCCCAGCAGGCCGAACATGCAGTAGACCGGGCCGAGGCGGACCCGCAATCGATGCTGAACCACTATCGCCGCGCCATCGCGCTGCGTCATGCACACCCGGCTTTATCATCAGGTCGTCTGTCCGAAATGAATGAAATGGGCCCGGTTTTGACTTTCCTGCGTGAAGACAGTTCCGAGGAAATTTTCTGTGCGTTCAACCTCGGTTCAGACACCACCGAAGTGACGGTACCAGACGGCAGTTGGCAGACCATTGGTCAGGAACTGGGTGGCATTGAAGGTGGACATACAATCACTCTGACGGCTTCGCAGTTCTGCCTGATGATTCGGAAAAAGGGGTAAGGCATGTCTGAACTCAACCTAACAGATGTCGCGAAATCCTATGGTCCTGTTGACGTTCTGAAGAACATCAATCTCGACATTAAACAGGGCGAACTGATCGTTTTTGTCGGTCCTTCCGGATGTGGGAAGTCCACCTTGCTTCGGATGATCGCAGGGTTGGAGAAGATCACAGGCGGGACGCTGGAGATTGAAGGGCAGGTCATGAACGATGTTCCGCCCGCGCAGCGCGGCATCGCGATGGTGTTTCAAAGCTACGCCTTGTATCCCCACATGACCGTGCGCGAGAACATGGCCTTTGCCCTGAAAATCGCCAAGATGCCTGCGCGTGAAATAGATGCTGCGGTAGAGCGAGCCGCCCAGATTCTGCAACTGGAACCCTTTCTCGACCGTTTGCCCAAAGCGTTGTCCGGCGGTCAGCGACAACGCGTTGCCATCGGCCGTGCAATTGTGCGCGATCCAAAGGTATATCTGTTTGATGAACCTCTGTCGAACCTTGACGCCGCTCTTCGGGTGGCGACACGGATCGAAATCGCGCGCCTGAAAGAGGCCATGCCGGACAGCACCATGATCTACGTCACCCACGATCAGGTCGAGGCGATGACACTGGCCAGCCGTATCGTAGTCTTGGCCGATAAAGGTATCGCGCAGGTTGGCTCGCCGCTTGAGTTGTATGAGACGCCCGATAATGAGTTTGTGGCACAATTCATTGGCTCGCCGTCGATGAACCTTCTTCCCGGCACGATCACGGGGACGGGGGCAACAACAACTGTGGAGCTTGCCTCGGGCGGCACCGCCATTTCTGCGATCCCGACTGAAGACAGTGATCAGGGTAAGAAGGTCAAAATCGGGGTTCGCCCCGAAGATTTTGTCATGACAGACGATACCGCGATCCTGACCGGAACGGTCGATTTCACCGAGGCTTTGGGCGAGGTCACACTGTTGTACTTTGAAAAAACTAAGGACGCTGAAGGTCCGATTGCCAAACTGCCCGGAGTTCAAAAGAACATGCGTGGACAGACAGTTTCCGTGACCGCAGCCCCGGAAAAAATACACTTGTTCCACAACGGTTTTTCGATGCGAAAGTGAGAGTAAGGGGCGTTCAACGCAACGCTTGACAACGCTACAGCTCGTAATCCACCATAATTGAAACGTTTCAATGGTGGGGAATGAGAGTTTCAGCCCAGCTCTATACGGTGCGGCAATGCGGTGATCTGACAGATCAGCTGCGTCTGGTTGCCGCTTGCGGATTTACAGATATCGAAACCACTGGTCTGCACGAGCTAAGCCCGCAGCAGATGGCGGGCATCATTCAACAATCAGGTCTTAACGTTCAGTCTGCACATTTTGACTGGGAAGAGTTCGACACTCGTTTCGATGAGATTGTCGAAGTTCTGAGGCTTCTGGAATGCCAGGTGGCCGTCATGCCTTGGCTGGCGCCCCGGGCGCGGCCCGACACTGCCCGGGGATGGATGGCAGTGTCGGGCCGGTTGGCCGAATGGGCAGATCGGCTGGGCGAACACGGAAATCGTCTGGCCTATCACAATCACGATTTTGATTTGGTGGGTAGCTCTGGTGAAACGCCTTTGGACCAAATACTTGCGCAAAGGAATATCTATTGGCAGCCTGACATCGGCTGGCTGCAAGCGACCGGCCTGGACCCAGCAGCAGCAATCACCCGCCACGCGGATCGCATCCTGTCGATCCACGCAAAGGACGTAGATCCCAAAGGGGGGACAGGTGACGAACGCTGGCGCGATCTGGGGGAGGGCGTCGTAGATTGGGGCGCTACATTGAAGGCCCTCGCGGACAGCAAGTGTGCCGATCTGTTTATCGAACATGACGAAAGTTCAGATCGCAGGCGCACGTTGAACACGGGGCGGATGTTCCTGACCGAACGCCTGACCGGGGTCACCTGATGGCGCGGGCAACGATCAAATCGATTGCCAGGAAGACGGGATACTCCGTTGGAACGGTCTCGAACGCCTTGCGTGACGCCCCATCAGTGAAACAAGAAACACGAGACGAGATTCACAAGGCTGCAACTGCTCTGGGCTATCGTGTGAACCTCGATGGGCTGAAGCTGCGCACCAATAAATCTTATCGGATCGCGGTGCTGGTGAGCGTGTCGGAAGATGCCGCTGAGGAATGGGAAGGCGTGGAATTCACGCGCATTCTGGCCGGGGTCTCAAAAGCGGTTCAAGGGTCGCGCTATCAGCTTAGTGTTTTCAGCATAAGCGACGGTGACGCCGCGCTAGAGACCCTACGATCGATTGTCCAAGAGGGGTTGGCCGATGGCGTGATCTTTTCGGGCACCCGTGTGAACGACCCACGTATCGCGTATTTGCAGGTTGAGGGGTTTCCCTTCGTCACATACGGCATGAGTGACAGCGATCAGCCACACGCCTATGTGGACCTCGATAGTCAGACTGCGGCGTTGGAAGCAACGGCCCGATTGATCAGACTTGGCCATCGCCGGATCGCGTTGATCAACCCACCAGATGATCTGATCTATGCCCAGCAGCGCCGCCAGGGCTATGCCGATGCTCTTTCGGAGGGCGGGCTGAGCTTCGACCCGGCGCTGATTGCCACCGGTCCGACCACCGCAAAAACCGGTCAACTGGCCTTTACCGCGCTTATGCAGTCACCGAACCCGCCTAGCGCCATCATTTGTGCCAACGAGGCGATGACCCTTGGGGCCTTGTCGGCTGCTGCCAAAACAGGAGTGAAAGTGGGACAGGACGTGGTGGCCATTTCAAACGACGACCTGAAACTCAGCCAGTATTTCGTGCCTCCGCCCAGCACCTATTACCTGCCAATTGGTGAAACCAGCCGCCTGCTGGGTGAATTCATGCTGAAAGCACTGGGCGGTGCCGACCCGAAAGAGATTCAAAAGAAGATCAGGGCCACATTGATCGAGCGGCAACCTGACACGCCTGCGTCCGGTAGGGCGCGAATAACCTAAACCAACAGAGGAGAAACCAAGTATGTTCAAACATCTACTTGCCGCGGCAACCCTTGCCGCGATGACCGCGCCAGCCGCTTTTGCAGCCGATCTGGAGGGCCGCGTCCTCAAGATCGGCACGGATGCGACTTATCCACCGATGGAAACCGTTGATGAAGCAACAGGTGAAATTGTGGGTTTCGATGTCGACGTCATGAACGCGATTTGCGAGCGCGTGAATTGCGTTCCGAACTTCGTCAACACTGCGTGGGACGGCATCTTTGCCGCGCTTCAACAGGGTGAGTTCGATCTGGTGATCTCAGGCGTGTCCATCACGCCAGAGCGGGAAGAGACCATGGATTTCTCGGACCCCTACATCGTGGTCAGCCAGGCCATCCTACTCCAGGTCGACAATGCCGACATGACGCTGGACGACTTTAAAGCCGGGGGCCAAAAGCTTGCCGCACAGACCGGCACGACCAACGCACAGCTCGCTGAAGAGCTGGTAGGCCGCGAGAATGTCAGCCTCTACGACAACTTCTCAGCCGCCATTCTTGCCCTGCAAAACGCGGACGTTCAGGGGGTGATCATCGATGGCACCTCGGCGTCGGCCTATGAGCAAGAGTTTGCAGGCGAGTTGACCGTTGGCATCACCGGCCTGCAATCCGACCCGCTGGGCATCGTCTTTCAGGAGGGCGACCCAACCGTTGATGCCATCAACGCAGGGCTGGCCGAGATTCAGGAAAACGGTACGCTGGATAAGCTGAAAGCCAAATACTGGGGCACCAACTGATCCCATAAAACTCAATCGACCCCGGCGGAATACTTCGCCGGGGCTTTGAACCAGCGGAGAACCCCATGTCGCGCCTCAGCTCGATCCGCCCGAGCAACCTTGTGTTGCTCGCAGCAGCGCCGTTCATCATTTATCTGTTTGCCACCTCGTCCAAATACTTGCGATCTCTGGTCGCCATTCTGGGGATCGGCAACAACGCGGTGCCGATTTTTGTCGGGTTCCTTCTGATCCTGACGACGGCGATTTTGGGCTATCTCTGCGCCCGCCATTTGCGCTTCCAGTCGCAGGCACCAGCCTGGTTGCGCGCGGCGGCATTGGCTGCGTTTCCGGCGGCGGTCGGGCTATCGATACTTGCTGTTGTTGCACCTCAGATTCTCATGCCCTTCGCCGAGTCGGTGTTCTTTCATGCGCTCAGCGAAAACACATCAACGCTTATTGACCGGTCCAACCAAACCTGGGTTTTGTTCCCAGAGGTGGTGGTACAGGTTCAGACCGGGCTGCAAATCCTGCTGGTGATCTACGCGGTGGTCATCGCACTGTGCTTGGTATCCGGCCGTCTGAACAACCCGTCGCGCGGCTATGCTCAAATCGGGTTTGAGGTCCTGACCGGAGCCACTTTGTTCTATTTGATGTTCATGGCGCATTGGCAGTTTGCCACCGGCGTTGCCATTACATTCCGCGCCGCGATCTTTGCGTATATCTTCGCAGCGATCCTCGGGCTGATCTGGGTGGGGTTGCAATCGTTCAAACCCAAGGCACGCACCACGATGGTGTATGGCGCGATTAGCCTGGCCTTGTTGGGCGTCTCAGCCTTCTTTTTCATGCAGCCACAGGTGCATTATGTCCTCGTCGGCAGCACCGAAGCCCGAATTGCCGTCGTGCGCGGTACCCCACAGGCGCAGGCTGACATCATCCGTTTCGGCGAATTCAAAGGTGGCGGAGAACAACAATATCGCATCCGCAGTGCGACGGATGCCGCTTCGGCCCTTGACCAAATCGAAACCGTCGACAGCGTCTCTGGCGCGTTTGTCCCAATTGAGGCGCACACGCAGGGCTATCCTGTGCTCTGGCAAACCAGCTTTTTGCCCGACAAATTTCGCAATCCTGCGCTGGCCTTTGCAGTCTTTGGCCTTTTGCTATTGACGCTGACCATTGGTGGCGCACAGCACAAACTGCACCCCCTGGCGGTCGGGGCAGAGTTCTTTGTAGATACGATCCGCGGCATCCCGATGCTGGTGATCATCCTTTATATCGGCCTGCCTCTGGCTGGTGCGGTCAAGGACGCCACAGGCGGCGGCATCGACATGACCAATATGACGCGCGGCATCATCGCCATCTCGGTCGGATATTCCGCCTATATGGCCGAAATCTTCCGATCCGGGATCGAAGCCATACCCAAAGGGCAGTTGGAGGCGGGCAGCTCTTTGGGCTTGTCTCGATGGCAGACTGCTCGGCTAATCGTCTTGCCGCAAGCATTGCGGATCGTGACCCCCCCCTTGGGCAACGAATTCATAGCAATGATCAAGGATACCTCGTTGTTATCGATCCTGTCCGTCCGTGACATGACCCAAAGGATGCGAGAGTTTCAGGCAGCAAGTTTCCTGCCTTTCGCCCCCTTCAATACGGCGGCCATACTTTATGTCGTGATTACGTTGGGTTGCGCCAGCTTCCTGAAGTGGATCGAACGCCGTGCCGCAAAGGACACCAGATGAGCAAGCTTGAGTTGGGGGTTTGCTATTACCCTGAACAATGGGACCCGTCCGAATGGCGCGATGACGCCAAACGCATGGTCGAGATGGGGCTGGATTGGGTGCGCATTGCCGAATTCACCTGGGGCTTGATCGAACCCGCGCGCGGGCAATTCCACTGGGATTGGCTTGATGAGGTGATCGAGGTTCTGGGGCAAGCCGGGCTAAAGATCATGATGTCGACTCCGACGGCAGCCCCGCCAAAGTGGCTGATCGATGAGCATCCTGAAATCCTGCCGGTCGGACCGGATGGTCGGGTCAGGGGATATGGCTCGCGCAGACATTATTGCTTTTCCAGCCAGATTTATCTGGCCGAGGCCCAAAGAATTGCCACCGAGTATGCCCGCAGATATGGGAAGAACCCTCATGTCCATGCGTGGCAGATCGACAATGAATACAACGATCACGATACGGTGCTCAGCTATTCAGATGCAGCATGCAGCGGCTTTCGACACTGGCTGGAACAGCGATACGGAACAATCGACGCACTGAACCAAGCGTGGGGAACTGTGTTCTGGGGATCGCTTTATTCCGGATTTGACCAGATCGAACTGCCCAACGGTCTGGTCGCGGCCCCGAACCCAACCCATGCGTTGGACTTCATGCGCTATTCATCGGACAGGGTGCGTCTATTCAACAGGGCGCAGGTCGACATTCTGCGGATCCATGCTCCGGGTCGCGACATCACGCACAACTTCATGGCAGGCAGTTTCGAGTTCGACCATCACGCCGTTGCCGCCGATTTGGATGTTGTTGGCTTTGACAGTTACCCGCTGGGCAACCTGATGGGCTCGACCATGCCCGACGACGAAAAGCGTCGCTATTTGCGGACAGGTGCACCGGATTACCAAGGCTTTCACTGCGATCTCTACCGCAGTCAGGGACGCGGACGGATGTGGATTCTAGAACAGCAGCCGGGTCCAGTGGACTGGGCGGCCTCGAACCCTTCTCCGGCAGAGGGAATGGTGCGGCTCTGGACTTGGGCGGCTTATGCGCATGGTGCGCAAGCGGTGATGTTTTTTCGATGGCGACAGGCAAAATACGCACAGGAGCAATACCATTCGGCTTTGCTGCGTTCGGATAACAACCTGGATCAAGCGGCCGTTGAATTGGCACAGATCGTCAAGGATCGCGAAACTTTGCCACCTGCGGCGCGACGAAAGGCCAAGGTGGCGATGCTTCTGGATTACAGTTCGATCTGGGCGGCAGACATCCTGCCTCATGATGATGACTTCCCGAACAGTCACATTTTCCGCGAATGGTATGCCAGTTTGCGTCAACTCGGCGTAGACGTCGATTTCCTAGGCCCAGAAGATGATCCAGACGGCTATGCGCTGATCCTTCTGCCGCAGAGCATGATTATGAGTACAGATCTCGCCGCCAAACTCACAGCTTCGGGCGCGAAACTTGTGATTGGGGCTCGGTCCGGCAGCAAAACACCACAGATGCACACACCCGATAATCTGGCGCCCGGCGCGTTGGCTGCGCTGACCGGAGTACGTGTCACGCGCGTCGAGTCGCTGCCCGCTCTGGCACAAGAGTACGTGCAACTGACCAACGGCCAGCGGTACACTTTCACAGGTTGGCGCGAAATTGTTGAAACAAAGGAAGGCATCCTGGCACGCTTTGACAGCAGCTATTGCGATGGAAGTCCTGCAATTGTCAGATCGGACCGCGCAACTTATCTGGCCATGCTACCGCGCGGTACGTTTTTACAGTCCATTTTGAAACAGGCTTTGGATTGGGCAGGGTTGAAAACTCTGGAGTGTGACCCCGACATGCGCATTGCCCGACGCGGCACATTGCATTTTGCGTTTAATTTTGGTGACATTCCTAAATCTCTGCCTGCCGGGGATCATCGTACATTCTTGATAGGAACTGACCCTGTAAATGTTGGGGATTTGGCAGTTTGGCAAGAAAATGGGCCACCCAAATAGGCTATCTGAATGGGCTCTTACTAAGAACTGGACTTAAGGTTTTTGGAAACTGTCACTTTTGGACTGCCGAACTGACAAAGAAAGTCCTATAAATAAAAAACAAAAACAAAACAGTCCATCATGGGAGAATACTAATGACTGATAAATCAACTCTTTCCAGACGCACGGTGCTAAAGGGCGCGGGTGCTGCTGCTTTGGCGGCGCCGCTTTACAGCAAAAGCGCGCTGGCATCGTCGGGTGAGATCAACATTCTGATGTGGTCGGATTATCTTCCGCCCAGCTTCATCGAAGAGTTCGAGACTCTGACCGGCATCAAGGTAAACTACACCGGCATCGGTTCGAACGAAGAAATCATCAACAAGATGAAGGCCACCAAGGGCCAGGGTTTTGACATCGTTTCGCCAACCAACAACCGCTCTTTGCAGTGGGAACCGCTGGAGCTGCTTCAGCCATTTGACATGAACAAGGTTCCGATTGATCTGGTGAACCCTGCCATGGCCAAAATCGGCACCGACGCCTGGGACTTTGGTGGATCCGGTGCGCATTGGCTGCCGCATATCTGGGGCACCGAGGGCATTGCATACCGCACCGACTTGTGGCTGCCGGAAGGTGATGCGCCGTCTTATGGCGACGTTTGGGCGGAAGCAAACGCGGGCAAGACAATGGGCCGCGCGCATTCGATGATGCTGGGCGCAGGTCTGTACATGGAACGCGCAGGCGAAATGGAGCCGGGCTCGGTCTGGGCCGCATACGGTGATGAAGACACCATGCGCAAGGTTTGGGGCCAGATCACCGACTGGTGTGTCGCGCGCAAGGATCGTATCAAGCTGATCTGGAACGACGCTGACACACAGAAAAACGGTCTGCTGAACGAAGGTGTCGTTGTTGGTCAAACCTGGGACGGCCCGCCACTGGCGCTTAAGTCCGCCGGTGAACCGGTGCACTATCAGGCACCCGTCGAAGGAGCGATGGCTTGGGTTGACGGTATGTCGATTCCGAGCGGCGCGGCGAACATCGACCAGATCTACGCCTTCGTCGACTTCGCCTATCAGGCCAAGCCTGCCGGTGTTGCCATCGACAGCCACGGGTATAACTCGCCAGTTCTGGGTGCAGACCAGTATTCAGGCGACACCTACAAAAAGAACTTTGCCGAGGCCTATCCGGGCGACTCGCTGGCCAACCTTAACCCGTGGCCGGCCGAAGCACCTTGGTATGCTGAAACACGGACCGAGTTCGTCAACAAGTTCAAGAGCGCTTAAGCGTTTCGAAACCTTGCCCTTCGCGATCTGCGGGGGGCAATCATCTGTGCGCCGCTCCGGCGTAACGGACAGTTATGTGGTGCGGTGATAATACGCGCCTCAGGGGAGATACCAAAAATGAGTGCAGGGGTCGGAGTCGATCTGGAAAACCTGTGGATCCGTTTCGGTGACTTCGTCGCCGTGCGCGATGCAAACGTCAACATAAACGGGGGCGATTTCTTTTCGTTCCTCGGACCGTCTGGCTGCGGTAAAACAACCATCTTAAGGGCTGTTTCAGGTTTTCTTGAGCCCAGCGAAGGCAACGTTCTGATCGGTGGCAAAAACATGCGAGGTATTGGGCCAAACAAGAGGCCCACCGCACTGATCTTTCAAAACCTTGCGCTGTTCCCATTGATGAAGGTCTGGGAAAACATCACGTTTTCGATGGAAATCAAAGGTGCCAGCAGCGCCGAGCGCCGCAAGCGCGCTGATGAGCTTCTGGACATGATCGCGCTGCCAGAGCAGGGCGACAAACTGCCCAGCGAATTGTCAGGCGGTCAGCGCCAACGTGTTGCTATAGCCCGTGCTTTGTGCGCCGAGCCTGACGTTCTGTTGCTGGATGAACCGCTGTCGGCACTTGACCTAAAACTGCGCCAACACATGCGGACCGAGCTACGTGAAATTCAAAAGCGCGTCGGCATCACATTTATTTATATCACCCATGACCAGGGCGAAGCGCTGACCATGTCGGACAATATCGCTGTTATGCGCGCGGGTGTAATCGATCAGATTGCCAATGGTAAGACCATCTACAATGACCCCAACACGGCTTTTGCGGCCTCTTTTGTCGGCGAAAACAACGTGTTTCGCGGCAAAGTTAAACAAGTCATGGGCAATGAGGCTCTGATTGCGACCAATCGCTCGGGCGATCTGGTGGCGCGGATTTCGACAACCAATCAAGGCAAGATGAAGGAAGGCGACGACGCAATGATGTTCGTACGCCCCGAAGCCTTTGCTATTGCACCCGATGGCGCCTCAGGCGATCATTTCGTCACGGCGCGTGTCAACCACGAAGAGTTCGAAGGCAACGCCTTTAACATCTTTACCGAAGGTGAAGGTGGGAAAGAGATCAAAGTGTCGATCCCGAATCACGGACAGTCTTTCGACGATCACACCGGACAGAACATCACGTTGGAATACGAGACGCATAACGCCGTCATCGTCCCGGCGGGTGAACTGGCCGCAGAATAAGGGGACCAACTCATGCCCCAGTTTTTGAAAGATTTCTTCAATCGCAACGGTACCGGTATGGGGTTGGCGATCCTGGGCCTAGTCCTGTTCTGGACAATCGGCCTGATCATCCTGCCGCAGTTGTCGATGCTGGACTTTTCGTTCCGTCCGAACCTGCCACCGCCAGAGATTGGCGGTCCCAAGGACGTCTATACTCTGGAAAACTATAAATACCTGATTTACGGCCCCGAGGGCGGCAGTCAGGACTATAACACAGTCGACCTGAGGGTGTTCTTCCGCACCCTCGTGGCGGCCGTGTGCGTCACGATTTTCAACCTGATCATCTGCTATCCGATTGCCTACTACTTGGGACAATCCGAAGGCAGCCATATCCGCATCTTTGCGATCATGCTGATCATTCCCTATTGGATCAACGAAATCCTGCGCGCCTTTGCGCTTCGCATAATCTTCGGTGAAACCGGCGTTCTGAATACGTTGTTCATGGGCTTGGGGATATGGGATACACCGTTCGACTTCATCCGCAACGATATCGCGCTCTATGCGGGTCTGGGCTATGCCTACATCCTGCTGATGATCTTCCCGATGTATAACGTCATTGAAAGTCTGGACAAAAACCAGATCGAGGCTGCCCGCGACTTGGGCGCACCGTGGTGGCGGATACATTGGCGCGTGGTCATACCTTATGCCAAGCCGGGCATCAGTTCGGGCTGCACCATGGTGTTCATGCTGAGCGCCGGTGCGTTGGCCGCGCCGCAGATTTTGGGCGGACCGTCGAGCCTGTGGTTCACGCAGCTGATCTATCAACAGTTCAACGACAACAATGACTGGCCACAAGGTGCCGCCTACGCGATCGTTCTGCTGGTCACCTGTATCCTGTTCGTGCTGGCAATGATGCGCCTGTTCAAGGTGAACATGGGGGATATCGGGAAATGAATAATTCCTTCCTCCGCATAAGCATCTGGGTCTATCTGGTGCTCTTCTTCCTGTATCTGCTGGGACCGCTTGTGATCATGTCGATCACCGCGTTCAACTCGTCGGGTTTCCCACGGATGAGCCCTTGGGAGTGTCTGACCTTCCAGTGGTTTGGTGAACTGTTTCAGGATCAGCGTATCCTGAACGGTATCAAGAACTCGCTGATCATCGGGCTCGGTACGGTGGTCTTGTCCGTGGCCATGGGACTGGCAGGTGCGCTGATGCTGACGCAGATCTGGCCTAAACTGCGCGCGACCTACTATACGGTCATCATCGCACCGATCCTGATCCCGGGCGTGGTTTTGGGTATCTCGACGCTGGTGTTTTGGGATCGGATCAACCGGATGCTGGGACTGGGCGCGGATAGCTTCCTGTCGAACGGCATCTTCCTGACGGTGATCGGCCAGTCCACCTTTATCGCCAGCTATTGCATGCTGGTTCTGGTGGCGCGATTGCAGCGCTATGACATGGCTCTGACAGAAGCAGCCTTGGATCTGGGCGCCACGCATGCACAGGCGTTCCGCAAGATTCTGCTGCCGTTCATGCGCCCGGCGATTGCCTCAGCGGCGGTATTGGCGTTCCTTGCATCGTTCGAGAACTACAACACCACCACCTTCACTTTTGGTGAGTACCCAACACTGACGATCGAGCTGGCCCAGAAGGTCCGCTATGGTATCACACCCGCGATCTCGGCGCTGGCATTCATCATCGTGGCGCTGACGGTGTTCTTTGCCTTGCTGAACGAGGCGAAGCTCAAGCGTCAGGAACTGGTGGCAGCGGCGCGCAAGAACGCGACGGTTGAGGAACTGGCAGGCAAGATCAAACTGCCCAGCTTCTTTGCCGGTAACATGGCAGCGGTTCTGCTGGTCGTATTCGCTATTGCAACGATCACGGTTGTCGGCACTGCTACGGCCTACGACCCTGGTCAGTGTATCGCCGACGTGCGCGAGCAGAAGCAACTGGAGGCCGAACAGCGCATTCAGGAACTGCGCAAGCAGCGTGAAGAACGTCGCGAGCAACGCGAAGCTGAAGAAGCTGAACAGGGTGGGGCGCAATCCACGCCTAAGCCCTCAAACAACAGTGGTTTTGGAAACGTGTTTGCCCCGAACTCTCTAGGTGGAGACGAAGGCGAAAGCGACGATGGTTCGTCCGACGCAGACCCAGCCCCGTCGAACAACAGCGGGTTCGGAAACGTCTTCGACCCCAACAGCCTGCAAAACGACGAGTAGCGTCGTAGGTTGATAGCCAAGGCATCCGCCCGGATCAGGATCAAATCTGTCCGGGCGGATTGCGTTTCAGGATGGCGACATCGCAACCCGGAACGGTTTTCCTGTCCCAGATCACCGGGTCCGCGTTATAGTTGATCAGGAAAACATGATCAGCAGTCTCGCGCATCCGCAGCCCCGGCGGCATAGTTTGCACACGCAACCCTGTTTGCTCTGCCGCCATCAGTATGATCCGGTCCCAGAGCGTCTCGTCGGGGAAACCTGCCAGATACCAAAGCCCAGAATTTCCCTTAAGCGCAGGCGTTCCGTCTTCAAAGCTCAATAAATCGGCGGCCGATCCTGACAGGCGATCCACCCAATGCAGGGCCGCACCGCCCCCTTGAACGGGTCGTTCAACCGTCGGAGGTAGCGTTTCAACCAGATCGACCTCACAGTCCAAGGCGCCCAACCCGGGACGGCCCGTATCGGGAATTTGGAAATCATGCGTAATGGCTCCACTGCGGGGGCCAAGGATCGCGAGTTTACATGCCTCTTGCAGACGGCGCTCCAAATCCTGGTCGATTGTCGCAAGGCCCGGCGCAAGGATCAGATCGTATTGTCCTGAAATGTCATGTTTCGATACGATATCCACCGACAACCCCGCGCGCCGCAACGCGCGATAGGCGGAAAAGACCAGTCGAAAGTAATCAAACCCAGCCCCCTGCGGCTGAGCAGCCCATGCCCAGTCCGACGCATAATCAAACAAAATGGCCACTCTGGCTTGCACCTGCAGAACTTCACCCAACTCGGACAGTATGTCAGCGGTTTGACGTGCCTCACTCAAAGCAGGCGTGGGGCGGTTATTCGGAGTTAACAATCCTGCGTGCATCTGTTCTTGGGCGAAGGGGGCCTGACGCCAGCGGAAATAGCTGACCACCTCAGCCCCATGGGCAACAGCTTCAAGCGACCAGAGGCGCACCATTCCCGGCAGGGGGGCTGGATTGAACGGTGCCCAGTTCACGGGACCGGGTTGCTGTTCCATCACCCACCATCGTCCATATCCGACGGCCCGGTACAGATCATGGTGAAACGCCTGCATATCCGGGTCGCCCTGCTGAAGAAATGCGATCTTATGCGCGTCATCATCTTCCAGCCGGTCCGACAAAAACCCAATCGGATAGCTGTCCCAGGTGGCAATATCCAGATTAGCGCCGACCTCGAAGTGATCGAAATTCAGAACACGACCCATGTAGTTGTGCAGCAGTGGCGCATCAGTCAACTGCCTCAAGACGTTAACCTGAGCCTTGTTGAACGCCGCAACCTGATCCGAGCTGAACCGCCGGAACGCCAATACGTGGGCCGGGTTCGGTTCGGTCACGGTTTGATTGGGCAGATCGATCTCATCAAAACTGGCGTATTCCATCGACCAGAACACATTGCCCCATGCAGTGTTGAGCGCTTCGACGGATCCGTATTGATCCGCCAGCCAATGCCGAAAGGCTTGGAGGGAAGGGACGCTGTAGCTGACCGTTGTGTCGTGGCACCCGTATTCGTTGTCGATCTGCCAAGCGGCCACATGCGGATTGCGGCCATACCGCTCTGCCATGATGCGGGCTATGCGTGAGCATTCGTCGATATAGCCTTTGTGGCTAAAGCAATAATGCCGCCGCGATCCAAACTTGCGCGGGTGCCCATGTTCATCCACAGCCAACATGTCGGCGTGTTTGTCGATCATCCAGCGCGGCGGCGTTGCCGTTGGCGTGCCCAGTACGACCTTCAATCCTGCGGAACCAAGTGTTTCGATCGCGCGGTCCAGCCAATCGAGCTGCAGATTACCCGGCTGTGGTTCCATACGGCTCCACGCAAACTCACCGATACGGACCCAGGTCAAGCCGGTGGCGATCATGCGCGCGGCATCCTCTGCCCACATCGCCTCGGGCCAGTGCTCGGGATAGTAGCAAGCGCCAAGTTCCGGCTTCATAAGATGACCTTGTGTTCTGCCTGACCCCGCCCGGCATTCAACGCGGCAAAGGTCATTCCGTTGTTTGGTTGCGCTTCGATTTCGTCGGCGCTCAACCCCTGACGCGCTGTAGTACAGAACAGCGTGCTCAAGTCACTGCCACCAAAGGCCGGGCAGGACGTGTGTGCCGCATCGAAAGACACGGCGCTCAGGAATTGTCCATCAGGTGTGTAACAGGCAACCCGGCTGGCACCCCATTGTGCAATCCAGATGTTTCCAGCGGCATCAACCACAGCGCCGTCAGGGTTCAGCCCCTCATCCCTAAGATCCAAAAAGACCGAATGGTACCCTTCAGGCCACCCGGTTTCTGCATTCAGCTTCCAACACCGAACCTGCCCTGTCACGGTATCGCAAAAATAGGCAACGGACCGATCCGGTCCAAAACAGATCGCGTTCGAGATTGTCACATCCGCAACCAGACGCCTCAGCTCGCCTTTCCAGAACCGATAGATCGATCCGGCCGCTGGTTCGGCCTGCTTTCCCATCGTTCCAATCCAGAACCCACCCCAAGGGTCGGCGCGGCCATCATTGGAGCGGGTCACAGGGTTGTCTGGCTCTAAAGGGACGATCAAGCTGCGGTCCGCAGTGGTCAGATCAAACCGCCAGAGTCCGGATTCTGACGCCAGAAACAGCCTATCTCGGTCGACCCACCCTGCGGCAGAGACATGTTCGCCAAATGCCCAGCTATTTGACCCTTGTCCATCACGGGTCATCAGACGTTTGCCGATGATGTCGAACCAAAACAACTGTTGCCGTTCGGGGTGCCACAAAGGCCCTTCGCCCAACTCACACGGGCGGTCGTCAAAAACAGTGCTCATCCCGCCGCCTTGTCATAGGCCGCAACGACGCGGTGGGCACGATCTGCTATTTCGGTTACGTCCATGCCAGGTTGAAAAAGCGCCGATCCGATTCCGAACCCGTCTGCACCGGCCTTGATCCACTGATCGAAATTCTCAGGGCCCGCACCACCTACGGCAAAGACCAGCGCGCCTTCAGGCAGAACCGGGCGCAAAGCGGCCAGCCCGGTCGGCCCTGCCATCACACCGGGAAACAGCTTCAGTCCTGTGGCCCCAGCCTTTAGGGCTGCAAAAGCTTCGGTCGGGGTGTAGACACCCGGCCAGCTTTGCATCCCCAGAGCGACCGATCGTCCGATGACGTCGGCATCATAGTTTGGCGATACGATCAGTTTGCCCCCGGTGTCCGAGACCGTTTCGACCTGATCGACGGACAAAACCGTGCCCGCGCCAATCAGCGCCTGATCCCCAAACGCCTTGGCCAAAACGGCGATACTGTTCAGCGGGTCGGGTGAATTGAGCGGCACTTCGATCCGGTCAATCCCCGCGTCAAGAATTGCGCGCCCAACGGCTTCGGCCTCTGTCGGGTTTAGTCCACGCAGAATGGCGATGATTGGACGGCTCATGAATTCACCTTGTCTTTGGCCAGAGCAAGCCCTGCCAGCGTCGCCGCAGTGGAGTTTACAGTTTCGGCAAATGCGCCTTGCTGCTTTAGCGCGGCGGTATAGATCTGCGACACACCGTCGGCGCCAATGACAGCCAGCTGTTGTCCCAACCAATAGGGCCGGGTGGCGGCCAGTTCAGCACCGATCAGCAAACCCGAAAGCTGCGCCCGAGCGGTGCCCTTGTCCTGACCCTGCAGCAAATCTGCCGCGCGCAGGCCGAAGAGACGTGCAGCAAGTTGTTCGGGCTTGGACAAGGTATCTGCAACGGCGTCCGCAAAGGCATTGTCGTCCCAACCTTCGCAAACCGAGTGCCGCAGCACCGATTGCCCGGACAACAAGTCAAACATCTCTCCCGTCATAAACGTCCGAAAGCTGACAACTTCGCCTGCGCTGACCTGAACCCATTTTGTATGTGTTCCGGGCAAACAGATCACCCCATCCCAGTTCTGATGTGCGGCAAGAAATCCTGCGATCTGCGTTTCTTCGCCGCGCATTACGTCCGGCGGTGTCACCTGTTTCAGACCCGGCACCACAAAGGCGCGGATACGTGGGTCGGTGCCGGGAACACGGATCGGCGCGTCTGGCAGCGGTTGGCTCGGCACCGCGCAATAGGGTGCCTCGACCCAGCCTTGCCGCGCCCCAACCATACCGCAAGCAATCACGTTCACCGGGGTATCTACGAGCCAGGACTCAATCAGGCCCAACAATGCGACTTGGAACCCATGCTGACCGACACGGGCCATACCGGCGTCGGACTGCGCCTGATCGAGCACCGTGTGCCCCTGCATAGCCCACGCCCGCAGATGGGAGGTACCCCAATCAACAGCGATCCAGTCTGTCTTCATCACGTTACCCCGTAACCACAACGCCACCGTCAACGACCATGCATTGACCGGTCATCGCGCGGCTGGCCTTAGACGCCAGAAACAAGGTGGGCGCAATCATGTCTTCGGGTGTCAGATGCTCTTTCAGGCATTGCCGATCCAGATGTGCAGCCAAATCTTCGGGCGTTGCCCACATGTCCAGCTGTTTCTGCGTCAGCACCCAGCCGGGGGCCAGAGCGTTCACCCGGATGTTCTGCGGACCAAGCTCACGTGCTAATGAACGCGTCATGCCTGTAATTCCGGCATTTGACGTTGTGTAGATCGGATACCCCGCGTTGCCCATCATGTAGCTGATCGAACTGAAATTGATGATCGCACCCCCGTCTTTCATTTGCCGGGCCGCTTCCTGACAAGCGAAATAGTAGGCTTTCAGGTTGACCTCTATCATCCAGTCCCAGAACTCTTGAGTGGTTTCGTCCAATGCGTGTCGTTGGTCATTGGCCGCATTATTTACCAATACGTGCAAGGGACCATGCGCCTCGGCGGCTTGGCGCATGGTGGCGTGCAGCAACTCGGTGTCGGTCATGTCACCCTGCATGAAAAGCGGCGCGCGGCCATGCTTGTCACGCATTTCCTCGACGAACCCGCTGGCGTCTGAGCGACCGATGAAAGCCACGTTGCCCCCCTGAGCCATAAATCCATCGGTTAGTGCTGCGCCGACGCCCGAGCCGCCACCAGTGATATAGACAGACGCCCCGTTCAGGTCATGGAATGTTGCTGTTTGATCCATCAGTGGCTCTCTCTGGTTACAAGGCGGGTGTCTTTGCCCACTAGGAAATCAAGGTCAGCGCCTCGATCGGCTTGCAGCACGTGGTCGATGTAAAGCTTCGCGTATCCGCGGGTGTAGTGAGGATCGTCCGGTTGCCACGCAGCACGGCGGGCTTCCAGTTCTTTTTCATCCACCAGAAGTTCCAGTTCGCCCTTTTGGGCAGAGACGCGGATACGGTCACCAGTTTTGACCAAAGCCAGCGTGCCGCCTGCCTGCGCCTCGGGGCTGACATGCAGGATGACGGTCCCATAAGCCGTCCCCGACATGCGCGCGTCCGAGATACGGATCATGTCGCGCACGCCCTCTTTCACCAGCTTGGCCGGGATCGGCATGTTGCCAACTTCTGGCATTCCCGGATAACCCTTGGGGCCACAGCCTTTCAGAACCAGAATGGTATCGGGTGTGACAGGCAAGTCATCTCGGTCGATATTGGCTTTCAGGTCTTCGATATTCTCAAAAACGTATGCTTCGGCTTCGGTTTCCAGCAGTTCGTCCGTCGCCGCCGAAGGCTTAACGATGGCTCCGTCCGGCGCTAGGTTGCCGCGCAACACACGCAAACCGGCAGCGGATTTCACCGGGTCGTTGAAGGGGCGGATAACGTCCGTATTGAAGCATTCGGCTCCTTCGTAATGGGCCGATATGTCCTTGTTCAACACCGTTATTGCCGGGCGAAGGAAGGGTTTAAGCTCGTTCAGCACGACCGGCACACCGCCCGCGTAGCAGAAATCCTCCATCAGATATTTGCCCGAGGGCATACAGTTTACCAGCAGGGGGATCTCCGACCCGATCTCAAAATCCTTGAGTGTCAGATCAACTCCCACCCGGCCCGCCAAAGCCAACAGGTGAACAACGGCATTGGTCGAGCCACCCACCGCAGCATTGGCCAGGATGGCATTCTCAAATGCCTCTTTGGTCAGAATGTCAGAGGGTTTGAGGTCCTCGTCCACCATCTCGACAATCCGTTTGCCGGTCAGATGCGCCAGCGCCATACGGCGGGCATCCACGGCGGGCAGGGCAGCATTGGTAGGCAGGCTCATCCCCATCGCCTCGACCAGCGAGGCCATTGTGCTGGCAGTCCCCATTGTCATACAAACACCGGCGCTGCGCGACATCCCGGATTCAGCGTTCATGAAATCCTGCAGCGTCATCTCTCCGGCGCGGACGGCCTCGGAGAATTTCCACACATCCGTGCCCGAGCCGATATCCTGCCCACGATATTTGCCGTTCAGCATCGGGCCGGAACTGACAACGATCGAAGGCAGGTCGACCGAGGCCGCGCCCATCAATTGCCCCGGCGTGGTCTTGTCGCAACCGCCCAGCAGGACCACGCCGTCAATGCCATAGGCACGGATTGACTCCTCGACATCCATCGCCAGCAAATTGCGGAACAACATCGCTGTGGGCTTCATCTGCGTCTCGCCCAACGACATGACGGGGAATTCGACCGGAAAGCCGCCTGCCTCCCACACACCGCGTTTGACGCCTTCGGCTAGATCGCGCAGGCCCGAGTTGCAAGGGGTCAGTTCCGACCACGTGTTGCAGATGCCAATGATCGGCCGCCCATCAAAAGCGTGATCAGGGAAACCCTGGTTCTTCATCCAGGACCGGTGGATGAACCCGTCCTTGTCGAGTTTTCCGTACCAATGCTGTGAGCGGCGTTTTGTCATTTTTGCGGGGCTTTTCTTGGCTGCGGTTGGAATTGAGTATTGTTGAGAAGATGAAGATCAGGCGGCCCGAGCAGGGCGGCACCAATCGGGCAGCCAGTCGGCATGAGCCGTCAGCAGGTCGCTCACCAGATTGCGGATCTGGCGCAGGTCGAGTTCGGCTGCAGTGTGCGGATCCATCATGGCTGCGTGATATACATATTCCGGGTTCTGGTCGACCAGAGCGCGAACGGTAAGTTCCTGCACGTTGATCTGCGTGCGCATCAGGGCAATCAGTTGAGGCGGGATGTCGGTGACACCCGAAGGCTGCACACCATTGCTATCCACCAGACAAGGCGTTTCGACCGCTGCACCCAGTGGAAGTTGCGGAATTTGGCCTGTGTTCGGCAAGTTACCATAGGCTGTATATGGGGTATCCATGACGATGGCGTTCATCAGATCGGCGGCAAATTCGTGGCTGCGGACGACTTCAATGTCGCGACCGTCGGTCAGCGTTTTGGCTTGCTCTTTCCAGTTGGCAACCTGTTCGACACAGCGTGTCGGGTACTCGTCCAGTGGGATGGAAAACTGCTCGATCAGATCCTGGCGCCCGTTCTTGATGAACCAGGGGACGTATTCGGCTAGGTGTTCCGAGCTTTCGGTACAGAAATAGCCCAGATGGTCCATGACTTCGTAACGCACTTTGTTGGGGCAGCGCGGCATCAGCAGGGGCGGTTTTGGGATTTGACCACTGGCATAGCCTCTCCGCAAAGCGGGGTAGAGATCGCGGTTCTGATGTTCAAGCTTCAGGAAGAAGGCCACATGATTGACGCCCGCGACCTTGTAGCGGATGTCCTCTTTGCGCAGGTCCAGATCGTGGGCCAGCTCTTCGACCGTATTTTGCACCGAATGGCACAAACCAACATGCTTTAGGCCGGGGAATCGCTCGGCCAATGCCCAGGTGTTGATCGCCATCGGATTTACATATTGGAGCAGCGTCGCGTTCGGGCAGAGCTGCATCATATCGTGCGCTACATCCCATAACACCGGAACCGTACGCAAGCCGCGCATGATGCCACCGACGCCCAGCGTATCGGCAATGGTCTGGCGCAAACCATATTGCTTGGGAATTTCGAAATCCGTGACAGTGCAAGGTTCATACCCCCCGACCTGAAAGGCAGTGATGACGAAATCTGCGCCATCCAACGCAGCACGGCGGTCGGTATAGGTTGCAACCGTTGCACCCGTGCCGGTCGATCGGATCATGGCGCGCGCCACTGCTTCGGTTTCGGCAAGGCGCTCGGAATCAATATCCATCAGTGCAAACTGACTGTTCGCCAATGCTGGGGTCAGCAGGGCATCACCCACGATGTTCTGCATGAAGATCGTGGAACCGGCCCCGATAAAGGTGATCTTTGTCATCTTACAAACTCTTGGTTTGACGTTATTTTACAGCACCGAGGGTCAGACCCGCGATAAAGTGTTTCTGCATCAGAAAGAACATGGCAACGGGCGGTAAGGCCGCGACGATGGAACCCGCACTCATTAGCTGATAGGCGGCCCTGAACTGAGCGTTAAAGCTGGTGATACCAGCGGTGACAGGTTGGCTTTCCGCGCCCTGAGTCAGCACGACGGCCCAGAAATAGTCGTTCCAGATAAAGGTGAAGATCAGTACGCTAAGCGCGGCAATTGCCGGCTTCATCAAGGGCAAGACTACATACCAGAAGATACGGATTTCGCTGATACCCTCGACCCGGGCGGCTTCGATCAGTTCAAACGGCAGGGCGCGGATGAAGTTGCGCATGAAGAGGGTGCAAAACCCAGTCTGGAAGGCAATGTGGAAAAGTACAAGGCCGGTTTTGGTGTTGTAGAGACCGAGTTCAAGCGTGAGATCGCGTACAGGCACCATCAGGATCTGGAAGGGCACGAAGTTGCCCGCGACAAACATGAAGAAGATCCAGAGGTTCGATTTGAACTTGTAGATTCCCAGAGCAAAGCCGGTCATGCAGCTCAGCGCGACAGCTCCGATCACTGTTGGGATGGTGATCATGAACGAATTCAACAGATAGCGCGGCATGTCCGAGTTGAAGAAGACCTGTCCATAGTTGAACGCTCCCTCAAAGCTGGACGGCAATCCCCAGTAGTTGGCGTTGGTGAAATCTGCGGCGGGTTTGACCGAGAAAAGGGCAACGGCCAGCAAGGGCCCCAGCCATAGCAACAGGGCCAGAGGCAGCATCGCCTGATAGGTTATCTGCGCCGCCCGCGGTTGTTTTTCGATAGGTTTGGGAAACATCTCAGTGCCCCTTTTCTTCGCGGTACATCGACCACAGGAAGTAGGCGATGAAGCAGAGCATGATCAGGAACAGAATCACCGCAATGGCAGCGCCGTAGCCCATGCGGAATCCGTACTCGGACAGGGCGACTTCAAACATGTAATAGGCCAGCACGCGAGATGATCCGAAAGGTCCGCCCTGGGTCATGATCGAGATCAGGTCGAAGCTGCGCAACGCGCCGATGATTGTTACAACGAAGGCGATGAAGGTGGCCGGACGCAATTGCGGCAAGATTATATGCCACAGCATTCTCCAGCTTTTTGCGCCATCCAGACGCCCGGCCTCAATCTGTTCCGGATCCACGGCGTTGAGGCCAGTCAGATACAGGATCATGCAATAGGCTGTTTGCGGCCAGAGCCCGGCGAAGATGATACCGTAGGTCACGAAACGTTCATCCCCCAGTACATTGAGAGGGCCAAGTCCAAAGAGGTCGAGGAATTCGTTCAGCAGGCCGAAAGTCGGATCATAAAACCACGTGAACACAAGACCGACGACCACCTGAGAGATCACGAACGGGAAGAAAAATAATGATTTATAGAGTCGAATGCCCCAAACAGTTTGGTTCAGGAATAACGCGATGAACAGACCCGCCGGAATCGCGAGCAAGTACATGACCAGCCAGATCAGATTGTTTTTCAGCGAGATGTAAAAGGCATCTCGGTCGACCCATTCCCAATACAGGTCTTCATAATTGCGAAAGCCCACATATTCCGCCGCGCCCAGACCGTCCCATTCGTAAAAGGACAGGTTTATGGACTCGAACAACGGGATGATCACATAAACAGAAAAGAACAGAAGGCCGGGAGTCAGAAACAACCAAGGAGCTATGCGCTGTTGGTTGCGGTGGAACCAGCTTTCCTGTTCGGGGACGTCTACTGCAACTGTCATGGGGGCTCTCGGGTCTGTTTGGGTGAAGGCGGGACCAAGCCCGCCTACAATTGCGCAGGGTGTAGGCCGGGTTTCAGCCCGGCCATTCCCATTCAGTTGTCGTAGATGCGCCCGCGAGCGCGTTCAATTTTGGCAAGAATCCGGTCCAGTTCGTCTGGTTTGACCATGAATTCCTGGAAGCCTTCCATAGAGACTTTGGCCATTTCCGCAGGCGCATCGCGATCCCAGAACTGTGCGATTCCACCAGGGCTGTTGGTAGAAAGCATTTCAAAGCCCTGCTGCAGGAATTTGTCGTTATCTACCGACGATTGAGCGTTAACCGGTAACTGACCAAGGTTCGCGCCATTGTTGATCTCGGTCTGCTCCTCAGCAGAAACCACATGGCGCAAGAACTCGCGAGCGGCTTCTTTGTTCGAGGCATTCGCCGGGATGTGGAACGTGTCCGTCGGCGCATCTTCGGCCAGCTCAACGTCAGGATTAATCGCGACGAATTGATAAAAGTCCAGTTTGTCGTCTGTTAAACCAGCTTCGCGTAGCGGAGCAACGGCGAAATTACCCAGCAAGATGGCCGCCGCGTCGCCCTGAACTATAAGAGGAAGCGATTCCTGCCAGCTGCGTGCCGTGTGGTCATCTGGGAACGCTCCCATGTCAAGAAGCTGTTTCCAGTTCGCGAAGGTCTGTTTTACGCGATCATCTTCCCAGCTGACTTCGCCATTTGCCAGCTGGTTATGGAAGTCGAACCCGTTTGTACGCATGTTCAGGTAGTCAAACCAGCCACCGGCTGTCCAGTAATTTCGTGTCCCGATGGTGTAGCACTTACGCCCTGAATCCACGATCTTCTGACAGTTAGAAAGCTCCTCTTCCCACGTGGTCGGCTCGGTCAGGCCAAGTTCGTCAAAGATGTCTTTGCGATAGTAAACACCCCATTGGTAATAGGTATAGGGCACGCCCCATTGCTTACCATCGAGGGTCATCGCGCCTTTGGTCGAGGCCAGATTTTCGGCGATCTCAGGTTCGGCCCAAAGGTCCGACACATCCTCAAACAATCCCGCCTCGACATAGGGTTTCATTCGGTTGGCCGCATACCAGTTTGCAATGTCCGGGGTATCGGCCGTCAGGAAATTGCGGATCTGCGTTTTGTAGGCTTCGCGGTCGATCACGGTGGTTTCGATTTCCAACCCTGGATGCTGTTCCGCAAACCGCTCGATCATCGCTTCCATCGTCGCACGCGGCGCCGGGTTTGATGTGTCCAGGAAAATGCGCAGCTCTCCGGTCAGTTCCGCAGCTGCAGGTGCCGCCATCGCGACACCAAGCGCCAGCGCAGCTGTTGTGCGCTTGAAAGTGGAATACATGGTTTCCTCCCTATTTCTCCCATGTGCGGTTCCAAATATTGAAACCTAGTTTTATATATTGAAAACTACACATCGACTCGGTTAGTCTTGTCAAGACCCATCGAAAGGATGGCGGTCGGCAATTGGAGGAGAACACGCACCCGTGTCAGGTGATGGAACCATAGGCAAAGCATGTGATGTGCTGGATCATGTAGCGGCGTTTCAGCGCCCTGTGCGGTTTTCGGAGCTGCTGGACAGCAGTGCCTTTCCAAAGGCAACGCTCTACCGATTCCTTCAATCCCTGACGAATCAAGGAATGCTGTCGTACGACCCGGACCGGCAGACCTATGCCCCAGGGATGCGCCTTGTCCGACTTGCCCATGCCGCTTGGACACAAAGCTCTCTGGCCCCAATCGCGCGCCCGTTTCTGGACGCGCTGAGTCGGGAAACGGGTGAAACCGTGCATTTGGCACAGCTCGACTCAGGTCAGGTGCTGTATGTCGATAAACGCAACGCTGCGCAGCCCATCGAGATGTATTCACAAGCTGGCAAGGTTGGCCCTGCTTACTGCACCGGGGTCGGTAAGGCGATGATGGCGTTTTTAGAGGAAGAGACGCTGAATAGAGTCATTTCTCAGCAAAGTTATCACCGCTTCACCGAAAGGACCCTTACCTCGGAACAGGCGCTGCGCGAAGATCTTGATCGGATACGCAGCCGGGGATTCGCTATCGATGATGAAGAGCACGAGCCTGGAATCATCTGTATCGCCTGCCCGGTTCTGACGTCGAACAGTCGAATGCTGGGTGCGATTTCCGTGACAGGTTCGACGGAACGGATGAACTTCAAACAACTCGAAGCCTGGGTGCCGCGTGTCCGCCGCGTGGCCGATCAGATCGGGGCCGAGGCGCAGGCATGGCGCTTTCCCGAAACAGGCCCAAACCTTAGCGATGACAGGATGCAAGTGACATGACAGGAGTAACTCTGAACCAGGCAATCAAGCGGTACG
Source organism: Ruegeria sp. 6PALISEP08 (assembly GCF_001238295.1). GTDB lineage: Bacteria > Pseudomonadota > Alphaproteobacteria > Rhodobacterales > Rhodobacteraceae > Ruegeria. The sequence continues at coordinate 287,277 of NZ_LGXZ01000005.1, forward strand.
GTCAGACGCAGGTCATTCACGGGATCGATCTGCAGATCGAGGATGGCGAATTCTGCGTCTTTGTTGGCCCCTCTGGATGTGGCAAATCCACTTTGCTGCGCATGATTGCAGGGCTTGAAGAGACCTCGGAAGGCGAGATTCACATTGGCGCGCGGGAAGTTACGCATGTGGACCCGGCAAAGCGTGGTGTTGCGATGGTGTTCCAGACCTATGCGCTTTACCCACACATGACGGTGGCCGAGAACATGGGATTCGGTCTGCGCATGAACGGTGTTGCAAAAGCCGATATTGATCAGAAAGTTCAGGAAGCATCGAACATCCTGAAGCTTGATCCCTATCTCAAACGCAAACCCAAGGCCTTGTCGGGTGGGCAACGGCAACGGGTTGCGATTGGCCGTGCTATCGTCCGCGGGCCCGAGGTTTTTCTGTTCGACGAACCTTTGTCGAACCTGGACGCCGAATTGCGCGTCGAAATGCGGGTCGAGATCGCGCGTCTACATCAGGAAATCGGCGCGACGATGATCTATGTGACCCATGATCAGGTCGAAGCGATGACTATGGCCGACAAGATTGTCGTGCTTCGCGATGGCCGAATTGAACAAGTGGGGGCTCCGATGGATCTGTACCGCGACCCCGACAACCGTTTTGTTGCAGGTTTCATTGGTTCACCCGCAATGAACTTTTTGGATTGCGACTATGCCGACGGCCAAATCACTCATCCTGTGTTGGCGCAACCTCTGCCGGTCTCTGAAGAGATTCCTGCCGGGCAGAGCAAGGTGACTTTGGGGATGCGCCCAGAGCATATCCAGATCGATCGCTCGGCGGATACTTGCACCGTGGACCTGACCGAGGCGCTAGGGGGTGTTTCCTATTCTTACCTGCTCACCCCAAATGGCGACAAGCTGATTGTTGAAGAACGGGATGACCAACGCAGCAAAACAGGCGAAAGGATTGGCATCTCGATCCAACCCGACCGCGCCATGGTGTTCGACCCTGAAACAGGGCAGAGATTTCGGTAACGGTTCAGCGTCTGACAGATTATTGGCGCTTGTTTTGCCCCCCTAGAATAACTACCTAAAGTAGAAACACACTTGTTTTGAGGGTACTATGGGCATTCGCCTCGCCGCGTTGATCGTCGTTTGCACGGCACTTTTACTGTCGTTTAACACGCCTTCGAAAGCTGAAAGGGAATACGCCAGGCTGCGCGCGGCCTGTGGAATGGGCTGTGGATCGGAAATGGCTATCCCGGCTTGCACTGCGCTGCTTGATCTGAATGACGAGCCGTTGGAGGCACGTCAGGATTACTACGCCAAACGGGCGCAGGCTTTGCATAGTCGCAGGCACTACCAGCAAGCCATCGAGGACGCAGATCGCGCGCTGTCCTTGAACCCTCAAGATGCAGTTACACTCATCTGGCGCGGCTATTCCAAGAACGCACTGGAGGACAAGGACGGTGCCCGGGCCGATTTGGAACGGGCACAAAAGATCAGCCCCAACAGTACATATGTTTTGTTCAACGTGGCAAAGAAGATGCGAACATGGGGTGAAGTTCCCCTTGCGTTGGAAGGCTATGAAAAAGTCCTGGAACTTGATCCGAGTTTTGAAGATGCCGGCACCCGGTACTTGACGTTGCTTTATGACACGATGCCAACCGAGGCGTTTGAACGTCATCTGGCACAAGCTGAAGCGAAATGGCCGGATCAACCATGGGCACACGATGCGCGCGTCACATATGAACTGCGCTACAGTTATGATCTGGAAAAAGCCTTGAACGCGATCGAGAAAAGAATATCGATTGCGCCCAATCCATCAGCAGACTTGTTGCTTTTTGCCTTGATCCACATGAAAATCGGCGATGAGAAAAAGGGGATTGAGTACGCCGAGGCCTATGCGAAAGCAGAGAACAAAATTCAGTGGAGAGACAAAGGTTCTGTCAGAAAAACGATTGATCTTTTACTTGGATACGTAATCCATGGGCAAGGTACTGAGTGGATAATGCGAAGCCATACCTTCGCAGCTTTGGGTGCAGCAGATCTCGCCCGTGCGGAATACCTCACTTTCCTGGAAAATGGTGGCCCCTACTCCCCAAAACTCCTTCTTGATATTATAGAGCGAGCCGGCGTGCCCGTTGACCCGCAGGCCCGTGCGGGATCGACTGCACATATCAACAAAGCGATTGATGACCATATCCACCACTTGGAACAGAAAGTGGGCTTTTCAAACCTTGGTCCATAATCCGGTTAATCCCTCCCACAAGGAAGCAAAACCTCCTGCCCGTGGCAAAACGCGCGTCTAGATACGATTGATTCCCAGCCCAACGTGATTTAAGGGAAGCCCTGTCAAAACAGAGTCACCCAGGGGCGGTATCGTGATCGCGCCCCTCCCGCGCCGCGCAAATGTGGCCTTAACTCTTGGAACGCACGCCCCGAAAGGCTTAAAAAAGGTAAAAGAATATGGTAGATAAATCGAACTTCGACATATTGTATACCATTGTAGACGAAGCGCCCGAGCTGGCCAGCGCCTCGTTCCTGCCCATCATCCGCAAGTTCGCATCTGCCGCGGGCGTCAACGTTGGCACCAAGGATATTTCATTGGCCGGGCGCATTTTGGCAACCTTCCCCGAGAAGCTGACAGATGCGCAGCGCATCACCGATGATCTGGCCGCATTGGGTGAGCTGGTGAAAACTCCGGACGCCAATGTAATCAAGCTGCCTAATATCTCAGCCTCGGTCCCGCAGCTGGTTGCGGCGATCGAAGAGCTTCAGGCGCAGGGCTATGATATTCCTGCGTATCCGGAAGAACCCGCCACAGACGAAGAACAAGCAGTCCGGGCGCGGTATGACGCGCTCAAGGGTTCGGCTGTGAACCCGGTTCTGCGCGAGGGCAACAGCGATCGCCGCGCGGCCCGAGCCGTAAAGAACTATGCTCAGAAGAACCCCCATTCGATGGGTGAATGGGCTTCGGACGGCAAAACCAAAGTGTCGTCCATGGCCAGCAACGACTTTTATGCCAACGAGAAGTCCGCGACCATTACCGCTGCTCAGGCAGGTAACGCAAAGATCGAGTTTGTCGGTAAAGACGGGAGCGTAACCGTCTTGAAGGACGCTTGGCCACTGGAAGAAGGCACTGTGGCTGATGCGACCTTCATGTCGGTCAAAGCTTTATCTTCTTTCCTGGCCGACGCCATTGAGGACACCAAGAAAGACGGCACCATGTTCTCGTTGCACATGAAGGCAACGATGATGAAGGTCAGCGACCCGATCATCTTCGGCTATGCCGTCAAAGCATGGCTGGCCCCAGTATTCGAGAAGTTCGGTTCCGAACTGGACGCACTGGGTGTGAACCCGAACTCGGGACTGGGCGACCTGTTGGACCGTGTGAAAGACAACGCGGATATCATGGCCGCCATCGATGCGATCAAAGGTGATCGTCCTTCGATGTACATGGTCGACTCGGATCGTGGCATAACCAACCTGCACGTCCCCTCAGACGTGATCATCGACGCTTCGATGCCCGCCGTGATCCGCGCAGGTGGCAAGGGTTGGGATGAGACAGGCGCCAAGGGTGACACCAATTGTGTGATCCCTGACCGCTGCTATGCCCCGGTGTATGACGAAACCATCAAATTCTTCAAAGCCAACGGCGCGCTTGACCCAGCCACCGCTGGCGCTGTCGCTAACGTGGGCCTGATGGCGCAGAAGGCCGAAGAATACGGTTCGCACCCGACCACCTTCCAAGCCCCTGCTGATGGTACGATCCGTATCGTTCTTGCGAATGGTGAAACACTGCACAGCCACGACGTCGAGGCCGGTGATATCTGGCGGTCTTGCACCGTCAAGAAAGCACCTATCGAGAACTGGATCCAACTGGCCATGGACCGCCAGCGCCTGACCGGGTCCGAGGCGATCTTCTGGCTGGATGCAAACCGCGCCCATGATGTGGAACTGATCAAATACGTCAAACCGGCACTTGAGGCCACAGGCGTTGCCGACAAGTTCCTGATCATGGCTCCGCGCGAAGCAACCCGTCAGTCGCTGGAGACCATCACTGCAGGCAACGACTCGATTGCGATCACCGGCAACGTGCTGCGGGATTATCTGACCGACCTGTTCCCGATCCTCGAACTGGGCACTTCGGCCAAGATGCTGTCGATTGTCAAACTGATGAATGGCGGCGGTCTGTTTGAAACCGGGGCAGGGGGTTCGGCCCCGAAACATGTGCAGCAGTTGGTTGAGGAAAACCACCTGCGTTGGGACTCGATGGGTGAGTTCTGCGCACTTGGGGAATCTCTGAACTTCCTGGCTGACGGCGCAGGCAACGCGAAAGCCGGCGTTCTTGGCGCTGCGGCCGAAGCAGCAACTCAGGGCATTCTGGATAACAACCGTTCGCCCAGCCGCAAAGTGGGTCAGCCCGACAACCGCGACAGCCATTACTGGTTCGCACGCTACTGGGCCGAAGCGCTTGCGGCACAATCTGATGATGCTGATCTGGCAGCTGAGTTTGCTCCGCTGGCTAAAGAGCTGGCCGACAAGGAAGAACAAATCCTGTCAGAGCTTGCTGCGGCTCAGGGTGCTGCTGCGGATCTGGGTGGGTACTACCACACCGATCCCGCAAAAACGGCTGCTGTAATGCGCCCAAGTGCAACGTTGAACGCGATCATCGGATAATCGTCAACGGGACATCGGGGCACATTGCACCCGTTGCAAATCAGGAAGGGACCGACGCATTGCGCGGTCCCTTTTTTTGTTGCGTTTGTGATGATTGACGGTGTGATGGTTCAAAAAGGGATCGTTGCGGCTAATAGCAAACTCATTCAAGCAAACTAGGAAACCTGTCTCAACATTTTTCCATTTTTTCTGAGCTTAAAGAGAAATTTCTCAAACCTACGGGATTCCCCCAATAGCGGTTAAATGCAAGCCAAGGTAATCCTGTGGTAACACGGAATTTCACTGGTGAGGCCCTCGGGCTATATCACTCACTCAGAAAATGACCAGCATTTGGGGTGCTGGTCATTTGCTTTTTTGAGATCGCCAATTCTGATGGTAGCCCCATGTTATGGCGCACAACGCACGCCTACCTCGACGGCGACGGAACATCGCCAGCTTTCATCCGCGGGGATTGAAAATCTCAGTCGTTCAGCCGAACCGGCGTCTTTCGGCCTTCACGGCAGATGACATAGTTCGGCCAACACCAGAAGCCGCCACACCTTCATATCGCAAGTAAGACAGGCGGCGCGCTTCTCTTCGCGCTAGGGCAAGAGATTGCAAGATGAGTGCGCATACAATCGACAACATCGTGGCAACGAATCCAGACACAGCGACGACCAAAGACGGGATTCGTTCAACAAGCCCGGTTTCCAGGAACTCGCGGAAAACGGACACAAAGACGAAGAGGGAAGGCAGGAAGACCAACAAAGCCAAAGACAAGAAAAACGGAACAGGTTTTTCGTCTTTGATCAGCAGGCCGATCATCTTGAGAATACGCCAACCATCAGAGAAGGTGGCCAATTTGGAGTTTGACTCCGGCAATCGTGAAAAGTACCGGGTCTTTACCTCTCCAATCGGCATACGCATCTGCATTGCGTGGACCGTGAGCTCGGTTTCAATCTCAAATCCGTTCGAAACCGCAGGGAAACTTTTGACAAAACGTTTGCTGAAAACGCGATAGCCCGAGAGCAGATCGTTGATTTTGCTCTTAAAGAAAAACTTCACTAGGCCGCTGAACAATGCGTTTCCGAATTTGTGGCCTCTCCGATACGCTTCGATCTCGTCATTCACACGCGCACCGTTAACCATATCCAGATTCCGTGACACGAGAAGGTTGATCAACTCTGGTGCTGCTGAACTGTCATAGGTCGCATCCCCGTCGGCCATAACGTAGACGTCAGCATCCACATCGGCAAACATCCTGCGCACCACATTGCCTTTGCCTTGATAGGGTTCGGAAAAGACCAAGGCGCCCGCTTCTTCAGCTATTCTGACAGACTCATCCGAGGAATTATTGTCGAAGACGTAAATGACCGCGTCCGGCAGGGCCGCCCGGAATTGCTTGACGGTTTCGCCGATGGCAACCGCCTCGTTATAACAGGGCAATATAACAGCGATGTCCAAGCCCGGCCTATTGACCGGAGTCGCCGACCTTTTCCTGAGATCCAATGCACCTTCTATCATGCGTGGCTCATGCTGTTTAAGTCCCACCAAGGGAAAGATGATTGCGCTTCGGATTCAGAGTGAAGCGCGTATTCGACCGTTATGAAGCAGATAAACGGCAAAATTTTGTCATTCTGAGAGAACTGTTGCTTCAGCAAACAAAAAAAGGGCCGGTTCAAGCACCGGCCCCAGAGTTTCAGCTGAACCGAGGGATCAGTTCGAAGCTGCCATCAGTTTCTCGTTATGCTCGCGCAGCGTGTCGGAAACGACCGCATACCATTCACCGGATTCGCGCATTTCGTTCAGGCCCTTGTTCAACATCGCCAGATATTGTTTGCCAAACGGATTGCTGCGATGGCTGATAAAGCGCAGCGAAGACAGCGAAGTCACGAATGGGTTTTCGACCAGGTCGTTCTGGTTCAGACCCATTTCAACCATAGTGTCCGAGAACAGCTGAACCTCGAAGGTTGCAACATCCGCAGTGCCTGTCAGTACCGCATCGAGACATTCCCGCGCGGTGATCGGTTGCATCAGAGTTATGGATTCACCATTGTGCAAACCTTCTTGTTCCAGGTCATGAATGAACCATCCATCCATACGGCAGATCGTGGCGCCTTTCAGCTCTTCAAAGGTTGTTGCGCCAGCAAAGTCGCTTTCGGGGATGGTGTAGAAACCGACCACGATGTCATAGACTGGTACGGACGAGTCGAACTGAGTGCAGCGCACTTCGGTTTCCCACGACCATTCATAAGTGCGATTGGTGCAGTCCGGCATGTTCCATGCCATGGAAACGTCGAAGGCACCAAGCGGCAGAAGGGTTTCAAGGTGCGAGTTCCAGTCATCCACAAAGCTGACAGAATAATCACGCGCGTTTCCGCCACGCTGCAACGCTGTGGTGCCCAAGCGTGTAATCGCACCGCCACCGTTCAGCGATTCATCCGCAAAAGGGGCCCAGCCGTTGCCGGTTACCAGCTTGATTGGCGGCTGGTAAACGCTCGAACGCTTGACGCTGGCCGCGCGCTGTTCTTCAGCCGCGATGATTTCCTGTGCGGTCTGACCATTCGGCAGGCTTCCGTCTTCACAAGGCAGGGCCAGAACCAAACCCGGTTCAAGAGCGTTGGGGTTCGTAATTTCGTTCCGGTTCGCGTTGAAGATCGGCTGATAGTTCGATGTTCCATAAGCCGCGATGGCAATGGTCGCCATTGTGTCACCGTCTTGTACGGTATAGTTGGTACAAGCTTCCTGTGCCGCCGCGGCACCCGCGCTCAGAGCGGTAATAGCGGTTGCTGAAAGCGCTACCTTCTTCATCTTCTCGTTAAACATGTCCACTTCCTCCAGACTTTAGTTTGTCAGGCCAGATCGGGGCCTTATCCATTTTCCATTTGATGACGCAGGGCAGTTGACACGATGTCGCGCCATTCGCCCGATTGCTGCATGATTGCCAGACCCTGATTCAGCGTCTCAAGGATCGCTTCCCCGTCAGGATTATCTTTGTGGGTCATGACGTTAAGCGACTTGATGGCCGCCAGGTTGGGGTTTTCGATAATCCGGTGTTGATATCCGAGCCGATCGATGGCTTCGGCCGCCAGATGCGCTTCGATTGCTACGATATCGACAGTGCCCTCCATTAGGGCGTGGAAGCAATCATCCGGCGAAGTCGGGCGTAGCAGTTTGATAACCGGCTCGTATAGGTTCACCACGTCCATATGAGACAGTGACCAGCCTTCCGGGCGGCAGATCGTCGTTCCGGCAAAGTCGGCATAGGTCAACGTCTGCTCGTATCCTGATCCCTCACGAGCAAAGAACGTGTCCACGACCTCATAGAATGGGTTTGAGAAGTTGTAGGTTTCGCACCGGTTACGGTCGCTTTCCGACAGTGCCGCGGCTTCCTCACAATTGGGGCGCGACCACGGGAAGGTGCCGTCAAAGGCCAGTGTCGGCATCAACAAGTCCAGATGCGATGACCAGTCGTTCACGAACTGAATCTTGTAGGCTTGCTCTGGTGCGGCGCGAAACATGGCTGTCTCAACCAGATGCGTATACAGACCCCGGTTCGGCAGCGATTCATCGGTAAACGGAGCGTAGTTACTGCCAGTGATCAGCAGCAACTGACGATCACGAATTTCGGGGCGTTCTCCCGTTCCGGCGTTTCGGATCAAAGCTGCGGCTTCCGACCGGGCAGCCTCAATTTCTTCCTTCGCTGCAACCCGTGCTGCAACAACGGCCTCTTCACTCGCCTTCTTTGCTTCGGCCTCCGCAGCCGCAACGCGGGCTTCAGCTTCGGCAACGGCCTTTTCCGCACGTTCCTCGGCGGCCTTCACCAGCTCTGCCGCCATTTCAGCTGCCAGCCGTTCTGCTTCGGTATCGGCTAGCACCGGAGCACGTCCGACATCTTCGAGACAGGGCAGTTCCAGAAGATCGCCGACACGAATGATGTTGGGGTTAGAGCCGATGACATCGCGGTTCGCATCGAAAATAATGCGAAAATCTTCGGTCGCATAAACCTCGATTGCCAACTCCCGCAGGCTATCGCCGCGTTGAATTTCATAGCTTGAACACGCCTCTTGCGCCGAAGCAGCTCCGGTGGCCGCTGCGAGGGCAAGGCTGGATATGATAAGATTTTTTCTCATGGGTCCTGTTGCTTAGCCTGTTTAAGTTCTTGTGAGTTTCGCGACGGCGATGGATAGGTTGTCCTGATCCGGATCGCCTTTGGCCAGGACCGCCGCAAGCAAAGCTTCGGCTATGTCCTGAGCAAGAGCCTGCCCGTGTTCCTTCAGAACTGACTGAATTTCGTTGTCGCCAAGATACTGCAATCCGTCACTGGCAAGGATCAGGATGTCAGACGGCGACACCAGCAACGGCTCTTCCGGGCAATCCACCTTGGGGATGCCACCACCAATGATGACCGAGGTCAGCTGGTTTCGGTCCATATGCTTGGCTTCAGCTTCGGTGATCTCTCCGGCAGCCAGTTTTTCGTCGATCACGGGCGCCATCGAGTGATCTTCGTTTACCTGAGACAACGTCCCATCGCGGAACAGGAAAAGGGGGCTGTCCCCGATCGATATCCAGTAAACGCGATGCCCCAGCAACAGGATGCCCAAAAGGGTCGCGCCCATATTGAAGCTCTCGCCCTGTTCCTCGTTATGAGTGGCGATCGCGGCATTGGCCTGCATCGCGGCCAGGGGCAGCGCATCGATCGCGGATCTCTCATTTAGGATCTCGGCCTCAAGCTCGACGTCAAGCGCGTCACGCCAGGCTGCGACCACCATTTCTGACGCGACCTCACCTGCGTCATGACCACCCATTCCGTCCGCGATTACGACGTAACCCGCAGCGGACGCATCAAACATGCGTGCAGCAATGGCGTCTTCCTGCGTCTCTCGCTGACCTTGGTTCAGGATCAGCGCAACATCATATGCCGGGGTCGCCAGCATCTATTAAGAATCCCGCCAATCAAAACCTTCGTCGCAGAAGGCCATGAACCGAAGAGAGGATTCGCTGATACGGATCAGGTCACCATTTGACAGGGCAACAGTGCTGAGCACGGGTTTGCCGTTGAGGCGCACAAGGTTGGCCTTGCCGCCATGACCCAGATAACATTTGCGATCTTCAGGGTCGTAGGCAATGACGGCATGGTTCGATCGTGAAATGCCGGTGTCGCCGAAATCCAGCTGAATAGCTTGGTCGTCGTTGCGACCGATCTGCATCAGACCTTCGGTCAGTGTGACGCTAGCACCCCGTCCGGGACCAGCAGTGACAACCAGCCAGCCAACGGGGAAAGTCTTTTGCGCGGTTTCCGTTTTTGCCACGGGTGCTGCGGTTTCGATCAGGTCTTGCACATGTGTATCGGCCCGCTCGAAACCCAGGAAGGTTGTCTTAACGCGCGAGCGGCGATCTTCTTCCGGAGCAGGGGCAGGTTGGGCAGTCTCAGCAACAGGCTCAACGATCTCTTCAACCAGTTCGGGTTCTTGAACCTGCAGGTCTTCCACCTCGGCTTCTACCGCTGGCTCGGCTGCCGTGTCTTGCATCTCGGCAACTTCAGGTTCGACCTGTTCCGTGGCTTCTTCTACCCGGGCCGAGACAGGTTCGTCAGCCACGTGCAGGGTGATAACCTGTTCGTCCTCAATCGGATCAGCCGTGTTTTCAACTGCCGAGTCCAGCGCCGGCGCGTCGTCTTCGTCGGTGGGCGCTTCGGCAAAGATGGACTCTTCAACGGGCTCTTCCGCCTCAGTGGCCTCAGCCTCATCGAACTCTGGCATTTTCTCTTCCGGGATCAGCTCATCCGTTTCTTCATACGGTTCGGATGTCGTGTTCCCTCCGGCCAATGCAGCGCGCAGCGCGTTGAAGTCCGCGATCGGCTCTTGCTTTTGTTCTTCAGACGCGGCGATTTCTGTCGCCTCCACCTTTTCAGACGTATCTTCTTCTTTGGTCTTGCCGGCACCTTCGAGAAGCCGGCTCAGAGGGCTTTTGTATTTAAACATGGTGTCGACACCTTCAATTTGGCGGCACGAACAACTTGTGCCGAGGGGCTGCTACTTATCCCCGCGCTCACGGCACAGAGATACTCGATGAATACTCAAGAAAACTGGTACATTCTGCGGCGGGCCGGTTCCCGCCGGGGTGGCAGAATTGGGTGCCACCCTCAGCAAACACACACTGGCAGATCACAACGAACCGGTCAGATTACTCCTGTGCAAGCGGCATGGTTCCGTTCGTCTCGACCCCATTTCGCAGGACGGTCAGCTGGGCGACCGCACGGCCTTCTGAGACAAGCTCGACCAGCATTGCGTCAAGACTGTCTGAACCGTCCAGATTTGCTCCCGTCTGGCTTTCACTCAGTAGGATATCGCCTTGTTGCAAGCCGCCCGCGTAATCTCCCGGAACGGACGTGACTTCTGTCTGCCAACTTTCGTTACCCGAACTGCTCACTGAGAAGGCATAGCCGTTCTCCAACCCCACGGACCGCATCACCGGAAGGGCAAGCAGACCATTCTGAGCCCGGGTCTGTCCAAGCGGACGATAGCGGGCCGCCACTCGGGTATAGCCGTCGGGATCAATGCTCAGAGTGTCAAGAACTTGCGCAGCGAAGGATACATCTTGGCGCACAGGTTTGCCGTTGAGGGTAAAGATTACAGCTCCACGCTGCACCCATTCGCCAACCACACTCATATCCTGATTGGAGTTTATCCCGGTGATTGCAATTGTCGGACCCGTCGAGCCGCGACGTTGAGACGTCTGGAAAGGGATTTCCACATCCCAGTGGGCAAAGGACACCTGTTGGGCCGCAGGAACTGCGGAGTCTGCGACCACCGTGGGTTCCGCTTCGGTTTCTGGTGCTTCTGCCGTCTGCGCCACAACCGCCGACGTTTCTTCTGTTGTGGGTGTTGTTTCCACGGCAACGGGCTCTGCAGCGTCTTCTTGTGCCTGCTCGACAGGCTCTGACAGCACTGGGGCAGGATCCGAGACCACTACGGCCTCAGGCGCTTCAGTGGCGGAAGCCTCCTCCGCAACGGGTGCTTCCGTTTCGGCAGTTTGAACATCCACCACGGATTGCTCAACCGGGGTCTCGGCCTTTTCTTCTAGCTTGTCCCCTGAAATGACGAAAAACCCACCTGCCGCCAAGGCAACTGCGACGACGGCCGCTCCGGCGATCATTTTACCGCTTCCACCTGAGCCGCTTTGAACAACGGTATCGACAGCAACAGGAGCCTCTTCCTTTGCCGCAATCTTAGCGAGTTCTTCTTTCTTCTTCTGTTCGTCGTTTCCAACAACGATATCTGCATTGCCAGCCAGAAGGGCCGTCACAACCGCTTCGGCATTTTCGCTTTCAGCTTTGATGCGTGCTTTTTCTTGTTCCTTGTCCTTGCGGTCCATACCGACGATCACCGAAACCGGACGATAGGCGAAGGTGTCGAACATCACACCCGGGCCACGGAACATGCGCAACCAGTCCAGCGCTGTCTGCAAACGGTCCGTGGCGTGAACCTCCATCGCCTTGTCAATCGCTTCAAGGAAACCTTCGGGGTATCCCTCGAAACGTCCCGTCAGCGGGGCATAGGGATCGTCCTGCCCGTTATTGAAGGCGTTCAAACGGCTCTGCCCGTCTACGGGGCGTTCGCCACTGATGGCGTGGTAAAGAGTTGCTGCCAGAACATAGAGATCGCTGCTCGGTCCTTGTTCCGCGCCCCGGACATAAAACTCGTGCGGAGAGTAACCATCTTTGATGACACGCAGGGTTAGCAGAGCCGCAGATTTGTTGGCCGCCTGTTCACGCGCTGCGCCAAAGTCGATCAGGACCGGATCACCGTTCTCATCGATCAGAATATTGTCCGGTGAGATGTCCCGGTGCAGCATGCCGCTTTGGTGAATAAACGAAACCGCCGACAACATCTTTTCCGTGACCTGCACGATAAAGTCAGGGCCCGTGTCGTTTTCAGGGTTTTCAACGTAATCGAGCAGATCGCAACCACGGATCAGATCCATCGCGATATAGGCGGTGTCGTTGTCTTCAAACACCTGATGCACGTCGACGATGTTGGGGTGCACAAGGCGTGCGTGATTGCGGGCTTCCAGAATGAACAGATCAATGATAGCCCGCAGATCTTCCTTGTAAGACAGGTCATTGGGCTCGACCAAATCACCGTTTCGGCGACACAAGGCACCGGGGAAACACTCCTTGATCACCACGTCGCGCTCCAGGCTGTCGCGCGCCAGGTAGGTAATTCCGAATCCACCGTTGCTTAGGAAGCGAAGGATTTCATACTGCCCGCGCAACAATTTCGCGCCAGGTTGCAATCCTTCAATTTTTGGTTCGTCGTGCGTCGCACCGACAGCCTGGTTGTGGCTCATTTCAATCCGCCCGTTTTACTCGTTTTTTGCGGCTTAAATAAACAGGGCCGACAGCCCACGAACTCACAACCAAAACAACCGCAGGACACTTGAGAACGGTTAGACGGTTCAAATTTGACTTTATTGGGGCCGCCTCGTGGCTTCACTATGGACCGTTTTTTCAATTTTGGCTTATATTGTGCTTTGCGGTTGTAATGATACTATATATTGATCGACAAGACGGTATCAGTGAAAACGTAAACCCCAAAATCCAGTGGTTGGTCTACGAATTCGAAACAATAAAGGGCCGATTCCTCGGCCCTTCGAATCGCTGAGTCGCGCTCAATCTTAACGAGAAATTATTAAGTGCCGGTTTTGGATTGCGCTGCGGCAACTGTGCTGCCGGCCCAGGCAAGGTTGTCACCCAGCTGCGCAAGAATGCTGATCGCGTCATTCAAAGGCGCATCACCACTTTCAAATTGCAGCAGCAACAACAGGTCCGTTGCCTTCTCGAATTCCGCCGGAATCCAATCTGCGTCGGGGTCGATCTCCCCCCCTTGTTCCAGCCTTTCAGCGAAGTCTTCCACGATCTCCTGGCAGCTATGCAAAAATGCTGCGGGTTCGATGTTGGACGACTCACGAAGGTCTTCATAAATGCTGGCAATTGCGGCCAGCCAATCTTCGAGGATGGGATTGTTCAATGGCGGCAGGGCCGAGCCCAGAGTCGCGTGCATCGCAGGTGTTTCAGAAACGGCCGGTTCAGGTTCGGGACCCTCAAGCTCTTCGAGGTACGGCAGGAACTCCTGCTGCAAATCCTTTCGAGCGGCATCCAGATCACTGCGCCTCCGATTGGACGCTGCATCCAGAACTTGTTCGGCAAGGTTCTGTCCGCCGCATGTCTCCCACAGAGCAAAGTCAGGTTCCGGCTCCTGAGCAATCGCTTTGACCGCTACCGGGGTACCAATCGGCACAATCTCACGGAACATCCCATCTTTTTCCTTGTTGAGACGTGCCAGAACACGGTCCAGTGACCCTTGTACCGGCGGCAGGTCGGCATGAGTAACAGCCAACAGACTGTTCGCGCGAAGTTCAGGCGGCACCTTCGACCACAAGTGGCGCTCAGTCTCGCGCCATGCATTTGTACCGTTTGTGCACCAGATGGCGCAGTCGACGAACTTCAGCAGATCCAGAGTTTTTTTATACGTATCGTCCAAGGCACCCGACCCAGGAAGATCAAACAGCGAGATTTCCTTGAGGGCAGGCGTGTTGATCCCCACCGAGATGAAATCCGGCTCATCCGCCGCCGCTTTTTCAAGCGCGATCCCGGAATAGGTCTTGGGTTCCTTGTTCCACCAGCCCACGGTCGTCTCAGGCACATCGGCATAAGCCACGATCACAAGCGGCAGTTTCAGATGCTGTGGGCCTGTGGGCAGAATATCTGCACCGGCCAGCATATTTGCCAGGCTCGACTTGCCCGCGCCAAATTCCCCGGCAAACCCGATATTGACCGCGTTGGACAGCCGCTCGGCATGGGCCAGAGCCCGTGCGCGCATGCCCTCCAACTTTGCATCCGATGACAGTTTTTCAGTCGCGGTCAGAAAACGCTCCAGCTGGCGCACTTCCTGTTCGGTTCCGGGAAATTCAATCATTCCGCAGCCTCTGCTAGTCGTTCGTCCACACTGCCTGTTCCAAAGACACTTTCAAGATCCGTAGCAATGCGGCGCGCCCGGTCGAATGCAGTTTGTGCTTCGGCCTGAGCATTCAATTCACCCGCGCCAGAGCGGTGTTCGAAATGGCCCGCCAACAGGGCCACGTAGTGATCCAAAACTGTATTCAGCCGTTCCAGTAAGTTGTCGCGTGTCGTGTCGATCAGGTCGTCGCCGATCAGCTCGAACTCTTGCACGATCATCCGTTCTGCCCGCGTCACCACGCTGTTGCGCGAGATCAGGCGCGATAGCCAGTTTACACGCAACTCGACCGTAATTCCACGGGTGAGCGCAGTGGTATCGGGTCGGAACCAACGAACAGCGCTGGTGTTCATGCGACTATCGACCGGTTCTTGCCAACCCGGCAATGCACGCAAAGCCGCATTGCATTGCATATCGATGGTATAGAGCTCGCTCAGCATACGCTGGCGCACCACTTGCGACGCGCCTTGCATTAGTTCCCGCATGTGTTCCCGCAGGGGGGTAAAGTTCAGTTCGGTCGCACCCCCTTTGGCCAGAAGAGGCGATTGACCATTCGGTCCACGTACTACGGCCGAGACGGATTCAGCGACTGTATCATCCATTACCCCGCGCAGATTGGACAGGACATCATCCATGTCCCGGGTAATGTCTTGTGTCTTATCGGCAATCAGTTTGCGCAACTCACCAAGGGTCTTGTCGCTGTCATCTGCGCTACGTGCGTCGGAATTGTTTTCATCTTGCAGCGCCCGCAGATGAACCTGGGACCGCTCAAGCTCGCCTCGCGCGAAACTGTCAAGATGCTGCCACGCCATCCGAAGGTGTTCGTCAATAGGCCCGTCCGTCAGAGCTTTGGTAACATGACGGCGCAAATCCGGTAGTCCCGAAGCGATCATTGCTGCAAAGCGCAACACGGCCTCACGGCTGATCGGCCCGGGGCCTTGCTTTATCTCGGCAACGCCGTTCAGGTATTGCTGCATCTGTTCCGGGTGCGCCCGCAGCCACGCCAGGACATGGTCATGGTTCACGCCGGTTTCGTCGCCGGTCAGCGCATAATGAGCCCATTGAGCGCTGCCCATCAGAACGTCGATGTCCGAATTGCCGAGCGCCTTCTCCAGCCCGTCTAAAACATCCAGACGCACTTTGGTCGCGTCTTCGGGCCCGCCACCCAGTTCATCGACACGGTTGATGAAAACAACGATCTGACCAAGCTCAAGCGCCTGCATAAGGCGGAACAGTTTGAGATCCGCGCGTGACAACGCCTGATGCGCGGATAGAACCACCACGAAGAAATCGGATTCCTTGAGGTACTGGCGCGAAATCTCTTCGCGGATCAACAGCGGATCGTTGACCCCCGGTGTGTCCGTGACGGTTAGTGGGAACGGGAAATGTCCAATGTCGAAATAGACTTCAGCCTTGCGGGTGATGTCGCTGTAAAGCCCACGATCACTGCCCGGATCGACACCGCCATCTTCGGCAGGATCATCTCCGGCGCATACATAGCGCGCCAGATCGTCCGAGTTGAGTTGATCAAGATCGTGGTGTTGTCCCAACAGCTGTTCATAGCTGTCGCCCAGACGCAGGCGTGCCCGGGTCTTCATGGCCTCGACCTGTTCTTCGATCATCTCGCGCTTATAGCTGTCCTCGTCATCGGGGAACATGTTGCGCAGTTCTTCACCTTCGGCGATCAGGGATTGCCACTGGTGATTGTCGAAAAAATGAAATTCAGCCCCATCGGTCCGACCAGAGGGATGCCCGAAATGCATGTCGGTGATCACGGTGGTCCACGGGTTGACGTCTGACGGCAGGTATTCAGCCTGCCCGGTGAACCCGTTGATCAAACGTGATTTTCCTGCCTTGATCTGCCCTACAAATGCGATTGACGGCTTTAGGTTTCCCAGATCTCCGATGATGCGCGAAATGAAATGCCGCGTTTCGTCATTGCTGGTTTCATTCATGTCTTCTGCGATGCGTATAAGCTCGCGGCGATGTGTATCACTCATTACTCACTACCTTGGTCACACTAAAACGGATTGAATTAATCGAAAATTTGAATGCTATGGAGGCAATCATTCAGCTACCCCCTGTAAAGAGGTCCACAGATTGACGACCGCCCCCAACTTGCGCGCATCGTGGACAGCAACCGCTATCTGATCGCTGTCGCTCAGCACCGCCATTCCCGCGCCTTTTCCGCCGGATGGTCGCATGACAATGAGATGGGGGCTGTCAAACTCGTCCTGACTATCGTTCTCCCAACCTGCAAGATCAGCCACGAAACGTGCCAAAACCTCCTGATCGGGATGCATGTCTTGGGAAGGTTGACAGGAACCCTCGCAAGCCAAAGCGGCGTTGCTTGTCCCGTCGATCAACATACGGCCTGTGGCGAAGCGGCCCGCATGATCAAAGAACTTTTGGGCCAAGTTGGCTGGGCGATCTTCAACCGTGGACGGTTCATCCTCTTCCGGCGCGTCGATGTCTGGCACGACCGAAACAATCGGTTCAGCGGATATATCTATGGCAGCGCACGCGTTTTCGATTTCGCTGAACGTCAAACCCACATCGTCGGCCTCAAGGGCTGAATCCGGCTTACCCGACATCAGCTCAAGCGGGGCAGGGGCGTTTGCGATGTCTGACACCAGCTGCGCCAACTTTTCAACCAGTGCGTCACGCGTTTCGGTTTCGAAATCCGGCGTCGGCCCATCGGGCACTTGAAAGACGTCCGTGACCCGCGAGCTGTTCACTTCAAGTGCCAGACACGCCCCATTGGCGGCTGTAAACTCTAACCGACGTGGCAGGACCGTACCGCGAATGGCGCGCAGGATTGCCGCGCGCCGGGACACAGCGGAGTCCCCCGTGATCATCACAGCTGGCGACAACCGTGCCACCGAAGACCGCCCGATATCTTCGAGCATGCCCAGAATGTCAGTGTCCATCATACCGTGACCCCCTCTGGTCCCGTTCAGACTGCGGCCGCAACCGGCCCTAGACTGAGATGTGATTTTGTCAGCGCCAATCCCACATTTGCGCTGTTGCGGCAGATATAGCAGACCACATGATCAGGATATTCCTTGGTCCGCAAAAAAATGTTCAGGCGATCTTTCGAGAACACAGCGATTTCCCCAAACCCTGTATTCTCCGCATCGTCGCGTCCAGTCTGACGCATTAGCGCTTCAAACGCGGCAACCCCGCGCCCTTGAAAAAGATTGGCCACAGCGATTGCCAATATGTCCAAAGACTCGGCGCATTCCGGATCCGAGACGCAACTCCCCAGAAGCATCCCTGTTTCCATATCGACATACCCGGCTGCAACGCAGTCGGGTATCTTTTCGATTGCCGTGCTCAATGCCTCCTGAATTGACATCTAACTATTTGTTATCCCTATAGGTTTGACCATTTTCCTGATTCGACGATCTCTACAACACATGCCATTCCGCCGCACTACTTTCTTTTGCTTTTGGAATGGATTGCAGTACTTCCTTCGTCTGCTTCGCGCTGTGTTCGATTGCGATCTGATCAAACTCAGCCAAAAATGCCTTGAACACATTTTTTAAGCCATCTGCATCTTCAGGCAAGTCTTCACTACTTGCTACTTCCCGCCACATTGCGGCTGCACTTAAAGGGGATCCAACGGCAACTTCCGGCAGATCTCCCAGCGCCGCGACATTTGAATCGACTGCATCCACCCGATCTGACAGAGCCGCTTCGATCAAACCACTGTTCTCGGGCTCCGGTTCATAGTCTTCAGCAGTGATGTTGGGCTGAGCCGCCATCAAAGCTGCGATAGAGGATACCGAAACCTCGATGCCGCGATCTTCGCGCTCGTCGATCTCTTCAGCCTTATCGTCCGAGACATCTGTGTCGACCGGGACGTCTCGCAAAGTGCTGTGAAGCGAGGTCAGAACATCATCGGTATTGTCAATCTCGTCAGCTTGCGCCTCGATCACCTCTACGTCAGCCGCCTCTTCCGACAGATCATCAATCTCGTCATCAAGATCCGCTTCGTCTGACAGTTCGAACTCGTCGATTGCATCCTCAAGGCCGGCCACATTGGTCAGCTCCAAAGGATCATTCGACGTGTCCCTGAAGAAGGCGCGCAAATCATCGCTTGTATCCGGCTCTTCGGGCAGGGAGTCCGGTTCCGAAACCATTTCGGTCCGCATACGTTCAGCTTCTTCAGCGTCGATCCGCACGCGTTCGGCCTCATCCGAGCGCCGCTCCACGCGCGCAGGCCGAACAGGAAAGCTGGTGACAATCGCGGTGTCGTTCTGCGCGGGCTGAGCGTCTGTTTCCAACGGGTTAACCAACCGCAAAGGCGCGGCTTCGACCTGCGCGTCACTGTCCGATGAGCGTGCAGGGCGCATGGGCTGCACCTTCGGGGCGTCTGACTGGCTTTTGTCAATCTGATACCGGGCCAGTTGATCGGCACGATTGTCCATGATCTGCTCTGTGATCTCCAGGAAACTGTCGATCATCTTGCCACCACCGCTGCGCGACCACATCTCTGCGTCGCCGGTCTTGTCACGCGCGACAATTGCATCCCGAGCAGAAAACAGAATAGATCGATTGAACAGATGCCCGGCCTCGCGGTTCACGCGGCGCAGAACCTTTTGACGGTCCTTGAGATTCAGAGCATCCGCGCGAGTGACCAATAGCAGCGAATTGTGCTGCAAACGTTCAGGCAGGGATACCCATGTTGCACGCTCTGTCTCGCGCCAGGCTTGGGTCGCGTGGGTACACCACAAAACGCCATTCGCCTGACCCACGGCCCGCTGCCAGACATCCGTCGAGATTTTAGGATCCGAGATTCCGGGCGTGTCGATCAGATCCACCGCCTCAAGGATATCGGCCTCAAGGAATACGCGGATAAACTGCGCGTCATTGACACCAATAGATTCTAGATCGTCCAATTCTATAGTTTCGACAGAGCCATCATGACGCTTGATATAGGGTGCACGATCACCCCAGCTGAACCAGACCGGAGGCAGTTGTGTTGCAGTGACCTGCGTCGGCAAGGTCTGCGTTCGCAACAGAAAATTCATCAACGTAGACTTACCGGCGCTGAATTCGCCCATCAGAGCGAAAACCGGTTTACGGCGGGACCACTGCTCGATACGTTCCCAAGCCTTCGGTGAAACAAAGCGTGATTGTGTATCTTTTGCCATTTTTCTACTTATGCCGCTTCGTTGCTTAGATCTTTTAGGATGTCACCCAGAATCTCGTCCTTGGATTTCTGGGGCTGTAAATCCGCCATCGCCGCCGCAGTCTGACCTGCGTTCTTATCAGCCGTCGACGAGATGCTCAGCAAGGTTTCTTTCTGTTCGCGCATAAAATCCGTCAGGATCGCGCGGACATTTTCCAACACTGCTGCGACTTGGTTTTCTTCGATGTCCTTGGTGATCGAATTTGCCTCAGACGCGATCAAACGCGTGTAATCCGCAGCGTATGCTTCAAAGCCCTTGCGCTTTTGCCACCATCGCCGCCACCAGGTGCTTTGCAAGTCCAGAGCAATCGTCCGGCCAATGCCAAGTGGTGGAGGCACGCGAGGCACGATGGGCGCTTCTATGCTGAATTCACCCAGGTGGTTGCCGAGTATCTTATGATATAGCGCCTCAACATCACCAGCAGCTGTGGTATAAAGAGCCCCGGCGTCTTTCCGCATAGCGCGGGCAAAGCTGAAATAGGCGGCCTTTTGTAGGGTACGCAGACCCGCCGGGTCATACTGCCAGGTGCCTTGTTCGCCATTCTTCTCAAGATGCGCGATCAAAGAGTCCGTAGCGCGTTTGACAAAGCTGGCTTCGGCCGAGTTCAGACGCTCCAACACCTTGTCGCGCAACGCATTTGTCAATTCGGCAGCTTTCTTATCGTATTCCGCCGACATCGTGTTGATGGCCTCTTCGGGCGACACGCCGTCTAGGTCCCGAGCGACGCCTTCGCCGTCGGACAGGTTTTTGGCGACCGCTGTCGCGCGGATTTGGCTGGCGATGTTTCGGGCCCGGTGGCGCACACGGTTCATCAGTCGAGACCCAGCCCCTTCGGCAATACGTTCGTTGATGGCCAAAAGCAGATCGGGCAGGCCGGACAGTGCCCAGATTTTGTCCAGTGAGGCCGCCTGATCCCCAAACCCGGCCGCCAGGTAGAAGGTATTCAGGGCTTCACGCGACTCTTCGGTCAGAATATCCGGATTGCCGGTCAGGGCTGCTTCGGCCCAGATAGCACTGCCAAAGACGACGCTGGTGTTGGTATCGATATTGTTCTGTTTCAGCGTGTCCTGAATGCGGTCGCGGATTTCCGGCACCTGATTAACCGGATCCGAGAGTTCGTCGATGCGGTTGACGAACAGGACAATCTGACGGTTCTCGAACTGCGCGATTATACGCATCAGGGCCATATCCATCGTAGTCAGCGCCTGACTTGCCGCCAGAACCACGACACAGACCTCAGAACCGCGCAAACTGCGCAGCGTGATCTGTTCACGCACCATGAATGTATCGTTAACGCCGGGTGTATCGCAAAGCTTGAGAGCGATCGGATATTGCGGGATATCCATATACAGCTCAGCCGACTTGGTGACATCAGCAAAGCGACCGGTTTTCGGGTCGATATCCGGATCGTCTTCGTCGCCCAGGCACACATAGCGTTTGATCAGTTCTTCATCGAAGTGATCGTATTGATGGCTTTGGCCGAGGATCAGGTCAAAATGCTTGCCAAGGCGTTCTTCGGATTTGGCTTTCATCTCACCGATCTGACGGCGGATGTCGTCCATTTCATCATCTGCGCCAGCCCGGTTCGCCAGCTCCCCCAGACGACCGCCGCCGACCATCAGATTGTCCCATTCTTCCTGCTCAAAGAATGTAAACTTGGCTTTGGTATCGCCTGGCGGGCGTGTGTTGATATTCAGGGTCGTGACCACAGACGTCCACGGGTTGACATCCGACGGCAGCAGGGCAGGGCGCCCGGCCAGTATGTTCACAATCGATGATTTGCCTGCCTTGACCTGACCCACCATCGTGATGCTGGCGGTGAAGTTTTCCATCCGCGTCTTGAGGGTGGCCAGCCGTGCCGAGGAGCGCGCATCAGCCACCTCAGTCAAGTGATCGATCTGCGTCGTCAGTGAAGACATGGCAGAGGTCATCGGGGCCAATGCTTCGTTGCCGACAGACAAAAGGTGATCGTTGCGCGCCATGCTTAACCTCCGGTTCCCGTAGCAGCAATCTGGGGTTCGTGTGACACGCGCCCAGACGGGATGCTTGTCAGAGTGTCGATACGTGCGATCAGATCCAGTGCGTTACCGAGGATCTCGGCCTCGGCACACGGAGAAATGGTTTCGTAGGCTTTGGAATCCGCCAGCACTTCAATCGAGCTGAAGCGGTCGCCGTTTTCAAGTCGCGCAACGCGGCGCCCGGTCGGGAAACCTTCGGATTTTACGGCAGGTAAAGGCATACGTGCATTGGCCAGCAGATAGTGTTCTCCGGAATGCGTGTGCAGAGAAATACCAAAGCCGGTATTCGGATGATCTCGGTTCAGGGTCTTGAGCTCGCCAAGAAAGCTCTCGCGAGCAAAGAAGACAGCTTCTTGCTCGGCGGCAACGGTAGGGTTCATATCGGTCACAGCAGAAAACCTTGTACTGGAGTTGAGCAGAAAACTCGTACCGGTGCCAAAGTGGCGAAAAAGACTCATTAACTCCTATCAAACAAGAAGACCCTTCAAGGCGGTCTTATTTTGACGCGAATAAGATTTTTTGGCGGTTGAAATGTGGCGGCTTCATGGCGGCCCACCCATAAGAATGTCTCAACCCATACGAGTACCGTCGCTGGAAACATCACAGCTTGTGGGCACAGAAAATTCACAACAGCCGTTCAGTGCAATTTCCTTGAGAGCGGCGCGTATAGCCGGGAAAAGCTATAAAATGCATATTGTTATAGGAATAGTTAGTGACGAACCGCGAGCGGCAACGTCAGGTACTGGACCTTAAGTCAAAGGTCTCCTTTTTATCGCCCATTCGCTTCGCCAATATTCATTTTTGACTAAATAATAGGCCATCACTCAACGTAAACGCGTCTTTCGAACTATCCCTGCCGATTTTCGCACAGGGCCCGTTTTCAGCAAAAAAGAAGAAAACATGTCAATCGATCGGATTCCCATAGTCGTGCAAGAACAGGGTCAGGGACCACCATTGCAGCCATATGCGAACACCACGACCCACTGCAGGATTTCTCACAGTTTCAGTGCCTTTTGGCGGCTCAAATTCAAAGATTCCTACACTCAAAACCTGAGCAACAAAACTTCCTCAAATGCTCAATTTACCTCTCGCACTCGGACAGAAGCTTTGTTATGAGCGCATCATTCCGGCGCCGAGGCGCATGGTTGCGGGTGTGGCGAAATTGGTAGACGCACCAGATTTAGGTTCTGGCGCCGCAAGGCGTGGGGGTTCAAGTCCCTCCACCCGCACCAACAATATGTGTAAGCGTCTGATTTTAAAGGGTTGCAGAGTCGATCCTCTCGGACATTCTCCGATGCCTCTCTGCGCTGTCAATATTCCTCCGATCTAAGTAGACGCTTGTAACGCTTCACTGGCAACCGCCTGCAATATGATGGCAAGGCCAACGTCAAAAGGTCACACAGCAGTCGTTGACGACCGCTAAGCGCAACAACGCTGCAATCCGGAACGATGGTACAACAGGCCGTTTCAGTCACGCGTTCACGAAATGCAGCCTGTTAAATTCATTGCGCCAGGCCGAAACCTCGGGCAGAGTGTTTTCGGCACTCAGACCGCGCTTGATCAACTCGGCCAAGCGATCAGCATCACCCGTGGTCATGCCCCAACGGACCAGTTCCGGCGTGCCGATCCGAAGGCCGTTCATGTCACCGTCCACCGGGGCGACGGGCAAACCGATTCCACACGCCAGAAAGCCGTTCTGACGCAGTTGTTTGGAAGCTGCCTGGCCGCCACCGTAAGGCACTGCCAGAACGGCAAACTGGTGCGAGTCAGTGAATCCGTCTGCGCCGGAAAAAACCGGTACGCCCAATGCGTCCAACGCCTGAGCCAGTGTTTTTGACATATCGATCATCTCTTTGGCATAGGCCGCACCAAAATCCTTCCAATCCAGCATTGTGACTGCCAGTGCGGCGGTCTTGGCCGCATCGAAATTTGCCGTCATGCCGGGAAAGGCGATGGCATCCAGCGATTTAGCGATGTCAATATCATTTGATACGATCAGCCCCCCCGCAGGCCCGCCAAGGCTTTTGTAGGTGCTCATGGTCATGAAATGCGCGCCTTCCTTCAGCGGGTTGGACCACGCCCGCCCGGCGATGATGCCGCATTGATGGGCAGCGTCGAACATGACCTTGGCCCCGACTTCATCCGCGATGGCACGCACCTGAGCCACGGGGTGTTCAAACAGATTTAGGCTGCCACCAATCGTGATCAATTTGGGACGCTCCGCCTTCGCAAGACTGCGTAATTGATCCAGATCGACGGTATAACCGTCCGCGTTGACCGGAGCCTCGATACTGCGTAACCCGAAAAGCCCGGCGCAACCCGCCAGATGATGGGTCACGTGCCCGCCAATCGATGCGGGCGGTGCGATGATCGTGTCGCCTGGCCTGCAGGTCGCCATGAAGCCATAGAGGTTGGCAATTGCGCCCGACGGCACCCGCACCTCGGCAAACTTGGCATCAAACACCTCGGCACACAGCTCGGCTGCGATGACCTCGATCACTTCAATCGCCTCCAGTCCCATTTCATATTTGTCGCCCGGATAACCCAGCGAGGGGCGCGACCCGATGCCCGAAGACAAAAGCGCCTCGGCCCTGGGATTCATCACATTTGTCGCCGGGTTCAGGTTAAAGCACTCGGCCTCATGGATACGGCGGTTTTCTTCCGCCAGATGTGTGATCTGGGCCAACAGTTCCCCAGACGTTGCCGATGCAGCCTGTGCAACGATGTCCTGAACCCGGGCTTCGCAGTGAGCAGGCACCCAGTCTCTGTGTGCAAGTGTCATATGAAATCCTCCTGTTTGCTTAAGTCTGACGACTGCCGCGTGACATCGCAAAGCAGAATTGCTATTTCTTGGCGTAGAAAAACTACGGCTATTTCAATGAGCGTCGCTCCCAAACGCCCCAAAGGTCCCCCGTTGAACGCCATGCGCGCGTTTGAAGCCGCGGCCCGGCACGTCAGCTTCGTGGCGGCGGCAGAAGAGTTAAACGTCACGCCTGGCGCGATTTCACAACATATCAAAGCGCTGGAAGGGTGGGCTGGTACACCGCTGTTTCACCGCAACGCGCAGGGGGTCGACCTGACGCCCGAAGGACAGTCTCTGGTCGATGGGTTTTCAGCGGCCTTTGACGAACTCGCCGATGCTGCCCGCGCTCTACGCAATCTCAAACCCAAGGCCGATTTTCACATCGCAGCCCTGCCTGCTGTTGCCCAACTCTGGCTCCCGAAACGGCTGCGCAGAATCAGAGCGCAGTTTCCCGACATCGCCTTTTCGGTCACCGCGATGGAAACCCCACCAAGCCTGTCACGCGAGCTGTTCGATCTGTCGATCTTCTTTGCCGCGCCGGACGGGTCGCCGGACCAGATCGCCGTTTGTGAGGACATCATCGTTCCGGTCTGTGTACCGACTCTTTTGGATCGTGTGCAGAGCGTCAGCGGTTTTCAGGATATCCCGCTGTTGCATGATCAGGTTTGGAATGACGATTGGGTCACGTGGTCAAACAGCACAGGAAACCGCCTGACTGATGCCAAAGCAGGCCCGCAGTTCTCGCTTTATAGTCTTGCAGTCGAAGAGGCCAAGGCCGGGGCAGGCGTGTTGATGGGGCATCTGTGTCTGCTCGAAGAGGCTCTGACATCCCATGCGTTGGCGGTTGCACGTGCGCAACCCTGCCCAACAGGTCTTTCCCTAATGGTCCGAGTACCACCGCAATCGCGCCGAAGACCCGAGACCGATATGATCATCGCTTTGTTGTCGGATTGAATGGAGACGCAACAGCCATTCGATTTTTGCACCCACGGTCTCCTCCGGGCGAGTAACTGCGGAATGCGCTCCCATTTTCCAATTCTCGTGGCAAAGGCGGATTGTGTTTCATGCCTAGGCCGGTCAGAAGAAAACGACCGCTTTCACTGACGAGCAGATACTATAGTGATCTGGTCCCTCAGCACGACGGTTTCCTAGGCTGATTGTCGGCACTCGGTATTTAACATAATGTTTATTATGAGAGTTTTTAAACTGTAGCCGCAAAGCTAAAACGTCACCCATGAGCAATTCAGGAATGTCACAATACCCTCAAAAGTCATTGAGGGCGAGCGGACATGGGTTGGGTGATGATGAGCGAGCGTGAGTTGAACCGCGTAGAGGTGTTGGCGCAGGTCGATGATGGCCGGCTGACAGTTGATAATGTGGCGAATCTGCTGGATCTGACAGGGCGCCAAGTGTGTCGGCTGTTGAAGCGATATCGCGCGGTTGGAGCAGCTGCGATCCAGCACAAGGCGCGCGGCAAACCTCCGAACAATCAGATTCACAAGGCAAAGCGCGACTATGCCTTGGCGTTGATCAAAGAAAGCTATGCGGATTTCGGGACGACGTTGGCCGCAGACAAGGGCTGAACATCGCGGGTTCAAGGTTTCACGCGAGACATTTCGCAAATGGATGGTTGAAGACGGGATTTGGCTGTCGCGCAAACAGCGGCAGACCTTCCACCAGCCGCGTTTGCGCCGTGAATGCTATGGCGAGTTGATGCGGATTGATGGTTCGGATCACCTATGGCTCGAGGATCGAAGCGACCCCTGCACCCTGCTCGTCTTCATTGATGACGCGTCCAGCACGTTGATGGAGCTGCGATTTGTGACTTCCGAAAGCACGATCAGCTACTTCGAAGCCTTGGAGCGCTACCTGCTAAAGCACGGACGTCCCGTCGCATTCTACAGTGAGACACACACCGTCTTTCGAGTTCCCAAGCCCAACAAACATATGACTGGCATGACACAATTCGGCCGCGCACTGGCGGAGCCAAACGTCGAGATCATTTGCGCCGAAGCCCCGGCTGGAATTCCCTCGCAGACCGGAAACGCAAGCAGGCTTTCGCAGCCTGCCAGAGCTCCGATGTTGGAGGTCTCCACTCTGGCAGGCTAAACTGCCGTTCCTCTACACCTGGGACATTTCTACTTTGCACAACCAATGACATTTCAACTTGGTTGCAACAGATGCTTGGCATCGCGCACAGGGTCGATTTGGCACACATCAAGGTATGTGATGGCTTCGTCCTTAGCCGCGTTCACAATTGTGTGAAACAGGCGTCTCGCAAAACAATGTCTTTGGCTGGTTGACATGGACTGTTCTTTCGTGCCGATTGTGTTCCTGCAACACCAGCTCAATTGAGAAAGATCGTGTTTGCAATTGTTTCGCAGAGTGTTGGTTTTCATGAACTTTCTTTGCGCTTGCCACAATAAGAACAACTTGGGTAAGCAACTACAGCGCGAAAAGAATCGACGAATTTCAAGGCAGTAAAATGGCTAGTTTGACCTGGATACCGAAACCTCCCTCAAGCTCTCCTCTCAGCACGATTCAAGGCGGAGTTGCGTATGGGGACGGCAATCCATCAACCGTGACCACAATCACTTATGAATTTGGAGCCAGAAGCGGCACACAGGCTTGGAACTCGGCATACAAAGTTGAGTTTCGCAAGGCTCTGGCTACGATCGAAGCCGTTGCCAACATAGATTTCGTCGAAACCAGTGGTGGCAACGCCGATCTTGTCGAAGTCATCGCCCCCGGCTCTTTTTTTTCCAGCGCAAATACCCTTGGCTACCACTACACGCCCTCTTCGAGGTCATCTGAAGGCGCTTTCAATACTGCCTATTGGACTGCTACCGCAGGTTCTGGCGGCAATGGCGATCCGGGCGGGTTTTTCTTTACCACGCTAATCCATGAGTTGGGCCACGCTTTAGGACTTGGTCACCCACACGATACCAGCTTGGGAACAACCGTGATGAGCGGTGTGACTTCGGCCTTCAACTCATTTGGGGTCGGCAACCTCAATCAGGGCGTGTATACCGTGATGTCTTACAATGACGGGTGGACCTCGCAAAACGGAGGCCTGTCTGTTAATGCAACTTATGGAGGCTCCACCGGGTTTGGTGCGCTTGATATCGCAGCACTACAGGCAATGTACGGCGCGAATACTTCGTACAAGACTGGCAACGATGTGTACACGCTGCCTTCGGCCAACGTAGCGGGAACAGGCTACATGGCAATTTGGGACGCGGGCGGCAACGATACCATTCAGCACACTGGCGGCTCAAACGCCTATATAGACTTAAGGCCCGCGACGCTGGACTATAGCACATCTGGCGGTGGCATCATGTCGTACGCGACAGGTATCAAAGGCGGCTTCACAATTGCGCATGGCGCCACCATTGAAAATGCTTCGGGCGGTTGGGGTGACGATATTATCGTGGGGAACACTGCCCAGAATACCCTGCGGGGAAACCATGGGCACGACACAATTCATTCCCTGTCTGACGGAACCAACAATAACACGATCTATGGCGGTGATGGCAACGACACGATCCACGTGGCATATGGTTCTGGATCTGACCAGGTCTTTGGAGATCAGGGCAATGACATAGCGATTGTGAACCGAAACGGGGGGTCGTTTTCCGGCGGAACTGGAACGGACGCAGTCAGGTTTGTCAGCGCCGCCAGCAACTACTTGTTCATTAGCAACGGAGCTTCATACGATTTCCTCGATGTAACGTCTCGAGTTACCTTCACTGTCGGGAGTGACGTGGAGTTGATCGAGTTTTCAAATGTTGCGCAGCCATACACCCGAGCAAGTATCCCGACGGAAATGCAGTTGTCAGATATCGACGGCCAGGGTACGACGCTCAAACATGCAAAACAGGGCCTGTATGTATTGGACGCAGGTGGTGCGAACATCGGCCTGATTTACAACGGTCAGGGTGTCGGAGCAAACTCGATTGCT